>NZ_CP046046.1:600000-1200000 GCF_009676705.1 Spiribacter sp. 2438 | reverse complement strand
GATGTGGGCTGGGTGGTGGGGCACTCCTACATCGTTTACGGCCCGCTCCTGAATGGCTCCACCACGGTTATGTTCGAGGGCAAGCCGGTGGGTACGCCGGATGCCGGGGAATTTTGGCGCATCGTGGAGACCTACGGCGTTCGGGCGCTGTTTACCGCACCCACGGCGTTGCGTGCCATCAAGAAGGTCGATCCCGACGGCGAAGCCATCGCGCGTCATGATCTGTCCAGTCTGCGGGCGTTTTTCCTGGCCGGGGAGCGGTCGGACCCGGACAGCGTGCGGTGGGCGCAAAAGCACCTGCAACGGCCGGTGTTCGATCACTGGTGGCAGACCGAGACCGGCTGGGCCATTGCGGGGTATCGCTTCGGGCTGGAGGAGATTCCGGTGAAGATCGGCTCCGCGGGGCGTCCCATGCCTGGCTATGATGTGCGCGCACTGGATGAGGCGGGCGAATCGGTGCCAGCGGGGGAGCTGGGCAATATCGCCATCCGCCTGCCGCTGCCACCGGGCAATTTGTTGACTCTCTGGGGAGCCCGCGACCGCTTCGAAAGCAGTTATTTCACCCAGTATCCCGGCCATTATCTCACCGGGGACTCCGGCATCGTGGATGACGAGGGGTACATCCACATCATGAGCCGGATTGACGACGTCATTAACGTCGCCGGCCATCGGCTGTCCACGGGTCAGATGGAAGAAGTCCTCAGCGATCACCCGGAGGTGGTGGAAGCCGCCGTCTTTGGCGTGGCCGATGCCTTCAAGGGGCAGATTCCCATCGGGCTGGTGGTGCCCTCCAGCAGCTACGCGGGGGACGACGACAAGCTGGTGGCGGAACTGATCCAGCGGATCCGCGATCACATCGGGCCGGTGGCGGCATTCCGGCACTGTGCGGTGGTCAACCGCCTGCCCAAAACCCGCTCTGGCAAGACGTTGCGGGGCACCATGCGCAGCATTGCCAACGGCGAGTCCTGGAACATGCCGGCGACCATCGATGACCCGGTGGTGCTCGACGAAATCGCGGCGGATATCGCCCGATTGCGGGGAGCTTAGGCAGCTGTCGCTAGCCGAGGGTGGGGTTGACGCCGGGAACGTCAAATTCCCGGCGCAACGCCCGCAGCAGGCTCAGGCAACAGATCAGCAGGATGATCGCCACCGGAAAACCGGCAATGATGGCGCCGGTCTGCAGGCTGTTCAGCGCCTGCTGGCCGCCGACAATGAGCAGCGTGGCAGCCACTGCGCCTTCGGTGATCCCCCAGATGACCCGTTGCCGGCGCAGCGAATGCTTGGCACCGCGGGAAATGAGCGCGTCAATGACATAGGTACCCGAGGACGATGAGGTCACGAAGTAGGTGCCAATCAGCAGGGTGGCGATGGCCGAGGAGAACGTCGCCCATGGGAGCTCCGCCAGCGTCCGGTAGAGCGCCACGGTGGTGTCTGCGTCCACGGCCTCGGCAATGCCGGCGCCGGTGTCAAAAAGCTCCATGTGCAGGGCGGTGCCACCGAATACGGTCATCCAGGCAAAGACGAACAGGCTCGGCAGCGCCAGCACCCCGACAATGAATTCCCGAATGGTGCGGCCGCGGGAAATGCGCGCGATGAAAATGCCCACGAACGGCGACCATGCGATCCACCATCCCCAGTAGAACATGGTCCAGTCCTTCTGCCACTCGGACTGCTCCACGGCACCGGTGTACAGGCTCATGCCGATGAGCTGCTGGAAATAGGCGCCGGTGGAGTCCAGCAGGAAGCGGATCAGGAACAGCGTCGGCCCGGTGGCAAACACGAATAGCATGAAGCCCGCGGCCAGGAACAGATTGAACAGGCTCAGCCATTTCAGGCCGCGGTCCAGGCCGGAGACCACGGCGATTACCGCCAGGGCGGTAATGGCGCCGATGATGATCACCTGGTTGGTGGGGGACACCTCAACGCCGAGCAGCACGTTCAGCCCGGTGTTGAACTGCATGGCGCCAAAACCCAGGGAAGTGGCCAGGCCGAAGAGGGTGCCAAAAACGGCAAGCACATCAATGACATGGCCGATGGGTCCATAGATCCGGTTGCCCAGCAGCGGATAGAAAATCGAGCGGATACTCAGGGGCAGGCTGTGGCGGAAGCTGAAATAGGCCACCGACAGACCCAGAATCACGTAGACCGCCCAGGCGTGCAGCCCCCAGTGGTAGAAGCTGTAGACCATGGCCTGGCGGGCGGCCTCGGGGGTGCCCCCCTCCCCGGTGGGCGGGTGCTGATAATGAAGTACCGGCTCGGCTACCCCCCAGAAGATCAGCCCGATGCCCATGCCGGCACTGAACAGCATGGCGAACCAGGCACTGAAGCGAAACTGCGGCCGGTCGTTGGGCTGACCCAGGCGGATGGAGCCGTAGCGGCTCAAGGCTAGCCAGATCAGGAAGCCGACGAAAAACGACACCGCCAGCAGATACCCCCAGCCGAAGTACTCGGTGATAAAGCCGTGTATCTCGCTGAAAACCTGGTTGGCGGTCTCGGGGAGCACCACGCCAAAGGCCACGAAGCTGCCAATGACGATGGTGGAGGCAATGAACACCGTCGGATTGGCGGTGGCAAAGAATGCGTCGGCGCGATAGCGGGCGGACATGCTCAGTCGCCCTCCGGCGTCCGCTCGATACTGCCTTCGAGTTCGGCGGTGGCGATGACGTGTCCGTCGATGGCCTCATCAAAGGCCCGCCGCGTGGCGCCCTCGGGCAGATCCAGTCCGGTGTCGAGGGCGAACAGAACAAACCGGTAAGTGTGCCGCCCCTGGGGCGGAATGGGCCCGAGATACCCCACTTTGCCAAAGTCACTCATCCCCACCACGGCGTGCGGCGGCCAAGTCAGTGCATCCAGATGGCCGGTGTCGGGCGGCAGGTTCCAGCCCAGCCAATGGGTGAGCCCGCCCACCGGCGAGTTCAGATCCTCGAGGGCCAGGGCCAGCGAGCGGGTGCCTGGGGGGACCCCGTCGATGTTGAGTGGCGGAAATCGGTTTTCGTTGGCCGCGGACATGCTCCAGGGCATTTCGCCGCCATCAGTAAATTCCGGGCTACTCAATTCCATGGAGCCATTATGCGCCCGTTGGGGGGTCGGGGTCAGCCGCTGGCTCGGGAGGGACTCGAATCCGCGGCCTGCAAGCCTTGCGGTGCGGTCCGAATCATCTCTTCGACTTCCTGCACCAGCGGCCGGAAGGCCGGGTCACTGCGGCGATCGCTGAGTGCCAGGGGCACGTCTACGGTGGCACGCACCGAGGCGGTGGGCTCATCGGGCGCGTGACCCAGCACCACAATGCGATCGCTGAGCAGCGCCGCCTCTTCAATATCGTGGGTGACAAAGACGATGGCGGCGGTGGTCTGGCGACGCAGCGCCACCAGGGATTGCTGGAGCCGGCGCCGGGTGATGGCATCCAGCGCCGAGAATGGCTCGTCCATGAACAGCACGTCAGGCTCCACGGCCATGGCGCGGGCAAGACCGACCCGCTGCTGCTGTCCACCGGAGAGGCTGTGGGGCCAGCGATCGGCGTATTCATTCAGGCCGACGAGATCCAGGTAGCGCTCGGCTCGCAGTGCGCGCTCGCGTCGGGACAGCCCCAGTCCTTCCAGGCCAAACTCGACGTTGGCCCGCACCCGTCGCCAGGGGAGCAGCCGGGGGGCCTGGAACACCATGGACCAGCCGCGGGTGTCCCGTCGGGTGGCACCGGGGCGCTGGACCTGGCCGCTCAGCGGGGTCAACAGGCCGGCCAGGGCTCGCAGCAGCGTCGACTTGCCGACTCCGGAGGCGCCGACAATGGCGATCAGCCCCTGGGGTCTGAGGGCCAGGTCCACCTGGTTGAGTACGGGGGTCCCGTCAAAACCCACGGCCACATCCCGGGCCGTGAGAACCGGCTGCCGGGTCTCATTTACGGCTGCCATCGCAGGATCCTCCGTTGAATCAGGACAAAGACCGCGTCAATCACCGCGTAGAGCGCGGCAATGGTGAGCATGTAAACCACCACCACATCGGTGGCGAGGAGGCTGGATGCCTCCATCATTCGTTGGCCGATTCCGGTGATGCCAAAAAGCTCCGCCGCCACCACGGTCATCCATCCCTGACCCAGCCCGGCGCGCAGACCGCCAAGAATCCCCGGCGCCGCCGCTGGAAGCGTGACCTTGAAGAGTCGGGGGAGCAGTCCTCCCTGACCGAAAGCATCCGCCAGTTCGTTGTAGCCCGGGTCGATGGCCTCGACGGCGCTGTAACTCGCGAAGTAGTTAATCCAGAACACGCCGATGCTGATGATGAAAGCCGCCGCCGTGGGCGTGATGCCAAACCAGATGATGGCAAAGGGGATCCACGCCAGGGGCGGGATGGGGCGCAGAAGCCTCGCCAACCAGGCGTGGAGGGCATTGAAAAACGGCATCAGCGCCGCCGCCACGCCCACCACAATCCCCAGCGACGAACCCAGCAGCAGTCCGATGCCATAGTGTTGAAAGCTCGAAATCACCATGGCCTGCCAGATGCCGTCGCGGATTTCCTCGATCAGCACGCTGGGGATGATCGATGGCAGGGGCACCAGCGCACCCGGCAACAGGCCGGCCCGCAGGGTCAGCTCCCAGGCCAGCAGAAAGCCCAGCAGTCCGCCGGCGCTGATGAGTGCGCGATTAGTTTTCGACACGGTCCTGCTCGCGCTGCCAGGCCGCTTCATAGAGGGATCGATCGAACAGAGCGTCCAGATCGACAGGCCGATTCAGGGTGCCGCGCTCCAGCTGGAAGTCATGCATTCGCCGGGTACCGTCGCGGATTTCATCGGGATCCGAGACGTAGTTGGAGGTGGGTGCCTGCAGGGCGGTTTCGATGGTCTCCAGCGGAATCAGGCGCCGGCCAACAAACTCGCGAACGTACGGGGCCGCCACTACCGGGTGGTCATTCAGCAACCGGGTGGCGCGAATATGCAGCTGGAGCAGGTCGCGCAGGGCCTCGGGATGTTCCTCGATGGCGGACTGCCGCGCGGCGAGCACCGCGCCGGGCTGACCCGGCAGCATGTCGTCGGCGGTGGCCACCAGTCGGGCCCCTTCCACCCGCTCCTGAACGGTGGTGAGAATGGGTTCAAGGATCGACGCGCCATCCACGGCCTGGGCCAGGAGCACCTGCTGGACTCGATCAGCACCCATGGACGTGATCTGGACCGCTTCGGTGCCAATCCCCAATTCCTCGATCAGCCAATGACGCAGCACGGTATCCGGGACCGATCCTTCCGGGAATGTCGCGATTTCCGGCGGACGGCCCTGGCGGTCGGTGAAATCGGCGATGGCGGCGGCCGCGTCGTCGGGATGCCGCTCAAACGCCTCGGCCAGGGCGCCGCGGGCAACCAGGCCGATCTGCTCCTGAATGCTTGCCGCCAGGACGGTGATGGGAATGTCCCGGGCGCGACTGACCATGGCGGGGCCGATCCCGAAGTACATGACATCCAGCTCGCCGGAGGCCAGTGCCTGGGTCATGGCCGGTCCACTGCTGAAGCGCGTCAGCTCCAGCTCCAGCCCGGCTTCCTCGGCCCATCCGGCCTCCTCCAGCACGAACAGCTGAGCCACCGGCAGAATTGGCATGTAGCCCACTTCGAGGCGGGTAGTATCTTCGCTGGCCAGGGCGGGACGGGCCAGGAGCGCCGTGAATAGCAGAAGAAAAGCCCAGCCGGATGCTCCGGTGATTCGCTGCGTTGCCGTCATGAAAAGCCTCGGACATTGGAATATCTTTATATTCTGATGGCTATAAAACGCAGCGATAAATAACTTTTGCGAATACCCTTATTCTTTGTTGAGGGCGTATTCCACCAGCAGGTTGAAGTCGATGACGGCCAGGGTTTCCTCGTGGGTAGCGTCCAGATCCACCAGCGGCGCCACGCCGGCTCGATAAGCTTCGAGCCAGCGCCCGGCGCAAAGGCACCAGCGATCTCCGGGCTCCAGGCCCGGGAAGTCCGCCAGCGGGACGGGTCGGGTCAGATCATTGCCCTGCTGTCGGGAGAAATCGAGAAAGGTCTCGGTGACCACCGCACAGACGGTATGCATGCCGCCATCGGCATGCCCGGTGTTGCAACACCCGTCCCGGAAAAAACCCGTGAGGGGGTCGCGGCCACAGGTCTGTAGGGGCTCACCGAGGACGTTGACGGAGGCAAACTGTTCATTGGTTGAAGACATGGCCGCAGTATAGAGAAGACCCGCCTCCCTGCGAAGGTGATTTGGCGCCCGGGGAGCGGTGTCTTTAGAGTGGCGAGTTGCGACTTTAAGGTTTCGATGACGGAGAGGATCAATGGAAGCTCTGGTGGGGCTGTCTGCGACGGAAGCGCTGATGATTATCGCCCGAGCTGGGCTGTATCTCGCCGCGCTGGTGACCGCCGGGTCGCTGCTGGTGGCCTGGTTGCTGCCGCGTCTGCCGGGATCTGAATCCCGTCTGCTGAAAGTGCTGGTGCCGTCTGCGGCGGGTGTAACCGTGGTTTTCGCGCTGGCCGGAGTCGCTCTGCAGGCGGTGTTTCTGGGCGGAGACGACTGGGGTGCTGCGCTGGATCCGAGCCTGCTCACCCTGGCACTGTCCGGCACCACCGGAGAGTCAATGCTGGTGCTGGTCATTGGTCTGGTACTCGCTCTCGGGATCGGGTTCTCGGGGGCCATCGGAGCGATCCTGGCCGCCTTGAGTGCCGTTGCCATCGCGGCCAGTTTCGCGCTCACGGGCCACCCTCGGGGTGCCGATGGCTGGCTTCTCGTCGGCCTAGTATCCCTTCACTGGCTGTTGCTGGCGTTCTGGGTGGGCATTTTCATTCCGCTTTACCGGGCCAGCGGCTATGATACGGGCCATGCGGCCCGCCTGGCGCGGGACTTTGGCCGGCGTGCGCTGGTCGCGGTTCCGGTGCTGGCGGTGGCCGGAGCCATGACCCTGCACCAGCTCACCGGCGGGCTGCCGGCCGTCATGGACATCGCCTACGGGCAGCTGTTCGCGGTCAAACTGGCATTGTTCGCCGGTGCACTCCTGCTGGCCGCCCGAAACCGCCTGAGCCTGACGCCGGCGCTGGAGCGGGGGGATGCCATGGCGGGGGGGCGAATGCGCCGCTCTCTGGGCTGGGAGGGCCTGCTGATTATCGGGGTGCTGCTGGTCACCGCCACCATTACCACCCTGACCGCGCCGCCCATGTAATTCAGCGGGCGTTGCGCTTTTCGACCCAGGCCCGGGCGGCGCCGCCGATCACCATGAGCAGCGCAAGGCCCAACAGGGGAATCAACGCACCCCGATCCGGGGGCTCGCCGGTGACGCCGGCGGCGGCGAGCTCGTAGATGGCAGCGCTGTAAACCCACCACTTGATCGCCAGGCCGGAGACTGTCGCCAGGATGTATGCGGGCAGGTTGAAACGCAGTGTGCCCGCCCCGTAGTTCAGTACCGAGTGGGGGAAGCCGGGCAGAACCCGAAGAGCAAATTGCGTTGAAAATCGATTGCCGTAGCGCTGCAGGAACCGCATAACGGCGCCGCGGCTTTGGGCGGCGGGAGCGTCACCACCCAGCCGCCGGGCCAGTGCATAGCCGCCGATAGCGCCGAGGGTACTGCCGATGGTCAGGATAACCGTTGCCAGCGGCGGCTCGTAGAAAGGCGCCACCAGCCAGATCACCAGGGTGCCCGGCAGCGCCAGAGCGAGCATCACGGCCTGAACGCCAATCAACACTCCGGCAGTCAGCGGGTTGCCCGCCAGCCGCTCGCCGATGGTTATCACGTCATCCAGATCAAAGGGACGAAAAACGGCAAGCAGGGTGCCGGCGATAATCAATGCCAGCAGTGCGAGAAGACGGCGGTTTCGTCGAATGCCTGTCACCCGGTCCCTCACTGATGGGCGGTGCATGGGTTCATACTATCCTCGACAGCGGATACCAGGCGGATGAGACTAACAAGCATGGATCAGGCATTGCTCAAGCTTCGTCGATGGTTGGTTGGTCTGTTTGTGACCACCATGGCAGCTGGATGTGCCGTGGTGGGTGCCGAGGAGGGGAATGACGAGTCGATCCCGTACGTCGGGGAGCCCCGGGTTGAGGCCGGTCTGGCACTGGATGAGCCGGCGCTGGCCGCTCATCGCACCGCGCCGGAGGCCCGCACCACGGTGTCCGATCGGGCGCCACATCAGGTGGTGATGGCAGACGGCACCCCGCTGCCGCTGCGCCGATGGGGGCCGTCGCCGGAAACCGGAGAGCCGCCCCGAGCCGTTGTCCTCGGCGTCCATGGGTTGAATGATCACGCTGGTTCCTTCGCCCCCACCGCCGCCGCGCTGGTGCCGGAGGGTATGGCGGTCTATGCCTGGGATCAGCGAGGGTTCGGCGCCAGTCAGGCCCGGGGCAGCTGGCCGGGAACCGACACCCTGGTGGCCGACGCGAGCTGGGTGGCGGGACAGCTGCGCGAACGCTACCCCCAAACGCCGATCTATCTCATGGGCATTAGCATGGGCGGCGCCGTGATTGCCTTGGGGCTGGATCAGGAGCCGGATCTGCCGGTAGATGGAGTGGTGCTGAGCGGCCCGGCGGTCTGGGGCGAGGAGGTGATGCCCTGGCATCAGCGCTGGGCGCTCTGGGTGGGCGAGCGGCTGGTACCGGACCTCGCGGTGAGCGCTCGGGCCGTAGGCATTGAGCCCACCGATCTGGACGCGGTGCTGGATGACCTGGCGGAAGACCCGCTGTGGATCCGCCGGACCCGGGTGGAGGTGATGGCCGGTGTGGCCGAGCTCATGGACGAGGCACTGGAGGCCATCCCGCAACTCGATCGGGCCACCATGCTCATTCAATACGGCGGCCAGGACGAGGTCATTCCCCCGGAAGCCATGTGTGCCATGTACCAGCGCCTGCCCACCGACGGCCCCTGGCGGGTGGCCCATTACCCGGAGGGCTACCACATGCTGACCCGATCCAGCATTGCCGATCGGGTGCTGGCGGACGTGGCCGCTTTCATTGATGCGCCGGCGGCACCGCTGCCGTCGGGGCAGGGTGTGGACCGAGCCGAGGCGATCGGCGCGGTGTGCGAAAACTGACGGCTGGCCCGGCGTGCGGTGGTTACCGGACCGGATCGCAGTGCCGGTTTCGGATTCGCCAGGCGGCCCAGCGGTTGTAAGCCCAGTCGGCGATCTGAAAAAGTCCCGGCAGACTGAGCAGCAACGCCAGCCAGCGAAATCCACCCCCGGCCAGACGCCAGTAGCCCAAGGAGGCGGACAGACCGATCCGCATGCCGTCGCCATCATGGAAGTGGATACGCTCCATCATGGCGGCCAGCGTATACCCCGCCGGCGGTTCGAAGTCGCTGGCGCTGATGTCCACCAGTTGAGCACGGGGCTTTAACCGCGGCCTCAGGTGTTCGATTTCCCGCCGGCACAGCCCGCAGCTGCCATCGAAATACAACGTGGGTTTCATGAGCCGATGGGCCTTCTGTCGTCCGCCAATGACTGTGCCATGTTAATCCTTCTGCGCCACCGCCGCCGATGCGTCCAGCCCATTTCGGTAGCGGGCGAGCCGCTGGCGCGCTTCTTCCCGCTGGCCATCCGTTAGCGAGACCAGCAGGGTATACGTGCAAGCCTCCCAGGTGGCTCGAGCGGTCTGTCGATAGGCCTGAAGCACCGGCGGGCGGGTTTCATCCTCCAGCCACCAGTCCCGCAGGAACGCCTCCACCTCGGCCTGTGGGGCGGACCGGCGCAGCAGGCCAATGAGCTCTTCTTCGATGCCCTGACGCCAGGTACTCCAGGCTTCGGTGACCGTCGGCAGGTCGCTGACGCAGGTGGCCAGAATCTGTTCCTGATGGGTGTTCAGGTCATCCACCCAATCCCGGGCCCGTTCGACGGCCCGCGTGTCCTGGTCCTCAAGCGCCCGCTCCACGTACGCATCGCGCCCCTCGGCCATTGCGTCCCCGAGGGCGCTGATCTGGGAGTCATCCAGATCCCGAAGCAGTTCAGCGGCCAGTGGGATCAGATCGTCCACCGTGGTCCGCAGGGTTGCTTCTGCCTCGGCGAAGCGTTGCTCAACCGCTGCCGGCGTGAGGTTTGAGGTCTGCAATAGCGAATCCCAGGCCTGCAGCTGGGCATTGACCGCGGGCAGACGGTTCTCCCGGTGAAACGCCTGGTAGGCCGTCAGTCCCTCCCGCAAACGCCCTCGCTGATCCCGATCCAGCTCCAGATAGCTACCAATCCGCCAGGCGGCCAGCCAGTCGGCGTTTTCGTAGGCGAGCTCCACCCGGCTGCAGGCGGAGACCATGACGGCAATGATGAAAACGGTCAGCAGTCGATGCACGGGTTATCCAGAGTCGGGTTCAGAATCAATTAATTCTTTGACCGGCGAGTGAACATCGAATTCAGTATGGGGCAGACCGGGTCGACGATCGACCGGTAAGGCTGAATATCTTTTTGCCCATATATACGGGAAACCGTATACTCCCGTCATGACGTTCAGCCCGGAAACACTGTTTCGGCTCCTCGCGGACCCCACGCGCCTGCAGAGCGTGATGCTGCTCCATGCCGAGGGCAGGCTCTGTGTTTGTGAGCTGACCCATGCCCTGCAGCTGTCGCAACCCAAAATCTCCCGCCACCTGGCTCAGCTCCGGGATGCCGGTGTCGTGACCGACGAGCGGCGGGGTCAGTGGGTGCATTACCGATTGGCGGAAGGTCTGCCGGACTGGGCGCACCGGGTGATCGTTGCCGCGGCTGAAGCCTCCGGCAGTGGAGCACCCGGTGCCGGAGCGCGGCAGCGACTCACCCGCATGCCGAACCGTCCCTCTCCTAATTAAGGCAGGTTGTCTCATGAGCGAATCCGCGGTCACTCAGGATGCCCCTTCCATTAAAGAGGGCATGGGAATTTTCGAGCGCTATCTCACCGTGTGGGTGGCCCTTGGCATGATCGCCGGCGTGCTCATCGGGCAGTTTCTGCCGGTGGTGCCGGATACCCTGGCACGGTTCGAGTACGCCCAGGTCTCCATCCCGGTGGCGATTCTCATCTGGGCAATGATCTACCCCATGATGGTGCAGGTGGATTTCACGTCGATCCTCGGCGTGCGCCGGCAGCCCCGGGGCCTGATAATTACCACGACGGTAAACTGGCTGATCAAGCCCTTCACCATGTTCGCCATTGCCTGGTTTTTCCTCATGGTGGTGTTCCAGCCCTTCATTCCCGAGGCCCTTGCTCGGGAGTACCTGGCTGGGGCGATTCTCCTCGGGGCAGCTCCGTGTACGGCCATGGTCTTCGTCTGGAGCTACCTTACCCGGGGGGATGCGGCTTACACGCTGGTGCAGGTGTCGGTGAATGATCTGATCATGCTGTTTGCCTTCGCCCCGATTGTGGTTTTCCTGCTGGGCATTTCCGACATTCAGGTGCCCTGGGACACGGTGGCGCTGTCGGTGTTTCTCTACATTGTCATCCCGCTCACGGCGGGCTATCTCACCCGGGTGCTCATGATCCGTCGTCGGGGTCTGGAATGGTTCGACGGGGTGTTCATGAAACGCCTGGCGCCGGTGACGCCCATTGGCCTGATTTTGACGCTGATTCTGTTGTTTGCCTTCCAGGGCGAGGTGATTCTCAACAACCCGCTGCATATCCTGCTGATCGCCATTCCGCTGATTATCCAGACCTTCCTGGTGTTCTTTATCGCCTATCGCTGGGCCAAAGCCTGGCGAGTCCGGCACTCGGTGGCCGCCCCCGGCGCACTGATTGGTGCCAGTAACTTCTTTGAGCTGGCCGTGGCCGCGGCCATCGCCCTGTTCGGTCTGCAGTCCGGAGCGGCGCTGGCCACGGTGGTGGGCGTGCTGGTAGAGGTTCCGCTGATGCTGGCGCTGGTGCGCATTGCCAACCGCACCCGGAACTGGTTCCCCGCCGATGCGCCGTCAGAGTCCATGCCAGCGGCCAGCGCCTGACTCATGGTATCGGTGCGCTTGACGCCAGCCGCCCGAGATTGGGTGCAGCAGCGGGGCGGGGCAGTGACGCTGCGGGCGGCCCCTCAGCACGGCTGTTGTGGTGGCACCGCCCTGATCCCCATGGCCGAACCCCGGGTGCCGGACGATTCGGCGGGTTTTGAGGTGCAAGCCGATGAGGGCGTTACGGTCTATCGCGCGGCGAGCCTGGATCGGGGCCCTTATCAAGTGGACCTGGAGGGTTTTCTGGGCTGGAAGCGATTGGTGGTGGAGGGGCCGGTTAGCCCACGGCTGGCGTAGACTCTGCCGTCATGCTCGACCAATCAGTGAATCTCGTTGTGATAACGGTGGCCGCCTTTGCCGGCGGCCTGCTTAACGCATTGGCCGGGGGCGGTAGTTTCTTTACGCTTCCGGCTCTGGTTTTGACCGGTGTGCCACCGGTGATGGCCAATGCCACGGGGACCACGGCGCTGCTGCCCGGGTATCTGGCCAGTGCCTGGAGTGGCCGTGAGTTCATCCGCTCCCCCGCCGGGCTGTCCGTGCTCCTAGTGGTGATCCTCGGAGCTATTGGCGGGACGCTGGGTGCCACGCTGCTGCTGGTGAGCTCCAACGAGGCTTTTTCGTTGATCGTGCCGTGGCTTTTGCTGTTTGCCACCCTGCTGTTCGCCTTTGGGCCACGCCTCCACGGGCTGCTGATGGCGAAAGCCCGGCGGGGTGGGCATTTCTGGGGCCGTGCGGGCATCGTTGGGGTCAGCCTCTACGGCGGCTATTTCAATGGCGGCATGGGGATCGTGATACTCGCGGCAGTCCGGCTGATGGGTGTCCATGATTTAAACGCGGCCAATGCTCTGAAAAATCTGCTTTCTGCGGTGTTAACGCTGGTTGCTGTAGTGGTTTATGCGATGGGTGGATTAGTCTCCTGGTTGCAAGTGCTGCCCATGGCTGTTGCTGCCAGCGCGGGCGGGGTGCTGGGCGTTACCATCGGGCGTCGGGTTCATCCCGCGGCGTTGAGAGCGTTCATCGTTATAGTGGGCGCAGCGACGACGCTGGTGTTTTTTCTGCGAACATGACCGCGGGTTGACCGGAGTGCGTTCAATCAAATGCATCGGCTGATACAAGCGACCCGCTGCTCCCTGACCGGCCTGCGGCAGGCATTCAAAGACGAGGCCGCCTTCCGCCTCGAGGTCTATCTGGCGGTGGTGCTCATTCCGCTGGCGATCTGGCTGGGCAGCGACGGTGTCGAGCGGGCGCTTCTGATCGGCAGCATCGGGCTGGTACTGATTACCGAGCTGCTGAACACCGGGGTGGAGTCCGCCATCGATCGATTCGGACCGGAGAAGCATCCGATGTCCGCGAAAGCCAAGGATGTGGGCTCGGCAGCGGTATTCGTGAGTATCGCGGTGGCGGTTCTGGTGTGGCTGGTCATCCTGGTCTAACCGTGTCTCCAGCCGGGTCGACGGCCTAGCCAAGCCAGCGCAGAAACCGTCGAAACAGCCAGTCGCCGGGGAAGAACAACGTCAGTGGATAAATCACCAGCAGGCAGGCCACCCACAGCGCGGTGGAATCCACCAGAGCGGCCAGGCCGAAGAACTCATACACCCAGTTGATATTGCGCTCCGGGTCGGTAAAGAGCCACCCGCCAATGACCCCCGCAGCGCCGATCAGGCACTGCAGCCAGGGCCCGCGACGGTCATGCCCAACCCGCCAGGCCAGCCATAGCAGGAACGGCGGCAGCGCCGTGTGGTAAAGCGAAGACAGCCGGACCACCAGTGAAATGTCCGGGTTGAACATGTAGGTGGTGAAACCGGTGACGCTGTAGCCGCCCAGGGCCATCGCCACCACCAGATCCAGCGTCCATCCGCTTCCCACCAGAAAAAACATCCCGCTCTGGCTGGCGAGCAGTAACCGGTTCTCGCGCCAGATGGCATACAGCAGGATCAGCTGAGCGATATTGCAAAGCCAGAAGAAGTTCTGAGGCCCGTAAGTGGTCTGGATCAACGGCACCCACAGGGCGATCCAGAGGGTATATCCCAGCTTGGCGGTCAACGGGATCATCGTTCAGGCACCCAGCGCTTCGAACACCCGGGAATCTTTCTGAAGAATGCGCGCGATGTTGAGGGCATCATCCAGTCCCCGATGAAGACTCCCTTCAAAGCGCATTCGCCGATGGGCGAGCGCGTCCTGGAGCGACCAGCCATGGCCGCCGTGGATGTGCTCAAAGGCCTGTTTGACGTTGCAATGGGGTAAATCCAGTGGATGGGGAATCTGGTGCCTCTCGCAATCCCGCCGCAGTTGCTTGCGGTCATAGGCGCCCCAGCTGGCCCAGGCAGCGGGGGCAATGGGCGTGGTCAGGCGAAGCCATGCCTCAAGACCGTGGGCGGCTTCCGGAAACGTCCGGGCGGTCTCCACATCGCGCTGATGGATGCCGGTCAGCTTGGTACAGAAATCGGTCAACACCGGATTTTTGACGGGTTTGACGAAGCGCTGGAACTGGCCCACCACCTGACGGCGGGCATCCAGCAGGACGGCGCCGATTTCAATGATTTCCATGTCGGCAGCGGGCAGAGCCCCCCGGTCATCGCAAGTGGCCTCGAAATCGATGATCAGCAGCCCTGTCTCAGATGTCTCCGTCATGGCACCAATCCCGCTTTCTGCGTGTCCATGATGAAGAGTTTTCCTGCACAAAGACAACGGCGAGAGGGTCCAGACAATGACGGCACCGGTTCTCATCATGGGCGCCCACGGGGGCATTGGCGAAGCACTGGCAAGGCGTTTATCGGCTGCGGGATACCCGCTGGTGCTGTCGGCACGGGATCCGGACAGCGTCCAGTCGCTGGCCGAGGAAACCGGTGCTGCCGTGGTCACCTGCGATGTCATGGACACCAACGCCATCAAAACCGCCGTGGAGGAGGCCTCGACCGACGAGGGCCTCGCCGGCCTGGCTTACTGTGTCGGCAGCATCGTGCTCAAACCGCTGAAAAGCCTCACAGAATCCGACCTGGTCGACTGCTACCGGCTGAATACCGTGGGGGCCGCCCTCGCGGTACAAGCCGCGGCACCGGCGCTGCGCAAGGCGAAGGGCAGTGTCGTCATGTTTTCTACCGTGGCGGCGGAGCAGGGCTTTGGCAATCATGCGGTGATCGCCGCCGCCAAGGGTGGCGTGGAAGCACTGGCCCGATCCCTCGCCACGGATCTCGCACCCGAGGTGCGGGTCAACTGCATCGCCCCCAGTATCAGCCAGACCGGGATTGCCGGGCCGCTGCTCTCCAGCGAGCCCATGGCCGAGGCGCTGGCGGCGGCTCATCCCCTGAAGCGGGTGGGCTCACCGGAGGATTCCGCGGCGATGGCGGCATTTCTGCTGAGCGACGACGCCGGCTGGATTACCGGTCAGGTGTTTCCGGTGGATGGTGGCCGCGGGGCGTTGCGGCCCAAGGGGCAGTGACTCAGTCGGGGTGGACCCAGGTCGGAATGGACTCCACCCCGGAAGCCACCACCAGCCCGTCGCGCCACAGACGCCATTCACCGGGCTGATAGGTGTCCCACTGCTCATCGCGGGTCAGCGGCTCGGTGGCAATGACGCTCACCACGTCGCTGGGTGTGGTCACCGCTTCGAAGTCCACGGTGACATCCGCGTCCTTCAGCTGGGCCGGGCCGAAGGGCGCGCGCCGGGTGATGGCCACGAGTCGGGTGGTACAGAAGGTGAAGACCCAGTGCCCATTGCTCAGCAGCAGGTTGAACACCCGCTCCCGCGCGTATTCCGCCGAGGCCTGAACAATGGTCTCGAGCAGCGCCTCGTCGGGGTCATCCGGACCGTGATCCGCCCGAATCCGGTTCAACAGATCGCAGAAAATGTTCTCGCTGTCGGTGTCTCCCACCGGTTGGTAGACGCCGGGGCGGGCCCGGAAATCCGGTAACTGGCCGTTGTGGGCAAAGCTCCAGTAACGCCCCCACAATTCTCGAATGAACGGATGAGTATTCTCCAGTCCCACACGCCCGACATTGGCCTGACGGATGTGACATATGGCCGCCAGGCTCTTGATGGGATGGGTGCGCACCACCTCGGCGATGGGAGAATCGGCGCTGGCGCTCGGATCGTGAAAAACCCGCACGCCGCGTCCCTCATAGAAAGCGACTCCCCAGCCGTCTCGATGAGGCCCCACGGCGCCGCCCCGGCGAGCCAGCCCGGTAAAGCTGAAGCACAGGTCGGTCGGCGTGTTGGCACTCATTGCGAGCAGTTCACACATAACGGGTTGATGTCCTCTGTGACGTCCTTAAGAGTAGAGCAAAACCGGCTGTCTCAGGAGCATTAATGACGGAGCCGCTGTTTCAGAATCGCAGTGTCCTGGTGGGGCTGCTGCTCGGCGTGCTTGGCCTCACCAGAATCTGGGCCATGGCGGCGACGGGGGTGGCGGCGCTGCCGCATACTCTGGCCGCCTTAACCGTTCTCATACCGGCGGTGCTGTTTGGTGTGTTTCTGCGGCGTATCTGGCCCGCTGCGGCCGGACTCGTTCTGGTGGTCATCATAGAGCTCTCCTTGCGCTGAGCCATCGATTTGCTTATCAGGAAAAAGGCATTTGCTCGATGCTCACAAGTATGATTTATTGCGTGGACAGACCAATCTGGTCTGGCGCCTCGCACCAATAAGCGAGCGCTCCTACAAACGGGAGGAGAGACCATGACTGATTCCACGAAGAGCTCTGTCAACAAGGAAGCTGTAGAAACCGACAGCTCACGCCGGAAGTTTCTGAAGGGTAGTCTGGCCGCCGCGGGAGGTGTAGCGGCCGGTACAACGATTCTTGGCGCGCCCTATGTGAACGCTCAGGCGCCGCTGGTGATGCGCATGCAGACCTCCTGGCCGTCTGGAAACGTCTGGCAGCAGTTCGCCCAGAACTACGCGGATCGCGTGGAAGTGATGTCCGGCGGCCGTCTTCGGGTCGACCTGCTGCCGGCGGGCGCTGTGGTCGGCGCGTTCCAGGTAATGGACGGCTGTAACGACGGCATTCTTGATGCCGCCCATTCGGTGCCACCGTACTGGTACGGCAAGCATAAGGCCGCATCGCTTTTCGGCACCGGGCCTTGCTACGGCGGTGATGCCATCAACTTCCTCGCCTGGTTCTATCAGGGTGGTGGCGATGAGCTCTATCGCGAGCTCACCCAGGATGTGTTGGGAATGAATGTGGTCGGCATGCTCGGCTTCCCACATCCCTCCCAGCCGTTTGGCTGGTTCAATGTCGAAGTCAATAGTGTTGAAGACCTGAGGGGCCTGCGTTACCGGACGGTGGGGCTTGCCGCTGATCTGCTGCAGAAGATGGGCATGTCGGTTTCTCAGTTGCCGGGTGGTGAAATTGTGCCCGCCATGGAGCGCGGTGTGATCGACGCCTTCGAGTTCAATAACCCGTCCTCCGATCGCGATTTCGGCGCCCAGGACGTCTCCAAGGACTGGTACATGGGTTCCTACCATCAGGCTGCGGAAACCATGGAGTACATCTTCAACCGCGACTTCCTCGAGGACCTGGATGACGACCTGCGGGCCATCGTGATGCATGCTGTTGAAGCTGCCACGCTGCACAACATCTGCGCCTCCCACGATCGGTACTCCCGTGATCTCGTCGGCCTGGTCGAGGAAGATGGTGTGACCCTGCATCGGACCTCTGGCGAGATTCTGGACGCACAGCTCGAAGCCTGGACCGAGCTCGAGGCCGAGTTGGCTGAAGAAGATCCCTTCATGGAGAAGGTGCTCGCCAGTCAGCGTGCGTGGTTCGAGCGGACGGCTTACTACACCCTCATGAACACGGGTGAAGCGACCATGGAGCGTGCTTACGAGCACAACTTCCCGGGTCGCCTGGTCTAAAGCCGTTTTCTTCAGGCGTTAAAGCTCCCGGTAACGGCGTTATCGGGAGCTTGTTGATTGAGGGGTCTCCATGCTCAGTTACATTCGCTTTGCGGACAGTCTGTCCGCCTGGTTCGGCAAAGCGTTCGCCTGGCTAATTATTTTCATGGCAGCAGGTACCGGCTATGAGGTTTTCGTCCGCTATGGCTTGAATAGCCCGACGCCCTGGGCCCTGGATGTGTCATTCATCATGTACGGCACGATCTTCATGATGGGAGGGGCCTATACACTTTCTCGGGGCGGGCACGTGCGCGGCGATTTTCTGTATCGCCTTCTTCAGCCGAAGCACCAGGGTGCCCTCGACCTTTTTCTCTACATCATTTTCTTCTTTCCCGGGATTACGGCCCTGATCATTGCTGGCTGGAAATACGCCTCAAGGTCGTGGGCGTTTGGCGAGGTATCGGTCAACAGCCCGGCCGGAATCCCGATTTACCAATTCAAAACGGTCATCGTTGTCGCCGGTGTGCTGCTGTTCATTCAGGGCATTGCTCAGGTCATGCGCTGCATCATTGCCATGCGCACCAACGAGTGGATTCCCTCTGATGAGGACGTTTTGGAAACCGAAGAGCGGCTTATGAAGGAAGCCGCCGAGGCTAAGAAGGACGCGGTTCAATGACTGATCCCCAAGTCGCCCTGATGATGCTGGGCGTATTTATTCTTTTTGTTTTTCTTGGGTTTCCGATTGCTTTTACGCTGATGGCGATGGGCATTGGCGTTGGTTACTACGCCTTCTTTAATGCGGGTCGCATGTGGCGCACCTATGACCGCCTGCCGGAGGACGCCACGCTCTGGGAACAAGGCACCGCCTATATTGGCGGGTTTTTTAATAATCGAGTCTTCGACCTGTTCGTTAATCAGACGTACTCGGTAATGGCCAACGAGGTACTGACCGCCATTCCGCTTTTCCTCTTTATGGGGTATGTGGTTGAGCGGACCAATATTGTCAGTCGGCTGTTCAATACGCTGAACATTGCGGCCAAGAACATGCCGGGTTCAATGGGGGTCGCGGCGCTGGTGACGTGCGCGTTGTTCGCCACGGCCACCGGCATCGTCGGTGCGGTGGTCACGCTGATGGGGCTTCTGGCACTGCCGGCGATGCTGAAGGCGCGCTACAGCCATTCTTTCGCCAGCGGCATCATCTGTGCGGGCGGGACACTGGGCATCATGATTCCGCCGTCCATTCTGCTGATTGTCTATGCAGCCGCTTCCAATGTTTCCATCGTCCGGCTATATGCTGCCGCGCTGCTGCCGGGCCTGGTGCTGGCCGGTCTCTATCTGGTTTACGTGGTGGCACGGGCGGCGCTTCAGCCGAACGTCGCCCCCAGGCCGAGTCCGGAAGAGATCCCGGACGTGCCCATGAGCAAAGTGCTCCTGATGCTGCTTACGTCATTCCTGCCGCTGGCGCTGCTGATCTTCTCGGTGCTCGGCTCGATTTTCTTTGGTCTCGCAACGCCGACGGAAGCCGCCTCGATTGGCGCCATCGGCGGCTTACTGCTGGGGTTTGCCTATCGGGCGATGACCTGGCAAAGACTGAGGGAGAGCATCTACCTGACAGTGCGGACGACGGCCATGGTGTGCTGGCTGTTCGTCGGGTCTTATGTTTTTTCCTCAGTCTTTTCCTACCTCGGTGGCGAACATGTGATCTCCGAGTTCGTTCAGGGGTTGAATCTGACGCCGCTGCAATTCCTGATTCTCGCGCAGCTCATCATCTTCCTGCTGGGGTGGCCGCTTGAGTGGTCAGAGATCATTATTATCTTCGTCCCCATCTTTTTGCCCCTGTTGGCTCTGTTCGACATCAGCCCCCTGTTCTTCGGGATTCTGGTGGCATTGAACCTGCAGACCAGCTTTTTGACGCCACCCATGGCGATGTCGGCCTATTACCTGAAAGGCATTGCACCACCTTCGGTGAAACTCACTCAGATATTTGCCGGGTGTATGCCATTCCTGGTCTGTGTCATTCTGTCAATGGTCGTGATGTACACCTTCCCGCAGATCGTGTTCTATCTCCCGGAGCTCTTCTATGGCTAAGCCGCAAAGAAATCTCCTGGGCCTGAGCGCAATCGCCCTGCGTGACGAGCTCGCGGCCGGCAGTATTAAGGCGGCTGAGCTCACCGAAGCCTGCATTGAGCAGATCGCGGCTCGTGAAGATGAGGTCAAAGCCTGGTGCTGGCACGATCCCGCCCACGCGCGAGAGCAGGCGGCGCTGCTGGATCGCCAGCGTTCGCTGGGTCTGCCGCTGGGCCCCCTGCATGGCCTTCCGGTGGGTATCAAGGATGTCATTGACACCGCCCGCATTCCCACCGAGAACGGCACGGCGGTGGATGCCGGCCGCGTGCCATCCAGGGACGCTTATGTCGTTGAGCGCCTGAAATCCGCGGGTGCCGTGATCATGGGCAAAACCGTGACCGCCGAGCTGGCCTATCTCCACCCCGGCAAGACTCGCAACCCCCACAACACGGCCTGCACGCCCGGCGGTTCGTCCCAGGGGTCCGCAGCGGCCGTAGCCGCCGGGATGGTACCGCTGGCGATCGGTACTCAGACCGGCGGATCGGTGATCCGGCCGGCGTCCTTCTGCGGGGTAACCGGTTTCAAGCCGACCTTCGGTGCGGTGCCACGGCGTGGGGTGCTCACACAGTCTCCTTCTTTGGACACCGTGGGCGTGTTCGCGCGCACAGCTGTCGACGCGGCGCTGATTGCAGAGGTCCTGTTCGGGGTCGATGAGGCGGATCCAGCGACCCGCCTGCAGCCACATCCGCGGCTTCTGGAGACGGCAGGTGCCGATGCACCCTTGCCGCCGGTGTTTGCTTTGATCCACCCGCCGGGCTGGGAGGACGCTGATCCCGAAATCCATGAGGCGTTTGCGGAATTGGCCGAGGCGCTCGGAGACCAATGCTTTGAAGTGCAACTGCCGTCGGTTTTCAATCAGGCCGTCGGCGTTCGCGAGGATATCAACCTCGCAGAAATGGCGCGTTGTTACTACCGCTATGGACGGGACGGAGGCGAGGTATTGAGCCGCACCATGCGGACCGCGTTAGCGAGTGGTGAGGGGATTCTTGCCCGGGATTACCTCTCCGCGCTGGATGTGCCAAAACTGCTCAATGCGGCACTGGAAGAGATCCTCGCGCGCTGCGATTGTATTCTTTGTCCGGCAGCTCCGGGGCCGGCCCCGGAATCACTGGACACCACGGGAGATTCGGTTTTCAACGGCCTGTGGACGCTGACCGGAAGCCCGGCAGTGACGGTGCCTCTCCTTACCAGCAGCAAAAACCTGCCCATGGGCGTCCAGCTGGTTGGGGAGCATGGCAACGATGGACGGCTGTTAAGGTGTGCGAACTGGCTGACCCACTGGGCTGAATCGGCATGACCAACCGGGAAAGGGTAATCGGATGAATCGGATACTTGCAGGCATCGCGTTTTTGGCGATGCTCGGTTTTATTGGTGTTCTGGTTATAGAGCTCCAGCGTTGGGACCTGTGGGGTGTTGCAATTCTGGTGGTCGCCCTTCTGGCCTACGATTTGTACAGCACCTTGCGCGACGAGTCCCGCAAGGGCCAATAGATCGACCTGGAAAAAGCCGCAGCGGCCTTCACTTCATGGTTGGCATGGTGAATTCGGAGCCGGCTGATACGCTTTTGGGCCAGCGTGCCGTGACGGCTTTTTTCCGGGTGTAAAAACGCACACCGTCCGGGCCGTGCACGTTCAGCGGTCCGAATATCGAGCGTTTCCAGCCGCCAAAACTGTGAAACGCCATCGGCACCGGAATCGGGACATTAACGCCCACCATCCCGACCCGCACATCCTGGGTGAACTGCCTGGCGGTATCTCCATCCCGGGTGAAGATGGCCGTGCCATTGCCAAATTCGTGCTGATTGACCAGAGCCAGTGCGGTTTCATAATCCGGCGCCCGGACCACACAGAGAACGGGCCCGAAGATCTCCTCCTGATAGATCCGCATCGAGGGTTCCACGCGATCGAAGAGGGTTCCTCCCAGGAAAAACCCGTCGCCATCCAGGCTCCTCTGACGGCCATCGACCACGGCGACCGCGCCCTCGGACACGCCAAGCTCGACGTACCCGCGGACCTTTTCCAAATGCTCCCGGGTGACCAGCGGCCCCATCTCCAGGCCCTGTTCGGCCAGGCCATCGCCGATCCGCAGCGCTTCGACCCGGGGGCGGAGTGATTCAACAAGCGTGTCTGCGGTTTCATCGCCAACCGCCACTGCCACCGAAATGGCCATGCAGCGCTCGCCGGCAGATCCGTAACCGGCGCCCATCAGGCTGTCGACGGCCTGATTCATGTCGGCATCTGGCATCACCACCATGTGATTCTTGGCGCCGCCGAGCGCCTGTACGCGCGTGCCATGAGCGCACCCGGTGGAATAGATGTATTCGGCCACCGGGGTCGACCCGACGAAACTGATCGCCTCCACCCGCGGGTCAGCGAGCAGCGTGTCAACCGACTCCTTGCCTCCGTTGACCACGTTAAACACGCCTTCAGGGGCGCCTGCCTGGCTCATCAGTTCGGCGAGAAGGAGGGGGACGGACGGGTCTTTCTCGGACGGTTTCAGGACAAAAGTGTTGCCGCAGATGAGTGCAACCGGGAACATCCACATGGGCACCATGGCCGGGAAGTTGAAAGGCGTGATGCCGGCACAGACACCAACGGACTGGAGCATGGTGTAGCCGTCAACACCGCGGCCCACCTGCGGCGTATGCTCGCCCTTCAGAAGCTGCGGTGCCCCACAGGCAAACTCCACCACCTCGAGGCCGCGGGTCAGTTCTCCACGAGCATCCTCAATGACTTTGCCATGCTCGCGGGTGATCAGGCTGGCGATGTCCTCGAAGTGTTCCTCAATGAGCGCCTTATAACGGAACATTACTCGCGCGCGGGCCAGCGGCGGCGTGTCCTGCCAGCCAGGCAGCGCGGCATCGGCGGCTGCGATGGCCTGTTCCGTTCCCGCCTTGTCGGCCATCTCAACGCGGGCGGTGATTTGGCCAGTGGCGGGATTGGTGACGGTCTGGGTCTGCGCGGTCGAATCCGTGACTGACCGGCCGTTGATGTAGTGCCCGATGCGAACGTTTGTCACGGTCGCTCCTCCTCACTCATGGTTGTTGTTGTCTGACCATGATACCCCAGCTACAGGGGCTCGGACTCACTCGGGGAGAGCGCGCACTCGAAAGCGCATGAAGAATTCATCGGCGACCCGCAGGCCTCCGCCCAGCGCGGAGTAGGGTTCAAGGCCCAGTGCCGTGAAAGTCGTGCGCAGCTGGCCAGTGGCGGTCAGCTGATCCGCGTCCCATTCCAGCGCAACCGGTACGCGATGCACCGAGGTCTCCCCGGCCACGGTCATTTGCAGAGTAATGTCCGGCTGCCATTGGGGGCCGCGAATCGCCAGGCTGTCGATTCGGATCATGGGGTGTTCGGCGGCATTCAACTGGGTCTCGCTCAGCATATTGTCGCGGGTGGCGGCAATGTCGCTTTCCGGGACCTCGGGATCAAATCCCTCGGCTGCCCGCCAGGCCGGTGGATCGACTTGCAATGATTCCACCGGAATTTGCAGACGAAATGCCGAGTCCTCCCACGGATCGGCGATTATGATCTCGCCAGCAATCACCGGCCCGCCGATGACATGGGGGTGGCCAAGGTTGGCCAGGGGCCCGGCGGTTCCCAGCACAATGCGCAGGTGGGACGCCTCCGGAGCGACCTCATAACGCTGCCCGTCGGGAAGCGCGCTCGGCGCCATGTCAGCGGGTTGGTCCGACGGGGCCGCGGGACCGCCAGCGGGGGATCCCGCCCCGGTGCAGCCGGCCAGCAGGGCGATCCAGGCGGCCAGGGCCACCCAATGGGCAAGCACTCGTAGTCTCATGGCGACAAGGTAACGCGGATGGCAGGGATTCCCATAGAGGTAACCTGGGTGTGCGCGGCGGAATGCGTGACTGACCGGACGTTGATGTAGTGCTCGATGTGGATTTCTGTCACGGTCACTCCTCCTGTTGTCTGACCACGACGACGCATCGATTGCGCCGTGCTTGTGCACAGGTTTCATCCCCCCTATATTGCCTTCGCCGATAAAAACAAAACGTGAGGAGAGTGGCGATGTTTCAGGCAATTACGAACCGATCAGTTCGCATGGTCGAGCGATACCTGCCGGATCCCTTTATATTCGTGCTTGTATTGACTCTGTTGGTTTTCGCCCTGGGAATGGGTGTCGAGCGGCAAAGCCCTGTCGCTATGGTGGAATTCTGGGGCGGGGGCTTCTGGAACCTGCTGACCTTTGGCATGCAGATGGTTTTGGTGCTGACCACTGGGTTTGTACTCGCCAGTACGCCTTTCTTTCGGCGTATTCTGTCTGCGCTTGCCAGATCGGTCAGCACACCAGGTGCCGCAATTGTGCTCGTCACGCTGGTATCGATGGTCGCGGCCTGGATCAACTGGGGTTTTGGCCTCGTCATCGGGGCTCTGTTCGCCCGTCAGCTGGCCCAAGTGGTACCGAGGGTGGACTACCGCCTTTTGATCGCCAGTGCCTACAGTGGATTTCTGGTATGGCACGGGGGGCTGGCGAGCTCCATTGGGCTCCTGATCGCTACCGAGGGGCATTTTACCCAGGATAAGATCGGAATTGTCAGCACCAGCGACACGATCTTCGCCACATTCAACCTGCTGATTGTTTTAGCGATTATCATCATCATCCCGCTCGTAAACCGCATGATGATGGGCCCTCCGGAAAAAGCGCACGTCGTCGACCCCGAGAAGCTGCGTGAGGAGGAGGAGGGCGAGGAACTTCCGCCCGTTGAGACGCCGGCGGATCGCCTGGAAAACAGCGTGACGCTGGCTCAGGCGGTGGGTGTGATGGGCCTGGTGTTCATCGGATACTACTTCATTGCCAACAGTGGGACCTTGAATCTCAACATCGTCAACTTTACGTTCCTGATGCTCGGAATCATGCTCCACGGCAGACCCAGTCAGTTTCTCCGAAGCCTGCAGGAGGCAGTCAAGGGCGCCTCCGGGATTATCATTCAGTTCCCGTTTTATGCAGGCATCATGGGCATGATGATTGACTCGGGCCTGGCGGCGACCATCTCACAGGGATTCGTGGCGATTTCCAATAGCTTCACATTCCCGCTGTTCGCGTTTTTGAGTGCTGGCATCGTAAACATCTTTGTGCCGTCTGGTGGTGGGCAATGGGCCGTCCAAGCAGACATCATGCTGGATGCTGCGCTGGCACTGAACGCCGATGTTGCCCGAACGGCAATGGCGGTTGCCTGGGGTGATGCCTGGACGAATATGATCCAACCCTTCTGGGCGCTGCCGGCATTGGCCATCGCAGGCCTCAGAGCCAAGGACATCATGGGCTACTGCCTGATTGTCCTGGTGGTGAGCGGCGTGATTATCGGGGCAGGATTGGTTTTTATTCCATAACAGGACCGGTGAGCCGGAATGCGGGAGTGGGTGACTGTGAGTTCGGAACTTCTCTGGAGACCAGAGCAATACAAACCTGGGCACAGCCATCTCTCCCGCTTCATCCGATATCTCGGTGAGCAGGGCATTGCCAGAATTGAAGGATGGGACGCTCTGCATGAATTCTCCATTGAAGAGCCCGAGGCGTTCTGGGGCGCGGTCATCGAGTACACGGGCTTGAAGCTCCAGAAAGCGCCTGACGCGATTCTTCGCGGTGACTCTCTCATCTCAACCGAATGGCTGCCCGGCGCGCAGCTAAACTTTGCTGAGAATCTTCTCGCGCCGGTGGCAGCGGCACCGGGGCAGGCCGAGAGGATCATTTCCTTTTTCGAAGACGGTCGAGTGGTTCGACACTCCAACCAGGACCTCCTGCGCGATGTCGCGGCCCTGGCGGCATGGCTGCGGCAATCAGGGGTGGGTGCCGGCGACCGGGTGGCGGGCATTCTCGGCCATGGGTACGAGGCGATTGTTGCAATGCTGGCCACGACCAGTATCGGAGCGATTTGGAGCTCTGCTTCACCTGACTTCGGTGTCGAGGCTATCGTGGACCGTTTTGGGCAGATCGAGCCTCGGGTGCTGATCATCGCCAACGGATATGGCTACGGCGGCAGATTGTTTGAGCGAGCAGATCAGGTTCCAGCCCTGCGCGCTGGGCTCTCCTCGGTTGAGCGTGTGGTCATCGTTCGCCAACAGCCCGAATGCGCCATGCCAGGTGATGATCAGGGCGAGTCATGGACCGATGTGCTGGCCTCCAGAGCGGGCGCTCCATTGGCGTTCACCCCTGTTCCAGCCAGTCATCCCGTTTGCATCCTTTTTTCCTCCGGCACCACGGGGGTGCCAAAATGCATCGTCCATGGCACGGCCGGCTTATTGCTTAACCACGCCAGCGAGCTTTTCTTTCACGCAGATTTGCAGACGGGTGACCGGTTTCTCTACTTCACCACTTGCGGGTGGATGATGTGGAACTGGCAGATTTCTGGATTGCTGGCGGACGCCGTGCTCGTGACCTATGACGGCTCTCCCGGCTATCCCAGCCTGGACCGGCTTTGGCGGATTGCAGAGAGCGAGCGGTTGACCCACTTCGGTGCCAGCGCACGATATCTGGCGGCATGCCGGCAGAGCGGGCTAAAGCCATCCGTGGACCATGATCTGTCTCAGTTGCGGATGGTTTTTTCAACCGGGTCACCCCTGCTAGCCAGCGAATTTGACTGGTTCTATCAAGACGGCGCGCCCCATGCGCTGCTGGGATCGATTATCGGCGGGACCGATATTTGTGGGTGTTTTCTGGGTAGCAATCCATTGTTGCCGGTTCGCCGAGGAGAGATCCAGGCACCAATGCTGGGCAAAGATATCGCAGCGTTTGATGAAGACGGGCACCCTGTTGCAGAAGGGCGCGGCGAACTCGTCTGCCGTTCTCCCGTTCCCTCGATGCCGGTCGGCTTCTGGAACGACAAAGGCGGACATCGTTATCGCAGCGCCTATTTCGAGCGATTCCCCGGTGTCTGGGCACACGGGGACTTCATTGGTTTCACCGCCTCTGGTGGCGCCGTTGTGTATGGCCGATCGGACACGACGTTAAACCCGGGTGGTGTTCGCATCGGAACCGCAGAGATCTACCGTCAGGTCGAAGTGCTGCCGGAAGTGGCCGACAGCCTCGTGGCAGGCCGTCCCGTAGACGGGGATGAAGAGATCGTCCTGCTGATAAAGCTAAAGTCTGGCTATGAGTTGGACGAGGCCGCACGACAGCGGCTAAAGCAGCAGATAAGAACCGGGGCCAGCCCCCGCCATGTGCCTCGCCAACTTCTGGCGGTGCCCGATATCCCCTACTCTCGCAGTGGCAAAAAAGTTGAAATCGCCATCACGAAAATGCTGCGTGGTGAAGACTTCAGAGGAAACATTTCGGCGCTTGCGAATCCGGAGTCACTGGATGAAATTTGGCACATGCTCGACCGTGCTGGCCTCATCTGAGTCACTGAAAGTCGTGCGCAGATGGCCGGGGGCCGTCAGCTGATCCGTGTTCCATTCCAGCGCAACCGGCACACCATGAACTGAGGTCCCACCAAGGTAACGCCCATGGCAGGGACCCAGTTAGAGGCGCCGATGAACCAACAGCGAATTGGACCCATCATCAGAATGCTGGCGGTATTGCTGTTCGCTCTGCTCACCGTCAGCCAGGCGGTCATCGCCAATGGCCGGGTCGATGAGGCAACGCTGTCCACCGTCGCCATGTCCGCGGACCGATTCGGAAATCTGCGCACCCTGCACATCGCCGTTGACGGCGATGTGCTTGTGGCCGAGGGGTTTAACGGCGCCTCTGCGAATGGCTCCACAAACGTCAAATCCGCCTCCAAGACGCTGCTGGCCGCAGTGGTGGGAGCGGCCATCGAACGCGGTGTGCTCGATGGGGTGGAGGAGCGCGTGGTGGACGCGCTGCCGGACGTGGTGCCCTCAGATGCCGATCCGTTGCTTGAGGACTTGATGGTGGAGCACCTGCTCTCCATGCAGGCTGGCCTTGAGCGGACCTCCGGTGAAAACTATGGCGCCTGGGTGGCCAGTCCTGACTGGGTTCAGGCGGCCCTCAGCCGGCCCATGGAGGGCCGCCCGGGGGGGCGCATGCGCTACTCCACCGGCAACAGTCACCTGCTGTCCGCCATTCTGCAGCGTCGGACCGGCGAGGCGAGCTATGTGCTCGCTAATCGCTGGTTCGGCCCAGCGGGCATTTCGGTGGATCACTGGATGGATGATCCCCAGGGCATCGCTTTTGGTGGCAACCAGGTGTCCATGCGTCCCGAGGCGTTGCTGGCGCTGGGGGAGCTGTATCGGCGCGACGGATTAACTCCGGACGGCGAGCGTCTTCTGCCCCCGGGCTGGGTTGAGGCCAGCTGGGAGCTACGAGGGCGCTCCCGCTGGACCAACGACGGCTATGGCTATGGCTGGTTCATTCGGGACTTCGCGGGGATCGAGGGCTACTACGGCTGGGGCTTTGGCGGGCAGATGCTCTATGTCCTGCCGGAATTGGGCGCCACGGTGGTGATGACCTCAGACCCCAATCAGCCGTCCGGACGCACCGGGTATCGGGATGAGCTGCATGGATTTATTGAGGAGCTGGTGGCGGCGTTACATCGAGATCCCGCTGGCTAGTGGCCCAGAGAATCTCGAACATCTGGGAGGCGAGGGCACTTAGCTCAGGGCTGGTGATCAGCAGTGCAAAATTCTCCCGGCGGGACGATAGATAGGCCACCTTGTCGTCATAAATGTAGCTGGTCATCAGGAATGGGTCGTTATTGGCAGTGAAACGGACCTCTCTCAGGTTATCGGCCGAGGTCGGCCAGATGTCCATCACCTCTTCGTTGTAACTCCTTACCACCCGCAGTTTGATACCGAGGGATCTCCGCCTCGCGATGTGCTCAGCCATGTGCTGATCACCCGGGACTTCAAGCAGCTCACGCATGGACAGAATGCCTTTGACTTCACCGGACTGACATCGGAGTACATCCTCGAGGATAGTCACCACGCCCTCCCGGCCGGGGTAGTATCTAACCCGCGGCTGGGTCAGGGAATGATCTCGCAGGGCGCGGAGTTCTGGGATTAACGAGGCGATGCTGCGTCGCTGCTGGTCGTGACGGAACAGCATGTGCTGAGGGTCCTCCGCTACAACCTGAGCTCGACCGGCTTTCTCGATTGGCGTCAGCAACCCGTCTGCCTCGAGGGCTGCGGCCAAATCATAAGCGGTGGTCCGGGTGACTCCCGCCCGTTTTGCTACTCGTGCGATTGGAGCCTCTCCCAGCTCAAGGGCGGCCAGATAGAACCGGGCTTTTTTCTCGGAAAACCCGAGTGACATCAGTGCCTGTAGTTCCATCAGCTATGCCTCCCCTGCTGTTGTGTCGAAAATACTCGACATAAATTCTGGCCCTTGGGTCCGTCGTTCATTGACACGATTCGCAACGATGGGTGTAGTTAAACGGCTTTTTGCTCTGACGAGAGGCAGAAGTTTCGGCGGCATCGTCGGATTTCGAAAGGCACTTTACCTAATGGGTTGGTCCAGTTGTCGGATTAACTCGACGATAAGGCGTAGGAGAGAGAGACACAATATGAATAAGTTCAAGACGATTGCGGTATCGAGCGCTTCACTGCTGGCAGCGTGCGGAATCAGCCTCGGTACGGCCAGCGCCAGCGATGAACCATTCGCCGTCGGGTTCGCCACTTTCCTGTCAGGTCCCGTTTCCGGCCCGGTGGGTGCACCGTCCCGAAACGGCGTCGAGCTGATCGCTGAAGCGATTAATGACGGCAGCCTGCCTGCTCCCTACAGCGGTCAGGGCATCGGGGGTCGCGAGCTGACCATTCAGTACGTTGATGAGGCCTCTGAGGCGCTGGACGAGTATCGCAACCTGGTGACGCGTAGCGGCGTTGATGCGGTTATCGGCTATGCATCGTCCGGCTCTTGCGTGAGCATCGCGCCCGAGGCCGAAGCGTCCGAGACCCTGACACTGTTTTATTACTGCGGGTCGACCCGAATTTTTGAGGAGGACACGCGCGAGTACGTCTTCCGGACCATGAATTCTCAGGACGTCGAGAATATCGCCGCGGCCCATTACCTTGCCGAATTCCATCCGGATGCCAATACGGTGGCCGGTATCAACCAGAATTATGGCTGGGGCCAGGATTCCTGGCGCGACTTCGTCTCGGCGAGTACGCAGTTGAATCCCGACACCGAAGTCTCGGTGGAGCTGTGGCCGCAGCTGTTTTCTGGTCAGTATGGCTCAGAGCTGACGCGCCTGGCTCGCGCAGGTTCCGACATTCTCCACACCAGCTTCTGGGGGGGTGACCTCGACGCATTCCTGTTGCAGTCGGCTCCCCGCGGGCTTCTGGAAGACCAGATCGGTGTCCTGACCACCGGGGGCACGGCTTACGCGAGCATTGCTGACCAGATTCCGGACGGCACCATTATCGGCGTCCGCGGCAATGGAGGTGCACTCTCCGCCGACTCGCCGATGAACGACTGGTTCCGTGAAAGCTACATCGAGAAATTTGGCGAAGAGCCGACCTTCCCGGCCTATTACGGGGCGCAGGCATTGCTGGCCCTGAAAGCCGCCGGCGACCTTGCCGCTTCGGAGGCAGGTGAACCGCCCAGCGTGGATCAGGTCCGGCTCAGCCTCAAGGGCATTGAGTATGAAGCGCCCACCGGCACGGTGAGCCTGTCCCGACACAATGGACATCAGGCGGCGACGGAACTGGCCTACGCCCGTGTCCAGCGGGTTGATGGCACTCCGACCCTGGTGGACATCCGGCGCTACAGCCCTGAGTGCGTAGTGGCGCCTGATGGCTTTACCAGCCGCGAGTGGATCGAAGCCGGCTTCCCTGGCGCGCAGTGTAATTAGAGGGGGCCGGAGGCATGGACTTGCTTGTCGCCATCATCGTTGATGGCCTGATCTATGCCTCCTGGCTGTTTACGGTCGCGGCCGGGCTGACGCTCATATTTGGCGTCATGCGCGTGCTCAACATGGCCCATGGCAGCTTTTATGCCATCGGTGCCTACTCCGCCGCGACCGCAGCCGGGTGGTATTACGCAACAGGTTGGCCGGGTTATCTCGGCCTGCCGGTCATGGCACTGGCGGCGATCATTCCCGGAATGATCGCCGGCATTGCGGTCGAACGTGGGGTGCTCCGATTCCTGCATGGGCGGGAAGAAGTGGTCATGGTGCTGGTGACGTTCGGTGCGCTGCTCATCTTCGAGGATCTGCTGATCATGATCTGGGGGGCGCAGTCCTACTACGCGTTCCAGCCCTATGGTCTTTTCGGCAGCACATCGCTGGCGGGACTGCGTTTCGTGAATTATGACTTCCTGGTGATCGGGTTCACGGCAGTGATTGCGTTCGCCCTGTGGTGGAGCATCAACCGGACCCGGCGGGGAAAACTGCTGAAGGCGGTTATCCACGACCGTGAAGTGTCCATGGCCTTCGGTATCAACGTGAACCGCCTCTTTCTGGTCACTTTTGCGGTGGGTGCCGGGCTCGGTGCCCTCGCGGGGGCGATGTCGGCGCCAGCCATTGCCGTGACGCCGGGGCTTGGTATTGAGGTGATCGTCCTGGCTTTTGCCGTGGTAGTGACCGGGGGACTGGGCAGCATCGAAGGCGCCTTGATCGGTGCAATTCTTATTGGGATTGCTCGTGCGGCGGCCGTGAACCTTATTCCAGAAGTGGAACTGTTCGTCATTTACGCCGTCATGGCCGCTGTCCTGGTATTCCGTCCCCGTGGATTGTTCGCCGCCGCCAGCGCGAGGAGGATCTGATGTTGATTGCCGATTGCATGCGGGAGAACCGCACACTATTGCTGATCATGTCCACTGGGGTCCTCCTGATGGCGGCGCGCCTGGTTGTACCCGAATGGGTCAGCCTGATGATTGTGACTGTGCTGGCCAAAGCGCTGGTGGTGCTCGGCGTGGTTTTGCTGATGCGGGGCGGACTCGTGTCTTTCGGGCAGGGGCTCTACTATTGTCTCGGCGGTTATGCGGTCGGGCTTGGGAGCCGATGGTTCGGAATTAGCGATATTTTCCTTCTGCTGGCACTGGCGGTGGTCGTTGCTTTGCTGGTCGGCGGAGCACTTGGCTTTCTCCTCAGTCGCTACCGCGAAATCTTTTTTGCGATGCTCAGTCTCGCCCTGTCCATGATCCTCTACGGGTTATTGACCAGTAACGAGGCATTGGGCAGCGACGACGGATTCACCGTGCGCAACCTCTCCCTGTTCGGTGAGGCATTAACGCCGCATCAGATTGAGGCCACGGTCTACCTGCTGACCTGTGGGATTGCCACGCTGGTTGCCTGTCTTGCTCACCTGTACATGCGCGCCCCGATGGGGTTTGCCGGCAGTGCCGTTCATCAGAATGAGGTCCGTGTGGAATACCTCGGTCTCTCGCCGCGCACGGTTTCCTATTCCAACTATGTGGTTGCATCGGTTCTGGGTGCGCTCGGCGGCGCGCTGATTGCGATGGACAACGGCCACGTCAGCCCCAACATGGCTTTTTGGGCTCAGTCCGGGGAATTCGTGTTCATCGCACTGATGGGTGGCATCAATCACGTCGGGGCGGTGTTCATCGGCGCCACGGTGTTCGAAATCGTCAGGACTTTCGCCCTTGAATTCGCGCCACAGGCCTGGCGAATCATTCTTGGTTCGGTGCTGGTGTTGATCATCTGCTTCCTTCCCTTCGGGCTTTGGTCTCTGCCCGAAAAAATCCGCGGTATTAAGGCAGCTCGGTCACAGAAGGAGGCAACATGAAGCCCTTACTTCAGGTTCGTAATCTGACCAAGTCATTTGGCGCCGTGGTGGCCGCTGCCGACATCAATGTCGATATTGACAAGGGTGAGATGGTCGCGGTGATCGGCGCCAATGGTGCCGGCAAAACGACATTCGTCAACATGGTCACAGGCTATCTGCCACCCAGTGGCGGCAGCATTGTCTTCTCCGGTCAGGACCTCAGCGGATTGCCGCCTCGGCAGATCAGCAAGGTTGGTATCTGCCGTTCGTTTCAGGTGGCGCAGTTGTTCACTGAAATGACCGTGCTGGAAAACGTCATGCTGAGTCTCGAGGCGAGGCGTTTTTCTCTCTCGACATTCCTTGCACCTCTGCACAAGCCCGACACCCACGAACGGGCCATGGAGGTCCTGCGGAAGTTCCGGATTGATCAGTACGCGGATGCCCGGGTGGATGAACTCGCCCAGGGGGTCCGGAAGTTGCTGGATATTTCCATGGCAATGGTCGGCGGTCCGGAGCTCCTCCTGCTGGATGAGCCCACCAGTGGGGTGGCCATCGAGGAGAAGTTCGACCTCATGGACACGGTCATGGATGGCGTTCGTCAGTCCGGTGCAGCCGTCATTTTCATCGAGCATGACATGGATATCGTACGGCGCTATGCAGACCGGGTCATTGCGTTTTATGCCGGTCAGATCATTGCGGACGGCCCCACCGAAGAAGCCCTGGCCAAAGACGACGTCCGTCAGTTCGTGGTTGGAGAAGAGCTCCTGATCAACCCGGAGGAGTCATCCCATGCTTGAGGTCCGTGATCTCGATCTTTCAATCGAAGGCACACCCGTTCTCCGCCAGGTCCAGATGGATCTGGCCGCCGGAGAAATGGTAGGTCTTATTGGGCGCAACGGCGCCGGTAAAACCAGCCTGCTCCGAACCGTCATGGGGTTGTGGACACCCGCGAGCGGCAGCGTCCGGTATCAGAAGCAGGACCTGCTGGCGGAGGCGGCCCACCGGCGTGCTCATCTGGGCATTGGCTACATGCCAGAGGACCGCGGATTAATCCCCGATCTGATGGTTCAGGAGAACGTCATGGTGCCTGCCTGGGCCACCCAGCGAGCAGACCATGAATCACGGCTTCGCTGGATCTACTCGCTGATCCCCGAGGTAGAGGAGTTCGCGCAGCGAAAAGCTTTCAGTGTCAGCGGCGGTCAGCAGAAGCTCGTGGCACTGGCGCGGGCATTGATGGCGGGCTCGCATCTGCTGCTGCTGGATGAGCCCTTCGAGGGCGTGGCCCCCAGCCTGGGCAAGCGACTGGTCGAGGTAATCAGTGCACTGAAAGACGAGGGGCTCTCCGTGCTCCTGGCGGAATCGGATTATACCCATACCCATGGGTTTGTGGACCGCGCTTATGTCATTGACCGAGGCAGCGTGGCCCAGGCCCAGACAGGAGGCAATCGCCAGAAATGACAGACAATCTTAAAGCCGCCGTTGTCCAGGCGGGATCCGTTGCGTTTGATGTTGAGGCGACGCTCGCCAAGACAGATCGGCTCCTCGCCGAAGCGGCCGAGGCGGGGGCCGGCCTGGCGGTGTTTCCTGAGGCCTTCATTTCGGCCTACCCCAAGGGCCTCGATTTTGGCTGTCGTGTCGGGATGCGCAAACCCGAGGGGCGTGAACAATTCCAGCGCTACTGGGACAGCGCCATCGATGTGCCTGGACCAGCCACGGAGGCCCTCGCTGGGATGGCTGCCCGCCACAACATGTACATCGTCATGGGCGTCATCGAGCGCGACGTGGGAACGCTTTACTGCACGGTGCTTTATTTCTCGCCGGCGGGTGAACTGCTGGGTAAACATCGCAAGCTGATGCCAACGGCCAGCGAACGTCTGGTTTGGGGTCAGGGCGATGGATCCACCCTCCCGGTGTTCGATACCCCTCATGGGCGGCTGGGGGCAGTGATCTGCTGGGAAAATTACATGCCGCTGTTTCGGACGGCCATGTACGCCAAAGGCGTCAAGCTCTATTGCGCGCCCACGGCCGACGATCGCGATACCTGGCTTGCAACGGTTCGTCATATCGCGGTCGAAGGGCGTTGCTTTGTTCTGTCGGCCTGTCAGGTCATGCGGCGGAGCGACTTCCCTGCCGATTATCCTGTCGCTGATGCGATGGACGATGATCAGGTCCTGATGCGCGGCAGCAGTTGCATTGTCGGGCCCCTCGGCGAGGTGCTGGCCGGGCCTCTCTTCAATGAGGAGGGCATCCTTTATGCCGATCTCGACATCGGCGAGGTGGCACGCAGTCATCTCGATCTGGACTCGGTGGGACACTATTCCCGGCCGGATATTTTTCAGCTGAATGTTGATGAACGCAGCCGGCCCGCTGCCAACTTTATTAGCGACAGTGCGAGCAGAGAAACCGACGCGACTAACACCGGCATTAACGAGAAGAACGAGTGTTTATGAGTCTGGAACTGCAGGATAAAACGCTGCTCGAGAGTCGAGCATTCATCGGCGGGCAATGGATGTGTGGTCCGTCAAAGTCCGTGATTACCGACCCTGCCACCGGCGAGACGGTCGCAACGGTGCCGGATTTCGGGCGCCCGGAGATGAAACGGGCGATCGACGCAGCGGAAACCGCGGGGCCGGCCTGGGCGGCGCTCAGTGCTCGTGAGCGGGCGGACATCCTCCTTCGCTGGCACGATTTGCTGCTCGCCAACCAGGAGGATCTGGCCAGAATCCTCACCGCCGAGATGGGCAAACCGATCTCCGAAGCGCGGGGTGAGATTGCCTATGGGGCCAGCTTTATCCGCTGGTTCGCCGAAGAGGCGAGGCGCCTTTACGGCGACATCATTCCCGGCCATCAGCGCGATAAGCGGATATTGGTGCTCAAGCAGCCCATTGGCGTCGTGGGGGCGATCACGCCCTGGAATTTCCCGAACGCGATGATTGCGCGAAAAGTCGCCCCGGCGCTCGCCGCCGGGTGCACTTTTGTCGGACGGCCGGCGGAAAGTACTCCGCTGTCCGCGCTGGCCATGGCCTTGCTGGGTGAACGGGCCGGAATCCCCCCCGGGGTTCTGAATATCGTCACCGGTGAGGATGCCGCGGGGCTCGGCCTTGAGCTTTGCACCAACCCCACCGTGCGAAAGCTGACATTCACGGGTTCCACGGCGGTTGGCCGCATCCTGATGCGCCAGTGCGCGGACAACATCACAAAGCTGTCACTGGAGCTCGGCGGTAACGCTCCTTTCATCGTTTTCGATGATGCTGACATCGAAAAGGCCATTGACGGCGCACTGATCGCGAAATATCGCAACGGCGGCCAGACCTGTGTCTGTGCCAACCGCATATACGTGCAATCGGGCATTCATGATCGGTTTGTTGAGCGTCTGGCAGAGCGGGTCGCCGCGCTCAAGGTTGGCCCCGGGATGGATGAGTCCACGGAGATTGGGCCCATGATCAACTCGGCCGGCGCCGAGAAGGTGCAACGGCATCTCGATGACGCATTGGAAAAAGGAGCCCGGGTGGTCACCGGCGGTGCCGGCCACCCCCTCGGGGGCAACTACCTCCAGCCGACGGTGATCGCGGACGTCGGCCCTGGCATGGAACTGCTCCACGAGGAGACATTCGGCCCCCTCGCTCCGGTGATCCGGTTCGATAGCGAGGCAGAGGCGGTACGCCTGGCCAATGACACCGAATTCGGCCTGGCCGCTTATCTGTACACCGAGAACCTTTCGAGAAGCTGGCGGGTCACTGAGGCCCTGGAGTACGGAATCGTCGGCTTGAACACCGGGTTGATCTCTACCGCCGAGGCACCCTTTGGTGGGGTAAAGTCCTCCGGACTCGGGCGCGAAGGCTCTCACTACGGCATCGACGAATTCCTCGAGCTGAAATATCTGTGCATGTCCATCGAAACTGATGGTGGATAAAGCCGCGGCTGTAAGCCCGGAGGAGGGGCCAGCGCCCCGCGAAAAGGGCAATGTCGCGATTCTGGTCAGCGGACAAACGCTGTTCATGATCGCGTCTATCACCGTGCTGACACTCAGCGGCATCGTGGGTGAGCGGCTGGCTCCATCTGAAGCCCTGGCGACCCTGCCCATTGCCCTGATGATGGTCGGTACCGTCATCTCCACGCTCCCGGCGTCGCTCTACATGAAGCGAGTGGGCCGGCGGGTGGGTTTCATGACCGGCGTTTCCGTCGGTGGCATCGGCGGCAGCTTGACGGCTTTTGCGGGGATTGCGCTGCAGGATTTTGCGGTTTTCTGCGCCGGCAACATGCTGCTCGGGCTGTACCAGGGCTTTGCGATGTACTATCGGTTTGCCGCCAATGATGTCGCGAGCCCGGCATTCCGCAGCCGGGCCATCTCCTACGTCATGGCGGGTGGTGTGGTGGCGGCCTTCGTGGGCCCCTGGAACGCTCGCCTTGACTGGTTCCCACTGGTGCCATCCGGGGGGCCCTATTTGCTGATCGCGCTGCTCTCGCTGGCAGCGCTCTGTCTGCTCTGCTTTCTCCGAGTGCCACATCAGGGCGAGCCTGCGGCCGGCGCTCCACAACGGCCGATGAAGGCGATCATCCATCAGCCGGCATTCCCCCTCGCTGTGCTGGCGGGTGCCGTGGGCTATGCGGTGATGATGCTGGTGATGACCGCCACGCCCCTGGCGATGCTCTCGATGGGTTTCACCATGGCTGACGTGGTTTTCATCATGCAGTCCCATGTTCTGGGGATGTTTGCACCGTCGTTTTTCACCGGTGGGCTCATCGCCCGCTATGGCGTCCAGCGCATCATTGGCGCAGGGGCGCTGATGCTGGTCGGCTCCGTCCTGACGGGGAGTCTCGGCCAGTCATTGGAGTTTTTTTGGGCTGCCCTGGTGCTGTTGGGGATCGGCTGGAATTTCCTGTTCATCGGCGGCAGCGCATTACTGACCCAGCTGCACACGGAAGCGGAGCGGGGCAAAGTTCAGGGTGTTAACGATCTGGTGATTTTCTCTCTGGTCGCCGTGGCTTCGCTAATGGCCGGCGGCCTTCTTCATGGGATCGGCTGGGAGTGGCTCAATCTGGCCATGCTCCCGATCATCGGGATAGTGGCAGCGGCGATGTGGGTGGCCGCTCGAGGATAGAGCGGTCAACTCCCGTTCCAACGCCGCCGCATTCGTCTAAAAAATAAACAGCAGCGAGCCACCGATGGCCGAGACCTCGTAGTCGTCCAGGTCGTAGACACTGCCTTCCAGTCTCACGGCGACTTCATCCAGGAGTCGGATTTGGGCTCCGCCCGCGTAGAAAATATCCGTGCCACTGTCCGAGAAGTTCGCGTTTCCCGCGTCAGATGTTCGGCTCTCGTCAACATCCCATCGATGCAGCCCCAATTTACCGAATAACTGTACCCGCGGCGTTACTTGAGCCATGCCGACCAGTCCGAGAGCGTAGGAGTCAGCGGACACCTTGATTAAGGCGTTATCCGCTGTGAACTCAAACGTTTGTCCGTCAAAAACAAATTGATCTCCTTCGTTGCCGGACAGCGTCGCCTCTCCAAAATAATTGTATTGCGCCTCGATGGCGAAATTGTCGGTAAAGCGGAAACCGGCGAAAACTTGCCTGGAGGTGTCGTCTTCGTCCAGAGACGCGGTGCCGGTGGTGCCGCTGACATCCGTGTCGATGGTGGCGGACCCGAGGCCGAAACCGACGTACCAGGGGTTGGCGGGTTGTTGGGCATTGGCAAGGGAAGTCGCACCAAGCAGCAAGCCGGCGAGCATCGTGGCCGCAGTGAGTTTTTTTTCCATGATTGCCTCTCCTTTTGCATCAGGGGTGTAAGCGTCACTCCACCGTGGCGGGCTCCAGCGACCGCTGGTGTCGGAGGATGACGTGCAAGTGTGCGGCGATCGTGCCCCTGCTGCTGTGGGACAATTCTCGTTAGCATGGAGCGCCCACGTTCAAGGTGAATGCACTATGGTTGATTCCCCCAGCGCCGCCATCATCGGCAGCGGCATTGCCGGCTCGGCCGCCGCCTGGCGGCTGGCCACCGTGCCCTCGACGCAGCCGGGCCGGATCACGGTCTATGAAATAGGGCGGGGGCCCGGAGGACGCGGCGCCACTCGCAAGACCCGGTCCATCCCGGAGCTTTCCATCAACCATGGGGTGCCTTACGCGGATATTTCCACCGAGCAGGGACGGGCGCTGCTAGCGGCCATGGGCGACAGCATCCAGCCCTATGCCGGCGCGCGGGGTGTGGTGGACGGTGTGACCGGCAGCTTCACGCCCCAGTGCGCAAGCGACGGGGTCCGGTTGATTCGGGGCGCCAATGGCGAGATGGCCAATATCGCCGCGTCGCTGCTGCAGGATGGCAACGGCGATCATCTGCCGCCGGTGACCACGGCGTACTCAACCATGGTCCGGGGGCTCGCCCGTGGCATAACGCCGACGGACCCGTGGATTCTCACCGACAGGCAGGGTGATGAGGTGGGTCGTGCGGACTGGCTGATTGTCGCGGGCAATGGCGTCGCCCATCCGCGGTGGTCGGATACCTTCGGCGGCGAGCCCCCCCTGGTCGGCGCGGCGTCTGCTCTCGATGATGATCAGCTCAATGAATCCCTGGGGGTCATTGGTCAGCAGACGGCGGCCCCGGTGATTACGGTGCTGCTCTATGCAACCGGAGCCGTGGCGAGGGAGTGGAAAGCGCTGGCCTTCAACGACGCTCTGGTCAAGGGGCATGACGTGCTGGCGAAGATCTCGATCCAGCCCTGTGGGGCGGATGGCTGCGCGGTGGTGCTGCACTCGACCACGCCCTTTGCCCTTGAGAATGCCGGGGTGCACGGCGCTTCATCCAGTGCGGCCCGCGTGGGGAATGCCGCCTCCAGCGCCGATCGGGAGGCGATCATCGTCGATGAGATGCTGGCCGCGCTGGGGACCATCCCCGGCATGCCAACGTTTGAAAAGTCAACCTATCCGTTTGGTCCGTTGCTGCACCGGTGGGGGAACGCCTTTCCCAGGGGCGAGCCGCTGGCCGCGGCCCAGGCGGTGTGCCCGGGCGCCCGCGTGGCATTCTGTGGAGACTACGTGGAGACGGCGGCGCGGATGGGCAGTTATGAATGCGCCTTGCTGTCCGGCATTAATGTCGCTGACACACTGATCCCGTACCTGCAAGCCGGCCGATAAGGGCATATCACCCTTATCGGCCGTAAGGTCTCGGGCCCCTAGAGGCCGTACTGCTCCCGGGCATAATCACCCAGTCCCACGGCATCGAGCTTGGCCAGCGGCGCCAGGAAAGTCACCTGAATGACCCCGGGGGCCCGTCCAATCTCGATGGCGCCGTTCACCGTGGCCCGGTTGCGAACTTCAGCAACCGACATGTCCAGCAGTGTGGCGGCCCGCTCCAGGCCATTGTCGATGGCCTCGTTGAGGTTGGCGGCGGTCCCGATGACTGAAATGGGCGCCGTGGGCTCCAGCTCGGCAATGCCCCAGCGGGCGGCCAGGCGCTCGCCACGGGCCTTCTCATCGGGGCTGAACGGACGCGCCATGGGGGGCAGGTCTTCGACCAGCGGAAACAGCACCGGGCCGTCGATGGGATAGTCCTTGAGTACTTCCACCTGCAGGGTCACGCTGCCGGCAACATCCATGGTGTGACCGGCGATTTCGCCATCACCCTGACCGGCGTGCATGTCCCCCAGATAGAGCCCACCGCCTTTAACCTTCACCGGGGCCACCAGAATCGCCCCGGCCCGCACGGCGTCGATGTCCAGATGCCCATCGGTTTTGTGCTTGGCCAGCTCATCGGCGGTAATGGCGTAGTCATGGGGAGCGCCCACCAGGAAGGACCCGAAGTCACCGGCATTGTGGCTGTCCGGCATGGGCCGCGAGGGGCAGCTCCCCAGCTGACCCAGGAAGGGGCGCATGCGAATCAGCGTGGCCGGCATGTCGGATGGGGCGTAGTGCAGAATCGAGTGCTGGTGGCTGCCGTCCGGCAGCGCGGCATAGTGGTTGGCGTTCTCGCCAATCTTTTCCGCGGCCTCCCGGGGCAGGGTGACGCCCACATGGCGGCTGTCGTCAAAGGTCACGGTGTAGCCGTGAACGATTTCGAAGGGCTTGACCGCTTCGCCGCAGACATTGCATCGCACCGAGTCCTGACCAATGCCCTCGATGTGCGTCTCTGGCCAGAGGGCATCGCATTTGGGACAGCGGGCGGCCACATAGGGGTCGCCCAGGCAGAATCCTTCCGGCGACGAATCATGGCCCGAGGCCGTGGCAATCGAGGTCACGGTGATATCGCGGATGCGGATGGCGAGGCCGTCACCCACCTCGGCGCCGATGACTTCCACCGGGCGGGTGACTTCGTGACCACCCCGCAGACTGGGGGTGATCATGGGTCCCCAGCAGCCCGGAGCGGTGTTGGCAATGATGGTGCCGCCATCCTCCACTGGGCCCAGCATCGGCGAAGCCGGATCCAGGACACTGTTAGTGAACTCACTGACGACGACACTGCGATGACCGGCCTTGTTGGTTTTGTCCAGCATGATGCTCTCCTCGGGGGTGGGTATGTTTCGATTACAGACTAACACTCCCCCCGCCAGCGGCCCTGTCTCAGATCAAAAAAAAACCACCGGTGCAGGGACCGGCGGTTCTGGCTTCCCGGACTCATGTCCGCGGAGGCGCGGTCGCGTTAGCTGACCTTGGCGGCCTTCTTGGCCTCGGCGACGGACTGCTGGGCCGTCTCGGAAGCGGTCTGGACGCTGGACTCAACGAGCTTGCGGATGTCGTTGGCGAAGTCCTGGTTCATGGCCACGCTCTTCTCGGCGTCGCTCTTGACCCGCTCGCTGAGGTCCTTGGCCACGGTCTGCTGCTGCTCAGCGTACTGCTGGAAGCCCTTGGTGTCCTTGATTTCCATCGCGGCCCGGGCCTGCTGCATGCCGATCTCGCTGTAGGTACGAACGGCTTCCATCTGGGCGGCCATCAGCTTCTCGGTGTAGTCCACGGCCAGCTTGGCGTAGCTGCGGGTCGGGGCCATGAAAAGCTTCTCGGCCTGTTCGGTGTACTTGTCAAACATATCGTTTTTCATCGGATTGTCCTCTTCGGTCTTTAGTGCCTGTTTCCAAGGCCCTTGATGACCTTGTTGCAGTGCAATATACATGGGTGCTTTGTGCGGTGCAACAATTTTTTTCTCCTCGCACACATTGCGTTGTCGCCCGCCGAAACCCGGGGCCCCGGATGTGTTCCAATAAGCGCAATCCACGCCACACTGACGCCGTGAACATGACTCAACGGGACATTGCGCCAAGGCCGAAAACCGCCGCCGTGGTGTCGGCGCTGCTTAGCGCGGTTGTGATGACGGCGTGCTCACTCGGGATGGAGGACCCCATGGCCCAGGCCGATACAACCCCAGAGGGCACATTCGTGGAGCTTCCGGAAGGGCGGCTGCATGCCATCGTGCGGGGTGAGGGGCCGGATCTGGTGATGATCCATGGGGCCAATGGCAACGCCCGGGATTTCAGTTTTGATCTGGTTGATCGCATGGCCGAGGAGTTTCGCGTCATCGCCTTTGACCGCCCCGGCTTCGGCTATTCAGACCCGTTGGGTGATCCCGTGAGTCCCATGGAACAGGCGGATCTCCTGCGTCGCGGGGCGGAGCAACTGGGTGTCGAGAACCCCGTCATCGTGGCGCATTCCTATGGCGGTGCGGTGGCGTTGGCGTGGGCGCTGCAGGCCGAGGACGAAATCGCGGGCCTGACCCTCCTGGCCCCGGCCTCACACCCCTGGCCGGGAGAGCTTGGCCTCTGGTATCGAGTCTCGGCATCGCCGGTGGGGCAGCAGGTGATGCTGCCGGTGGTGGCCAATCTCGCCCCCCGGGCCGCGGTGCAACGGACCCTGGAGCGGGTGTTTCAGCCGGACTCGGTGCCCGAAGGCTATCTGGACCACCTGGGGTTTGATCTGACCCTGCGGACTCGCCAGCTGCAGATCAACGCCCGACAGATCGACCGGTTAAAGGGCTTTCTCGAGGAGATGGCGCTGCGCTATCCGACACTGTCTCTTCCCATTGAAGTGGTGCACGGTCTTGAGGATCGCACCGTCGGCCTGCCCTTCCACGCCGAGCGCCTCAAAGACGAAGTCGCCAGCGTCAACCTGACCCGAGTCGAGGGGATGGGCCACATGCCCCACCATGCGGATCCGGATCTGGTCGCCGAACTCATTCGCCGAACGGCGGAGCGGCGATGACCGAGCGCTCCCGGGCCCGGGTCACGGCGGTATAGAGGAGTTCCCGGCCCGACTGGCTTAGCCCCGGCTGCGGCAGCACCACCAGCACCTCCTGGAACTCCGAGCCCTGGGACTTGTGGACCGTCATGGCGAAGACGCTCTCCACCGCCTCCAGCCGGCTGGGCAGGAACAGCCGGATGCCGGGGTCCGGCAACTCAAAGGCGACCCGCAGTCTTGGCTCGGCCTCGCCGGGCAGGCGGGTGTTCAGGCAGATACCGACATCGCCGTTCATCAGTCCCAATTCGTAGTCATTGCGGGTCACCATGACCGGCCGCCCCTCGAACCAGCCGTGGTCGCGCTCGATCAATCCCTCATGCTTGAGCTGACGGGCGATGCGCGGGTTGAGTTGGACGACGCCCAACGGGCCCTGGCGGACGGCCGCCAGCACCTGATACTGAGCCAGGGCCTGCAACACGCCCCGCGCCCAGACGCGGGTTGCCTCCCAGTCGTCGCCGGCGGAGCGGGTAGCGCGCAGGGTTTGCAGGTAATGCCGATAGCCCCGGGCGCACGCCTGCTCCAGGGCCGGGGCGTCGCTGGCGCTCAGTGCCAGGCGCCCAATGCTCGGATCGTCACCGTCGAGCAGGGCATCGGCCTGGCGGAAATCGCCGGTCCGCACCGCTTCGGCAAAGGCGCCAATACCCCCGTCGCCACGAAAGCGCCGGCTCTCGCGCAGCTTCACAATCTGTTGCTGCAGCGGCGTTCCGTTGCCCTGCCAGGCGCTGATGTCATCGCCGCTGTTCTCGTTCACCCAGGCCACGGTGTCGGCGGTGTAATGGCCGGCATCGGCCCCCTCGCACAGCTCGCCGAGCACCGCGCCGGCTTCCACCGAGGCCAGCTGATCCTTGTCCCCGAGCAGCACCAGCCGGGTCTCCGGGCGCAGGGCATCCAGCAGACGGGCGGTCAGCTCCTGGTCGATCATCGAGGCTTCGTCCACCACCACCAGGTCGGCGTGCAGAGGATTGTGGCGGTCGTGGCGAAACCGCCGGCTGCCGGGCCGCGGGCCGAGCAGCCGATGCAGAGTGCTGACTTCGCGGGGGATCGCGGCGCGGACGGGTTCGGGCAGTGGCAGGGCATCGATCTCGCCGCTGATGGATTCGCTCAAGCGGGCCGCCGCCTTGCCGGTGGGGGCGGCCAGGCGGATCCGCAGGGGGGCCTGGGGATCAGTGTCCAGCCGCTGGGCCTGCAACAGTCCCAGCAGACGCAGCACGGTTCGGGTTTTGCCAGTCCCGGGGCCACCGGTGATGAGCGTGAACGGCGAGCGGCTCGCCAGGGCGCAGGCCACCCGCTGCCAGTCCGGTTTTTTGTCTTCGCGCGGGAAAAGGGTGTCCAGCAGCGGGCCAAGGCCGGGCACCGTGACCACGGGGGTGTCCAGCCGTTGCCGGAGGCTGCGCTGGATGATCTGCTCGTTGGTCCAGTAGCGGCGCAGATACAGGCGATGGCCGGCCAGCACCAGCGGAGTGTCGCCCAACTCTGAATCGACGGCGGCGTCAGCCGTGTCGGTGACGACCTCTACTACGGCAGACTTTTCCAGCGATGCGCACAGTTGTTCAAGGCTGCGCTGCTGGAGCCACTGGGGTGGGGTCATGGCGCCGGATCGCTGCGCTCCCACGGGCTCCGAGACCGATAGGTCGGGCGGTTCCGGCCAGAATAACGCCGGGTTGTCCAGCAATGCCGCCAGATCCAGCCGGGTGTGACCATCGCCCACCTGACGGCTCACCAGCGCACTAAGCAGCAGCACGGTCAGGTCGGTCTCACCGCCGTCCTCCGCCAGTAAAGCCGCCAGTGCCCCGTCGGTGCCCCGCAGCCAGCCCTGGGCCAGCCAGGCCTGCAGTTCATCCGGCAGTCGTGGGGCGCGGAGCATGGCTTCAGCGATCATGGTTTGCCTCGATGTGCGGGTTGAACAGGGCATCCAGCGCTTCCACCAGGGCCCGGTCGGGGCGCTCGGCGTGCAGGCCGGCGCCGGGGTGGTCGATGCCGCGCAGGAACCAACAGGCCGCGCCCCCGATGTGACGGTCGTAGTCGTAGTCATCGCCCAGGCGGGCCTGCAACAGTCGGTGCAGCGCCAGCAGGTAGAGGGCGTACTGGGCGTCGTAGCGCTTGGCGATCACCGCCTGGCGCAGGGCGTCAGGGCCATAATCGCTGGCGGCATCGCCGAGGCGGTTGGATTTGTAATCCATCACCCAGTAGCGGCCGTTGTGGACAAAGACCAGATCAATGTAGCCCTTGACCATGCCATTGAGGGTGTTGTCATCCAGCGCCGGCCGACCCACGCCGTTTAGCGTGTGCTGGCGGATCACCGTGTCGATCTCTTGGGTATTCACCTCACGGATGGCGATCAAGAACTCCAGCTCGGCGATAAAGTCCTGGGCGCTAAGATCGGTCAGCCGCATCGGCCCGCCGTCTGGCAGGGGCAGTGGCAGTTCGCTGACCCGGCCCAGCCAGTCCTCTATGGGTTCGCGCCACTCGCGCCAATGCCCGCCGCGCAGGCTGCGGTCCAGCGCTTGTGCAAAGGCGGGCTCCCGGGCGCCGGGAAATTGCCGTGCCGCCAGGGATTCAAGCAGGCGATGCAACAGGCTGCCGGTGGCGGGTCCCGGCGGAATGGTGGCGATGGCGTTTGCCGGTTGCATTTCCTGATGACTGGCGTTGGCCGGGGCAGGGGCCGGCGCCGCATCGCTACTGCCGGAACGCACCGGGTCGGTGTCCAGGGTTTCCTGGGTGAGGACATCCTCTTCGGCGGTCCCCGGTGTCCAGGCTTTGGGTCCGTCCTCCACCAGGGCGCTATAGCTCGCGATCCACCAGCGCTCGCTGTTGGGGGAGCGGGCTTCATAGGCCCGTGCCCGGGCCATGGCCGGGGCGGGCACTGCCACCGGCGCCTCATCCGCAGTGGAAGCGGGTAGCGCGACCGGTTCGAAGTATATCGCGTCATGGGAGTCCGCCAGGCCGCTCAAGAGGGTGCCGACATCCTCGGGCCTGGCGTCATCCGGGCAGCCCAGCAGGCGACCGAAGGCCGAGCGGTGGAGGTGCACCTGGCGGGCTGTGTTACGGCGGGCTGTGTTACGGGTATTTTTTTCCCGTACCGCCGCCGTCCCCAGCCAGCAGGCATGGACCGCGCGGGTGACGCCCACGTACAGCAGCCGCATGTCTTCCGCCAGGCGGGCATGCTCGGCCGCCTCTTTCTCCTCGTTATTGGCCTTGAGGCAGATCGGCCAGGCGTCGCCGGCGTCGTCAGGCCCCAGCCGGGGGGTCTGGACATTCTCCGATCGAAAATTGCACACGAACGGCATGAACACCAGCGGGTACTCGAGACCCTTCGATTTATGCAGGGTGATCACCTTGATCAGCGCCGAGTCGCTTTCAAGCCTCAGTCGATACTCCTTCGGGGTGCCGTCCGTGTCGTCCGCGCGGGCGTCCTCCAGCCAGCGAATCAGGCTGGCAGGACCATCCAGTGTCGCTGAAGCTTCCTGAAGCAACTCACTGATTTGCAAAAGATTGCTAAGCCGTCGCTCGCCGCCCAGCTGGCCGAGCAGGCGGGGGGCGATGGCCTGGTCATGAATGAGCTCTCGCAGTGCCGGCAGAATGCCGCGCTGTTGCCAGCGGTCGGCATAGTCCTGAAATTGCTCCAGTGCCGCTGCCCAGCGGGCATCGCTGCTGAACAACGAATCCAGGGTCGCCCAGTCCCAGCCAAGGCTGGCGGTGCCGAGGGCGGTGCGCACCCGCCGCTCCGATTCCGGCTCGGCCATGGCGTGCAGCCAGTGCAGGACATCCTCGGCCTCCTGGGTGTGCAGGACGTTGTCCCGATCCGAGAGATACACCGACGCGAGGCCCCGGTGGCGCAGCGCATCGCGAATCAGGGTGGCCTCCTGGCCGGTGCGCACCAGAACGGCGATATCCGCGGGCGCCAGCGGCGTGAAGCCCTCGCCATCGCGGAACCCGGCCTCACCGTGATGGCCCCGGGCCAGCAGGTCATGGATGTGGGCCGCCGCGATTTCCGCCATCCGGGGGCGATAAAGCGTCAGGGGCAGACTGATGGGGGTGTCATCGTCGTCGGTGTCCTCAAGGTGCCCCAATGTGAGCGCCGGGACGGCTTCGCCACCGACCTCGAAGCGCGCCCTGCGGCCGTTGGCGTCCACGCGGTGATAGTCAATGCCGTCCTGGAGGAACTGGTTGGGGCTCAGCGGAGAGCCTTCGAAGAGTGCGTTAACCGCGTCAACCATCGCCGTGCTCGAGCGATAGTTGCGGGCCAGGGTGTGCTGTTGACCCTCGGGGACCCCCTCGGCCGCCTCAATATAGGTGTCGAGGTCGGCGCCGCGAAAACCGTAGATGGCCTGCTTGGGATCGCCGATCAGGAAGAGACTGGTGGCGCCGATGTCCGGCGCGCTGACTTCCCCACCGGGGGGGATCGGGTCGATGTAGACCGATCGCAGAATGGCGTACTGAATCGGGTCGGTGTCCTGGAATTCGTCCACCAGCGCGACGGGGAACTGCTGGCGGATCACGCCGGCCAGCCGGGCGCCGGTTTCGGGGTGATGGAGGGCATCCCGCAGGCGCTTGAGCATGTCCTTGAAACCAAAAACGCCGAGCCGCTCCCGGGCCTGGGCCACCCGCTGATCCACCCATCCGGCGGCATGGGCATAGAAGGAGGCCGCCAGTTCAGCGGGCTTGGCCCGGACGTTCAGTATCTTGTCAACGGCTTCAACGATCGGGTGGTGGCGCAGTGATTCCGGCAGCTGCTTGTTCTTGTTGCAGCCGTCTTGCAGGGCGCCGGATCCCAATTTCTTCAGGACGACGTCGGGCAAGCCGATGTCGCCTTGTTGATGCCAATGCTTAAGCGGGGTTTTGAAACTCGGCTCCCAGTTTTTTTTGCTTGGCGAGGTCCCGGCATCGCGGATCTTCTGCTCCCAAGCGTCGTTGAGCGCCTGGTCCATGGTCTCCAGCTCCTGGCCGTTTTCGCCTATGGCGCGACGCAGCCCGTCAATGGCTTTGTCCAGCGCCCTTGAGTGGCGTTTGATCATTCCGGTGGAGGATTCGCTCGGGATCCTGAGCCGATGCGACTGGCCAAGAAACGCCCGCAGGTCGCGGGCGAGTCGCGCCTTGGTGAGGGACGCTTTGGCGGGCAGTGCCTCGTCCAATACCGCCAGTTCCCGGGCATTCAGCGGGTAAATGTGCTCGCGCCAGTAATCCTCGATGGCCTCCCGGGTGAGGGTCGACTCATCCGGGCTGAGCTCGAATTCAAAGGCGTGACCGGAGTCGAAGGCATGTTGGCGCAGCATCCGCTGACAGAAGCTGTCGATGGTGTAAATCGCCGCCTCGTCCATCCAGTCGGCGGCCGCCATCAGGTGGTTGGCATGGCGCGCCCGATCGGCGTGGTCCGGATAGGCCGCCAGCAGTCCGGCCAGGATGGCATCTCCCGGGTCCGGATCCTCAACGCCGGCAAAGCAGCGGGCAGCCCCTGCCAGACGGCTGCGAATGCGGTCCCGCAGCTCCCGGGTGGCGGCCCGGGTGAAGGTCATCACCAGGATTTCCGGGGGCAGCATGGGACCCCGTTCCGGGTTTGTGGGGTCATGGCCCAGCACCAGTCGCAGATAAAGCGCCGCCAGGTTGAAGGTCTTGCCGGTCCCGGCGCTGGCCTCAATCAGGTGGCGGCCGGTTAAGGGGGTATTGAGCGCGTCCAGGGGCGTGGGGCTCATGGCTCATCCTCCGGGGCAAGCTGGTCCACCAGTGGCTGGTACAGCTGGTGGGCCCAGTGGGCGAAAAGCGGTTCGCCGTCGTCATTCCGGGGGGCCAGTAGCGACGCAGCGTCCGGGTAACAGCGGCGCAGGGCGCCGTTGCTGTCGTAGCCCACTTCGCCGGTCTGCCCGGGAGGGCCCTCGTAGGACGATGACAGGCTGTCCACGGTGAGAGGCTGGTCGCGCCCCTGGGTGAGGTGCCCAAATGCCGTGCGCTCCGCCAGCGGCAGCGGTTGCTCCAGCCCGGCCAGCCAGCCAGCGAGTACCGCGTCCAGCAACCCGCCGGCTTCATCGGCGGCGAGGGCGGTGAGGCGCTGTTCAGCGTCGTGGGCCACGATGACGGTGTCACTCTCAATGCCAGCGGCGTTGGTGGCCAGATGCACCAGCCAGTCTTCCAGCAGTCGCGGATAGTGGGGTTTTCCCTTTTTGATGGTGTCGCCGGATTTCAGCACCAGTCGCACCCGGTGGCCATCGGCCAGCCGGTAGAGATCGCGGGTCCAGTCCTCGATGACAAAGGCCTGATTTCGGACCTGTCGTGACAGACGCAGCTCACGGGGTGGCTCGGCGGTGGGATTTTGATCCATCCAGGCTTGCCAGCGCCCCGCCGCCTGTCGTGCCTGGCCGGTCAGGTCGGCCAGCGCCCGCTGACCCAGTCCGCCCACCGGCAGTTGACCGCTGCGCTGCAGCGACTGGCCGGCCCGGGTGATGGCCGCGGTGCTGTCAGTCGGCATCGAGTCGCGGCGCAGCGGCGCGAGCAGGCGTTCCTGCGCCTGGTAAGCGTCCAGTCCGCCCAGTTCGAAGGGCTCGGTCTCCGAAGTCGTGTCCCGGCTGGCGTCAAAACGCAGTTTCAGGCGCTCGGAGAGGAAATGCTTGGGGGGATCCCGCAGAAACTCCTTGAGGTCATTCAGGCTCAGGACCTGCGGGTCGGAGAGCGCCGGCGGGGGCAGGGCGGCGGACGCGGTGGCGGACGAGAGCGACTCCACGGACCGTGCCCACTCGTGGGTGTAAGTAAAATGCTCGCCTTCATCGTTGTAGGTCGCGCTGAAGGGCTGAAGCGGATGATCCACGGTGAGCGCGGCGCTGGCGCGGCGGGATTGGTCATGGTTCTCGACCCGCCAGCCCCGGTCCAGATGATCCCGCAGCTGACTGACCAGCACCGACGGGGGCTGCTCGCTGTCGTCCCGGGCACTGCGGCCAATCCAGCTGATGTGCAGGTGCTCACGGGCGGCCAGTAGCGCCTCGAGAAAGAGGAAGCGGTCGTCCTCGCGGCCGGAGCGATCGCCGGGCCGGTACTGGCCGGGCCGGGCCATGAGATCGAAATCCGCCGGGGGCTTGGTGCGCGGGTACTCGCCCTCGTTCATGCCCAGCAGGCAAACCATCCGAAAGGGAATGCTGCGCATGGGCATCATGGTGCAGATGTTCACCCGGCCGGCCAGGAAGCGCTGCGCCGGGCCTTCGTCATCCAGTGCGCCAAGCCAGGCGTCGCGGGCCACGGCCAGCGGGATGGCCTCATCAAAATCCGCTTCGTCACAGGCATTGAGCCATTCCTGAAGGGCGTTGTTAATGCGCGCCTCAAGGGCCAGGTCCTCGTTGCTCTCGAGCGCGAAGCAGTCGTCGAGCAGGGTCTCCACGCGCTGCACCCAGTCCCGGGGCCGGCCGGGTTGCTGTAGGGCGTGAAGCTGGGCCTCGAGGGTGTCCAGCAGCGCCCGCAGGGGCCCGAGCAGGGCGGCGTCCAGGCTGCCCACCTCGGGGAAGGGTTCGATGGCCTGCCAGGCCTCTCCGGTGCCCACCGCATAGCCCAGCAGCAGGCGACGCAGTCCAAAGCGCCAGCTGTTCTGTTCAAATTCAGTGTCGAGGTCGAGTTGCTGGCGCTGGCGGCTGTCCAGCCCCCAGCGGACCCCGGCGGCGCTGCACCACCGCCGCAGCAGGACCAGGTCATCGGCGGCCAGTCCAAACCGGCGTCGAAAGGGCGCCACCTCCAGCAGATCCAGTACATCCCCCAGCGTGAGCCGGGCGTTGGGCAGGTCACAGAGCCTGGCGACGGCCGCCGCCACTGGGGCTTCACTGCGACTGCGCCGGTCACCGATGGTGTAAGGGATATAGCGTTTATCCCGGGGGTCGAGGGTGCCAAAAACCGCTTCCACCGCCGGCGCATAGACGTCCACGTCGGGGACCATGACGATGATGTCCCGCGGCCGCAGGGGCTCGCCGGCGGCGTCGGCCCGGGCGAAGGCGTCAAGCAGGCGATCCTGGAGCACCTCCACCTCCCGCTGGCGGCTGTGGGCCCGGTGAAAGCGAATGGAACGGTCCTGGCTCAGGGGGCGCTCATCCCCGGGGGCCGGCAGCGGTGTGAGCTCGTAGATGTCCTGCTGGAGTTGTTGCAGGATCGGCGCCGCGGCGACGTCGTCGGTTTCTTTAATCGGCGGTTCGAACAGGTCGATGGACTGAAACCAGTGCCGATAACGCTCGGGCTGGTCCAGCTCGGCGAGCAGGCCGATAAAGTCGCGGCCCTGCTTGCCCCAGGCGGCCAGCAGGGGGTGTCCCGGTGTGCCGGACTGGCGGGGATGCCGCTGGTGGTCCAGCTTGAGAAGCTCCCGGTCTTCGATGAGGTCCGCCCAGAAGTAGCCCGACGGGTTCTGAATGAGCTGCAGGATCTGGGTGTGACGGGACAGGGCATGCAGCGCTTCCAGCACCGGCCGGGGCATGGAATTAATCCCAAACACCGTGATGCGCCGGGGCAGGGCGGGAAAGGCACCGGGCTCGGCGGCGTCCAGTGCCGCAATGAACTGCTCCTGAATCCCGGGCCGGGAGAGGTTGCGGGCCAATTCCCCCATGTCGGCGTGGAGGGCTCGCCACAGTGCGGGCTGCCAGCACTGGTCCGGGGCCAGCGTGACGAGTTCGTGACGCGCCCGGCGCAGCTGATCCCGGCCCTCCAGCCAGTCCGCCAGCCAGTCCGGCCGGTAGACCTGATACTGATCGAAGAGATCCGCCAGTCGGCGGGCGAGGGAGTGGCGCTTGCGTTGATCGTCATCCCCCGCCAGAAAACTCGCCAGCGGCGCGAAGGTGCCAGGCTCCGCGTCGAGCAGCCCGGGCAGCAGCCGATAAATGCGCCACTGCAGGCGGTGCTTGTCGAAGGGCGAGGTCTCCGGGACCTCGCCAGGCCCCAGCACCGTGCGGTAGGACTGCCAGAGAAACGACTGGGGCAGCACGAAGCGCTGAGCGGCGGCAATGCCGCCCCGGGCAAACGCCAGTTTGAGCCACTGCGCCATGCCGTTGGACTGGATCAGCAGGGTCTCGTGCTCCAGGGGATCCAGCGGATGCTCACGCAAATGACTCACCGCCAGATCGCGGAGAGCCTCAAGCCGATTGCCATGAATTTGGGCAAAGCCCGGGGGAAAAGCGTTGTCCATCAAAGAGGCGTTCCGTGCCAGCAGGTCATGGACGCACGATACTGAGCTGGTGCGACAATCTTTGACGCCGGAGTATTAATCGGCTAACGCTTGTGCGATCCTCCCGAAGCAAAAATTGCGTAACCCAGACAACTGGTGCCCGGCCGATCCTAAGCCAGTCCGTCGCTAACGAGAGACTCCTCATGCTCGAATTTCTTGGTGTGCTGGTCGTTGCGATCATCGTATTCACGGTCGCCGGCCTCAAGATCGTGCCGCAGTCGCGGAATTTCGTCATCACCCGTCTGGGGGCCTATCGCCGCACGCTGGAGGCGGGGGTAAACATTATCATCCCGTTTGTGGATCGGGTGCATTCGGATATCTCCATCGCCGACCGCGTGCTCAAGGATGTGGATCTCAACGTCATCAGTGCCGACAACGCGGTTTTTGATATCAAACTCCTGGTGGTTTACCGCATCAACAAGCCGGAGCTCGCGGTGTTTCGGGTCAACTCGGTGGATGACCTCATCGTTGGGTTGGTCATGAGTCTGGTGCGCTCCGAGATCGGCAAGGTGGAGCTCGACACCATTCAGCAGGACCGGGCGTCGCTGAATCGCGCCATCAAGGAAGCGCTGACCGAGGCGGGCGAAGATTACGGCGTGATTATTTCCCGCAGCGAAATCATTGACGTCCGGCTCTCGGACAGCACCGAGCGCTCCATGGCCGAGGTGCTCAATGCCGAGCGTGAGCGTCGCGCCACGGTGACCAAGGCCGAAGGGGACAAAAAAGCCGTTGAGCTGAACGCCGATGCCGAGCTCTACGAGGAGCGCCGCCGCGCTGAGGCCCTCGAGGTGATGGCCTCGGCCACCGCCGAGGCAAACCGCAAGATCGCCGAGGCAGTGGGCGAGGACGGAGCGGCTGCGCTTCGCTACCAGATTGCCAAGCTGCAGGTGGACGCGCTGACCAAGTTGTCACAGAGTGAAAACGCAAAGCTCATCATGCTCCCGGGTGACGCCTCCAACGGCTTTGTCAGTGCGGCGTCAATCCTGGCGGACGCGCAACAGCGGCAATGACCGATCTGATCTGGACACCGTCAGCGTGGCTGACCCTCGGGGTGGTCTTCGCCCTTCTGGAAGTGGTGATCCCCGGCCACATTTTGCTGGGATTTGGCATTTCGGCACTGGGGGTCGCACTGGTTACCCTGCTGATCCCCGAGGGCTGGGTGGCCGATGGCCTGGTCGCGGAGTTTCTCCTAATCGTGCTGTGGGTCGGGCTGGCGCTAATGATCTGGTACGCCCTGTCACGGCTGTACGGCCGGCGCGGCCGGGTCGCGCGGCGCGGTGAGGACATCAACGACTTCGAGAACCGGGGCTAGTCAACCAGGGAGGGTTTGGTGGCCTTATATATCGTTGTGCTTCTGGGCATCGTCCAGGGCGCGTTCATGTTTCTGCCGGTGAGCTCCACCGCCCACCTGGTGCTCACCCAACACTGGCTGATTGCGGCGGGTGCGGATATCCCGGCGCCGGACAGCGCCGAAATGATCCTGTTCGATCTGGTGGTCCATGTGGGCACCCTGATTTCCATCGTGGTGGTTTTCCACCGCAGTCTTTTCCGGTTGATTCGCGATGGCTTCGCGGGCCTGGCCCGAATGACCCGGGAGCTCAGGCCGGTGCCGCTCACCGTCCGCCTGGGTCTGCTGTGTGCGCTGTCAGTGCTCGCCACCGGCGTTATCGGCATCACCTTCAAACTGTTCTTCGAAGCCATCTTCGCGCGGCCGGAGATGATTGCCGGCACGCTGGCCATCACCGGCGGACTGCTGTGGATTACCGACCGCCTGCCGCCGCGGCCGAAGGGTCTGCGTGACATTCGCCCCACCACCGCGCTGGGGATTGGTATCGCCCAGGGGTTGTCGCTGATACCCGGTATCAGCCGCAGTGGCATCACCATTGCCGCCTCGCTGCTGTTCGGTCTCAAACGGCGCTGGGCCGCGGAGTACAGCTTTTTCCTGGCCATCCCCACCATCCTGGCGGCCACACTGGTGCAATTCATGGAGTTGCAGTCCGCCGGCGGCGCCACCCGGCTGGGCTGGCTGGACATGGCCGTGGGCATGGGGGTGGCCGCCGTGGTGGGCACGCTGGCCCTGATGCTGGTGGTCAAGCTGCTCTACCGGGCCAAGCTGCGAATCTTCTCCTGGTACCTCTGGTTCCTGGCCATCCTGGTGGCCCTTGGCATCGTCCCCATTGCTTACTGAGATCGAGCCCCAACTCTCAGTGGTCATCCCGGCCTGGAATGAGGCCGGGTTTCTGCCGGAGACCCTTGCGGCGCTGGACAACGCGCTGAGCGAGGCTGGCATTCATGCCGAAGTCATTGTGGTGGATAACGCCTCCACGGATGACACCGCAGCGGTGGCCGCTGCCATGGGGGTACGGGTCATCCGGGAGCCCGAGCGCAAGATCGCCCGGGTGCGTAACGCCGGCGCCGAGGCCGCGCAGGCGCCCTGGCTGCTGTTTCTGGATGCGGACACGCGGGTGTCCGGCGAGCATCTGGTGGCGGTGCGGGCGGCCCGGGATCAGGATCTCGCCGGCGCGGGCGCTACGGTTGCCCTGGATGTGCCGGTGTCGGGGTTCTTTGCGCTGGGGACCCGGGCGTGGAACGGCCTGTCGCGACGATTTCGGGTGGCCGCCGGCTGTTTCATTCTCGCCAGGGCGGATTTGCATCGTGCCATCGGCGGATTCGACGAGCGCCTCTATGCCGGCGACGAGATCTGGTACTCCCGGGCCCTGCGCCGGGCGGGGCGGCGTGAAGGCCTGGAGTTCCGCCTGCTAAACACGCCCCCGGTGGTCAGCTCCGCCCGCAAACTGGACTGGTATGCCCCGTGGCAGCATTTCCTGGTGGTGCTGACGTTTCTGCTATTCCCCTGGGCGGGGCGCTTTCGGCGTCTGAGCTGGTTCTGGTACCGGCGGCCGGACTAGCCGGCCACACAGGGCCCCCGGGGGTCAGACATCCAACCGCTGCCGCGTTAAAATGACGGGATCGTCGAATGGAGCGACTTGCGATGCCTGAGCTGCAATATCTGCATGGCTTTAATTCCGCTGCGCTGGAGACGGATCACAAGGTCGTGGACCTGCGCCGCCGATTCACGGTGCGCTTGATCAACTACGACAGCTTTGCGCCCCGGGAGACGGTGATCCGCGAAATCGAGGCGGGCATGAGCGGCGATGGCCCGGTGGCCTTCATCGGCACTTCGCTGGGCGGCTACTTCGCGGCGGTGATGGGGCAGCGGCATCGGTGTCCCGCTGTCATGATCAACCCCAGCTGTGACCCGCACTGGGGCTTGGCGCATTATCTGGGTCATTCGTTGACCAATCCCAAGTTGCCGGAGCAGCCGGCGCGGACCCTGTCCCCCGAAACTGTGGAATCCTATGCCGGTCATGAGCTGTCGCCGGCCCCCGATGATTATGCGATTCCGCCGAAGCTGATCGTGGACCTTGCCGATGAGTTGCTGGATTCCCGGGCCACGCTTCAGCAGTACGGGGGACTGGCTGAACCGCTGGCGTTCGAGGGCGGCTCCCACCGCTTCGAGCACATGGCCGAGGCCCTGGACCCCATTGAGGCGTATCTGCGCGACACCTGAGCAGCGGAGAGGAATCCCGGGCATGTCAGACGCGGCCTTTCAGCGCTACATCGGCATCGACTACTCCGGTGCGCAGACGCCGGATTCCAGCCTGAAGGGGCTGCGGGTTTATGAGGCGAGCGCAGGGGCGGCGCCGGTGGAGGTGCCGCCGCCCCCCGGGGCCCGCAAATACTGGACCCGCCGAGGCATTGCGGAGTGGCTGGTGGAGCGATTGGCCGACGAGGTGCCGAGCCTTGTCGGGATCGATCATGGTTTTTCCTTTCCCATGCGCTACTTCGAAGTGCATCAGCTGCCGCCGGACTGGCCGGCCTTTCTCGATGATTTTCAAAGGCACTGGCCCACGGATGGCGACCACGTTTACGTGGATTTCGTTCGGGATGGCGCTCTGGGTCACGGCGAGGCCCGAATGGGCAGCGCCCGCTGGCGGCGTCTTGCCGAGCAGCGGGTGGGGGCAAAATCCGTTTTCCACTTCGATGTTCCGGGTTCGGTGGCCAAATCCACCCACGCCGGGCTGCCCTGGGTGCGCTATCTGCGCCATGCCCTCGGTGATCGGCTGCATTGCTGGCCATTCGACGGCTGGGAAATCCCCGCCGGACGGTCCGCACTGGCCGAGGTCTATCCATCGCTCTGGAGCCAAAGCACCCCACGGGCGGACCGCACGCCGGATCAGCATGATGCCTACGTCGCCGCCGCCTGGCTCCAGCAGGTGGATCGGGATGGCCGCCTGGGCCGGTACCTCAAGCCGAAGCTGCGGCCCGGCGAATACCCCGAGGCGGAAATCGAGGGCTGGATTTTAGGGGTGGCGTGAGCCATGTGGATTCAGCGGGAAATCGAGATCAGCCGACCCGACGTTCAGGCTAGACCGGCTCCGAGACCACCGGATAAATGGGCATCCCCCAGTCTTCATCCGGGTGCTCCATGAGCAGATCGATGATTAATGGCACCAGGCTCCCCATGATGCGGGCACCGTCGGTGACCTGGGCGCGGTTGACGCTGCCATTCCAGGTTGAGCCGCCGTGGACGATCTGATTGCGCAGCACGTACAGGCGCTGAAAGACAATGGAGAGCACCTTGTACGAGTCCCCTTCCGAGACGGCGTAACGGGCGGCGGAGCGGGCCCTCTCGAAAGCCCGTGTCCATTCGGTTTCGTCGATCTCGCCGTTTTGAAAGCGCCAGAAGGGCTTGAAGACGTAGGGATTGTCCAGAAGCAACCGGACGGAGCCGGGGAACTGCTCCCAGATCAGCTTGTAGAGTCGCTTTTCCTGATCCACCTGGACCAGGCGCTGCAGGTACTGCAGAAAGCGGGATTGCTCCGGGGTGGTGACCATCTCCGTGGGGATTTCATTGGCATAGGCCGCATTGAACGCGATCCACAGGAAGATGAATTGCGCGTCCGGGTCGTCCGCTTCCTGTTCCGCCCGTTGCAGCCAGCTCAACGCCCGGTGAACCCGCAACGACAGCGAGGGCTCAAAGCCATCCCGCAGGGCCCGGTGGCGCTGTTTCAGGTCGTCATAGGTCAGGGTCATGTTGAGTATCCTCCCTGGATGTAGGCGTTCAGTCCATTGAGGGCAGGCACGCTATTTTTGATAAACCCGCGGCATTACCTCAATCACCACTCCCTCACGCCGGAGATCGGCGCCGCCGCGGATCTGCCCATCGGGCAGACGCTCAATGCCGTGCAGGCCACTGGTCAGGGCGCGGATTTCCACCTCGTGGCCCAGCGCTTCCAGGCCCGGGCGCAATGTTTCGGCCGGGGTGTCGGCCTCGAGTTCCGTGACATCGTTGCGATTGATCAGACTGCCGGCTTCAATGGCGGTCTGGACATCATCGCCCGCCATCAGGACATCAGCCATGCGCTGGGCCACATAGCCGATGATCCGCGTGCCCCCGGGCGAGCCAATGATCAGACGGGGCTGGTGGTCCGCGTCCAGCGCAATCACCGGCGACATGGAGGACAGGGGCCGCTTGCCGGGCTGGACCCGGTTGGGGTGAGGGCGGCCGTCCGCCGCTTCGGGATCAAACCGAAAATCCGTCAGCTGATTATTGAGCAGAAAGCCCCCCACCATCAGGCGGGAGCCGAAGGGCATTTCAATGGAGCTGGTCATGGAGACGGCATTGCCCCGGGCGTCCAGCACGCTGAGGTGGCTGGTGGAGTGGTTGATTTGCTTGGCTCTGCTCATGGCGCTGTCCGGCTCGTTCAGTCCGGGGGATGCCGTGCCCAAGGATTGGGTCGGTGAGATCAGCGCCGCGCGCTCGGTGAGGTAGTCATTGCTCAGCAGGGTGTCGACCGGGACCTCCACAAAATCCGCGTCGCCGAGATATTCGTTCCGGTCCGCAAAGCCAAGCCGGGAGGCCTCCAGCAGCAAATGGGCCCGGGTCAGGGGGGTTGGATCGTCGACCTCGGCACTGGCCCGCTCCAGCAGGCTGAGAATCTGCAAAACGGTCATGCCACCGCTGCTGGGCAAGGGCATGCCGCAGATGGAGTGGTCGGCAATGGATCGGCAGACCGGCTCCCGCTCGAGGGCCTGGTAGCCCGCCATGTCGTCCTGGGTGAGCTTGCCCCCGTTGGCCTGAACCGCCGCGACGATGGATTCGGCGATGGGGCCCTCATAAAAGGCGTCCGCGCCGTGATTGGCAATGTGAGTCAGCGTCTCTGCGAGGCCCGGGTTGGTCAGGGTCATCCCGGCGCTGACGGGTTCGCCGTCGGGGAAGAAATACCCCGCCATGGGCTCGAAGGCATCCAGTGGCAGATCAATTCGCAGCATGTCGGCGAGACGGGGGGTGACCTCAAAACCCTGCTCAGCGAGGCGAATGGCTGGCTGAAAAAGCGCCTCCCAGGGCAGGGCGCCGTGTTCCTGGTGGGCCCGGTCCAGCATTCGCAGGGTGCCCGGGACGCCCACCGCCTGACCGCCGGGGACCGCGTCCAGAAAATTCATGGGTGTGCCGGACTCGGTGAGAAAGTGATCGGGCTCGATCGCCGAGGGGGCCGTCTCCCGGCCATCATAGGCCTGGACGCGGGCTGACTGGCTGGCGTAGTGCAGCAGAAAGGCCCCACCGCCGATGCCGCTGGACTGGGGCTCCACCAGCGTCAGCACCGCCTGAATGGCGATGGCGGCATCAATCGCCGTGCCGCCGGCCTCCAGCATCTCGACACCCGCTTCCGTGGCCAGCGGATGGGCCGCGGCCACCATGCCGGGCTGCGGAGGATCGTCGGCCCGGGCCGTGACCAGGGCCAGCAGTAAGCTGCCAAATAGAACCGTGAGACGCGAGAAGGCAATGGGCTTTGAGGTCATACGGACACCCAATTAGCTGCCCCCGGGCCGCAGCCCGGGGGTTGAGATCAAACGCGCTCGATCAGCGCCGCAATGCCCTGGCCACCGCCAATGCACATGCTGATGACCGCATACCGGGCACTGGTGCGCTGCAGTTCGGCGAGGGCCTTGACGGTCAAGTTGGCGCCGGTGGCACCAATGGGGTGACCGAGGGAGACCCCGCTGCCATTCGGATTGACCCGGGCCGGATCAAGCCCGAGATCCTTCACCACCGCCAGGGCCTGGGCGGCGAAGGCTTCATTGATCTCCCAGACGTCGACGTCGTCGGCATTGACGCCGGTCTGCTCCATCAACTGCTGAATCGCCGGCACCGGGCCAATGCCCATGTACTTGGGGTCCACCGCCGCCAGCGATGCACCCACCAGACGCGCCAGCGGCCTGACCCCGGCCCGCTCGGCCGCCGCGGCGGACATCATCGTGACCGCCGCGGCGCCATCGTTAATGGACGAGGCATTGCCCGCGGTGACCGTGCCACCCTCGCGCTTGAACACCGGGCGCATGCTGCCGAGCCGCTCGGCGCTAATATCGGCCCGCGGCCCCTCGTCGGTATCAAACACCACCTCGCCCTTGCGGGTCTTGATGGAGACCGGGACGATCTGTTCGGCAAAGTGACCGGCCTCAATGGCCGCCGACGCGCGCTGATGGGACTGCAGGGCCAGCGCATCCTGCTCGTCCCTGGAAATGCCCCACTTCTCGGCGACATTCTCGGCGGTGATGCCCATGTGGCAGTGATCGAAGGGATCGGTCAGCGCCCCCACCATGGCGTCCACCATGCCGCCGTCGCCCATCCGCTGTCCCCAGCGCGCCGTTGGCAACCAGTAGGGTGCCCGCGACATGCACTCCGCGCCACCCCCGACCACCGCCTCGGCCTCACCCAGGCGGATGTAGGACGCCGCGGTGACAATCGCCTGCAGGCCACTGCCACAGAGCCGGTTCAACGTCAGCGCGCAGGCACTGTCGGGCAGCCCACCCTCCAGGGCGGCCACGCGGCTCAAGTACATGTCCCGGGGTTCGGTGTGGATGACATTGCCGAACACCACCTGACTCACCTGATCGGGGGCGACCCCCGCGCGCTTGACCGACTCCCGCAACGCCGTGGCGGCGAGCTGTGTCGGCGGCACATCCTTGAGGCCACCGCCGAACACACCGATGGCGGTCCGTGCTCCACCGACGATCACTACATCCTGCTGTCCCGTCATGATCCCTCTCCTCGTTTTTTGGGGCTTGTCCCGCCCGGGGCCAGTTTCGGCGGTTCGCGGGTGCGAGTCTACCGTGGGGTGGGTGGAGTGGATTCCCGGCCTGTCCGCCGTTCTCGGGCGCCTGCTAACCTGCCTCCGACACAATCTGACGGTCCTGCCCATACACTGCGGCATGCATGGACTGCGCCGGTGGGAGATACCGGATCCGGCCAAGGATGGCCGCCTTGAAAGATTTGAGGGAGCGGCGGGTTGTCCGAGCGGGTGGTCGTGGTCTCGAAAATAGCGGACCTGCGGATCAAGCTGGTGGATCACCTTGCGGACGAGCGCTGGCGGGTGCGAACCGGGTGTGTCGCTAGGCACCGATTGGTCAAGTTTTGTTATGGGTTCTCCTCAACCCTTCGACAGCCGCTGGATTTGGTTGTGCTTGGGCGCAATCATGGTCAGCTGAATAACCGCCGGGACAGGGTGCGGAGATGTTGAGCCGGCATCAGTGTGCTGCTCGGATCCTTGGCATGACGCGCCTCGGTCAACCCCGGCATCCCCTCTACATGGCGTATTCCGCACCGGCGCCACGGTGGGATTTCAACTTCCCCGGACCGTAATAAACAGGGGGTCGATGCTGTCAGACACCATCGGTGACATCCTAAGTTGTGCTGTCGTCCGTTCTGTCCAATCGGACACCTTCAGTTTCTCATGATGAAGCGCTCCAGTTGTGCACGCAGCAATGGGGTAGAGCCCTGGGTAATCCCCCCGAAAAATGATCGAGGTGATAAGTGGAATTTTGTACCCTAGTAAGGACAGGAGATTCCACATGCGTAAATCACGATTCACCGACAGCCAGATCATGGCGGTGCTCAAGCAGGCTGAAGCCGGGGTCAAGGTCCCGGACCTCTGCCGCGAGCACGGCATCAGCAGTGCGACGTTCTATAAGTGGCGCTCTAGGTTTGGCGGCATGGACACCTCGATGATGAAGCGGCTCAAGGAGCTCGAGGACGAGAACGGGTTCTACCCCATAGCTACGGACACATCTGAAAAGCTTCATCATGGGAAGCAGGAGGTGTCCGATGGGACAGAAGAGATGACGGTTCAGTCGAGAGTTCATGAAGGAACTTATCGCCCGCGATGAGAGCTGCCGACCACCCTCTCTCTCTTCGAGGATGAAGACTAGCGATTCTGGGCGGCGATTGTATTGTCGATACTGTGAGCAAAAGAGGATCGGACATGAATAACAAGGGTTTCCGCTCGCTGGAAGTGTGTGCGGGTGCTGGGGGCCAGGCATTAGGCCTAGAAAAAGCTGGTTTCCAGCATGAGGCTGTCGTAGAGATAGACCGGCATTGCTGCTCCACGCTCCGGTTCAACCGCCCTGAATGGCGTGTCTTCGAGAAAGACATACGCGACTTTGTGGCGGAAGACGCATCCGAGTTCGAGGGCATTGACCTTCTCGCCGGCGGTCTCCCCTGCCCACCATTTTCAATTGCAGGCAAACAGCTAGGGGACCGTGATGAGCGGAACCTATTCCCCGCGGCCCTTGATCTTATTGAGATCACTAGGCCACGCGCCGTGATGCTCGAGAACGTGCGCGGCTTCTTGGGAGCTGTCTTTGAGGATTTCCGTCAGCAGTTGAAGGCGCGGATGGAAACGATGGGGTACCACGCCGAGTGGCATCTCCTGAACGCGTCTGACTTCGGGGTTCCGCAGCTCCGCCCTCGCGTAGTTATCGTAGCCCTTAGGAAAGATGTGGCCAATGAAGTGGCGTGGCCACTAGGCACAGGTCGGAAACCACCCACCGTAGGCCAGACTCTGTACGATCTCATGGTCGCCAATGGGTGGAAGGGCGCTAAATCGTGGAAAGAAAGAGCTGATAATATCGCTCCAACTATCGTTGGCGGTTCCTTGAAGCACGGCGGTCCTGACCTTGGTCCGACCCGCGCGAAGCGAGCATGGGCCGTCTTGGGCGTTGACGGCATGGGTATCGCCAATGACGCCCCAGAGAAGGACTTTGTTGGGATACCTCGGCTTACCGTCAAAATGGTCTCACGGCTTCAGGGTTTCCCCGACGATTGGAAATTTGTAGGACGCAAGACTGCCTCCTACCGACAAGTTGGAAATGCTTTTCCGCCACCAGTCGCTCAAGCGGTAGCTGAAAAGATTTACGAATGCCTTATTGCGGCTGACGCCGCTGAGCTCAAACAGGCCGCGTTATGACTAAAGAAACGTTTCTATCTGAGGCGAGGCGTGGCTTCCATGCTGCTCTGTTGAGTTCGGTTTTGCGGACCGATGACAAAGGTGTGCCCAGTAACGCCGACAAGGACAGTGCGGCCAGCAAAAGAATTGCTGCCGGAATTATGAAGAAGCTCGGCGCAGAGGCCGTGGGAGCACGCCTCTCAGGCCAGATGGCGGGCAGCAAGTTTGAAGAAATTTGCAAAGAATATCTTGAAGAAACATTCCCAGCACTCAACCACCTGCGGCCCGGCAAATGGAACATCAGCAAAGGCGTTGGCGGCAGATCCGCCATTGCACAGTTTGATCAGTATGAGCACCTCGCTGCGCTTGATCACGCGTCAAAGTCCAATCCCGAGCTCGCAGCAGCGCTAGGCAGTGACTACCTCATTAAGCCCGACGTAGTTGTTGTGCGCTTTCCGGAGGACGACGACACCATCAACTCCGAAGATAATTTGGTTGACCTTACGACGGCGCGCCATACACCTATTCGGAAGACCAATAGCGAGCGGCCGATACTGCATGCAAGCGTCTCATGCAAATGGACCATGAGAAGCGATCGAGCACAGAACGCCCGGTCAGAGGGCCTGAATCTTGTCAGGAACCGAAAGGGAAAACTGCCACATGTGGTCGTATTGACCGGTGAGCCCACGCCGAACCGCATCGCCTCGATTGCCCTAGGCACCGGCGACATTGATTGCGTGTATCACTTCGCATTGCCGGAGTTGGTGGATACGGTTAAAGAGCTAAACATGATGGATGCCCACGAGCTGCTTCAAACAATGATCCATGGCAAGCGACTAAGGGATATTGGCGACCTGCCACTGGATCTGATTATCTGATTGGGCTAATTCACCTGCGATAGCGGGTACAGGAGTGGCCGATAAGCTCGACCGGAAGCGCCGAAGCGAGAATATGTCGCGGATCCGCGCTAAAGGCATGAAGCTTGACGCTGACTACCCCTACGCCGCCTGACGCTCCTTCTTCACCCGCTGCACCGTGCTGGTACTGCACCCGAGCTTCGAGGCGATATCCGGGTTCTACCCCATAGCTGCGGACACATCTGAAAAGCTTCATCATGGGAAGCAGGGGGTGTCCGATGGGACAGAAGAGACGACGGTTCAGTCGAGAGTTCAAAGAGGAAGCGGTCGAGCTCGCGAGTCGGTCTGATGTGACGATCAAAGACGTTGCGCATGATCTTGGTATTCATCGCTCGGTCCTCGAGCGTTGGTGCCGGGCTTCCCACACCGCTGGCGAGGACTCTTTCCCCGGCAAGGGCCAACCACGAGACGAAGAGGTCGCCCGGCTGAGGCGAGAGCTTGCACGGGTGAAAAAGGAACGGGATTTTTTGCGCGATGCGGCAGCGTTCTTCGCCAGGGAGTCACCCGGCGGTACCAGGTGATCCAGCGCTGTCGCGGTGAATATTCTGTCCGACTGATGTGCCGCTGTCTGAAAGTCTCGCCAAGCGGGTTCTATGCTTGGCTTGCACGACTGGTAAGCCAGCGTTCTGCTGAGAACCAACGGCTGCGCCGGCGCATGCGGGAGCTTCACGAAGACCATCAAGGTGTTCTTGGAGCCCCTCGTATGCATGAGGAGCTCTTCTATGAGGGGGAGTCTCTCAGCCTCAATCGAGTGGCCCGGCTGATGGCCACCGAGGGGCTGCAGGGTATTCCGCAACGTCGCGCATGGCGTCGCAAGCGCTCTGGCGGCCGACCGGTGGCGGTGAGCAATCATCTCGAACGGGACTTCCGCGCGGCAGCGCCCAACGAGCGGTGGGTGACGGATATCACCTATATCCGTACCGGCGAGAGTTGGCTGTATTTGGCTGCGGTCATTGACCTCTACAACAACGTGGTTCTCGGCTGGTCGATGAGTGCACGGCAAGACCGACATCTGGTGCTCAAAGCGGTTCTGATGGCGAACTGGCAGAGAGAAGACAACAGCCCGGTGATCCCGCACTCCGACCGCGGGACGCAGTTCACCAGTGGTGAATCCCTGGCTTTTCTGCGCGATCACAACGTTATCTGCCGCATGAGCGCGGTTGGCCACTGTGGCGATAACGCCGCGGCAGAAGGGTTCCTCGGTCTCCTCAAGCGTGACCGGGTTCGCCGCCGGCGCTATTTAACGCAGGCCGAGGCGCGAAGTGATGTCTTTGATTATATTGAGCGATTCCACAACCCGAGAATGCGGCGGCGGGTTGAGCAACCGATGGATCAAAAACGGCGGTTAACGAAACCGTGCGCGGTGGGGGGGTAGAACCCTCGTCAGGGGTCAGCATCCAGACGACAAGCAGCCGGAGCCCGCTACTGGCGGTGATCGCTCTTAGCAGTCCGTACTTTCGGTAGTCGTTGATGTCGCCGAAATACTGGTCTTTCATCGTCCGGCTCCCCTCTTGGACACCAGCAGCTGTAGAAGAAAATATCGACATCGATGATCGATCATCCCGTATCTTTTGTCCGCCAATCTGGACAGATTCGTGCGGCTTGCCTGTATCCAAATCTTCCCCGCCAGCAGACTTCCTCCGACACAAACTGACGGCCCTCACCAGTACGGTGTATCAGGCATGGATTGCGCCGATGGGAGATACCGGATTCGGCCAGGGACGGCCGCCAGACAGCGTCCAATAGTGAGGGCAACGACCGGAGGGCTTCATGAGCGGTAATGCGCGACAGGGCAAAGACAACCCGCTTCACTACATCGTTGCCTCCGATCGACTCTTCGCACTCGGATACTCGGCCGACGAGGTCAATGCCTATCTTAGTCAGACGCCCTTTGAGGAGCTGGTCCAGGCCAATCTCGACGCAATGGAAGCGAACTTTGCCGCGGAAGAGGCCGCCGCCCTGAAAGAGCTGAAGGAGCGGCGGGAGCTTGCGGATGCCATGATGCGGTCAGCGGCTGGGCCGGAGTTTATGCGGCGCCCCGGGGAGGACTGAGTGACAGGCGAGCCAGACGACAAGCACCGCAGCGGTCGGGCCTCCATGGCCACCATTGTGAGAGCGGCCGTGCTGACCCTGTGCCTCGTTGCATCGGGCGCGAGCGGCGAACTGTCCGAGCGGGTGGTCGTGGTCTCGAAAATGGCGGACCTGCGGATCAAGCTGGTGGATCACCTTGCGGACGAGCGCTGGCGGGTGCGAACCGGGTGTGTCTCCCTGTCACCCACGCGGGTACAGGTGGTTTCGGCGTTTGAGGATCTGCGGGTGGAGTTGGTTGATTATGGTGCCGATCGGACGGTTTGTCTTGCGCGGCGTAGTCCGGCGTTGCAGTGATCCATCCGGGTCGTTGTTGTCACCGGTTAGCGTATGAAAAGAGACGCGCAACTGAGCGCCTGCGGGGCCTACCGCTACCACCTGTTGCGTCGCTGGGCACCGGATGGTCAAGTTTTGTTATGTATCCTCCTCAACCCCTCGACAGCCGATGGGTTGCTTTGTGCCCGGGGCAATTATGGTCAGCTCAATGACCGCGGGGACAGGGTGCGGGAGATATTGAGCCGGCATTAGTGTGCTGCTCGGATGCTTGGCCTGACGCGCCTCGGTCAGCCCCTGCATCTGCTCTACATGGCGTATTCCGCACCGACGCGGTGGCGAGATTTCAATGTCCCCGGAGCGTAATACACAAGGGGTCGATGCTGTCAGACACCATCGGTGACATCCTAAGTTGTGCTGTCGTCCGTTCTGTCCAATCGGACACCTCCTGCTTCCCATGATGAAGCTTTTCAGATGTGTCCGCAGCTATGGGGTAGAACCCATCTGGCGCATGCAGGGCTCAAGCCCACCGCGTTGCCCTCGCAGTTGCTCGCAGAACCACGAGTAGTTGTACCCGTCGGGATGAACCTCCCGGTACTCGAGCCAGACCTGCCGTCGGGTCATGCCGCGGTGCTGGAGCTCACGCTCAACCGCTGACCAGTTCGGCACGGGGCGCCTCGCCCTTGGCGTGGGCTTGGGTTTCGCGTGGAGCATCGCCTCGAGCTGTGCGTCGTCCAGATTCTCAGGCAGCGGCCAGCCAAGACCTGCCGCGCGGGCGCGCTGGAGACAACGCAGGACGGTGTTCTTGCCAACATTACAGCTTCTGGCGATGCGCTTGCAGCCAAGTCCATGCTCGTGGTGCAGGCGCAGTATCTCGCGGACACGCCGCATCGGTGGTCTCCTGGTCGGCATCGTGGCTCTCTCCTCTCTGGTCGGGGAAAGAGCCGGAGTATCCCCCAGCAGCCACATTCGGGTCCCTCATCACGTGGAATCGGGGTCCCTCATCGTTTGGAATACGGGTCCCGCATGCCGTGGAACCGGGGGGCCAGATCAGGAGTATTCCGCAGTCACCTATTGGAGCATCACGGTCTATGACCTGGACTCCGAAACACGCCAACGACTCCAGGCCTGGGTGGATGACGGACTGACGGCCGACTGGCTGAAAGCCGCCAGCGAGCTGCGCATATACTGCGTCTCCGACGAGAACACCTCGATCATGGAGGCCGCAGAGCCGAAGGGATGGGGGTAGCTGGTGGAAAAAGATCCGCATATGAGCCCGCGTGGTACCTATTGGCACAGTCTCTGGCGTTCCCGTGTCCATGGGCTGGTGGATTCACTCCCCCACATAGCCATGGTGCTGTTGTTTTGCCGAAATGACGGCCGACGTCAATCACGCTACGCTAGGCAAAAACCAAATGACCAAGGAGTCGGTCATGTACGACATCGTCGGTGACATTCATGCGCACGGCAGTCGGTTGGAGCGGTTGCTCGAGCGAAGAGCTACGAGCAGGACGCTCAAAGCCGGCGCCATCCCGGCAGCTAGTTCATCTTCGTTGACGGCGTCATCGACTGCGGGCTGCGGCAGGAACCATCTTCTTGTAGGCACTAACAACAGTTGAGAGAGCATGTATGACTGTTGCGCAGCCAATTGATCCGCGTACTCGAGTCGGAAACGCAATACTCGACAGCATAGGGATCAAAGATCGATTGGGGGGGACCCATGCTGCGCGGACGATGATGTTCACGGAGCTCTATGCTCTTGTGCGGTACTGCGGTTCTACTCCAAAGCCGCGTGAAGCTTACCGTCTCGCTGTTATCGATCACAACTGCCTAGCTAAGCGCTCGGCGAAGTCGCGCAGCCTGACTTTCCGTCATCTGGTTGACCTGTACGGCCTCGAGGACACGCAACTTGTGTTCGTGTCGCTGCTGCACTTTTGGCAGCGTGATCCTGAATCCGGTCCGATGCTGGCGCTGTGTGCCGCGCTGGCGCGTGATGGTTGGCTCGCCAGACTTGCGGATCGCATCTTCCGGTTAGAGGTGGGGACGGAGGTGAGCCGGATGGCCATCGAAGAGCAGATCGAGCAGCTTGCGCCGGAGCGCTTGAGCGACGCGACACGCAAATCGCTGGCACAGAACATCAACAGCACTTTCACCCAGTCAGGGCATTTGAAGGGCCGCAGCAGGAAGCACCGTACCCGGGCAAAGGCAACTCCAACGACGGCAGCTTACGCTCTCCTGATTAGCTACGCCTCTGGTGCACGAGGGCCGGCCTTGTTCGAGACTGTCTATACGAAATCCCTGGACTGCAGCCGTGAAGAAGCCATGGCTATGGCCGAGGCCGCTAGCCGTCGCGGTCTGATGCGTTTCAATCGGGTTGGCGATGTGATGGAGGTCGCCTTCCCGGATATCGTCAGTCGCGCGGATTTGGAGCGTATTCATGAGCAAAATTAAGCAGCTCCTGCGCAACTATTCCAAGCATATCGTGATTCCCTGGCGCACGGACGCCGCGCCGGCGCAGCGCGTTATTTTCTGCGTCTATAACGAACAACATGAGCGCGCCCTGCGTGCGCGAATTGACGAGTTCGAGCTGGAAACGACACGGGCCGGCCATTCATGGTTCCGTTTCGATCTGAGCGATACGTTTGCGGAGTGGCTGGCCGGTGAGCGTTACGCGAGGAAGTACTTTCAAGCGCCCGAGTTAATCGACAATCTGTTGCCCAAATACCAGGACCATCTGACCAAGAGATTCGATGAGTTCATCGAGGTCGAATGTCCGGATGCCGATAGTGTCGTGGCAGTTTCGGGTGTCGGTTCGCTGTTCGGTCTACTCAAGGTGCGCAACGTCGTGGACCAGTTTGCGCCGCAGGTGTGCGGGCGCCTTCTTGTGTTTTTCCCCGGGAGCTTCGAGAACAACAACTATCGCCTCCTTGATGGGTACGATGGCTGGAACTACCTCGCTGTCCCCATCACCGCAGATAAAGAGATCTAGATGAGTTCAAGTACGGCAATGAGGAATCGCGACGTCTACCAGAAGGATCCGGCAACTCGGAATCTGGCGAACAACGGGGTTGCCAATGTCAACGACGACACCTCGACCCCAGCTTTGGATGTCCTGCGCTATGAGTTGGAGACCTTCGTCTGCGACGGTGAGTATGAGCGCGGTGTCGCCCACATCTTGGATACCTACCTGAAGAATCTGGGGAAAGAGGAGCAGCCGGCAGTCTGGATCAGCGGGTTCTATGGCTCCGGTAAATCCCACCTCGCCAAGATGCTCCGTGCACTGTGGCTTGATAAGCCCTTCTCTGACGGTGCTACGCCTCGTGGCATTGCGCACCTGCCATCATCAGTGCAGGAGCATCTCGCTGAGCTGAACAGCCAGGGGAAGCGGCAAGGCGGCCTACATGCTGCGTCCGGAACTCTAGGGGCGGGCGCCAGCGGTAGCGTGCGCTTGGCGCTTCTTCGCATCATTTTCAAGTCGGCCGGGCTACCGCAGCAGTACCCGCTGGCGCGGTTTGTCATGTGGCTGCGTGAAGAGGGCGTTCTCGAATCGGTTCGAGAGGGGGTAAAGGGAAAGGGGTACGACTGGCGGGAGGAGCTGGACAACTTCTATGTTGCAGACGGTCTTGCTGAGGCGCTAACGGAGCTAATGCCCAAGCGATTTGCCTCGCAGAGCGCCTGCGTAGAAACGCTCAACAACATGTTCCCCAACGTGAAGGACGTCTCTAACGACGAGATGCTGGATGCCATCAAGCAAGCGCTGATGCGGGATGAAAAGCTCCCGCTCACGCTTGTCGTCCTCGATGAAGTTCAGCAATACATTGGCCCTGACGCGCAGCGCTCCCAAGACGTGCAGGAAGTGATCGAAGCCTGCTGCAAGTACCTCGGCGCGAAGTTGCTCTTTGTGGGCACAGGGCAGACGGCCATTACCGGCACGGCGAATCTTGCGCGGCTGCAGGGACGGTTTACCGTGCGAGTGCAACTCTCCGATGCCGATGTGGATACCGTTATTCGCAAGGTCATCCTCGCCAAGAAACCGGAAGCAACGGACGCTATCGACCAAGTCATGACAACCAACCTGGGTGAGATTTCTCGTCACCTTAGTGGTAGTAGCCTCGCGCACCGGCAAGATGATCGCGCCTATTTCGTGCAGGACTATCCGATACTGCCAGTTCGGAGGCGCTTCTGGGAGACGGCGCTGCGTGTACTGGATCAAACCGGCACCGACAGCCAGCTCCGTAACCAGCTCTCAATGGTCCACAAGGCGATCCAGAGTAATCTCGACGAAGGGTTGGGCCACGTCGTGCGCGCCGATTACATTTATTTCGACGGCGCCGAAAAGCTGTTGCAGGCCAGGGTGCTGCCGAAAAACCTCTACGAGGCCATCCAGACCTGGTCGCGTGGCAGCGAGGACCAACAACTGCTCGCACGTGCCTGCGCACTGATTTTCTTGATTAACAAAGCTGTAAGCGGCCAGCCGAATATAGGGATTGAGCCAACCGTTGATACCCTCGCAGATTTGCTGGTCGAGGATCTCCCCACCGGCTCTGCCAGCCTGCGCAGCAAGCTGCCGGACCTGCTGGAGGATTGCCACCTCCTCATGAAGGTGGGCGACGAGTATCGCATCCAGACGGAGGAAAGCACCGCGTGGAACGACGCTTTTCGCAACCATCAAGCCAACATCGCGAACCAGCAACATGTGGTCGAGGATGAGCGCGATAGCCGAATCCGCAAGTTGTTCGGTGACATAGCGCGGCGCCTGACGCTACAACAGGGCAAGTCCCGTGTCAGCCGTGATACGGCGACGTGTTTCGACGCGGAGCTACCTAAAGACGCGGGTAGCCGCATTTACCTCTGGCTGCGCGAAGGCTGGTCATCGGATGAAAACTCCGTGCGTGTCGATGCCCGTCAGGCTGGCAGTGAGTCGCCCACGGTTTTTGTCTTTTTGCCGAAGCGCCACGGTGACGAGCTTCGTGAGCAACTCATGGAGTACAAGGCGGCCAAATACACCCTAGACGAACGTGGCTCCCCCGGTACTCCAGACGGTAGCGAGGCGCGTGAAGCCATGGAAACCACAATGCGGCGCGCCGAAGGCCGCATAGATGGCCTGCTCCAGGAGTGCTTTGCTGACGCTCGGGTGTTCCAGGGTGGCGGTAATGAGGTCAGTGGCAACGATCTGCTCGACATGATGCAGGAGGCGGCCGAGGCCGCGCAGACCCGTCTCTATCCCCAGTTCGATGCGGCCGATCACACGGGCTGGGGCAAGGTGCTGGAGAAGGCCAAGCAGGGCGCGCCGGATGCGCTGAAGGCCGTTGGGGACGAAGGCGAGCCCGGCAACAATCCCGTCTGCAAGGCCGTTCTGGGCTTCATCGCTGGCGGCAAGAGTGGTGCCGAGATTCGTGACCGCTTCGAAGGGCCACCCTACGGTTGGTCCGGCGACGCGGTGGATGGGGCGCTGCATGTCCTGATGGTCTCTGGCCACGTCCGCGCCCAGGACGAGCGCGGCAACCCCGTCGAACCGGGAAGCTTGGATCGTCGAGCCATTGGCAAGACACACTTTCGCGTCGAGTCGGCGACCATCACCGCTGCCCAGCGCATCCAGATCCGCAAGGTCATGCAGAAGCTCGGCATCCAGGCGACGTCGAACGAAGAACTGCGTTTCGCTCCTCAATTCCTCGACGCCTTACGCGAGCTGGCTGAGGCTGCTGGCGGCGACGCCCCGCAGCCGGAGCCGCCGGATACCACTTTCATCGATGAGCTGCGCCAATGCGCCGGCAACGAACAGTTACTCGCGCTTTACAATCAGCGCGAGACGATCAGCGAGAACATCGAACAGTGGCAGGTTGTTCGCGAGAAACTCAAAGAGCGCTTGCCGCAGTGGCGAACCGTGAAGCAGCTCGTTCAGCATGCCCAGGCGCTGGCGAACACCGAGGCGCTGCGCAGGCAGGTCGAGAGCATCGAGGAACATCGCAAGCTTCTGGCTGAGCCGGAGCCCTGTACCGAATTGGCTAACAACCTGGCTCAGGCGCTGCGTGAGGAACTGAACAGGCTCGATGCCGGCTACAAGGCCGAGCATGAGGCCGGCATGGGCCGACTGAAGGTGGATGCCAACTGGCAAGCTCTGGAGCCGGAACAGCGCAATAGCCTGCTCGCTGCCCAGCGGCTAACCAACGCTGATGCGCCGGACATCAAGGTGCAGATCACGAGTGATGTGCTGGCCACCCTGAATCGGACGGCGTTGACGACTCTGGCCGATCGTGTGGCCGCGATGCCCGGTCGGTTCAATCAGGTGCTTGAAGAGGCTGCTCAGCTTTGCGAACCGAAGGTCCAGTTCATTAACTTGTCCCGTCCCACGTTGCAATCAGAAGCCGATATCGACGAATGGGCTGAGCAGGCCAAAAAGCAGCTCAAGACGGGACTGAGTAAAGGTCCGGTGATGCCGCGATAGATCACTAGGGATATTCCCAGCCCCCCTTGCATTGCCTATCGCAAGTACGTTTCTGAATAGCCGACCAACACAATAAGTGCCCGCAATGCTGCAACCTCTCGAAAAACGCCTGCGCAACCAGCTTGAAAGCACCGTGGTCGAAGCCCGTGAGCTTGCCGAGAAGGCCGCCCGCGCCGCGCTCGAAGAGCTAGGTGTGGAAGAAGCGAGTCCTTTCCCGGATCAAAGTGAAGCCCAGCGCGACCTGCGTCGCCGTCTGCGCCTGCACGGCCGTCAGCTTGGTGATCCGCTCAACGGCGGCAAGGCCCAGGGCATGGACCGCCTCGTGGAGGAGGTAGCCTACGAGCACTGGCACCGCATGCTTTTTGCGCGCTTCCTGGCCGAGAACGCACTGCTGATGTACCCGGACCCGGACGGGCCGGTGCCAGTGACGCTGCAGGACTGCGAAGACCTCGCCGCCGATGAAGGCGCCGCTAACGGCTGGGAGCTGGCGGCGCGCTACGCCGCACAGATGTTGCCGCAAATATTCCGAGTGGACTCGCCGGTCTTCGAGCTGAAGCTACCAACAAACTTCCAGCGGCCGCTGGAACGCCTGCTGGCAGACCTGCCCACAGAGGTCTTCACCGCCTCCGACGCGCTGGGATGGGTCTACCAGTTTTGGCAGACCAACAAGAAGGAAAGCATCAACAAGTCCGAGGTGAAGATTGGTGCGCGCGAGCTGCCCGCCGTGACACAGCTCTTCACCGAGCCCTACATGGTCAGCTTCCTGCTGGATAACGCCCTGGGTGCTTGGTGGGCGGCAAGGCGCCTGACCGAAGACGACCTGCGCAACGCCGAAAGCGAGGAAGAGCTGCGCGAGAAGGCCGCCATTCCCGGCGTGCCGCTTCAGTACCTGCGCTTTGTGCGCGAGGAGCTTGAGACCCCCGAGGGACAGGCCGGCAATGATCCACCGGAAGCCGGCGCCGGGCAGGGCGCATGGACACCGGCGGCCGGCACCTTCGCGCAATGGCCGGACAACCCCGCGGACCTGAAGGTCATGGACCCCTGCTGCGGTTCGGGGCACTTCCTGGTGGCGGTGCTGCTCATTCTCGTGCCGATGCGCCAAGAGCTGGAAGGGCTCAGCCCGCAGCAGGCCGTGGATGCGGTACTGCGTGACAACCTTCATGCTCTGGAGCTGGATCAGCGCTGCGTGGAACTGGCCGCCTTTGCCCTGGCGCTGACGGCCTGGACCTACCCCGATGCCGGCGGGTACCGCCGCCTCCCAGAATTGCACGTCGCCTGTTCAGGTTTGTCGATAAGCGCCAAACGGGAGAAATGGCTTGAGTTGGCAGGAGAAAATAACGATCTACGGATTGCACTCGAAGAACTTTACGATCAATTCAAGGATGCTCCTCTGCTCGGCAGCTTGATCAGCCCGCAGTCCACTACGGGCTTGGGCTCACTGTTTGAATCGAATTGGGAAGATATTGAGCCTCTTGTAACCAAAGCGCTCTCAGAAGAGGAAGATTCTGAGCAATATGAAATGGCTGTGGTGGCGAAGGGGGTTGCAAAAGCGGCATCAATACTTGCCCAAAAGTATGACTTAATATCTACGAATGTGCCTTACCTGGGCATATCAAAGCATCATCCTCGCCTTACAGAGTTTGTAGATAAGTGGTATTCAATTGGAAGATATGATCTGGCATTAGTGTTCATCGAGAGGATAAGGGACTGGATAAAACCTAATGGAGTTTATGCTCTCGTCTCTCTGGGAGAGTGGTTATATTTGGGGCCATATACGGAATATCGCAGAAGGTATCTAGAAAATCACAATCCATTGTTTGTGATGCGTCTTGGTTGGAATGCGTTCTCGGCGCCAGTTCGCGCAAATCCCGCGCTTCTAATAGCGGCACCTAATAACAAGCTGCAAGCTGGATTTGCGCTTGCGGATCACTCTGCGAACAAAAAATTGCAAGATAACATTCGCTCTACCCTTGCCGGTCAAATTAGTAGGGAGACACTGTCGCGAATCAGAGCCAATCCTGATATTCGGTTTATTGTCTCCGGGGGTGATGAAGGCACTCAATTGGTAGAGGTTGCCAGCGCTCGAAGTGGTCTGCATGCCGGCGACCTGCACCAGTTCTTCAAAATGCACTGGGAAGTTGATGGGTTTTCGTGGGTTTGGGAGCTGGTTCAAACAGCGGTAAGCGAAACAGAGGCATATGCCGGAAGAGAGCAAATAATACGATGGGAGAAGGAGTGCGGCTCACTCGCCGCCTTGGCGGAAAGTGTAAAGCATCTTAATCATGCTGCTCAGAACTGGAGGGCTGGTAAACCTTTTTGGGGGCAGCAGGGAGTGGTAGTTGGGCTCATGGGGGAAGTGGCATGCAGCATTTACTCAGGACAACGCTATGACGTAAATAGCAGCGCTATTGTGCTCAAGAATAAAGCCAATCTATCTGCACTTTGGGCGTTTTGTGAATCCGGGGCCTTCAGTAAACATGTCCGAGCCCTCGACAACTCTCTTAAGCTTGCGCCAAAAACACTCCTGAAAGTTCCCTTCGACCTTGAATATTGGACCCTGGTCGCTGGGGAGCGATACCCCCACGGCCTACCAGAGCCCTACACCAACGACCCCACCCAATGGATTTTCCACGGCCACCCCTGCGGCTCGGTCGTCTGGGATGAAAACAGCAAATGGACGGCCCATGGTCCGCTGCGCGCCGATGACACCGTGCTCCAGGTGGCGGTTGCCCGACTGCTCGGCTACCGCTGGCCGGCGGAGCTGGACCCGGAGATGGATCTGGCCGCCGAGCAGCGCGAGTGGGTGCAGCGCTGCGAAGCCTTGCTGCCGCATGCCGACCGCGACGGCATCGTCTGCATCCCGCCGGTGCGCGGTGAGGCCTCCGCTCAGGACCGGTTGCGGGACGTGCTGGCAACGGCCTACGGGGACCAGTGGTCCAGTCGGGTTCAGGCCGAGCTGCTGAAGAGTGTGGAGCAGCCTGGCAAGAGCCTGGAGAACTGGCTGCGGGAGAAGTTCTTCGCTCAACACTGCAAGCTCTTCCAGCAGCGGCCCTTCATTTGGCACATCTGGGACGGCCTGCGCGACGGCTTTGCCGCCTTAGTCAACTACCATAAGCTCGACCACAAGAACCTCGAAACCCTGATTTACACCTACCTCGGTGACTGGATCAGCCGCCAGAAGCGGGACATCGAAAATGGCGTCGACGGCGCCCGCGAAAAGCTCGCCGCCGCCGAGACCCTGAAACAGCGCCTGGAGCTGATCCTGGAAGGCGAGGCCCCGTACGACATCTTCGTACGCTGGAAGCCGCTGTCCGAGCAGCCCATTGGCTGGAACACGGATCTCAACGATGGCGTACGCCTGAACATCCGCCCCTTCATGACGGTGCCGGACATCAAGAAGACTGGGGCCGGCGTGCTGCACGACAAGCCCAATATCAAATGGACCAAGGATCGCGGTAAGGACATCGAGTCCGCGCCCTGGTATCACGTCTTCGGCGGCGAACGGATCAACGACCATCACCTCAACTTGGCCGAGAAGCGTGCGGCGCGGGTTGGTGGCGGCTGAGTAGGGGCCTTGGTGCGTCGCGGAGGCACACTACCTCACGTATGAACACGCGGGAGGTAACTGTTTATATGACGCTAACAAAGATAATGTTAGCGTCATAACGTTGTGTTACTGTCGCCCCATGAGCAGCCGAGCGGAAAGTTTTGTCCACTACTTTGAACAGGAGACGGGCCTTCCGCTCTTCTCGCGTGGAACCTTGCCCACCAAGCTGCCCGCCTACCTGCGTCAGCTCTTTGAACTTGAGGGCTTCACGGTCGAGGACGAGCGGTTTATCGCCGTCATGCTTCGGGATGAGACCCGGGCTAAAGGGGGGCGTGCGCTGGTCGGTCAGATCGAAAAGGCGTTGACCCTGGCCGGCGAGAGCGATTCTCACTACTGTCTGGTTGCCAAGGAACTGGGCAGTTATATGCGTCGGCGTTTAGTGGGCATGCGGGTGCCTTTCGTCGTGGTCGGCCAGCAGATCTACTGGCCCTGGCTCGGCTACATGATGACCAATCAGCGCCCGCAACGCCGCGAACCTGCACCCACGGAGGTGCTGGGCCCGGCCACCCAAATGATGCTTATCGCCATGCTCTTGGGGCAAGTGCCCACCCCGGCTAGCGCCACCGCGATGGCCAAGCCGCTGGGCTATACGGCCATGAGCATAAGCCGCGCCATCAAGGAGCTGGAAGGTAACGGCCTGGTGCAAACCGAAAGCCAGGGGCGTGCCCGCCTCGTGCATCTCGCGGAGTCGCCCAGGGGCGTTTGGGAGAGAGCGCTGCCCTTGCTGCGCAGTCCGATCCGGGACATCGTACGCGTTATGGCGGATGACCTGGCCGGATGGGAGCTGCCTCGCGCCGGCGAGTCGGCGCTGGCCCAGCGGACCATGCTGGGCGCGCCCACCGAACCAGTCTACGCCGTTGCCAGTCGAGCCTGGCGGCGGATCGGGTATCGGGCAGAGGTCATTCCCGTGCCGGATGACGGGACCTGCCTGGTTGAGCTGTGGCGTTATCCGCCAGAGGTGACCGCGCGTGACGGGTGTGTGGATCCACTGTCGCTGGCTTTGAGCCTGCATTCGCACGCCGACGAGCGGGTGGAGCAGGCTGTGGAGAAGATGATGGAGTCCTTGCCATGGTGAGAGGGCTGGATTTGTTCGCGGAACGCTTTGCCGGCTTCGAGGACTGCTATGTGCTCATCGGGGGCGCGGCGGCGTACCTCGTGCAAATGGAAGCCGACCTTGAACCGCGCGCCACTCAGGATGTCGACATTGTCCTGTGCGTGGAATCGCTGACCCCTGAGTTCGGGGAGCGCATGTGGGCGTTCATTGCCGAGGGTGGTTATGAGATGCGTCAGGTAGGTGATCAGCCGCGCAACTTCTACCGCTTTGCCAAGCCAGGTGACGACCGCTTTCCGAAGATGCTGGAATTCTTCGCGCGTGAGCCGGGGCGTATGCCCCTAGCTGAGCCGGGGCACCTGACGCCGGTGCCTATCGACGAGGCCGTGGTGAGCCTGTCCGCAATCCTGCTGGACGATGACTATTACGCGCTGATCCACGCTCATAAGCGCCAGGACTCGGGTGTGCCCATGATCACCGAGCACGCGCTAATCCCGCTGAAAGCGCGCGCCTGGCTGGATCTGAGCCAACGCAAGGATCAAGGCGAGCGGGTGGACTCCAGGGACATCAAGAAGCACCGCGGCGACGTGTTTCGCCTTTACCGCCTGCTCGTTCCGGGGGAGACAACGGTGCTGCCGGAGACGGTGCAACGCGATATGCGTGCCTTCCTGGAGCAGCAGCGCGGCCAGCTTGACGCGAACTACCCCAAGAACCTTGATATCGCCGATGAGGCGGGCGACGAGATCCTCGATCAGTTGGCAGCGATGTTTGGAGTCCGGGCATGAGCGCGCAGCCGCCGAATGAACAGACACAGACGCTCGCTGAGGCGCTGATTGCCGCCGTGCGCCGTGCGGCACGTTATAACGCGGAGGTCGAAATCGGGCCGCACTGCATTCTGTGGACTGACCGCGACCAGCAGTGGCAGAGCGTGATTCCGCAACTGCAGAGCGAAATGCCTGAGCTGTTGGTGTTGGGGAATTACGATCCTGAACGGCGGAGTGGTCCGGCGATTTGGTTGCGCTGTGCGATCGCCCAAGTGCTCGACGAGGTTGATCTGTCGCCGGATGCGACGCCGGTCCTCTATTTGCCGGGCGTTGGCCGCCAGGATCTCCGCGCGGTGGAGAGCTGCCCGCAATCCCTGAAGCCACTGGCCGAGCTGCAATATCGCGGCGTGACATGGGCACAGGTCAACGGTAAGGACTGGACCGTGATGGCATTCTTGAAGTCCGACCAGGGCGGGTTGGGCCTGGATGTGTCTCGAGAGGAGGACAGCAAGCGGGCGATGCTGCTGGCGCTGGGGAGTCTGATCCATCAGGATGTGGCGCTGCTGCGCGCTAAGCGGTTGGATGCGAACTATTTTAATACGCTGCTGGCGGGTGGTGATCCGACGCGTGATCTGCTGCAGTGGCTGAACGATGCGGAAGCCTTCCACGGCGAGTGCGAAGAACAGCAATGGGCGGCTTTTCGCGAGGTCTGTCGCGCCCAATTCGCCTTCGACCCCAACGACGGACCGATTGCCGGGGCTGCCAGGCTGGCGGATAGCAACGGGCCATGGGCGCTGGTCTGGCAGCGCTACAGTGAGTCCGCACGGCGCTACCCGCATATTCCGGCGCAGATTCGGCGCAGCAAGGTACCGGACTTCGGCCTGTTCGCTGATGCTGAGAACGCTGGTGGCTGGCCGCAGTGGAATGATGACCAAGAGAACGCGCTGCGCCGGCAGCTAACTTCCCTGGCGGATACGCCGGCCCATGAGGCGAGGGAACGCATTCACAAGCTCGACAAGGAACACGCCGCGCGACGCCAGCTTGTGTGGGCTGAGCTGGGTGAGGCGCCATTGGCTTGCGCGCTGGAACCGCTTTGCGCTCTGGCAGAGGTAACGAGCGATTCCCTTGCGGTTGGCAGAATTGCCGAAATGAAGGCCGCATACACGAATTACGGCTGGAAAGCGGATGATGCGGTGTTGAGGACGCTGGCCCATCTGCGCGCGCAACAGGATCTCGAGGCTGCTACTGCGGCGATTCGGGCGATGTATCTGCCCTGGTGCGAAGATGCTGCACGCCATCTGCAGACGATCGCCGGCCAGGCGTCCGCACCGGGTGGCGTGCGCGAAGAGAAGCCGCCGCACTACATTCGCAACAATCAGTGTGTGCTCTTCGTGGATGGGCTGCGTTTTGACACGGGCAAACGCCTCGCGGCGCGCTTGGGAGGAATCGGGCTGACCGTTGAGGAGGTGCCGACATGGGCCGCGTTGCCCAGCGTGACGGCGACTGGTAAGGCGGCCGTCACGCCGGTCGCGGACAAGATTGCGGGGGAGGCAGGCAGTACGGATTTCGAACCGAGCGTCGCGGAGACCGGGACAACACTGAGCGGGTATCACCTCAAGAAGTTGCTGAAGGATGCGGGTTGGCAATGCCTGCGTGGTGACGAGCTCGGCAGGGCCGAGGGACAGGCATGGTGCGAGTTTGGTGACATCGATCATGAAGGTCATGCGCGTGGCTGGAAATTGGCTCAACACGTCGACACCCTCCTGAGCGAGGTGCAGGTTCGAGTCGAAGAGTTGCTCGCGGCGGGCTGGGACGAAGTGCGCGTGGTCACCGACCACGGTTGGTTGCTGCTCCCCGGAGGCCTGCCGAAGGTTGAACTGCCTAGTGCCTTGGCGGAGTCCAAGTGGGGGCGCTGCGCGGCCATCAAGGAGGGCGCCCGAACGCAGGAGCGGCTCTTCCCCTGGTACTGGAATCCGCATCAGGAGTTTGCCCTGGCGGACGGCATCAGTTGCTACAAACGCGGTGAGGACTATGCCCACGGCGGCTTGAGCCTGCAGGAATGCCTCACGCTCCAGTTGGTCGTGAAGGGGGCTGCGGGTGGTGCGACCGCACACGTGGAAATCGCTGACGTTACCTGGCGCGGGCTGCGTTGCAATGTGGCGCTGGAGCAGGAGGGCGTCGAGGCGACAGCGGATCTGCGTGAGCGAGCTGGTGATCCGGAGAGCAGTGTGGTGATGGCGCCGCGCGCTCTCAAGGATAACGGTACCTGCTCGCTGGTAGTCGAAGACGAAGGCCTGGAAGGCAAGCCAGCGATTCTGGTGCTCTTAGATCAGGCGGGCCGTTTGATCCAGCAGCGCGAGGTACGGATAGGTGGGGACTCATGAGCGTAGAACTTGATGCGATCGACAACTTGGCCGTTGGTGCACTGGATGGCTATCTGGTGCGCAAGGACCTGGTGCGGACCTTCAGTCGCCAGTTCCCGGTGCCGACCTATGTCGTGGAGTTCCTGTTGGGTCGCTACTGCGCAAGCGTGGATCCGGATGAGATCAACGAGGGCTTGGAAATTGTTCAGCGCCAGTTGCAGTCGCGCACGGTTAGGGCGGGGGAGGAGGAGTTATTCAAGTCCCGCGCGCGCGAGCAGGGCGAGATCAAGCTGATCGACATGATCACCGCCCGGCTCGACACCAAGACGGATACTTACATCGCAACCTTGCCAAGCCTGCGGATCAAGGATGCGCGGATTTCAGCCGAGCTGGCGAACGCACATGAGCGCATGTTTACCGGTGGTTTCTACGCAGAGATCACGCTGGCCTACGACGCTGCCATTGCCGTGGAACAAAACGGCAGGCCCTTCGCCGTAGTCAACCTGCGCGAGATCCAACTCTCAAGCCGCGATGTCCTTGAACAGCTCGGCGAGGCCCGTAATCAGTTCAGCACGGCCCAGTGGAAGGATTTCCTGCTGCGCTCCACCGGTATCGAGCCCGGAGCCCTGAGCGAGCGTGAGAAAGATGCGCTGACGTTGCGCATGGTTCCCTTCGTGGAGCGCAACTACAACCTGGTGGAGCTTGGCCCACGAGGCACGGGCAAGAGTCACCTGTTCCAGCAAGTCTCGCCCTACGCACACCTGATTTCCGGCGGTAAGGCCACGGTCGCCAAGATGTTCGTCAACAATGCCAATGGCCAGCGTGGATTGGTTTGTCAGTATGACGTCGTCTGCTTCGACGAGGTCTCGGGCATCTCCTTCGACCAGAAAGATGGTGTGAACATCATGAAGGGGTACATGGAGTCCGGCGAGTTCAGTCGTGGGAAGGAGAGTATCCGTGCCGACGGCAGCATCGTCTTGGTTGGTAACTTCGAGGTGGATGTCGAGCATCAACAGCGCATCGGCCACCTCTTCGGGCCGATGCCGCCAGAGATGAAAGATGACACGGCGTTCATGGATCGCATCCACGCCTTTCTGCCAGGGTGGGATGTGCCCAAAGTGCGCAGTGAAATCCTCACTGATCACTTCGGATTGGTGAGTGACTTCCTTTCGGAATGCTGGAGCCAATTGCGCGCCCAAAGCCGGCTCGCGACGATTCAGGATCGCGTGCATTACGGCGGAGCTTTGTCCGGGCGCGATACCAATGCCGTGAACAAGACTGTCGGCGGCTTGCTGAAGTTGCTGTATCCGGCTGGTGGGGAGATTCCAGACGAAGATCTGGAATGGGCTGTGCGCATCGCCCTTGAGGCTCGGCGCCGCGTAAAGGAACAGCAGAAGCGTATCGGCGCAGCCGAGTTCCGGAACACCCACTTCAGCTACACGCTCGGCGAGGACGGGGTTGAGAAGTTCGTTTCCACGCCTGAGTTGCAGAGTACAGGCGGTATCGGCGATGACCCTCTGGAGCCGGGTCAAGTGTGGACGATCAGCCCCGGCGCCGAGGGCGAGCATCCCGGGCTGTTCCGTATAGAGGTCAACGAGGGGCCAGGGTCGGGCGTTAAAATCTTGAACAAGCCTGTGCCGCCGTCATTTAAAGAAAGCATGGGCTTCGCTGAGCAAAACCTCTATGCACGCTCCCAACAGCTCGTCGGTGATAAGGATCCGCGTCAACACGAGTTTACAGCGCAGATACGGGGCTTCGACGCTGCTAAAGCGGGCGCCAAGGTCGGCGTTGCATCAGTAATCGCGCTCTCAACCGCTCTGCTAAAACGCAGCGTTAAGGGCGGCCTTGTTGTCGTCGGGGAACTCAATCTGGGTGGCTCGATTGAGCCAATTCACGACGCTGTCAATTTGGTGGAGATAGCTGTTGAGAAGGGAGCTAGCGTGGTCTTGATGCCCGTGACCTGCCGAAAGCAGCTACTCGATTTGTCAGATGACATGGCGACTAAGGTGGATATTCAGTTCTTTTCTGATGCTCGGGATGCGCTTTTGAAGGCTGTCGCGGATTAGTCCACGAAGAACCCGGGTCTGAGAGGGGGCTGGGTGCGTTGCCGTGCGAGACTCTGGGAGAAATCCGTTGTATTGGGTTGCAGGCTTGGCCATCACAGTTAAGGTGACCCGAGTGCCCGTGTAACGGATGACATCCCTTCAGCGCCCCAGTTTTTGGGTGAGCTGAGCGGCTTGGGAGGGCCATTGATGGCCAAGTACGAAGTCAAACAGACCGCAGTGAGTCAGGTCCTCGCTGATGTGCGGAGCGATAAGATCGCGATCCCGGAGCTCCAGCGCCCGTTCGTCTGGAAGACACCCCAAGTTCGGGATCTGATTGACTCCCTGTATCACGGCTACCCGGTGGGCTACCTCATCACCTGGCAATCGGTGGGGGCCAAGCTCAAGGGCGGGGAGGTCGCTGCCCACCAGCAGATTCTCATTGATGGGCAGCAACGGGTGACGGCGCTTCGAGCCGCGATCGCCGGTCAACCGGTGGTGGGCCGGAACTATCAGCGAAAGCGCATCGCCATATCGTTTAATCCGGTCACTGAGGAGTTCGCAACCCGAACACCCGCCATCGACCGGAGTAATCAGTGGATTCATGACATTGCGGAGTTCTTCTCCGGGACTCGACAGCTCACCTTTCTGCGGCAGTATTTTGAGAAGAACCCTGGCGTGGATGAGGACACGGTGGAGGTCGCCATCGGCAAGCTCGCCGCCATCGAACACGCCCAGGTGGGGGTGATCTCACTGGCCGATGACCTCGATGTCGAGACGGTGGCGGAGATCTTTGTGCGCATCAACGCCAAGGGCGTACCGCTCTCCAGTGCTGACTTCGTGATGAGCAAAATTGCCACCTACGGCGAGGAAGGGCGAAACCTGCGCAAGCTCATCGACTACTTCTGCCATCTTGCGGTGGCGGGGCACGCCTTCGACGATATCTCCGCGAACGACCAAGAGTTCGCCGCCACCGATCATCTTAAGAAAATCAGTTGGCTGAAGGGCCAATCGGATGAACTTTTCCAGCCTGAGTACACGGACATCATTCGCGTGGCGGGACTGGTTGGTTTCTCCCGGGGCAAGGCGGGTGCGATCGTGAGTGAACTCTCTGGCCTTGATCCAGAGACCCGCAAAGTCGATGAGTCCCGCATTCCAGGAGCTTATGCGCGCCTTAGCGAGACACTGAACGAGATGGTCCGGCAGACCCATGTCGAGCGGTTTGTGATGATGATCAAATCAGCGGGGTTCATTGATGCCAGCATGATTGGCTCCAAAAATGCGCTGAACTTCGCCTACGCGCTCTATCTGCGCACCCGTCAGAACGAGGCAATGACCGAGGGTGAACGGTCCCGTCTGGTCAAGCGTTGGTTCGTGATGAGTTTGCTGACGGGCCGGGCGGTGGGCAGCTTTGAGTCGATCTGGGAGACGGATCTGCGCCGCATTGAGGAGCACGGTGCGCCTCAGTACCTATCGATGCTCGAGCAGTCTGAGCTGGGTGAGGGCTTTTGGACCGGCGCCTTGCCGCAACTGCTGATGACCCCAAGTCGCCGTAGTCCCGCCTTTCAGACCTATCTTGCCGCGCGTGTTCACAGCGGTGGGCGCGGTTTTCTCTCCAAGTCTATCGCGGTCGCGCACATGATCGAGGGCCACGGGGATATTCATCACATCGTTCCAAAGAATCACCTCATCAGGAACGGCTTCCCCAAAGCCGGCGATTACAACCAGGTCGCGAACTTCGCCCTCACAGAGACGCCCATTAATATCGGCATCAAAGACCACCCACCCTCTGAGTACATGCAATGGGTCGATGAGCAGGTCCAAACCGGTTGCCTACGCCTTGGGGAAATTAACGACGCTGAGGACCTCGCCGAGAACCTGAGCGAGAACGCGATCCCGTCGTTTATCCGCGAGGTGACGGCCGAAAATTACGAAGACTTCCTCCGAGAGCGGCGGCGGTTGATGGCGGACATGATCAGGCAGTATTACGAAGCGTTGTGACTAATGCGGTGATGTCACGCACCGCTTCGTGACCGCCGCCGGGTTGAAGCTCCGCTGGCAGATGCGGCGGCGCACAACGCAAGGTGCTGTCACTCTTTACGTCGATCCTGACGTCTTGTATACAGTCAGGGTGTCGGACTGCCGTTTTGTATCCAGAAAAGGTGCGGTGTCCGGTAACCAACAAGAGGACATCACCATGAACGACACCACCACGCGTCTACTTTCAACCACCGTACTTGCTGCGTGCGCCTCGCTAGGCTTCGCGGCCACCGCGTCGGCGGATTACCCCGAGCGCGCCATCGAGATGATTGTGCCCTGGGGCGTTGGCGGGGGCAGCGACGTGAATATGCGCGTTGTTTCCAACTATGCTGAGGACTATCTCGGTCAGCCGATGCCGGTGATCAATATGCCCGGAGCGTCCGGCACCCAGGGCCTTGCCGAGGCGCGCGAGCGCGAGCCCGACGGCTATACCGTCGCGCAGATCCATGAGGGGCTCCTCGTCTCCTATTACACGGGCCTTACGGATGTACATCCGTCGGATTTCGAGCCCATCGCGTCCTTCACCTCTTCGCCACAGTATCTCGTTGTCAATGCAGATCGGCCTTATGACACCTTCGAGGAGTTCGTCGAATACGCGCAGGAGAACCCTGGTGAGATCCGCTTTGGCGTCACGCTGGCAGGGGTGCCTCATCTGCACTCGGCGATGATGGAGCAGGCGGCCGATTACGAGGTCTCCTATGTCGGCTTTGAGGGCACAGGACAGCGCATTCAGTCGCTGGTGGGCGGCCATATCGACGCGGCAATCGGCGACATCGCCTCCTCGCTCGAATTCGTTGAGAATGGTGATCTGAAGTTCCTTGCTGTCGGCTCGGCAGAGCGGCTCGATGCGACGCCGGACGTGCCCACGCTGCAGGAGCTCGGCTACGATCTGGAGCTGTCGATCAACCGCGGGCTCTTTGCGCCGGCCGGCACCGATGAGGCGATCCTTGATTATCTCTCCAACGCCTTCGAGCCGATGGCGGAAGACGAGGCTTTTATCGAGGCGATCAATAACGCCGGCGCCGAAATGGTCCTGCGTACGCGTGACGAATACGGGGAGTACATGGACGAGCTCGATCAGACGGTCGCCGATCTGGCCGAGCAGCTCGAGCAGTGAGCGATTCCCACTCCGACAACGCCTCCGGCCGGTCCGACCGGCCGGAGGCCTACGGAGTTGAACCTAACGCCATGGCGGGCGATAGCGCACTACTGCAATTCGCGTTCAACCTCGTGATGCTTTTGGCGTTCGCGTATCTCTTCTGGGAGGCGATGGCGCTGCCGGAGTCGCGCTGGGAACCACTCGGGGCGGGCACCTTCCCACGCATCGTGCTTGGCTTGCTGATGTTTCTCAACGTGGTGATGATAATCCAGACCGCTCGGCAAGCACTCTCGGAGCTCAGATATGGTCCCCGGGCGCTCTTCGATGTGGCTTTGCGTACGACTTTAGAGTTCCGACTGGTGTTCTCGGTGCTCGGCGCGTTCGCTCTGTTTCTGCTGCTGATCCGGCCGCTCGGCTTTTTGATCGCGGCCTTCCTATTCGCCTTCGGCGTGCAGTTGCTGCTCGGCCCCCGTACATGGCGCAATCTCGTGATCTCGGCGATCATCGCTCTGGTGCTCTCGGTGGGACTTCAGGTCCTCTTCGCGCAGGTGCTTCACGTATTCCTGCCGCGCGGGCCGTTTTCCTGAGCGGCGGGTTCCGGCAGGGCGATACGGGGTTGAGGGGAAAGCTCTATGCTTGATGGGTTCGCAGTCGGCTTTCTCGAGATTCTCCAGCTCGCCACACTGGTGACGATGTTCGTGGGCGTGGTCGCGGGCATCGTGGCCTCAGCGATCCCGGGCTTCACGATCACCATGGCGATCGTGCTGACGTTGCCGCTGACCTTCTACATGCCTCCGGTTCAGGGCATCGCAACGATGCTCGGCGTTTATGTTGGCGGCCTGACGGGGGGCATGATCAGTGCTGCCCTTCTCGGCATTCCCGGCACGCCCTCGGCGGTGGCGACGACCTTCGACGCCTACCCGATGGCGCGCAAGGGTGATCCTGGCCGCGCCCTTGGTATCGGGATCTTCGCCTCCTTCTTCGGTACTCTGATATCGATCATCGTGCTGGTACTTGCGGCACCACCGCTGGCGATTGTGGCGATCGGGCTGGGCCCGTGGGAATATTTTTCGCTCATCGTCTTCGCGATGACAGTGATCGCGAGCCTAGTGGGCCGGTCCGTGGTGCGCGGGCTCATCGCCGGGCTCATCGGCATCTTCCTCGCTACGATCGGGTCCGACCCGATGATGAACAGTCCGCGCTTCACCTTCGATCTGGCGATGCTGAGCACTGGGCTACCGTTTCTCGCAGTGCTGATCGGGGTCTATGCAGTCAGCCAGTTGCTTGGCGAGGTCGAGGAGATGCGCAGCGATAGCGGCACCGGCGAGGCGCTGATAGAGGAGCGCATCGTGTTCCGGCCGTTACCCTACCTAATGGATACGATCCGCCGGCCGGTCAACCTGATCCGATCTTCGCTGGTGGGAGTGTTTATTGGGGCGGTACCCGGCGCGGGGAGCTCCATCGCGAACCTCGTCGCCTATGATCAGGCCCGCCGGGCGTCAACGGACCCTGATAGCTTTGGAACAGGCGTACCCGAGGGCGTTGTCGCCTCGGAGTCGGGCAACTCCTCGACCGCCGGCGGCGGGCTGATACCGATGATCGCGCTCGGTATTCCGGGCAGTGCAGTGGACGCGGTGCTGATGGCGTCACTGATGGTACACGGCATCGCGGTGGGCCCTCGACTTATGGTGGACAACCCGGAAATCGTCTATTCGATTTTCGTGGGACTGTTTATTGGCGCGCTATTGATGCTCCTGATCACGCTCAGCTCGATGCGCTATTTCCTGATGGTCACCAAGATACCCAAGCACATCATCATCCCCGCCGTACTCGTCTTCTGCGCCGTCGGGGTGTTCGCGCTCAATAACCGCGTAGCCGACATTCACCTGCTTTTCTTCGTGGGCGTGCTCGGCTATGTGATGAAGAAGATGGATTACCCGCTTGCGCCGCTGGTGCTCGGAGTCATCCTCGGGCCCATCGCCGAGACCAATCTGCGTCGTGCTCTCTCAATAAGCGAGGATCTGACGCTTTTCATCACCCGACCGGTCTCCGCCGCGTTCCTCGCGCTCGCGGTGATCTCGCTAGTGGTTTTCTTGCGCCACCGGATGCGCCCTCGCGCGGGCGTTGGTGCTGACTCGTGATGCAACAGGCTAAGGACACAGGAAAGATGGATTTCGACTTCTCGACCCCCTATCCCTCGCAGCGCAGCCCAGTGATGGGACGCAACATGATCGCCACCTCGCAGCCGCTCGCCGCTCAGGCGGGGCTGCGGATGCTCGACAGGGGCGGCAATGCCGTCGATGCCGCACTCGCCGCCGCCATCGCGATGCCAGTGCTCGAGCCGACGGGCAACGGGCTGGGCAGCGACGCCTTTGCGATCCTGCATGACGGGGCTGAGCTGCACGGGCTCAACGCCTCGGGTCGCGCGCCGGGGGCCTGGACGCCGGCGCGCTTCGCTGGCCGCGACGTAATGCCCGAGCGCGGCTGGGAGACGGTGACAGTGCCGGGAGCGGTCTCGGCCTGGGTGGCGTTGTCAGAGCGGTTTGGCGCGCTTCCCTTCGAAGCACTGTTCGAGCCCGCCATCGACTATGCCGAGCGTGGCTATCCGGTCTCGCCGATTATCGCCCGCCAGTGGGCCGCGGGTGCCGAATTGCTCGCCGCGCAACCGGGATTTGCCGAGGTCTTCATGCCCGGAGGTCGGGCTCCGCGCGCGGGCGAGCTGTTTCGTGCTCCGGCCATGGCTCGGACCCTGCGCCGCATTGCCGAGACCCGCGGTGAGGCCTTCTATCGCGGCGAGATTGCCGAGGCGATCGCCGGCTTCGCACGTCAGCATGGCGCCGCACTTGACGAGGCCGATTTCGCTGCCCATGCCGCCGACTGGTGCGGCACCATCGCACAGCGTTATGGAGCGATCGATGCCCACGAGATCCCGCCTAACGGGCAGGGTATCGCTGCGCTGATCGCGCTCGGCATCCTCGCGCACACGCCGATCCGCGACTACGGTCCCGACAGCGTTATCGGACTGCATCTGCAAATCGAGGCGATGAAGCTAGCGCTTGCCGACACCTATGCCCATGTCGGGGATCTGGCGGCGATGCAGGTCGATCCGGCCGCGCTCCTCGATGATGCATATTTGCGCGCGCGCGCCAAGCTGATCGATACGGACAGAGCCGGCGATCCGGACCATGGTCTGCCAGGACCCTCAGGCACGATCTATATCAGCGCGGCCGACGCCGAGGGCCGGATGATCTCCTTCATTCAGTCCAACTATGCTGGCTTCGGCTCGGGCGTAGTGGTGCCCGAGGTGGGGGTAAGCCTTCAAAACCGTGGCAAGGGTTTCAGCCTCGATCCTTCTAGCCCCAATCATGTCGGGCCCGGCAAGCGTCCGTTTCACACGATCATCCCAGGGTTCGTCACCAAGAATGGCGCGCCGCTAACGAGCTACGGCGTGATGGGCGGACCTATCCAGGCCCAAGGGCATGTGCAGATGATCCTTCGAATGCTGGATTTCGCTCAGAGCCCGCAGGCGGCGAGCGACGCGCCGCGCTGGAGGGTGCTCGAGGGGCGGCGCGTGGCGATGGAGACAGGCTTCGACACGGCGACCCTCGACGGGCTTGCCGGGCTCGGGCACGACATCAAGTGCGGCTCGCTCGAAGGTGATTTCAGCTTCGGCGGCGCGCAGATTATCCACCGTATGGACAACGGCCTCTACGTTGGTGGCTCAGATCACCGAAAAGATGGTCACGCGGCGGCATTCTGAGTTGCGGGCTGTGCGCGGGAGGAGAGAGCCATGAAAGGATCGGGTCGGAAGCTGTTGGGAAGCGGGATCGCCGCGGATCTTGAGGCTGAAATCATTGACGGGCGGCTCGAGGCGGGCTCGCGGCTCGAAGAGAATGAGATCGCCCGCCGCTTCGAGGTCTCGCGCACCCCGGTTCGTGAAGCCTTGCAGCTTCTGGCGGCGCGATCGCTCGTCGAGCGGGTGCCCTATCGCGGCGTGATCGTCTCCGAGATTTCCCAGGCTGAGATCGAGCAGCTTTTCGAGGCGATGGGTGAACTCGAAGCGCTGTGCGGAAGCGCGGCGGCGCAGCGCATGTCGATTGGCGAGCGTGCCGAGCTCCTGGAGTTGCACCGGGACATGGAGGCGCTCGCGGCTGCGGGGGAGCGCGCCGACTACGCGGAAGTAAACGCTGCCTTCCATAACCGGCTCTTTGAGGGCGCACATAACCGCTACCTCACCGAGGCAGCAGAGGCGCTGCGCTTGAAGCTGGCGCCGTTTCGCCGCGCTCAGCTAGCCGACATCACTAGGATGCAACGCTCCAGCGCGGAGCATGCCGAGATTGTCGCCGCGATCTGCGAGCGCGACGCGGATGCCGCCGCCCGTGCCCTACGCCGCCACCTCGTAAGCGCGGCTGCGCAGATCCTGGCGCGCTGGGCTCCGGGCCGAGCACGCGGGGGCAGTCTATCGCGGGATAAAGAGCGAACCGTGAAGCTGGGCGATCGCGGCGCGCCCGATACGGCGCATGATCCTCACGCGCGAGCGATGGCAGACTCCGGAGGAGACTGACGGCCAGATGGAGCTTCTATCAGGCGAATTCTTCATCGTCGCCGGCATTCTACTCACGGCTGGAGCGCTAACTGGGGTCCTCGCTGGGGTGTTCGGTGTGGGCGGCGGGGCGTTGATGGTGCCCGTTCTGTTCGAGGTGTTTGGCTTTCTGGATGTCGCCGACGATGTGCGTATGCCGCTCGCCGTCGGCACGTCGCTGGCCATTATCATCCCTACCTCGATCCGCTCCTATCGGGGCCATCGCGCGCGCGGGGCGGTGGACGCGGCGCTGCTGCGGGCCTGGGCCCCGCCGATCGTCCTTGGCGTACTGGCGGGGGCCGCGTTAGCGCGCTTTGCGCCGCCCGAGGTATTTCAGGGTGTGTTTGTTCTGGTGGCCGGAGTGAACGCGGCTAAGCTTCTCAGTGGGACCAGTGCCTTGAACATCGCTGAGGATCTGCCACGCGGGGCGGGGCTGAGCGCCTATGGTGGCATGATTGGGCTTCTGTCCTCTCTGATGGGCATCGGCGGGGGCCAGATCGCCAATATCATCATGACCCTGCATGGCCGTCCAATCCTGCAGGCGGTCGCGACTTCGGCGGGGATCGGGGTGCTAGTCTCGGTGCCCGGAGCGATCGGCTACGTCCTTGCCGGGTTGGGCCGAAGCGGTCTCCCGCCGGACGCGGTGGGTTATGTCTCTATACTCGGCGCGATGCTGTTTGTCCCGACGACGGTATTCACCGCCAATCTCGGCGTGCGCCTCGCCCACTACCTGAGCCGGCGCGCCCTAGAGATCGCCTTCGGCAGCTTCCTCACTATGGTCAGCCTGCGCTTTCTCTATGCGATATTCCTTGGCTGAGTGAATCGCCGTTTATTTTGTGGGCAAATTTCATGAAAGATGAGCTTTGTTCCTACGCCCGAGCCTAACTCCTGATGCACGATCGAGTTCCGCAGGCGCGGTGCTGACACCGGCGCGCTCGGCGATTGCAAAAGCCTCGGCAGGAAACGCCTCGCAGTACCGGGCCTTTTTGCGGATTGGAAAGACCGTCGGCTGCTGTTGCCATGGCTCAGTTCCCGCCCCGCTAAGTTACCCAGTTGTACAATGCCAGTGGGAAAGATCATGGAGTTGGTGAGGAATCAGAGTGACTATTGAGTGCCGTCATATTGAGGTCAGTGGCATCCCCGTGGAGGTTCGCCGCAAGGCGATCAAAAACCTGCATATCGGCGTTTATCCACCCAACGGCGCCGTTCGCGTCTCCGCACCGGTGCATCTGGACGATGAGTCGGTGCGGCTGGCGATCGTCTCTCGGCTGAGCTGGATTTACCGGCAGCAGCGAAGTTTTGCGCGCCAGAAGCGCGAGTCCACTCGGGAAATGGTCACTGGAGAAAGCCATTACTACAGCGGGACCCGCTACCGCTTGGACGTTGTGGAGCGGCCCGGCCATCCGGGAGTGCGGGTGGTCGACAAAGGCACGCTCCAACTGCGGGTCCGGCCCGGTGCCGATCGGCTGGCTCGGGAAAAGGTGCTGGAGCGTTGGTACCGACAGCAGCTTAAGACCCACATTCCTGGCCTTATCTCTTTGTGGGCGCCGGTAATGGGGGTCGAGGTCAACGAATGCCGCATCAAACGAATGAGGACGCTTTGGGGCAGTTGTAACATCCAGGCGAAGCGCATTTGGCTGAATCTGGAGCTCGCGAAGAAGCCCCTGAGGTGCCTGGAGTATGTGCTGGTGCACGAAATGGTGCATCTGCTTGAGCGCCGTCATAACGCCCGGTTCAGGGGTTTCATGGACCAGTACCTGCCGGATTGGCGCCTGCGCAGAGATGAGCTCAACGACATGCCGCTGGCCGATGAAGGCTTGGCTGATTGAGCGGTGATGATCCCGACGTCGAAGACGGGAGTTTGATCTATGGATTCATCTGACGAGGACTTCCGCGCCGCCGCCTTCGCCCACGTCGCCGCCCTAACGGCACAGCACGGGGTGCTGAGCTCCCGCATCATCCGCGATGGTTTTCAGTTTGAGGGTCAGCGCATCCCGCTGGTCAATCCGCAGCAGGGCATCTTCAAGCCTCGGCAAATGCGCTATCTGCTGTCGATCCGCACGGTGATTCCTCGCAAGGGCGCAAAGGTCTGGTATGACGACCAGCGCCAGGTTCATGACCAGATTTACGCCGGTGACGAGTGCGTCGATTATGCCTTTATGGGCGACAAGCCCGACGCCCGGAACAACATTTGGCTACGCGAGGCGTGGGAAGCCGGTACCCCGTTCATCTATTTCCTCGGTGTCGCGCCCGGACGATTCCAGGCGGTGATGCCCGCATTTATTGCCGACTGGGACCCCAATTCCCTGTCTGTCTCAGTGACCTTCGGCGAGGAACCCAGTGTGACCGCATCGCAGCCCAATGACGCCATTGAGCGCCGCTACACGCTTCGTCAGGTCAAACAGCGCCTGCACCAATCGCAGTTTCGTGAGGCAGTGCTCTCGGCCTATGACTATCGCTGCGCCATTTCTAACCTGCCGGAGGAGCGTTTATTGGACGCCGCTCACATCGTTGCCGATCGCGATGAGCGCCTCGGGCAGCCAGAGGTGGTCAACGGCTTGCCGCTATCAAAGGTCCATCATGCGGCATTTGATGGCCATATGATTGGCATCGATCCGGATTATCGGCTGCATGTGTCCGATGCGCTGATGGCTCAGAACGACGGCCCAACCCTGGAGGCCCTGAAGCAGAGCGATGGCCAACTGCTGCACCTGCCGAACCGCAAGCGGGATTATCCGGACCGGGAGCGGCTGGCGGCCCGGTTCGAGGTTTACCGGAAGGTGTCGTAAGCCGTTCGGTGCTCCAAGTCGACCGACCCCGACTCACCCCAACCCCATCCACTCCGCAATCTGCTGGTTCTGCCTCAAGCGCCGGCGCTGGTGGTGGACGCGGGTCATCGCATCAAGGAGCGCTCTCAACACCAGAAGGCCGGCACCAACCAGACCCGGGACATCATCCGCGCGCCCAGGGCCACCCACCGGGCCGACCACCGCACCCGGTTACGCGGACATGGTCCTGAGTGATACCGATGACCTGGGCGATCTGCGGGTGCTTGGCGAATTCATCGCCACGGTTGGTTAGGTTTCACGGCCGGAGCGATCCGACGATGCGGACTGAGCCCTCGTCATCGGGCTTTACGATCAGCCCCTCGCCGGATCGCACGCCCTGGCCGGCGATCGCGCGGATATTCACCTGGTGGGTGACAAGCACCGCGGGCGGGCCATCGGCGAGTTCAGAGAGCAAATCCCGTAATTCTGCGATGATCTCATCGCGCCCCTCGCGGTCCTGAAAAAAACTACTCAGCCCTGGGTGGGCCTTGGCCTCGGTCAGATCCATCTCGGCCGCGGTCTCCCGGCAACGGCACCACGCGCTGGTGTACACCGTTATGTCACCCAAGCCCTCGCCGCGCAGGCGCTCGCCAATCGACCGGGCCTGTGCCCGGCCCTCCTCGGAGAGGTTGCGTTGCGTTGAGCAGTCATTGATATCGAACTCGGCCGGGTCGCCAAAGCCCGGGGCGATGGCATGGCGCAGCATCAGGACATGGCCGTCATCGCGTAGGGCCGTGACCGGATCGTTCTGGGCGAAGGCGCTCGTGGTGAGCAGGATCAGGCCAAGGATTATCGAAAACCGTTTCATTCACCTTTCCGGTTTGCTGACGGAACATCCGACTGATCTTGTATCGTAAGCGCTATGTGGATTCAGCGGGAAATCGAGCTTAACCGGCCGCGGGGCTTTCATCTGGTGACCGACGCCGTGCGGGAGGCGATGCCCGAGATCGCCGAGATTCGCGTCGGCCTATTGCATGTGTTCATGCGGCATACCTCGGCGTCGCTCACGATCAATGAAAATGCCGATCCGTCGGTCCGCGTGGATTACGAGACCAGCATGAACCGCCTGGTGCCCGAGGGCCCCGATGGCTATACCCACACCATCGAGGGCCCGGATGACATGCCCGCCCACATCAAGGCGAGCCTGATGGGCGCGAGCGTGCAAATCCCGATCACCGAGGGGCGACTCAACCTCGGCACCTGGCAGGGCATTTACTTTTGTGAACACCGTGACCGCGGTGGGCCACGGACATTGGTCATCACATTGCAGGGAGACAGTCAGTGAACCTACCGACCATGGCTGAGGTGCTCTCTGCCGAAGAGCGCCAGGCTGTTCTTGATTACACCACGGGCTGTTTCTTGCTGCCGGCGCACAGTCCCCATGGGCCCGAGCACTGGCAGCGGGTAAGCCACAACGGCCTGTTGTTGGCTGAGACCACGGGTGCCAACCGCCGGGTTATCGAGCTGTTTGCCTTTTTCCACGACAGCTGCCGTGAGAATGATGGCTGGGATATCGAACACGGGCCGAAGGGCGCTGAGCTCGCGCTGACTTACCACGCGGAGGGTCTGCTGCCGGCCAGTGATGCAGAGGTCGATCTGTTGGTGATTGCCTGTCGCGGCCATACCGTCGAGCGCACGCATGCCGATGCCACGATTGCGACCTGCTGGGATGCTGATCGCCTGGATTTGCCGCGGGTGGGAATCACCGTCGATCCGGCCTATCTGTGCACCGACGCCGCGAAGGATGCAACGGTTATCCGCGAGGCAGAGGCGAGGGCGCTGGCGAGTCGTTAAAAGGGGCCGCGAGCCCGCCGTCGGTATGCTGGAGAGGACTGCATGATGGAAGATCGCCAGTACGAACAACAGGCGCTGGAAGCCCTTAAGAAGGCGGTCGCCAACGCCCTGGAGCGCAAGCGCCGGCTTGGACAGTATGCCGTGGTCTGGCGTGATGGTCAGTTGGTCCGACTGTCCCCGGATCAGATTGGCATCGCGGAAGAGTATGCGTCAGCTCCCCCGTCAAGCGGACAGTTTTGAAAATAGACACTTCGCTGGTTATCTGTCGCCGGAAGTCCGCCGGAGGTTGAGTGCATCAGCAAGGGCAAGGCCCGGCAGCCCTATGAGTTCGGCGTGAAGGCGAGCTTCGCCGTCACCGCGCAAAAAGGCCTTATCGTTGGCGCCCGATCCTTCCCCGGTAACCCCTACGACGGCGATACGCTGGCCGAGCAGCTCGAGCAGACGGCGATCCTCACGGACACGCCAGTGAAAACCGCCTTGGTGGGCCTGGGTTACCGCGGCCGGGAAGTTGACGGCATCCGCATCCTCCACCGCGGCAAGCCAAAGCGTATGAGCAAAGCGGAGAAGCGGCTGCTCAAGCGCCGCCAGGCAGTGGAGCCGAGCATCGGCCACTTGAAAGCCGGCCGCCGCATGCGCCGGAACTTCCTCAAGGGTGCCTTGGGTGATGCGATGAACCCGATTCTGGCCGCCGCCGGGTTCAACATCCGCTGGCTGCCGCGTAGCGGAATGTTCATGGTCGACTTATTACCTTTTTGATCGCGGATGTTAGTAAGGATTGAGTAAGGAGAGATTCCTTGGTAAGCTTTACTCATGCCCAAAGTTACTAGCAAATTACAGGTTACCCTGCCCAAGAAAATCGCGGATGCGCATGGAATCCATCCGGGTGATCAGATTGATTTTGAGTCTGCCGGAGATGTGATTCGGATCCGGCCCAAAGACGCAATCAGCAGACCTGGTGGTAGGGCGAAGTCACCCGCAGAGCGGTTGCGACTTTTTGAGGAGGCGACTCGTCGGCAGCAGGCCCGGGAGCGCTCAATGAAGGTGAATAGTCGCAGCACGTCTCCAGATCGAGAGTGGACGCGGGAGGCGCTTTACGAACGTGTCCGTGCTGATTGATACCAACATACTGGTCTATCGATTCGATCCAGTCGACCCGACAAAGCAACGTCTGGCAACAGAGCTACTGGCTCAACGTCTGCAGGCAGGTGAACCCACACTTTTGCCGCATCAAGCGATTATTGAGTTTGTCGCAGCCGTCACCCGGCCTCGCTGCGCACTTGCGGGGGAGCCACTTCTTATCAGAAGAGAAGCCCTGATCGAAGCCGAGGCAATGATGCAGCAGTTTGATGTGCTCTATCCGGATGCGCTCGTCCTGCAAACTGCACTGCGCGGGGCTGAGGTCTATGGCCTGTCTTGGTTTGATGCCCATCTGTGGGCCTATGCTGAGGTCAATGGCATCCCCGAAATCCTCTCAGAGGACTTTCAGCATGGCCGGTATTACGGCAGCGTCAGGGTGGTCGATCCTTTTATTCAGGCCGCTGGCGGGGCTCGTGAACTCCCGGCTCTGTACGGGTAGCAATACACCAATGACTGAATTTTTTGCCACCGCCCCGCGCGGGTTCGAAGAGCTGCTGGCCGCGGAGCTGCGTGACCTTGGCTTGGCCAGCGCGCGGGTGCAGCGTGGCGGGGTCGCCTTTACCGAACCGCTGGCGGGTGCCTACCGGGCGTGTTTGTGGTCCCGGCTCGCCAACCGCATCCTCCTGCCCATCGCCCACTTTGAGGCCCAGGACGAACAGGCCCTGTATACCGGGGTGCAGGGCATCGACTGGTCGCCGCATCTGGGGGTGGAGAACACACTGGCGGTGGACTTCACCGGGGTGCGGGCGCGCATCGCCCATAGCCGATTTGCCCAGCAGCGCGTTAAGGATGCCATCGTCGATCAGCTGCGGGATGCCAGTGGCGCGCGGCCGACCGTGGACACCGATCAGCCCGATGTGCGGGTGAACGTCCACATGATGGAAGCGGCGGTGACGGTGGCGATTGATTTATCGGGCGAGAGCCTGCACCAGCGCGGCTATCGGCGCGAGGGCAGAAGGGCGCCGTTAAAAGAGAACGTGGCGGCGGCCATGCTGTTGCGCGGCGACTGGCCCGCACTGGCCGCCCAAGGCGGGGCGTTGATTGACCCCATGTGTGGGTCGGGAACGCTGTTGATCGAGGCGGCGTGGATGGCGACCGACACCGCGCCGGGTCTGTTGCGCACACGCTTTGGTTTTCATCACTGGCGGGGCCACGATGATGCCCTGTGGAAACCCCTGATCGACGAAGCGCTGGAGCGCCAGGAGCGCGGTGCGGAAAACCTCCCGACCATCCTTGGGTTTGATCAGGATGGGGAGGCGGTCGCCGCCAGCCGCGATCACCTGCGCCGGGCAGGTCTGGCGGATGGGGTGCCGGTGGAGTGCGCCGAGCTGGGCCAGCTGCAACGGCCCGCCGAGCGGCCAAGCGGATTGGTCATCACCAATCCACCTTACGGCCAGCGCCTGGCCGAGCAACATGAATTGGTGCCGTTGTACCTGAGCCTGGGCCAGACCCTGAAGACGCGGTTTGCGGGTTGGCGGGCGATGGTGCTCAACGGCTCGGGCTGTGCGCTGGGTCTTAAACCGGAGCGCAGTTGGCAGGTGTTCAACGGGCCCATTGAGTGCCGCCTCGAGCGCTTCGAGCTGCAAGCCGGTGGCGGAGACGCAAACCCCGCGCAAGACCTGGTCAACCGGTTGCACAAAAACCAGCGGCAATTAAAGAAATGGCTGACGCGGGAAGATATCAAGGCCTATCGGGTCTATGACGCGGACATCCCCGAGTACGCCCTGGCGGTGGATGTCTACAACAGCCAGGACGGCCGGTGGTTACACGTCCAGGAGTATGCCGCCCCCGCCACGGTGGACGCCGGCAAAGCGCAGGCCCGCTTGCGCGCCGCTTTGAGTGTGTTGCCCGGCGCCCTCGACACGTCACCTTCAAAGCTCGTTTATAAAGTCCGGCAGCGCCAGCGCGGCGAGCAGCAGTATCAGCGCCTGGCGGAAAAACGTCAGTATTTAGAGGTACAGGAAGGGCCCTGCCGCTTGCTCGTCAACCTCACCGATCACCTGGACACGGGCTTGTTTTTGGATCATCGGCCGGTGCGCCAGTGGATTGGTGAGCAGGCCAGGGATCAGCACTTTCTGAACTTGTACGCCTACACGGGGGCCGCCACGGTGCATGCGGGACTGGGCGGCGCGGCCAGCACCACCAGTGTGGATTTATCAAAGACCTATCTCGCCTGGTTGCAGCAAAACCTCAATCGCAATCAACTCAACAGCCCCGTGCATGCGCTGGTTCAAGAGGATGTGATGGGCTGGCTGCAGCGCTGTGATCAGCGGTATGACCTGATCTTTTTAGACCCACCGAGTTTTTCCAGCTCAAAGCGCATGGCCGGTCAGTTGGACATCCAGCGCGATCACGTCGCACTCATACAGGCCGCGGCGTCCTGTTTGAGTCGGGACGGCCTGCTGATCTTTTCCACCAACCGCAAAGGCTTCAAGCTCGACCCGGCGCTGGAGGCGCAGTTCGGCATCGAAGACCGCACCGCATGGTCCATCCCGAAAGACTTTCAGCGCCGCACCTGGGTGCGCGGGTGTTGGTTTATTCGTTGATACTGCTTGTATTCATGATCCGGCGGGAAGCGGTCACACCACACCAGCTCAGGAGCGAGCCCGTCGTTGCGATGCCGGCCAACCCGGCGAGGACCAGCGACGGAGCCGCATTTGAGAGAAGGAAGCCGACCACGCTGGGCCCAACCACCACGCCAGCGAAAGTGATACTCAGTGCCTGGCCCGTGACGCTGCCCAATGCCGGGGCAGGCACGGCCCGCGCCAGTTCGGCAAAAAACACCCCGTTCCAGCCGCTGGCGCAAGCGCCAAGGCCGATGGCCAGGGCGTAGAACATCCACGGACTGGGATCCGCCAGGGTCGTTAGCAAAACCAGCAGGCCCGTTAGCGTGGCCGTGAACAGGCCCACGATGGGCAGCGCGCTGCCCCAGCGCTGAATGGCATCGGCGATCATTCCCCAGCCCGGTCGGCCGATCATTCCCGAAAGATGAAACACGGTCAGGACGAGACCGGCCTCGACCGGTGTCATGCCGGCGAGACGGAATGCCAGCAGCCCCAGGAACATGGATAGCGCGAGCTGTACGAAGCTGTAGCAAAACGAGGATGAAGCAAGAAGCAGGCAACCCCGATGAAAAACCCGCTCCCCGGGTGTGGACGTCTGGTGGGGTGTCGTTTCGATGTCTGCATCGATGCGATGGGATCGTGGCCAGAACGTGATCAGTAGCCCGGCGATGACCAGAGCGGTGATGATGATTGCCATCTCATAGCCAAGATAGAGGGCAATCGCGGGTAGCAGGGTGCCGGCCAGTGCACCGCCGAGTGGCACGCCACTCTGTTTGAGGGCGAGAACCAGGTTGCGTCGATGCGGCGGCGAGACTTGATTGAGGACCACGGAACTTGTTGGGTTGAGTGGGCCGTAGGCAATGCCCATCAGTATTGCCGCTATGAAAAAAGCCCATGGCGTTGTCAGCGTTAGAAGCGCATAGCCGGCGAGGCCGACCAGTATCGCCAGGTTACTGGTGCCCAGCGGCCCAAACCGGCTGAACATCCGATGCGCCATTGGACTGCTGCCCATGGCGATCAGATAGGCGAGGGAGGGAAACAGGCCAATTATGAGCTCAGCGCGGGAAAGTATGTCCTGGAGAAACGGCGCCAGGGCTGAAACCGACAGGATGTAGAACGAGCCAATGCTCTGATGAGTCAGCGTGAGTGTGAGCGGTGCCGCCACGCCATACCGATGCACGGAGGTATTTGGAGATGCCATGCGGGACTCAGGTGCTTTCCTGTGCCAGCAGCCTGAAACCGATATCGCGGATGCGCTGCGGTACCGGCTCTCCCCGAATGCGTGCGACCAGCATCTCCGCGGCTCGCCGCCCCATTGTCAGCCGGGGCGAGACAATGGTCGTTAAGCGCGGCGTGACCTCATTGCCGATGGTCAACCCATTGAAGCCGGCGACTGCCATGTCTTCCGGGATGCGGACACTCAATCGCTGAGCCTCCAGGATAGCGCCCACTGCAAGGTCGTCATTGGCGTAGAACGTCGCTTCGGCATTGGGGTAAGTCGACAGTACATGCTTAAGCGTCCATCCCCCGAGCCTGACGGTGGAGGGTTTTTCCAACCTTTCCACAAAAGCGAGTTCCACGCCCGCCTGATCCAACGTTGCTGCAAATCCCGCCAGGCGCTTTGCCGCTCTGTAGTCCAGGTCGAGTCTGGTGCCGACGAAACCGACGCGTCGATAGCCGCGTGAGAGGAGATGCCTCGCCATGGCCGCACCCGCCGCTTCGTGGGAGAGCCCCACGTTCATGTCGATGTTGGGTGTTCCGGATTCCATGATCTCCACGCATGGCCCGCCCCAGCGCCGCAGCATGCTGAGCGTCCCCTCGCTGTGGCGCAGTCCGGAGATGATGGCTCCGGCGGGCGACCAGCCAAGCAGGGTCTGCATGAGCTTTTCTTCCCGCCCAATATCGTAGTCAGTATTACCGAGAAGGAGCTGAAATCCTTCCGATTCGAGGACGGTTTGTGCGCCCCGAATCACCTCCAGAAACACCGCATTGGATAGCGATGGGACGATAAGCGGCACTACCGGGCTCATGGCAGAGGCAAGGCTGCCGGCATGCCGGTTGGGCATGTAGCCGAGCTCCTCGACCGCCGCCTCGATGCGTGCACGCAGGTTTGGTGAGACGGTGCCGGGGTCATTGAGGGCACGGGAGACGGTAATGGGAGCGACATTGGCTCGCTCCGCAACATCGATGATGGTCACCCGTCCAGAATTGCGGCGGGTTCTCGCGGGGGCGCTTCCTGCGTCATTGCTATTGGTTTCGTCCATAGGGTTAAATTATTAACCGATGGTGGTACCGTTACCAAAAAACAAATGGTACCGTTACCATCAAGCGTTCGAAAGAAGCGTCGAAAACAGGAGAGAGAGCCGTGAGCAGCGGAGCAAGCACGAACGTCGCCGTCGTCGGACTGGGCGCCATGGGAATGGGAGCGGCCCGCGCCCTTTTGGATGCTGGATTTGCAGTCACGGGCTGCGATGTCAGCTCAGAGGCCATGGCAGCATTTGCGGACGCTGGTGGTTCGGTAGCGGCAACCCCAGCCGAGGCCGCGGACGGTGCGAGCGTTGTGCTGCTGATAGTGGTGAACGCTGATCAAGTCGAGCAGGTGCTCTTTGGTGACGAAGGCCTGGTGCATGCACGACTGAGCGCCAATTCCGTCATTCTCCAGAACGCGACCGTGCCGCCGGCTTTTGCCGAGGCGCTGCCGTCGCGACTGCCCGCTGGACTGGAAATCCTCGATGCACCGATTAGCGGGGGCGCCGCTAAGGCACGAGATGGCCAGCTCTCAGTCATGGCATCCGGTACGCCGGCGGCATTTCAGCGCGCCGAGTCAGTGCTCGAGGCCATGGCGGCGACGGTTCACCGGCTGGGTGATCGCTGCGGACCCGGGTCAAGCGTGAAGCTCGTCAACCAGCTCCTTGCGGGGGTGCACATTTCCGCTGCCGCTGAGGCCATGGCGCTCGGACTTCGCATGGGTCTGGATGCGGAGACGGTCTATCAAGTCATTACCGCGTCGGCCGGTAACTCGTGGATGTTCGAAAATCGCATGCCGCACGTGCTTGCCGGGGACTATCAGCCGCGCTCGGCGGTGGAGATTTTCGTCAAGGATCTTGGGATCGTCACCCAGACCGGGCGGGATTTGCGCTTCCCGTTGCCCCTGTCGGCAGCAGCTCAGCAGCAGTTTACAGCGGCCTCGGCCGCCGGGTTCGGGCGAGAGGATGACTCAGCGGTCATCAAGGTTTACGAGCGCCTTGCCGGCATTACGCTTCCCATCGCGGCGAATGACGAGGCAGGAGTCTGACCATGCCGTTTGTTGGCTGTATTGCGGATGACTTCACCGGCGCCACTGATCTTGCCAATAACCTCGTTCGCGAGGGCCTGCGCGCCGTCCAGATAATTGGTGTGCCAAGCGCTGCTGATATGGCTGGGCTGGACGCAGCGGACGCCGTGATCATCGCCCTTAAAACCCGCACTGTGCCCGTGGACGAGGCGGTGGCTCAGTCCCGGGCGGCTCTCGAGGCGTTGAAGGTGGCGGGCTGCCAACGGTTTTTCTTCAAATACTGCTCCACGTTCGATTCCACCCCCGAGGGCAACATCGGTCCCGTGGCGGAGGCCCTTCTCGCCGACCTCGGTGAGGCTATGGCAATCGCTGCGCCGGCTTTCCCGGCCAATGGCCGCACCGTTCTCAATGGCGAGCTGTTTGTCGATGGCGTCCCGCTGAATGAATCCGGCATGCAGAATCATCCGCTCACGCCAATGACGGATTCCAACCTTGTTCGCTGGCTCGGTACTCAATGCCGCGGTGAGGTGGGGCTGATCGACCACCAAACCATTGATGCGGGGGTTGAAGCGATTCGTGACCGGGCCGCCGACCTGGGGGAAGTCGGGGTCACACTGGCGATTGTCGACGGGAAGGACGAGCAGCAGTTGAGGGTGGTGGGCGAAGCGTTTGCCGATGCCCGCCTGATTACTGGCGGGTCGGGGATTGCCATGGGGTTGCCGGCGCCGTGGCGAGCCGCGGGACAGATCGAGGCCCGAGCCGACGCGGGTGGCTTGGCCGAGTTTAATGGCGCGACGGCGGTAATTTCAGGCAGTTGCTCGGTGCGCACCCGCGAGCAAGTGGCCGCATTCGCCGACTGCCATCCATCCCTTGGTCTCGATCCGCTGGCAATTGCTGATAACCCGGAAGGCGCCGTGGCTGAAGCACTGGCATGGGCGGAACCGAAGCTCAGCGATGGTCCGGTGTTGATCTATTCCACGGATTCGCCAGACGCCGTGTTGGCTGCGCAGTCCAGGCTGGGCAGTGCGGAGGCGGGGGCACTGATCGAGCGCGCCCTCGCGCAGATTAGTCTCGGACTGGTGGACGCCGGTGTCCGACGCCTGATCGTGGCGGGTGGCGAGACGTCGGGCGCGGTGGTCAGCACGCTGGGTATTCAGGTACTGCGCATCGGCCCTCAGATTGATCCCGGCGTTCCCTGGACGGGCGCGCGCCTCAGCCGCGGAGCGGATGCACCGCCCATAGACCTGGCGTTGGCCCTCAAATCCGGCAATTTTGGCGGGGTGGATTTCTTCACCCGCGCATTTGAGGTGTGTCCATGAACGAAAACGCTCAGCGTGAGCAGATTTGTATCCTGGGCAAATCGCTTTTTGATCGTGGCCTGACCATGGGAGCCAGCGGCAATATATCTGTGCGGCTCGATTCCGGCTGGCTGATGACTCCCACCAACGCATGCCTAGGGCGGCTCGACCCGGCCCGCCTGACCCGGCTGAATGCCGAAGGGCATCATATCGCCGGGGATGCCCCGACCAAGGAGCAGTTTCTGCACGCAGCAATGTATGCCGAACGCCCGCAATCCGGTGCAATCGTGCACCTCCACTCAACCCACTCCGTTGCTGTGTCGTGCCTGCCGGACACGGATCCCCACAATTGCATTCCGCCGCTCACGGCTTATTACGTGATGCGGGTTGGCAAGTTGCCGCTGGTGCCGTACTACGAGCCGGGCGATCCGGCCGTTGGCGATGCGGTCCGCGGTCTTGCCGGACAACACACGGCGGTCTTGCTTGCGAATCACGGGCCCATTGTGGCCGGCAAGAATCTGGCTGCGGCCGTCTTTGCCACTGAAGAGCTCGAAGAAACCGCCAAGCTCCATCTCCTCCTTCGCGGTCATAATCCCCGCGTGCTCACCGAGGCGCAGATCGCTTCGCTGCATGAAACCTTCGGGAGGCCCTGATGCCGCGTCTTGCCGCCAATCTCTCGATGATGTTCACGGAGCATCCATTCATGGATCGGTTTGCGGCGGCCGCTGATGCCGGGTTCCAGGGGGTCGAGTATCTTTTTCCCTACGAACAGGATCCGGACGATATTGCTGACGCCCTGAAGTCCCACGGCTTGATTCAGGTGCTGTTCAATTTGCCGCCCGGCAACTGGGAAGCGGGCGAACGCGGGCTGGCCTGTTTGCCGGGCCGTGAGTCGGCTTTCCGGGAGAGCGTTGCCACAGCGCTCGCTTACGCTGAGCGCCTCGGGTGCCGCCAGCTTCACATGATGGCGGGTGCGTGCCCGGCACGGACCGACCCCGCCATCATTGAGATGACCTATTTGGCCAACTTGAATTACGCAGCGACTCAGGCCCGGGCGCAGGGAGTAACGATCCTGATCGAGCCGATCAATCCCATCGATATGCCGGGCTATTTTCTCCGCAGCGCCAGCCAGGCCGCAGAGCTGATTGATCGTGTCCAGCGTGTTGCCGGTGACGCCGGCGTGGAGAACGTTGCGCTCCAGCTCGACCTCTATCATCGGCAGATGCTTGAAGGGCGCATCGCCGATGCCATCGATCAGTATCTGCCCCGCAGCGCCCATGTTCAGATCGCCGGGGTGCCCGGCCGCCATGAGCCCAATGCTGAAGGGGAGGTGAACTGGGACTGGGTACTCCAGCGTCTCGATGACCGTGGTTATCAGGGGTGGGTGGGTTGTGAATACCGCCCGGCTCGCGACACCGACAGCGGTCTTGGATGGACGCAACGCTGGCTGTCCGGAGCGGAGGGCAACGCATGAAGATTGCGGTGACCGGCGCTGCCGGCTTTCTGGGACAGAAGTTTATTGCCCGGGTACTGGCGGATCCACACCTGCCTACCCCGGCTGGAGTTCAACCGGTGGAAGAGCTCCGACTTCTTGATGTCACGGAGCCGATGGTTCCGGGCGTGGTACCGGCGGGGAGTTCGGCAACACGGCCGGCTGTGGTCAGCCAGGTCGGGGACATTATCGATTCTAAGGCGCTAGCGCGCCTGCTTGGCGACTCCGTGGACGTGATCATTCACCTGGCGGCGGTGGTGAGTTCGGCGGCCGAGGCGGACCTCGATCTGGGGCTGAGGGTGAACCTCGATGGAACCCGCGCAATGCTGGAGGCCTGTCGTGGCCTCCCGGAACCACCCATGGTGATTTTTGCCAGTTCCGTGGCGGTCTATGGGGGCGCACTGCCGGATCGGGTCCGCGACGATACGGCGCTGACACCCCAGAGTAGTTATGGCGCCCAGAAGGTGATTGGCGAGCAGCTCATCAACGACTTCTCCCGGCGTGGGCTGATCGACGGGCGGGTGCTGCGCCTGCCGACCATTGCAGTACGACCGGGTCGACCCAATGCCGCCGCCTCGAGCTTTGCCAGCAGCATTATCCGTGAGCCGCTCCAGGGTGAGGAGGCGAACTTGCCGGTTCCCGAGGGGCTGGCAGTTTATTTGCTCTCTCCGCGGGGAGTGATTCGCAACATGGTCCACGCGCTGGGCATTCCTGCCGCGGAGTTTGGCGCCTGGCGGAGCGTGATGCTGCCGGGCTGCACGGTCACCGTGGCAGAGATGCTTGAAGCGCTCGAGCGGGTGGGCGGTGCCGAGGCCCGAAACCGCGTCCGATGGGAACCGGATCCCCGAATCGAATCCATCGTTGGGAGCTGGCCCGCCCGGTTTGAGACGGCGAGAGCGACGGCGCTCGGGTTCAGCGCGGACAAAGACATTGAAGGCATTATTGAGGCGTTCTGCGAAGACGATCTCAAGCCATAAAAGAGCATGGGTGATGCGCCAGATTGGCGGATCCCCGGCGAGAAGCCATGACGAGTGGTGATAAAAGCAACCTCCTGGAGGAGATGATGAAACTCAAAAATCTAAGTGTTGCAGCTTGTGGGCTGCTGTTTGTGGGCGGTGTCGTTGACGCCCGTGAAATCCAGCTTGGTCATACCCTGTCCGCTGATTCCCACTACAGTGTGGGTTCGGACGCATTCAAGGCGACCCTCGAGGAGTTGAGCGGCGGCGAGTTCACCGTGCGTGAGCATCCGGCCGGTTCCCTGGGGGGCGAGCGGGCCATGATCGAGGGTCTCCAGATCGGTACGGTGGACGTGGTGATCACTTCCACCGGCCCGCTTGGTAACTTCGTCCCCGAGACCTATGTTCTCGATCTGCCCTTTTTGTTCGATGACTATGACCATGCGCGGGCGGTGCTGGATAGCGAGATCGGTGATGATCTTCTGGCCGATATGGAGCAGCACGACATCATTGGGTTGGCGTGGTCGGAAAACGGCTTCCGTCATATGACCAACTCGCGCAACGAGGTCCATGGACCTGACGATGTGGCCGGCATCAAAATCCGGACCATGGAAAATCAGGTGCATATGAATGCCTTCCGTGAGCTGGGGGCAAGCCCGACCCCAATGGCGTTCCCTGAACTTTTCACCGCCCTGCAGCAGGGCACAGTGGACGCTCAGGAAAACCCGGTCACCGTAATCGTGGCAACCAAGTTCTGGGAAGTGCAGGACCATATTTCTCTGACCGGTCATGTTTACTCCCCGGCGGCCGTGCTGGGTTCGGGTCCTCTATGGGACACGCTAAGTGAAGAGGAGAGGGGCTGGTTCAACGAGGCGGCTCGCGCCTCAGCCGAGGCCACTCGCAACGAGGTGTTGCGGCTGGAGACTGAAGGTCTTGACCTATTGCGCGAAAACGGCATGACGGTGATCGAGGAGGTGGATACGACTCCTTTCCAGAACGCCATTGAGCCGGTTTATGAAGCCTTCATCGAGCGGCACGGCGCCGAGATGCTGGAGCGGATCCAGAATTTCGAGGGTTAAGCCCGCGTGAGCCTGGGCGTCGGGGCCAGAACGGTCCTGGCGCCCAGTTTCCTTGAATGACCTGGAGTGGCCGTGATGCACGCGTCCGTCATTGAGTCTGTTCGTCATTGGGTGCTTACCGTCGAGCGGGTGACCACGCGCGCTGCGCTGATCGCGTCGGTGACTGCGCTCGCACTGGCGGCGATTGCTGCCTTTTACCAGGTGATTACTCGTTTCGTATTCAATGATCCGTCGTTTTTCTCTGAGGTCGCTTCGCGGTCACTGGTGATCTGGTGTGTCTTTCTCGGGGCTGCGAATGTTTTTCGCCGCAACGAAATGATGCGCGTTGAGATCATTTTCGCTGTTCTTCCACGACGCGTTCATGTGACGCTGGAATATTTCATCACGCTGCTTTGCCTGCTTTTTTTTATTCTGGTGGCGTACTACGGCTACCGCATGGGCTTACGTGTTCTGCCTCAGCGCATGGCGGGAATGGACGTGTCCATGGCCTGGGCTTATGCGGCTCTACCGGTGGGCAGCATTTTTGCCATTATCGCGCTGATCGGACGTCTTTTTGACCCGGCCATGCGAGAGCTCCCGCCCGAGACGAGCCTCGAAGAACTCACCAGGGAGGCCGCGGTGAGCCCTGACGAGGCGGCTGCCCAATCTTCTCAATCCCCGACGCGAGGCTCCGCTCGATGAACGCCGCTATTGCCACTGCCATGGTCGTGCTGTTGGTGCTCGGAGTGCCGATCGCCGTGTCAATCGGGCTAGCCTCGATGTTCGGCATCCATTTTTTCTCACCGTTGCCACTTGTTGTTTCTGCCCAGCGGTTGTTCACGAGCATCGATCTTTATCCGCTGATGGCTATTCCGTTTTTCATTCTCGCTGGCAACCTCATGGCAAGCGGCGGGATCTCCCGGCGCCTTGTGGACCTCGCAAAGTCCATTATCGGCGGTATTCAGGGCGGATTGGCGTGTTCATGCGTGCTCACCTGCATGTTCTTCGCGTCGGTATCCGGCTCGAGCGTTGCCACGACCTATGCGATCGGCGCCATTCTGATCCCGGCAATGATCCGTCATCACTACCCCAAGCCCATGGCTACCTCGGTCCAGGCATCTTCAGCGGAGCTCGGCGTGTTGTTGCCACCGTCCATTCCGCTGATTCTCTACGGTGTCAGCACGGATACCTCCATCGGCCAGCTTTTCATCGCCGGGATCGGCCCTGGCCTGCTGTTTGCCACCGCGATGATTCTGTTCATCTACGTGGCTTGCAAGGTGAAGGGTTATGGCAAGGAAGACGGGGGAGAGCGGGGTTCTTTTGTAAAGGCCGTGCAAAAGGCCTGGGCCGCCATTCTGATGCCGGTAGTGATTATCGGCGGTATCTATGGCGGTGTCTTTACCCCGACCGAAGCGGCCGCGGTGGCTGTGTTCTACGCCCTGTTTGTGGGGATGGTGATCTATCGCGAACTGAGCTGGCGGGATTTGTGGCCAATTTTTGTGACCAGCGTTAAAGGCACGGTTGCCATCATGCTGATTATCGCAGCGGCGGGGCTGTTCAGCTTTCTGATTAGCCGCTCCGGGCTGCCAGCCGATGTCGGCGTCTGGATCAACGCCAACTTCGACAGCGTGGTGACCTTCCTGCTCGCCGTGAATCTCATGCTGTTGATCGTCGGGATGTTTATCGAAACATCCGCCGCCATTCTCGTCCTGGCGCCGATTCTTACCCCGGTGGCCATCAGTTTTGGCGTTGACCCAGTCCACTTCGGGCTCATCGTGGTCGTGAATCTGGCCATTGGGATGTTCACACCACCGCTCGGTGTGAACCTGTTCGCTGCCTGTTCGGTGGCGGATATATCGCTGGAACGAATAATTCCCTGGCTAGTGCCGTTCGTGCTGGTTGCGATCAGCTGCCTGATGCTAGTCACTTTTTTGCCAATTATCAGTCTGGGCTTGGTTGAGCTCATGTATTCATGATGGAGATTTCAAAATTGCTCGAGGGAGTATTTATTGACGGTAGTTGGCGTGCCGCCGAGGCTGGCCTCCTGACCACCGAAGAGCCGGCTACGGGACGTGTGCTGGCCCGCATCGCCCGCGGCGGAGAAGCTGATGTGGCAGCGGCCGTGAGTTCCGCCCGGCGGGCATTTGATCAGGACTGGGGGCAATGGACGGCGGTGGAGCGTGGACGGGTGCTCACGCACTTTGCCTCGTTGATTCAGACTCACCATGAAGCCCTGGCGCGGACCGAATGCGCCGATACGGGCAAGCCTCTCACCCAGGCGCGTAATGACATCACGGCAACGGCCAGATACTTCGAATACTACGGTGGCGCCGCCGACAAGCTGCATGGCGAAACCATCCCCTATCAGTCGGGCACTACGGTGGTTGTCCAGCGTGAGCCGTTCGGCGTGTGTGGACTCATCACGCCGTGGAATTATCCCGCTCAGATCTTCGGGCGAACTGTTGGTGGCGCGCTGGCCGCCGGCAATACCGTGGTGTTGAAACCCGCGGAGGAGGCCTGCCTGACGGTTCTTCGGTTGACCGAATTAGCGGCGGAGGCGGGTATCCCGCCTGGTGTCCTAAACGTTGTGCCGGGATTGGGCCATGAGGCCGGTGTGGCAGTCGCTTCCCATCCAGATGTGGACCACCTGTCGTTCACCGGCTCCCCGGTTGCCGGTACGGCGGTTGCTCAGGCCGCGGCGGCCAACCATGTGCCGGTGACTCTGGAACTCGGCGGCAAGTCGGCTCAGCTGGTTTTCGCCGATGCCGATCTCGATATGGCGGCCGAAGTCATCGTGCGTGCCATTGTGCAGAACGCCGGTCAGACTTGCTCTGCGGGCAGCCGGGTGTTGGTTGAGGCCAGCGCTCGGGATGCGCTGGTGGCGCGGCTTGATCGGATCATGAGTGGCCTTGTTTGTGGCCCGGGAATCGATGACCACGACTGTGGGCCGCTCATCAACGCTGCCCAGAAAACCCGTTTGGAGAACATGCTCGAGCGCGGGCGCTCGGCGGGAATGAGTGTGCTTGCTCAGGGGCATGTAGCACCCGACGCGCCGGATGGCGGCCATTATGTGCCGCCCATGCTGGTCACGGGGGTGCCGCCTGATCATGAGGTCGCTCGCGAGGAGCTCTTTGGTCCGGTGCTCACCTTGTTCACCTTCACGGATGACCAGGCGGCGGTTGAACTGGCGAACGCGACGGACTACGGACTGGTGACCGGGTTGTGGACGCAGGATGCATACCGTTCAATCGCGCTCCCCGGGCGACTGCGAAGCGGTCAAGTGTTCGTCAATAACTACGGAGCCGGCGGTGGCGTGGAGTTGCCGTTCGGTGGAATGAAACGTTCGGGCTATGGCCGGGAGAAAGGTTTCGAGGGCATGAAAAGCTTTACCACGATGAAAACAGTCACATTCAGTCACGGGCAATGAGGAGACAGGATTGATGAGACTCGCAGGCAAGGTTGCGATTGTGACAGGGGCAGCGTCGGGGTTCGGTGAGGGGATTGCTCGACGTTTTGCAGAAGAAGGGGCTCGAGTGGTGCTTGCCGACATCAATGATGCGGCCGGTGAGGCGGTTACCGACAGCATTCGCCATGGCGGGGGTGAGGCGATTTATATCCATGCGAATGTGGCCGAGGCAAACTCAGTCCATCATCTTGTGGACCGCACCATCGAGCATTTTGGCGATGTGGACATCATTGTTAACAATGCCGGGATCACTCACCGCAATGGTCCGATGATGGATGTGGACGAGGCGACCTTTGATCGTATCTACGCGGTGAACGTGAAGTCCCTCTTCTACGTCGCGAAGGCCGCGGTACCGGTCTTTCGCAAACGCGGTGGGGGATGCTTCGTGAACGTCGCTTCTACAGCGGGCGTACGACCCCGGCCCGGCCTGACTTGGTACAACGGCAGCAAAGGCGCGGCGGTCATTACCGGCAAATCCATGGCCGTTGAGTTGGCACCGGACAATATTCGGGTCAATACCATCAACCCCGTCATGGGTGAGACCGGGCTAATCGATGATTTTCTGGGCGACAACACCCGCGAGAAGATCGTCAGCGGTATCCCGATGGGCCGGCTCAGCCAGCCGCTGGATATTGCCAATGCGGCGCTATTCCTCGCGAGTGATGAAGCAAACTTCATCACCGGTGCATGTCTGGAGGTTGATGGCGGGCGGTGTGTTTAGTCAGGCGATGCCGGAGCGCTCTGCTGGATGCACCGGTGTTGGTTCATCCGTTGATATTCGCCGAGCGTGACGCGGGTTGACCCAGTTCTTTTTCCACGCGCTTGGTTTCTGCAACGGCTCGGCCGGTGAGGGCAAAGCCGGTGAGGCGGTCGCCAATGTAGTAGTTCCAACGGCCCTCGTGCGCGGCAACCCACTCCCCCTGAAGGGAAACCGGATAGACAGCGACGGGATGCAGCGATGTCTTGATGATGATGGTGTCCGGCGTCCCGTCGTACCCGGCCGTGCCGCCGGCAAGGGTTGCTCCAATGACACTCGCCTGACGGCGCAGAGCACGCACATAAGGGCGGATGACACCCCGGTGTTCCACGCAGTCCCCAAGGGCAAATATGTACCGGTCACTGGTGCGCATCTGGTCATCGACCACCAGTCCTTGGCGGGCTTCAAGCCCGGCCTGGCGGGCAAGATGGGTATTGGGCTCAAGGCCGAGTGCGGAGATGACTAGATCACCCTCCCAAGTCCCCCCGTTGGTCAGTATTGCCTTGAGCTTCCCATCCGAGCCCGAAGTAAGGGACTGAAGACTATCGCGGGTGTAGACGATAACGCCATTCTCGGTAAACCCACTCTCGAGTGAGTGGGCGGCCGCTGCCGGGAGCAGGGCAGAGAGGAGGTGCTCCCCGCGCTCCACGAGGGTGATTTGATGCCCGGCTACTGTAAGGTCATTGGCGAACTCACTGCCGATCAGCCCCCCACCGACAATTAAAATGGAGGATTTCCGGCCGTCGATTTCTGAACGAAGGGCTCGGTAATCTTCCAGTGAGTTGATGGTGCGAATCGGTTCATCACCATTACCAGCCAGTGACAGTCTGCGCTGCTCAGCACCCATGGCGATCACCAGGCGGTGGTAGGGCACGCCGCCACGCGCGGTAATGACACGCTGTCGGCTGCGGTCGATACGAAGTGCCCGGGTGTGCGACAGAAGCGCGACACCGTGCTTTGCGGCCTGTTCCGTCGCCTTTCGCAGGATGATTTCATCAGGGGATAACCCTTCCCCGGCGGCGCTGGAGAGCCGGGGTTTGGGGTAGTGATGACCGGCATCCGCCGTAATCAGTACCACGGCCCGGTGTGGATCTTCCCGGCGGATGGCTTCCGCCGCCGCCCAGCCCGCCATGCCCCCGCCAATGATGACCACCTGCGAAGGGTCTGTCGGTAGCGCCCGTGAGCGATGATTGGCGGCGGCGGGTGCCGGTGTTTTCGTCGCCTCCTCAAGGGGCACGAAATCCGCCTTGCTGACGCCGCAGTCAGGGCAGACCCAGTCATCCGGGATGTCCTCGTAGCGAGTGCCGGGTGGCAGGCCGCCATCCGGGTCGCCATCGGCCTCATCGTAGATATAGCCGCAGACGAGACAGATGTATTGCCTGAAGCCAGCTGCGTTATCGTCAGTCACTGAACTCAGGCTGCCTCGAGTCGCGCGAGCTCTTTGCGAATGTGTTTGATCGCCGGGGTGACGATGGCCACAAAGTATGACTCCCGGAGTTTTCGCTGGGCAGGGGCATCGGCCAGATACCCCCGGGCTCCCGCGTGAAGCATGGCGGCCTGTGAAGCTCTAAGGCTCAGGGCCGAGCCCTGCTCGCGCACTTGCAGAATGTCTCGGAAAAGTCTGTCACTGGCATTGCCCGGGACTTCATCGGCGAGGGCATGGACCGCCACCCGCAGGTCGTTAAGCTCCTCGCGCAGAGCCTCCGGCTGCTCGTCAAGATAACCGTTGACATGGGCATGGGTTTTCGCCATCGATTCCATGATTTCGATGCATCCCTCGATGACGCCGAGGGGCATGCCCATCTGCAGAAGGACAAATCCGGCCCGAATCCGTGGCAGAAACCCGCCGGCATCGTGACTGATCACCTGGTCCGTGGGGATGAAGACTTCGTCGAAGTGACAGGCGTAGGTGCCACTGCCTTCCAGCGCTACGAACTCCGCACACTGCTTGAGCTCGAAGCCCGGCGCCGCGCAGTCCACCAGGGCCATGACCCGATGCCCGCTGGACTCATTATTGAACACCGCGGCAAACACATGATCGGGCGCCAGATTCGAGACCCAGGGGAGCGTGCCGTTGGCGATGTAACCCCCATCAACCGGTCGGACGTGAATCTTGAGCGCCTCGATGGCGGCAACGTTTTTCATGCCGTTCGACAGCCCGGTTCCACCCAGCTGCTGACCGTTGCCCACGACGCCGAGCCATTTCTCGCGGGTTTCCGGCACCTCGGCGTTGTCGAGGTACCAGGTGAGGGCGTCGTGGCACCAGACGCAAAATCCGGTGGACATGCAGACCCTTGAGACCTCGCTCATGGCGTCGATCGCCCCGGCAAAGTCGTGGCCGCCCTCGGTGGTGTGGCGGTTGTAGATCCCATGTTCGCCAATGAGCCGCATGAATCCCTCGGGGTAATGCCCTGAGCGGTCGATGTCGACAACCATTGGTTCAAGTGAACCGGCCACTAGCGCTTCGAGGTCGCTGGTGGGTTGGATAATTTCCGCAGCTGAACTGGCCATGGATATCTCCGTAATTTGAGTTGATTGCCAGCAGGTTATTAGGCGAACTGATGGTTGGGAAATACCCATTATGAATATCTATATTTCGAATCCGTCTGCTTATATCGATATAAAAAAACGTTCCTTCAAATGATCTGATTTCGATCTTAAGGTCGCTGCCTTATCCGCATTAACGGGGAAAAAAGATGCCGATCGGCATTCGTATCGAGCAGATCAATCACTGGTACAACCGCAATGATCCGCCGGTCCTGCGGGACATCTCCGTGACCGTTGAGGCCGGCCAAAGCCTCGCGCTGGTCGGTGAGAGCGGGTGCGGCAAATCCACATTGCTCAACATGATCGCTGGCATGATCCGTCCGACCTCTGGGTCGATTCATGTTGGTGAAGATGAGGTAGACAAGCCGCGCCCGGAATGGAACATCATGTTTCAACAGGCGGCTCTGTATCCCTGGTTGACTGTGGTGGACAACGTTGCGCTCGGCCTCGAATTTGCCGGGCTCGGGAGGGTGAGGCGCGAAAAGGCCATGGATATGCTTGAGCGCGTCGGCCTGGCGGACAGGGCGGGGAGTCACCCGCGAGATCTGTCAGGCGGGCAACAGCAGCGCGTGGCCCTGGCCCGGTCTCTGGTGATGTCACCGGCCATCATCCTGCTCGACGAGCCATTCTCGGCACTGGACACCTTCACCCGCACCGATCTGCAGGACGAAGTGCTGAGCATCGTTGCCGAGCGGGGTATCAGCCTGGTCCAGGTCACCCATGATCTGGACGAGGCCATCATCATGGGTGATCGCATTGCGGTCATGGAGCGAGGTCCCGGCCGGATACACGCGCTGGTGGACAACGAGATGGCTCATCCCCGTCGACCCGGGATGCCGGGATTTGCCGAAATGCGCGATGAGCTGCTGGCTGCCTTCGGCCGGGCCCGGCGCAACCCCGTCAGATCGCCGCGGCGCGAGCAGGAACGACCCTCCGTAGCGGTGGGGCTCTAGTCATTCCACCGCTTTCTTATTCAACCATTAAAGGACGACTCATGAGCACTAGACGGAACTCGGAGTGCCAGCGGCACCATTCCCGCTGCGGTTGCGACGAAATCCTCTCAGCGGACTACCGGATCCAGACAGACCGTCGCCGGTTCCTGCTGGATGGCCTGGCCGCCGTCGGTGGCCTTGCGGCGGGGTTGACGCTTCCCATGGGGTTGGCTGGGGCACAGGACGGGGAGGAGCCGGTGCTGCGCATCGGATATCTGCCGATCACGGATGCCACCTCGCTGCTCACCGCGCATGCGCTGGGGTATTTCGAGGATGAAGGTGTCAAGACCGAAGCACCCGAATTGATCCGGAGCTGGTCCAGCCTCGTCGAGGGCTTTGTTCGTGGGCGATTCAGTTTGGTGCACCTGCTCAAGCCGGTCCCGATCTGGATGCGGTACAACAATGATTTCCCGGTCAAGGTTATGGCATGGGCCCATATCAATGGTTCCGGTCTGGTGGTGGGTGGAAATTCCGGAATTGAGTCGTTTGCTGATCTGGGTGGCAAGCAGATTGCGGTGCCTTACTGGTACTCCATCCACAACACACTGCTGCAGATGGGGCTGCGCAATGTGGGACTGCGCCCGGTGATTCGACGTCAGGAAGACGCGCTTGCCGACGATGAGGTCAATCTTTTCATCCTCCCACCTCCGGAAATGCCTGCCAGTCTGGGGGCGGGGCAGATCGATGGATACATCGTGGCCGAGCCTTTCAATGCGGCTGGGGAACTACTCGCTGGCGGCCGGCTGCTGCGATTCACCGGCGACATGTGGGAGAACCACCCCTGCTGCGTGGTCTGCATGAACGAAAACCAGGTGAATGCGAATCCGGAGTGGACGCAGCGAGTCATCAACGCGGTGGTTCGGGGCGCTGAGTACGCGCAACAAAACAAGGGCGAGGTGGCAGAACTGCTGTCCCGGGACGGTCAGGGGTACTTACCCATGCCGGCGGACGTGGTGCGCCGGGCCATGACCCATTACGACCAGGCGGAATATCGGGACAGCGGAGCATTAAGTCATCCGGACTGGCGGGTGGGGCGGATTGATTTTTCCCCGTATCCCTACCCCTCGGCCACCAAGCGGTTGGTGACCGAAATGAATCAGACGCTGGTTGAGGGAGACACCACGTTCCTGCAGGGCCTGGACCCCGAGTTCGTTGCCGATGATCTGGTGGACTACCGGTTTGTGGAGGAAGCGCTGCGCCAGAACCCAGGGGCGAATTATCTCAATGAACTGACGCGTGAGGAGCGCATTCAGCTGTGAGCACGCCGATTACGGGAGCGGTTGGCTCATCGCGCTGGGCTCATGGTCTGCTCGATCGGGTGGCCTATCCGGTTGCCGGTGCACTGTGTCTTCTGTTGCTTTGGTGGGCCGGGGGGCAGTACATCAAAGCGCAACCTGAGCTGTTTGCGTTCACGCGCTTCGCCCCGGAGGCGGCACTGCCGGCGGCCTGGCAAGTTTTGGTGAGTGGAGATCTCGGTGAAGCCGCCGGTGCGAGTCTCTACCGCATCGGCTTTGGAATGCTGCTGGCGATACTGGTTGCCGTGCCGGTGGGGATAGTTGTGGGGTCGTCCGAGCTGCTCCGGCGTGTCACCGGTTTCCCATTCCAATTGCTGCGGATGGTGAGTCCGCTGGCATGGATGCCCATCGCGGTCATGGTTTTTGCCACCTGGGACGGTGCCATCGTGTTTCTGATTTTCATGGCGGCGGTGTGGCCGATTCTTTTTTCAACCGTATTTGCCGTGCAGCGCATTGATCCATTGCATCTCAAAGTCGCCCGCAATCTGGGTGCGCCTCTGTGGGGCCGGCTGTGGCGCCTGACTCTGCCCTCCATTGCCCCGGATGTGCTGGCGGGCATTCGACTGGCGCTCGGCGTCGCCTGGGTGGTTCTGGTACCCGCGGAATACCTGGGCGTAACCAGCGGGCTGGGTTACGCCATCAATGATGCCCGAGACATTCTTGCTTATGACCAATTGGCGGCACTGGTGCTGTGGATCGGCGTGATCGGCTATGTCCTGGATGGCCTGGTGACAGCACTAATTCGCAAGGTTAATTGGCAAAACTGACAGATTTGATACATCACGGAGAACGCGATTATGAGTAAAACGGTAGAACGGACTGTCACAAAGCATCTTCGCCCGATTGATCGGGACGGATTGCTCAGCTTTGCGGAGAAAGGCCGTAACAACCCGCAGACGCAGGGCACCAACAAAGTGCACACGGTGGTGGAGGGTCAGTACCGCACCATCAGTCATGTGCGTGGTCATGAGGTCGTTGTGGATGAGCCGCTGCATTTATTCGGTCAGGACACGGCGCCAGCACCGGCCGAGGTGGTGCTTTCGGCGCTAGGGGGATGCCTGGCAGTCGGAATCATCGCCGTCGCCACCTGGAAGGAAGTGCCGCTGCGCAAGCTCGAGCTACATCTGGAAGGCGACATTGGTAACCCCGCAGCGTGGGGAGCGGGGGGGCATGAGCCTTCACCAGAGGAAATGGGTATTCAGGCTGTGCGCGTGAAAGTCGATATCGAGGGCGATGCTTCGCGGGAAGTGCTGGATGAGATCGTTCAACGGGCCAATTACTACTCGCCGGTGGGCAACACCGTGCGGAACCCGATTGACTTTGAAATTGGTTTGCTCGAAGGGTGATAGCCCGATAGGCCAACCCCAGTGGGGCTGACCTCCTGCCGATTGGACGTCAGCCTGGCCGATCGCCTGGCCACGGGGCCGCCGCCGGATGACCCGGATAATAGTTCAGCGCGATGCCGTCCGGCCCAACCCGGACGTGGCTCAGGCTGACGGTCATTGCATCCTCTCGGTACATCGCTACGCCGGCCTCGGGCGCTTCAGGGTTCATCGATCGATGCCAGCGGAATAGCTGCTCGAGGGAAGGGGCCGACGCGTCCGGTTCATCGTCGGTCAGTTCGCGAAACGACTGCTGCCGATACGCGCGCACTGCCTCGGCATCCACTGCCGTGGTGGTCAGCGGTGGCCCCGACACGGCCTCTTCCTGCAGGCATCGGCCGTCCCAGCACCACAGCCCCGGCGCTGCGCCCGGTGCGAGGACAAAGAGCAGAAACGGTCGATACCGGGCCACCTCGAGCGAGTCCAGATCGCGGCGCACCATGCCGATATCAACGGCATCAGCAAGGGTGGTAATGATCCGGCCCCGACTGAGGTAATCGGTGGCTGAGCCGGCGGTCTGGGTGTCGGCGCTGTAGTGATTCAGCAGGCACAGCGACACGCCATGTTCATTGACACTGATCCAGCTGCCACCGCCGTCCGGATCCCGCGGCGCCAGATAGTCGCCACGCTCGCCCGCACGGATTGCGGGGGGGTCCGCCTCGCTGCGGTCGCGGCGTTCGTCGCGATTACACAGCAGATCGTAACCATTGGCGTGACGGATCCAGCTCAGCGTGCACATGAGCCCTCCGGCGGCGCAGTCGATGCCCGGTACTGCAGGGTGGCTGGCGCAACACCAAAATCCGTGGGCACGGACATCCCCCGCTGGCGTGCCAACACGGCGATCAGTGCCAGGTGGTGGACGGTGTGGCTCTGCAGGAACATGAGCTCACGCCCCAGGGTCGAGGTGACCACGGTCGGCCGCTCGCTGCCGTCGGTAGCACAACTGCAGGCGACGGTCAGGGTCTGCTCCGAGGCCATGTCAGCAAGGTCATGCAACTGCGCACGCACTGCCTGAAGACTTGCGATTGCGGTCTGCGGGCACTGTTCAACCGCGAGATCCCGGGTCCGCCGATCGTAATTGATCGGCAGATCCGCCTCGCGCAGCAGGGTCTCGTAGTGTTCAAGGACGTGGCGGACGTGGGTACCAATGGCGGCATCGGCCCCGTTGGCCGCGCGATAGTCCCCCGTGTTGATGCGCTCCAGAAACCGCATAAGTTGATCCAGGTAGACATCATTGTCGCCCTGCAGGGCAGTGACGGGGTCGCTACCAAATCCCTTGGCCATTTAAACGGCGTGGCTGAAGGGCGCAACCGGATCCGGGGCGCCGGTGATGATTCGAAAGGCCAGTTCGTTCATGGAGGACTCCTGAGTGACGGATGACACGATAAATCGGCAGTCCGATGCGGCTTAGACTGTGCCTCCATTCAATCATTGGCCAGCCACCATGCGCGAATCCATCGTCATTCTGACCGGTGCCGGCGTGTCTGCAGAGAGCGGGCCAGCGAGGCCGTACCCGCCTGGGTGGAGGAGGTGCTCGGGTAAAACCCCGATCGGGTTTGACAGCAGCGTCGCCGCCAACGACCCTGCGGTCCACTCGCAACATCCCTCGAAAATTTCATTCAATCGACGCGGAGCGCATTGATCATGACGGACACGCCATCGCTGGTCTTTTTCGCGGGCAGCGCCCGTGAGGATTCGGTTAACAAGAAAATTGCCCGTGTCGCCGCGGCGACCGCCGCCGCCGCGGACGCCAGGGCCACCCTGATTGATTTGCGGGATTACCCCATGCCGCTCTATGACGGGGACCTGGAGGAGCGCGAAGGGCTACCCGAGGCCGCCGTGGAACTCAAGGCGCTGCTTCGCGACAGCGATGGGTTCTTCATTGCCTCACCGGAGTACAACAGCTCTCTGCCACCGCTTTTGAAGAACACCATTGACTGGGTGTCCCGGCGGGAGACGGCGGATGAGCCGCCCCTGGCCGCGTACAAGGGCAAAGTCGCGGCGATCGCCGCCGGCTCCCCCGGCGGATTGGGCGGGATGCGCGTGCTGGTGGCGCTGCGCATGCTGCTTGGCAACATCGGTGTGCACGTGGTGCCTCAGCAGCTCGCCATCGCCGGCGCGCCCGGCGTATTCGATGACAACGGCCATCTCACCGATGCCAACCACACGCGGGCTCTGGAAGGCGTGGTGGGGCAGCTGGTCAACACGGCCAGCGCGCTCAAGCATGAGAGTGGGAGTTAGCTGACCCGACTCCCGGCCGGCTCAATCACCCTGTCCTGGCCGCGGTGAAGGCAGCAGGCTCATGCGCGTCATGACTCCGTCCTTGCGGATGAACCAGTGGTAAAGCGCGCCGGCGATGTGCACCGAGACCAGGCCGAGCAACGTCCAACCGACGATGGCATGCCATTGGAAGAAAACGGCCGACAGGGCGTCGTTTTCGGCCATGAGTGGCGGTAGCACCCAATGGAAGAAGTTGATCGGATACCCGCCGGTGGCGTTCGCCGCCCAGCCCAGCGCCGGCATGGCGATCAGGGCGACATACATCAGCCCATGGACTGATTCACTGGCGATTTTCTGCAACCGGTTTTCCAGGGGAATGGCGTAGCGGGGCTTGCCGTATCGCAGTCGGGCCATAATTCGAACCGCCATGAACCCGAGCACCAGCACGCCCCCGGTTTTGTGCGTGATGTAGAGCGTATTCGTAGCCTCGAAACCAAACGCATCCACCGCGCCCTGAAACCCCAGGATGCCCAGCACGATCCCGACGGCAATCAGGGGCAGAACCAGCAGCGCGATACCCCAGTGAAGTAGTCGCTGTATCAGGCGATAGCGTGGCCAGTCGCTCATTGCGTCCTCCGGTATTGGGTTGACAGTTTGCTAAGCTGACCCGATGAGCCCAGTCACCGGCCTCCACCACATCACAGCCGTCGCCGCGAATCCACAGCTCAACCTGGATTTCTATGCCGGGGTGCTCGGTCTGCGGCTGGTTAAAAAGACCGTCAATCAGGATGACCCGTTCACCTATCACCTTTACTACGGGGATGCCCTGGGCCGGCCCGGCACCGCGATGACGTTTTTCCCTTTTCCCGGTGTGCCCGCCGGACAGCCCGGGCGTGGCCAGCCCCTGGAGACTCATTTTGCGGTGCCGGTTGGTTCGCTGGATGGCTGGCGAGCACGATTGGCCTCGGCTGGCGTCGACGTGCAGCAGGCATCGGCAGCGACCGGCGCGCCATTGTTGCGGTTTCGCGACCCCGATGGCCTGCCGCTGGCGCTGATGGGCCAATCAGAAGCGGGGGTGGGGCGCTCCGCCGATACCTGGCAAGCGCCGGGCATTGAGCCGGGCATGGTTATTCGGGGCTTTGCCGGGATGACGTTATCCAGTTACCGCCCGGACGCGACCACCCGGGTGTTGACGGAGCTGCTCGGCTACACGGAGGCGCAGGCCGATGGCGGGTGTCGGCGCTTTAACAGCCCGGACGGTGGGGCCGACGATTATCTGGAGCTATTGCGTGATGTCGCGCCGGGGCAGCCGGGGTACGGCACGGTCCACCACGTCGCCTTTCGCGTGCCGGATCGTCCGGCGCTGCTGGCGATGCTCGAGCGGGTGCAGGCGTGGCGCATGCCATGCTCCGGCGAGGTCGACCGGTTCTATTTTCGTTCCGTTTATTTTCGGGAGCCCGGCGGCATGCTATTTGAAATCGCTACTGACGATCCGGGCTTTACGGTGGATGAGCCGGCGCAATCCCTGGGTGAAGCGCTTATGCTTATCGACGCGCATGAGGGGATGCGAGAGACCATCGAGGCACAGTTGCCGCGACTGACACACCCTTGAGGGGCTGCCACAGCTCAACGGCGCGCAGGTGGCAATAGATACCCACCTGGGGCGATTGACGTGGGTCGGAACGCGGAAGAAACTCCAATCGGTCATTTCATTCACACGGAGAGTCTGCAAATGAAGAAAAACCACAAAATTATAGCCGCCCTGGTTATTGGGGCTGTTGCATTGCCGTTTCTGACCGCTTGTGACGATCAGGACGGGATGAGCGATCTCGACCCGATTGAGCTGCGCCTGGCTCATGTTGTCAACGAGGAGGACAGCTTCCACATTGCGGCCGTTCGGTTTCAGGAGCTGGTGGAAGAGCGCACCGATGGGACCGTGTCGGTGGAGCTTTTTCCCAATGCTCAGCTCGGAGATGAGCGAACCCTGCTTGAGGGCATGCAGATTGGCACCGTGGACATGGGCGTAATCACCAATGGACCGGTGGCCAATTTTGTTGAGGAGATGGCGGTGTTCGAGTTGCCGTTTCTCTTCCCCAATCGCGAGGCCGCTTATGAGGTGCTTGATGGCGCCGTGGGCCAGGATCTGCTGGACGAGCTAGAGCGAGTGGATCTCAAGGGCCTGGCCTATGCAGAGCGAGGGTTTCGGAATCTCACCAACAGCCGGGGCCCGGTGGCGGAGCCTGCGGATCTGGACGGTCTGAGGCTGCGTGTCATGGAAAACCCGGTCTACGTGGACACATTCCGGGAACTGGGGGCCAATGCGGTCCCGATGGCCTGGACCGAGGCGCTGAGTGCCATGCAGCAGGGCACCATTGATGGCCAGGAAAACCCGGTTAATGTGATCCATTCCTTCGAGCTCAACGAAACCCAGAGCCACATGACGCTGAGCCGCCACACCTATGCACCGGCGATCTTTGTGATGGGTCTGTCAAAGTGGCAGGAGCTGCCATCAGAGGTTCAGGTCATCGTGCAGGAAGCCGCTCAGGCGGCGTCCGCTCACGCCCGTGAGCAGAATGCCGAGATGGAAGCCGACCAACTGGCAGACCTCGAAGACTCGGGCATGGCTGTCGTGCATGATCCGGATCTGGAGGCATTTCAGGCCGCTGTTGCACCGGTTTATGAGAAATACAGTGACCGCTTCGGCGAGTATCTCGAGCGGATCCAGGAACAGCTGGAGTAAACCTTGCTGAACGCCCTTCACGTCCTGCGCGCCGTGGAGGGCGTTATCGATGCGGTGCTGCAACGCCTTGCGTTTGCAGGCCTGGTTGCGCTGATTGCGGTCATGTCGCTGCAGATCGTCTCGCGGGTGCTGTTCTCTGCTACCAGCTGGACTGAAGAAACAGCTCGTTACCTGCTGATTTGGCTAACCTTTTTAGGTGCCTGCCTGGCATATTCGCGCGGTCGCCATATTGCTGTCACTCTGCTCAGTGACGCACTACCCAACCCGATCCAGCGACTGGTCCAGGCGTTGATTGCCGTGGTGACCATGATCTTCATGGCCTTGCTGGTGTGGGTCGGGTTCGAGTACATGGCACTGCAGTCCGCTCAGCGTTCGCCGGCTCTGCAGCTCCCCATGACGGCGATCTACAGTGTCATGCCAATCAGCGGCATGATCATGGCTTATATGGCCGTGGTCGATCTGCTGGAGGCCTGGCTCGGACAAAGCCCCGTTACACCGCGCGAGAGCGCCCCTTGATTCTGATTCTGCTTGCGGTGTTTCTGGCACTGCTGGTCCTGGGCTCACCCATTGCCATTGCCATCGGCGCGAGCACCGCCACGGCGCTATGGGCGGGTGGGATCTCCCTGATGGTATTGCCGCAGCGTCTGTTCGCCGGAATCGATTCCTTTGCCCTGCTTGCAGTGCCGTTGTTCATTCTGGCCGGCGACCTGATGGCGGGCGGTCGAATCAGTGAAAAACTGGTGGCCTTTGCCGACGCACTGCTGGGTTTCCTGAAAGGCGGCCTGTCAGTGGTTTCGGTGCTGGCCGGGATGTTTTTTGCTGCCATTTCCGGCTCGGGAGCCGCGACCACCGCGGCGATTGGCTCGGCGCTGGTCCCGGAGTTGCGTCGGAGAGGGTATGACCCGGCATCCGCTGCCAGCCTGATTGCAGCGAGCGGCACTATCGGCGTGGTGATTCCGCCGTCGGTGCCGCTCATCATTTATGCGGTGATTGCCCAGGAATCGGTCAGGCAGCTCTTCCTGAGCGGTTTTCTGCCGGGGCTTTTCATGGGGCTGGGGTTGATGGTGATCGCCATCGGTCAGGCCTATCACCGCAATTACCCGCGGGGCGCCGTTTTTAGCCTGGGCAACGTGTTGCGGACCCTTCGGGATGCCTTTTGGGGGCTGTTGACGCCGCTGATCATTCTCGGCGGCATTTTTTCTGGAATTTTTACGCCCAGTGAAGCGGCGGTGGTCGCAGTGAACTACGCGCTTTTCGTGTCTTTATGTGTCTACCGCGATCTCACCCTGGCAGCGATTTATCGAATCATGGTTCGATCGGTGATCACCACGGCGGTCATCATGTTTGTCATTGCCACATCGGCGGTGCTCAGCTGGGCGCTGGCCAACTGGAGTATCCCTTCAGCGATCGCAGAATCCGTCCTGTCCCTGTCAACCAATCCCTACCTGATCATGCTGCTGGTTGTGATGGTGATCCTGTTCATCGGGATTTTTGTCGAAACCGCCAGCGCGCTGATTATTCTGACGCCGGTGCTGCTGCCCCTGGTGACTCAGGTGGGTATCGATCCCGTTCACTTCGGGATCATTATTGTCGTGGGTCTGGCGATTGGCATGATCACTCCGCCCGTTGCCATTAACCTGTATGTGGCTTCTTCGGTCACGGAGCAACCGCTGGGGCGCATTGCCGCAGCGGTTGTGCCCTACCTGCTCTGCCTGATTCTGGTGTTGCTCGGTGTGGTCTATCTGCCCATGCTATTTCTGGCATGAGAAAGAACCGCGAGCGGTCCACGGTGACGCCCATCCAGGGATACGGATAGGAGAAAAGCAATGACCGACACGCTACTGCGCCACTGGGTCATGTTGCGAAGGATCCCGCGGCACCCGCGCAAAGTGACCGTCCGGGAGCTGCTGGATTATTTGAGGGACCAGGGCTACACCACCACCGAGCGGACCATCCAGCGGGATCTCAACCGGCTTTCCGGCCAGATCTTTGGGCTGATGCAGGATGACCGGTCCCGGCCCCATGGCTGGTGCTGGGGCCGGGATGCCGTGCAGATGGATATCCCGGGGATGGAGCCGCAGACGGCCCTGGCCTTCAAGCTCGCGGAACACTTCTCCGGCCGTCTGATGGCGCCATCCACCCGCAGCAGCCTTGAGCCTTACTTTCGGCAGGCCGAGCAGGTGCTGGCCGAGACCCCCAGTCCGGTGAGCGCCTGGCCGGAGAAGATTCAATCCACCACCCGGGGCCAGAGTCTGATTCCGCCGGCGGTGGACGCCGGGATCCTGCACGTGGTCTATGACGGGCTGTTTAACGATCGCCAGTTCCGGGCCCGCTATCAGCGCCGCTACGACGGTGAAGTCCGCGATTACGTGATCAGTCCGCTGGGCATCGTCTTTCGCGACGGGGTGGTGTACCTGGTCTGTCAGCGCAATGGTCAGGACGAGGTGGTGCATCTGGCCATGCATCGGTTCCTGGAGGCCGAGGGCCTGGATGAGCCGGTCCATCGGCCCGCGGATTTTGATCTGTCTGACTACGTCCACCGTGGCGGACTGAACTTCAAGCTCAGCGAGGAGCCACTGGCCATCACCCTGCGCGTCACCGCCGAGACGGCAGTGCACCTTGAGGAGACACCCCTCAGCGAGGATCAACGGATGACCGCCGAGGTCGACGCTCGCCGGCAGCTCACCGCCACGGTCCCGGATACCGCCCAGCTGCGCTGGTGGCTGATGGGACTCGGCGATCAGGCGGAAGTTATTGCCCCGGACGCCTTGCGTGATGAGCTGATTGGGCGTATCCGCCGGGCGCTGGCGCAGTACCAGTGAGGCGTGTCAATCCGGCGTGGCCTGCCTGAACCGCTGATCCAGGGTGGCAATGTGCGCCGGGCCTATCTCGCAGCAGCCGCCCACGAGGGTCGCGCCGTGGTCGATCCAGCGTGCCACATAATCCGCATAGCGCGCCGGTGTCAGGTTTTCTCGCGCTTTGAGGCTATCCACCGTGCCGCCGGGCACAAGCTCCCCGGCCGCCTCGAAGCCATTGGCGTAGCCACCGAATGGAACGTTCATTTCAGCAAGGATCGGCATGGCGGTGGTGATTGCTTCGGGTGCCGAGCAATTGATCAGTACTGCATCGGCCCCGGCGTCAATGACTGCGTGAGCGGCCGCCCGCAGGGACTCACCCGAGCGCAACCGCGCGCCGTTATGATCATCCACCGTCAAGGCAATCCAGACGGGCAGTCCGCTCTGCTTTCCGGCCACGGTTGCGGCAACCGCCTCGCGGGTCAGGCTCATGGTCTCGGCCATCAGCAGGTCGACGCCGGCGGCCTGGGCCTCCACCAGGCGGGCATAATCGCGCCGGCAGGTGGCGTCGTCCGGGATCACTTCCGGATGGTAGCTCGCCACCAGGGGCGGCAGGCAGCCGGCAATACGAACGCTTCGCGGACTTCCGGCGCGGGATTCATGGGCCGCCTTCAGGGCCGCGTCATGCAATGCCTCGAACCACTGCGGATCGCCGTCCCGGGCCAGGCGCTGCGGCGTGACCACATAGTTGCTGGTGGTGATGATGTCGGCGCCGGCCGCGATGAAGTCGCGATGCGCCGCCACCACCAGGTCAGGTTCATCCATCAGGACCTGCGCCGACCACAGTGGCGAGGCCGGCTGCCGGCTGCGCTGGCGTAATTCCTGGCCCATGCCACCGTCCAGTAATGTCATCGTTTTGCTGACCAATGTCGGTGCTCCGGGTTGATGGGGGTCGTGCTTCGACTCATCGTCCGTGCGAAAGTTTGCCTCAGGGTGCAGGGAATTCTGCCCTTCGACTTGCGCTGTCGCACCAAACTGCTGGAATGCCCCCATGGGACTTTTCAACATCGGCAACAAGGATCCGGACGGGCGCCAAAAGCGCATCGAGCATCGGGGGCGTTATCTGCGTGCCAGCCGCACCGGTTTGGTTGCCCTGCGGGCCCACGTCAAGGCCGCCGGGGTCAATGTCACGGGCAACACGCGCCGCGGAGTTCGGGTCTCCACCCGGCTGGCCAAAAACACCCAGGTGGCCATGCAGAACGGGCGATTCGTTCTGCGCGGGCGCTACGGCTCGGATACCGCGCGGTTCAACCTCTCCAAAACCGGGGTAACCGTTTCGAGCCGCATGGGACTGGGGTCGGTGAACTGGCTGCGCCCGGGTCGGTCATCCGCCAAATTCGCCGGTGTGCAGCTGCGCGGACAGAAAGCGGCGGTGATCAATCTGGTTTACGTGGCGGCGACTAGCATTGTCTGGGCTCTGGGTCTGCTGGGCCGGGGGCTGGCCGGGATCCTCCAGTTCTCCGTCGGTCAATGGCAACGTGCCCGCCAGGCGCGGGAGGGCATTCAGCTGTCCATTGATGATGTGGCGCCGGTGGGCGAACGGGTGCTGGCAGAGTATGACGTTGCAACGGAGCGTGAGCCGGTTCGCGACCTGTTTGCCGCGCTGGTCTATCTGGTTGCGGTGATGGGTCGGGGTGATCACCGCGTCGATAAAGCCCGGGTGCTGGCGGATGCGCCGAAGCAACCACTGGCGGCCACACTGGTGGAGGATATGCAGGTGGCGGGGAGGTCGCTGACCCGATGGCTGGGGGAGCCATCCGATGAGCAGTCCCCGGCCGTGTTGCTGGGGGTATTGCACCATATGGCCCGGGGGCTCGCCGAACGGGTAGACGGGGCCACCCGCGCCGAATTGTTATTCGCGCTGGATGATGCCTGTCTGGCCCTGGGGCCGCGATCGATCCTGCAGGACGCCATGCTGGATATCCTGGTGGAGTCTCTGGGAGTTGAGCTGACGCTAACGGGGGAGCGATGAGCGACGAAACACCGGGCAGCTTTTTGCCATCAGTGGTGCTGCATGAGCAACTGATGCGCACACCGGACCCCGCCGCGGATGCCGATGCGCTGCACCCGGGGCGGTTCGACCCACCCCGCGAATGGACACCGGATCTCCTGCCGCAAACGGACTATGAGACAGCCCTGCCAGCCGATCTGGAGATCGGGGAATTCAGTGATTTCCACGATATTCCGGATCATTCACTTGACCAGGCGATCCAGCGGATCGTGGCGGTGGAGGGGCCCGTGCATTTCGATGTCCTGGCGGATCGCCTGCTGGAGGCGGCCGGGCTGGGGCGGCTGGGAGGCCGCATTCGGGCGCGCATCGAGTCCCGGCTTGAGACGCTGACCGGGCCTGCCCCGGCAGGGGCTGGAGCACTGGAACGTCAGTGCGCGTTCATCGGTCAACCCACACAGTTTCTGAAGCCCCGGTATCGGGACTGGCGGACATCACCGGAGAAAACCCGGCAACTGGACCATGTGAGCGACCCGGAGTTGATGCTGGCGGTGTTGCGCGCTGCCCTCGATGACGGGACCGAGGATCGAGAGCGTGCGATGAACGACGGCCTGCATGCCATCGGGTTCATTCGGCTGACCGAAAAGGCCCGGATGCGACTGCAAAAACCGCTGGAGCAGCTGAAGGCGCAGGGCTGGCTGAACTGAATCCGTCGGGTCATTCCGTTTGATCAGGGGGGTGGGCCAGGGACCGATCGAACCGCAACGGCGGTGATTTTGTAGGCCGGGATCTTGCCAAAGGGGTCCAGGGCGGGGTCAGTGAGCAGATTCGCCGCCGCCTCCCGAAAGTGCATGGGCAGAAATAGCGTGCCCCGGGCGACGTCCCGACTCATTCGCACCCGGACGGTGACCGCTCCGCGCCGGGAGGTGAGTTCGGCCCAGGTATCAGGCTCCAGGCCAAGGGCTTTGGCATCATCGGGATGGACCTCCACCCGGGCCTCGGGAGCGATGGCGTCAAGGGCCCGGGAGCGGCGGGTCATGACACCCGTGTGCCAGTGTTCAAGCTGCCGCCCGGTGTTGAGCACATAGGGATACCGATGATCGGGGCGCTCCCGTGGACTGCCCAGCTGGGCAGGCACGAATCGTGCGCGGCCAATGGGAAAGGTCTCGGAAAATAACAGGCGCTCACCGTCCGAGGCGGGATCGGGGCAGGGATACCAGCGGCCGGTTTCACCGATCGAGGCATGACTGAGGTTGCGATAGAGGGGCGCGGCGGCCACCAGCTCGTCGAAAATCTCGGCTTCGTTGGCATAGTCCCAGCGATGTCCGAGCCGCTCCGCCAGATCGCGCATGATGTGCCAGTCCTGTCTTGCCTCGCCCGGGGGGTGGCGGACAGCCTGACCCTTTTGCACCCGGCGATCCGTATTGGTGAAGGTGCCGGTCTTCTCCATGAACGCGGAAGCCGGCAGGATGACATCGGCGAACTCGGCGGTCTCCGTGATGAACAGGTCCTGGACCACCAGGCAGTCCAGGCTGGCAAGCGCCTCGCGCACGCGATTGATATCCGGATCCGAGAGAAAGGGGTTTTCGCCGAGGCAGTACAGCCCGCGTACTTTACCGCTCAGCGCCGCGTGGGTGATTTCCACCGTGGTAAGCCCTGGCTGATCGGGAAGATTCACGCCCCACAATGCCTCGAGTCGTTGCCGCGCCTCGGGGTCGGTGACCGGCTGGTAGCCGGGATAGTACATGGGGATGAGGCCGGCATCCGACGCACCCTGAACGTTGTTCTGACCCCGCAGCGGGTGGAGCCCCGTGCCCGGCCGTCCGACGTTGCCGGTGAGCAGTGCCAAGGCGATCAGACAGCGGGCATTGTCGGTGCCAAAGGTGTGCTGGCTGATGCCCATGCCCCAGAAGATCATGGCGCTGCGGGCCTCACCGAAACGGCGGGCGAATTCCACGATGGCGTTGGCCGGAACCCCGGTGAGTGCCTCGGCAACCGACGGCGGGTAACCCTCCACCGCCGTTTTCAGGGCCTCGAAGCCTTCGGTCCGCGAGTCGATGAACGACCGATCATGCAGGTTTTCGTCAATGATGACGTGCATTACCGCGTTGTAGAACGCCACATCGGAGCCGGGCTGGATCTGACAGTACTGGGTACAGCGATCCGCGATGTCCGGGCGACGAATGTTCACCGCCAACAGCTGAGTGCCGGTCGCCGCGGCCTGTTTCATGAAGGTGGCGGCCACGGGATGGTTGGCGGTGGGATTACAGCCCGCCAGCAGTGCCACCTCGGCGTTTTCCACATCGCGGACCACATTGGTGACTGCCCCGGAGCCGATGCCCTCGATCAGCGCGTACACCGATGAGGCGTGGCAGAGGCGAGTGCAGTGATCCACATTGTTAGTGCCAATCACGGCTCGCATGAACTTCTGGAAAAGGTAGGCTTCCTCATTGGAGCCCTTGGCGGAGCCGAAGCCCGCCAGAGCCCCAGGCCCGTGAGCTTTGCGGATCTGGCTGAAGCCATCAGCCACCCGGTCCAGCGCCTCCTCCCAGGAGGCCGGCCGGAAATGAGGCAGCACCTCCGCGTAGTCGACGATCCCTCCAGGCTTGCCGGGTCCGCTGTGCTGGCCCCGGCTGTAACCGCTCAGCGCACTTCGGGGGTAAGCCGATTCCCGCCGGATCAATGGTTGGGTGAGACGCTGGGAGTGGGCGGCGTAATCAAAGCCATAGCGGCCCTTGACGCAGAGGCGCTCGGCATTGGACCATCCATCCCGACCCCGCGCGTAATGAATCGTCCCTGCCGGGTCAACGCCGTAGCTCAGTGCGCAGCCGACGCCGCAATAGGGACAGAGGGTTGGCACTTCCTGGATGTCGGCGAGGGCGGCGGTCTCTGCCTCAGGGTTGAACTGCTTCATGGGTTTTCTTCCCGCGGCGATGGGATCGTGGGGAGCGACTGATGAGTGAGCGCGCCGGTGGGGCAGACAGCGACACACTCGCCACAGGACACGCAGCTGCTCTTGGCCATGGGAACGTCGAGGTCAAAACCGATGCGCACGGCGTGCCCCTTACCAGTGCGGGTGATGACATCGTTGTGCTGAATGTCATCGCAGGCGCGGACGCAACGATCACAGAGTATGCAGGCTTGGTGATCGACGGCAATCACCGGCGAGCTGTGGTCCTGGCCGCGGGTAGCGACCGATTCGTTGCCGCCGTCCGGCCACGGGAAGCCTTCGATCTCCAGGTTTCGGGCCAGGGCATAGAGGGCATCGTCCCCGGTGGTTTGTTCGCGCCGGCTCTGCGGCGGCTGATCAGCGAGCAGGAGTTCGGTGAGCACCCGACGGTGGTCATGAATTTCCGCACCATCGGTCACCACGGTCATGCCGGGCTCCACGGGTCGAACGCAGGCGGCAGGCAGTGTCCGCTCGCCGACATCAACCGCGCATAGCCGACAGACGCCCGCCGGTGGCAGTCGGGGGTCATGACAGAGCACGGGGATTTCGATGCCGATGCGGGTGGCGGCTTCCCAGATGGTGGTCCCCGCGGGCACCGTCACCTCAATGCCGTCGATGGTCAGAGTGATATCGGCCATCAGTCCGCTCCGGTGGTGAAACCCTTCAGGGGTTTTAGCGATGGCTCATCGGGAAATCGGCGAAGACCATCCACCAGTGGCAGCAGGGCCACCTGCCCTAGGCCGCAAATGGATGTTCGGCTCAGGGTGTGGTGAAGCGTCTCGAGGGCCTGTTCGATGGGGGCGGGGCTGTGCTCCAAGGCCGATTCGGCCATTTCCACCCCTTTGGCGGAGCCCACCCGGCAGGGCACGCACTTGCCGCAGGACTCGTTGCGGAAAAAGTGTGCCTGTGCCAGCAGGACATCCGCCAGGCTCCGGCCAGTCCCCACCACAAACAAGGCGCCGGTGCCCAGCCCGCTGCCCGCTGCGCGTAAATCGTCGAAAGTCATCGGCGTGTCTGCCGCCGTGGGCGGCAGGAATGGCGTGGAAGCGCCGCCGGGAGAAAATGCCAGCAGATTCCGGCCATCGCTGAGTCCGCCACATCCCTCAATAGCCTCGGCCACCGTCGAGCCCCAGGGCAGGCAGAGGACCTGCGGTGTCTTGATGTCGCCGGACACGCAGATATATTTCAGGCCGGCGTGCTCGCCCCGGCCCTGGGCGCGCCACCATGAGGCGCCCCGCGCCAGAATCGTGGTAACCGCGGCCAGGGTCTCAACGTTGTTAATCAGCGTGGGGCCCCCATGCAGGCCCACAGTGGTCGGGAACGGCGGCTTATGCCGTGGCTCTCCCCGACGGTCTTCGAGAGCCTCCAGCAGGGCGGTTTCCTCGCCGAGGATGTAGCCCCCGGGAGAGACGAAGAGCTCAATGTCGAAAGCCAGGCCGGGGCCACGGGCGTCGGGGCCGAGCACGCCGCTCCCACGGGCTGTCGCCAGTGCCTCCTCGATCCGCCGGCGAGCCTGATGGTATTCATGACGCAGGTAAATGACCCCCAGGCTGGCACCAATGACGACGCCCCCGAGCAGCATGCCTTCGATGACCAGGTGTGGGGCGTTTTCCAGTAAATGCCGATCCTTGAAGGTCCCTGGCTCGCTCTCATCGGCGTTGCAGATGACGGTTCGGGGTTCGCCGCTGGCGGCGCGGGTAAAAGCCCACTTGCGTGCCGTGGGGAAAGCGGCACCGCCCAGTCCCTGAAGGCCTGCGGCTTCGATTTCGCGGATGATGTCCTCCGCTGGACGATCCCGCCATGCCTTGATGGCGCCATACCGGCAGTCGACACCCGGGTAGGGATCCGTGGGTAGTCGCTGGAGGTTGTTCGTGGCCACGGGGATGGGCCAGTGGGCGTTGTCCAGCCACTCGATGACCGTCGATGCGTCAGGCAATGGCCCCGGCGTCTCATTGAGCGCCGACGCCGGTGCGCAGTCGCAAAGCCCCAGACAGGAGACCATTTCGATATCGAGGTCTTGTCTGCCGTCCAGTGCCACCTGAAGATCCGCCGCCAGGGCTTGGCCCTTGAGCCGGCAGGGCCCATCTCGACAGATTTGCAGTCGGTGGGGGGCTCCCGCGATCTCCCGAAATACGGGATAGAAACTGCGTAGTCCCTCAAGGCGATAGAGCGGCTCGGATCTGGCCTGCGACAGCGCTTTCAGGGCGGTGTCGGACACGGCCCCCTGGCTTTCCTGGATCGCCTGAAGGGCGGTGAGTAGGCGGTCTGTTACGGGCTTGCTCATCGCTTGAATGGTTACCCCCGTCAAAAGAGGCCTTCGATTTCGCCCATTTCGTTGATATCCATGCGGGCGGCAGCGGGACTGGCGCCCAGGCCGGGCATGGTGCGGATGTCTCCACAGAGCGCATAGAGGAAACCGGCGCCGGCGGAGAGGCGCACTTCCCGGACCGGCATGCGCCATCCGGTGGGCGCGCCGGTCAGCGACGGGTCCGATGACAGGGACAGATGGGTTTTTGCCACGCAGATGGGCAGGTGACCAAAACCCTGGGCCGTGAACTGGTCCAGCTGGCGCTGGGCGGCCGGAGAAAAATCGACGGCCTCGGCGCCATAAACCCGCTGAGCCAGGGTGTCGATTTTTTCAGACAACGGCATTTCGCCCGGGTAGAGCATTTCGAACCGGCTGGGTTCTTCCGCAGCCTCGACCACCGCGTGGGCGAGAGCGGCCGCTCCCGCGCCCCCGTCTCTGACGTGGGTGCAGGTTTCGACCCGTGCGCCCATTTCCCGGGCAACGGCGGTGATCACGTCGTGCTCACTCGGGTAGTCGCTGGGAAAGGCGTTAATGGCGACCACGACCGGCACGCCATGCAGGCGCAGATTTTCGATCTGGCGGCGCAGGTTTGCCGCGCCAACGGCCACATCATCCGGGTTCTCGGTGAGCATGCTGTCGGGCAAGGGTTTGCCAGCGACCACCCGATGACGTCCGGAGTGGACCTTGAGCCCGCGCACCGTGGCCACCAGCACCGCCGCATCAGGCTGCATACCGGAGGCCCGACACTTGATGTTGAAGAACCGCTCGGCCCCCATGTCGGCCCCGAATCCGGCCTCGGTGACCAGATAGTCGCTGCCTAGCAGACCGATCTGATCCGCCACGACGGAAGAATTGCCGTGGGCGATATTGCCGAAAGGCCCGCCGTGGATCAGTACGGGGGTATTCTCCATGGTCTGCATGAGATTGGGCTTCATGGCTTCCTTGAGCATCACGGCCATGGCGCCGGCACAGCCAATCTCTTCGGCGGTGACCCCGTGTCCGTCGGGTGTCCAGCCCACCACAATGCGCCCAAGCCGCCGCCGCAGATCCTCCAGAGAGTCCGCCAGTGCCAGAACGGCCATCACTTCCGAGGCGGCGGTGATATCAAATCCGGTTTCTCGGGGCAGTCCATTGGCTTTGCCACCGAGCCCGGTGACGATCTGGCGCAGCCCCCGGTCATTGATGTCCATCACCCGGCGCCAGGCCACCTGATTGATGTCCAGGCCGCAGGCGTTGCCATGGTAGAGGTGATTATCCACCATCGCCGCCAGCAAATTGTGGGCCGCGGTGACAGCGTGAATGTCGCCGGTCAGATGCAGGTTGATCCGTTCCATGGGGACCACCTGACTCCAGCCGCCGCCGGCAGCGCCGCCCTTGATGCCGAAAGTCGGTCCCATGGATGGCTGACGCAGCGCCACCGTCGCTGTCTTGCCGACGTGGTGAAATCCCTGCGCGAGGCCGACGCTGGTGGTGGTTTTGCCCTCTCCGAGAGGGGTGGGCGTAATCGCCGAGACGACGATGTATCGAGCCGGTTTGCGGATGGCTCGATCCTCAATAACTTCCAGTGGAATCTTTCCCACATGGTGTCCGTGGGGCTCGATGGTGCCGGGGGGCAACCCCAGGCGATCCGCAATTTCCGCAATCGGTTTCAAATTTGCCTGTCGGGCGATTTCCAGATCGCTGCCCATGAAAGCGGTCAATGGGGTGGCAGAGGGGATACTGGCCATGACAATTGCGCTCCTGATCGGGAAATGCTGAATTCGCAGACGGATCGAGTATGTGAGCACCGATGTCGCGGTGGTTTTCCGAAAACGGCACCCAAGCCAGTTGCTGCGACAGCTACGGCCCCAGCTCCTTAACCGCCTCCATGGCCACATAGGTGCTGGTGGCAGCAACGTGGGGCAGCGTCGATATGTTTTCTGCCAGCACCCGCCGGTAGCTCACGATACTGGGCGTGCGGACTTTGAGCAGATAATCAAAGCCGCCGGCAATCAGGTGGCACTCCTCGATTTCCGGAACCTCCCGAGCCGCATTATTGAAGTCTCCAAGGGCCGTCTCCCGGGTGTCCGAAAGCTTCACTTCCACAAACGCCACGTGCGCCGCCCCAATGTTGATGGGGTCAAGGATCGCCCGATAGCCGCGGATCACTCCGGCATCCTCCAGTCTTCGAAGACGGGCCTGGGTGGGTGATTTGGAGCGTCCGATCCGGCGGGCGAGTTCGGCGACGCTGATTCGCCCCTCCACGGACAGCAGGCGCAGGATGCTGCGATCCAGCCGATCCAGTTCTATTGTCGCACTCGGTCCATCAGACATGCCATCGGGCCTCAAAAAAGTACTTTGTACTGCGGAAATCGATTATTTGGGTCAATCTACTCCTTTTTCTTCGCTAGTGTGAATCCATGGATAAACGAGTCAGGGCCATGGCCCCCGACATACCGATGGATTTGCCGGCATCGATTACCCATGGGGCGCGCCAGCCGGAGATGTCGGCGCTGCGATCACTGGTTGATGTCGCCGGGCTCAGCGAAACCGATCGACGCCGGATCGTGGCGGAGGCGGCGGATCTGGTCAGCGAGATTCGGGCCACCCCCCGGCCGGGCCTGATGGAGCTTTTTCTTGCCGAGTACGGGCTGTCGACGGAAGAGGGTACGGCATTGATGTGCCTCGCGGAGGCACTGCTTCGCGTTCCCGATGCCCCCAGCCTGGATGCCCTGATCGAAGACAAAATCCGGCCGGCTGACTGGGGCCGGCACCTGGGCCATTCAGCTTCGAGTTTGGTGAACGCGGGCACGTGGGCGCTGATGCTGACGGGTCGGGTGCTGGATGACGAGGGGCAAGGTGTCAGCGGCACGCTGAGAGGTGCCATGAAACGTCTTGGCGAGCCCGTGATTCGCACGGCGGTGAGCCGCGCCATGCGTGAGATGGGCCGGCAGTTCGTGCTCGGTCAATCCATCGAAGCTGCCATGAAACGGGCGCGCGGCTACGAGAAAATCGGCTATACCTATTCATATGACATGCTTGGCGAGGCGGCTCGAACCGCGGAGGACGCCGAGCGCTACCAGGCCGCCTACCGCGACGCCATCATCGCGATCGCTGCAGCGGCCAACGCCGATGACAGCCGGTCCAATCCCGGCATCTCCATCAAACTTTCCGCACTGCACCCCCGATATGAACTGGCGCAGAGGGAACGGGTGCTCAATGAGCTATGCCCGCGTCTGGCCGAACTGGTGCGCCGGCGCTCGGAGCGGTTACGTGGCATCGCTCCGCGTTAGTCCGCCTGAGCGCAGGCCCTACTGACGAGACGAGACGGAAGCGGCCTCGAAAGCTTCCCGCCAGTCCATCAGAGGCGGAACGTTGTTAAAGGTGTTGAGATGAAAACCATTCACTCGCATCGCAGGGTCATCGACCAGTGGAAGCAGCGACCGCAGCAGATCATCCGGCGTGTAGTGGCCCTGAAGGAGCTGCCCGGAGAGTCCCTGCTGACGACGCAGAGCGCGCAAGGACTGGCCAATCCCGATTTTGAGCGAGACGGCAAGGAGCCGGCGCATTTCCAGTACGCCCGGCAAGCCAATCCAGGCGGTCAGTCCGGATTCGGGGGTAGCGACCCGCCGGACCCAGGCGCTGATTCGGTTGGCATCAAAGCACATTTGGGTGACCACGTAGTCGGCGTGCGCCGCCTTTGCCCACAGCGCTTCATCCAGAGCGGCGTCGCTGATGAGCGCATGACCCTCGGGATAGCCGGCAATACCCACTCGGGTGGGCCGCTCCTCCATTTCACTGACAATGGTTAGCACGGGGAGCGCTGAGCAGAAATCGCCGACGGGGGTCTCGGCATCACCGGCAATGACATAAATTTCATCCATGCCGGCGCGATGGATTCGCTTGATGGTCCGTTGCACCTCGGCTTCATTGCGGAGGAGCCGGGCGGCAATGTGGGGAACGGCACGCAGGCCGATTCCCATCAAGGACTCAGCGGCATCCAGTGTGCGCTCCAGGCCATGGCGTGGTGAACAGGTGACAGCCACCGTCGACCCGGTCGGCAGGGCCTTGGCCGCGTCCAGCAGGCCACGAATTGGAATGAGTTCGTAGCGGGCCGGGCCGGCAGTAAAGCCATTGGTGCGGTTTTCTTTCGCCGGGTTGATGCACGTGGCCATGGCAGGCGCTCCGGTGATGAAGTGTCTGCAGGCTAAGCATCACGGCTCGGTTGCGGTGCGCCACGAACGACGGCGGTTTGCTTCGGTGCGTCATGTCGGCCGGACATGTCGTCAACGGCAAATCCGGGGTCGTCATGAAAACAGCCCCGAGGGTGGCCCACAATCAGGTTATAACCATGCAGCGTTACTCCATTTTATCCTTGGCTCGCCACGCGCTCAGCGGCCATCGTGGCTGGCAGCCGGCCTGGCGCGAGGCGACGCCAAAGCGCCGCTATTCCGTCATCATTGTTGGCGGAGGAGGCCACGGACTGGCAACCGCCTATTATCTGGCCAGTGTTCACGGAATTCGCGATGTGGCCGTCCTTGAAAAGGGCTGGATCGGCGGTGGCAATACTGGTCGCAATACCACCATTGTCCGTTCCAACTACCTGTGGGATGCATCGGCGGCGCTTTACGAAAAATCCCTTCAGCTTTGGGAAGGCCTGTCTCAGGACTTGAACTACAACGTCATGTACAGCCAGCGTGGGGTTCTGAACCTTGGCCACACGCTGCAGGACATGCGAGATATCCGCCGGCGAGTCAATGCCAATCGACTGAATGGTATTGATGGTGAGGTGCTGGACACGGACGGAGTGAAGCGCCTGGTCCCGTTTATCAACACCTCGCCGGAGGCCCGTTACCCGGTGCTGGGGGCCTCCTGGCAGCCGAGAGCCGGGATCGCCCGCCATGATGCGGTGGCCTGGGGCTATGCGCGGGCGGCGGACGCCCTGGGCGTTGATATCATTGAAAACTGCGAGGTGACGGGCATCCGCCGTGAGAACGGCCAGGTGGTGGGTGTGGAGACGTCCCGGGGGGCCATCGAGGCCGATCGGGTTGGGGCGGTGGTGTCCGGACATGCGGGCGTGCTTGCTGAAATGGCCGGCTTTCGCCTGCCGATCGAAAGTCACCCCCTGCAGGCTCTGGTGTCCGAACCGCTCAAACCGATCCTGAACACGGTGGTCATGTCCAACGCGGTCCACGTCTATGTGAGCCAGTCTGATAAAGGAGAATTGGTTATTGGCGCCGGTATTGACGCCTACACCGGGTACGGAAACCGGGGCAGTTTTCAGACCATTGAACATTTCCTCAGTGCCCTCATCGAGCTCTATCCGATTTTCAGCCGACTGAGAATGCTTCGCCACTGGGGCGGAATTGTGGATACCGCACCAGACGCCAGTCCCATCATCGGCCGAACCCCGGTGGAGGGGCTGTTTTTCAACGTGGGCTGGGGAACGGGCGGCTTCAAGGCGACGCCGGGTTCCGGCTGGGTCTTCGCGCATACCCTGGCCACCGGCGAACCCCATGAAATCAACGCACCTTTCTCCCTCGAGCGCTTTCATAGCGGGGCGCTGGTGGACGAGCACGGTGCCGCAGCGGTGGCGCATTAGCATGTTGATGATTCACTGTCCGTGGTGCGGACCACGGGATGAGAGCGAGTTCAGCTATGGGGGCGAGGCCGACATCCAGAGGCCGGCAGACCCGGAGGCAGTCAGCGATGCGGAATGGGCCGATTATGTGTTCATGCGAAGCAACCCACGGGGCTGGCATTGCGAGCAATGGGTTCATGTCCATGGCTGCCGCCGCTGGTTCAAGGCGGAACGCCATACCGTGAGCTATGAAATTCGCGCCACCTGGCCAATGGATCAGGAGAAGCCGTGAAAGCCCGCCTGCCCGTCGGCGGTCTAATCGATCGCGACCAACCTCTGAATTTCACTTTCAACGGTCAGGTGCTGCAGGGCTATGGAGGCGACACGCTGGCCTCGGCGCTGTTGGCGAATGGAATTCATCTGGTCAACCGGAGTATCAAACTGCATCGCCCCCGGGGCATCGTTGGTCGGGGTCCGGAGGAGCCCAACGCTCTGCTGCAGATCGGAGAAGGACCTCGGGCCCTCGCTGATCAGCGCGCTACCCAAGTGGCTCTGCGAGAGGGGCTGAGCGCTCGTTCGGTGAATGGCTGGCCAAGGCTGGGTTTTGACGGCATGGCCCTCTTCGACCGCCTGTCGGCACTGATGCCGGCGGGCTTTTATTACAAGACCTTCATGGGTCCCACCGGTTGGTGGGAGCGCTATGAGCGTCTGATCCGGCCTGCTGCCGGCATGGGACAAGTCCCGGATGGACCGGATCCGGACGACTACGAGAAGCGGGATCTGCATTGTCGTGTCCTCGTTGTCGGCGGCGGTGCCGCCGGTTTGATGACGGCGCTGGCCCTCGGCCGCAATGGCGTCCCCTTGACTCTGGCCCATGAGGGGGCGGTCTTCGGAGGGGGCTTGCTGGCAAGCGATGCTCGGCTGGATGGCCAGCCCGCGGCGGATTGGGTGGCCGGCGTGGTTGGAGAGTTAAGGGCCATGCCCCATGTTCGGCTGTTGCCCGCCACCAGCGTGTTCGGTCATTACGACCAGCGATTTCTGGGCGCCATTCAGCGGCTGGAAGACCTTGATCAGGCGGCGCCGGTGAGAGAGCGGTTCTGGAAAATCCGCTGTGAGCACCTGGTCCTGGCCACTGGTGCCATCGAGCGGCCGATCGCATTCCCCAACAATGATCGCCCGGGGATCATGATGGCCTCGGCCGTTCGGGAATATATCCGTCGCTATGCGGTGCTGCCCGGCCGGCAGGCCGTGGTGTTCACCAATAATGATTCGGCTTATGCCACCGCGGAGAGCCTGCAACGGGCGGGGGCTGAGGTGGTCGTTGTAGATAGGCGGACAAGCGCTTCCTTGGAGGCATTACAAGCCCAGGATTCCGGGATGGCCGTCTATCAGGGTGCAACGGTTGTGGATACCCGCGGTCGTTTGCGGGTTCGCGGAATGACCGTTCAGGATATCGATGGCCGGCGCGTCTCCCTCGACTGCGACTTGCTGGCGTTGTCCGGTGGGTGGAACCCGTCGGTGCACCTCCACTCCCATGCCCGTGGCGGTCTGGTGTGGCGGGATGATCTGGCATCATTCGTCCCCGCCGATGACCTTCCTGGCGTTGTCACCCTGGGTGCAATGGCGGGCACATTCGATCCGCCAACCGCCCTCTCGGAAGCTCTCGCCAAAGCCCGTCAGGTCAGCCGGAAGCTGGGGCATGATCCCATCGACATCGAGCCGCCGGTCATTGAAGGCGCCGAACCGGGGCCCGCCTCCCTGGAACCTTTCTGGGCGGTTCCTGGCAAAGGACCGGCATTTGTTGATCTGCAGAACGACGTCAAGGTCAGTGACCTGGGTCTGGCTCTGCGCGAGGGGTATCGGTCCATCGAACACGTCAAGCGCTACAGCGTGCTGGGATTTGGTACCGATCAGGGCAAGCTGGGCAACATCCTCGGGCTGGGTGTCGTGAGCGACATGCTGGGCAGCCATCCGGCGGAAGTTGGCACCACCACCTATCGACCGGCCTGGACGCCAGCTACCTTCGGGGCGCTCGTGGGCGGAGACACCGGCGCGCTCTTCGACCCGATTCGGGTCACGCCGATGCACGAATGCCATGTCGATCAGGGCGCAGTCTTTGAGGATGTGGGCCAGTGGAAGCGAGCCCGTTACTACCCCGTCGACCGGGAGGACATGGAAGCCGCCGTGGCGCGGGAGTGTCTGGCCACTCGGGATGGAGTCGGGGTGCTCGATTATTCCACGCTGGGCAAGATCGAAATTCAGGGCCCCGATGCGGTGACCTTGCTGGAGCGGGTGTACATCAACAACTGGCAGAAGCTGGCCATCGGCCGCTGCCGGTATGGCCTGATGCTGGATGAGAACGGCATGGTACTGGACGATGGCGTCACCGCCCGATTGGGCGAATCGCATTATCTGATGTCCACCAGCACCGGCGGCGCTGCCCGCGTCATGGCCTGGCTTGAGCAGTGGTTACAGACTGAATGGCTGGATCTGGATGTCCATTTGACGTCGGTCACTGACCAGTGGGCCACCGTCTCCCTGGCCGGCCCCAACAGTCGCGCGCTGCTCCGGGGCTTGGGCACCGATATCCATCTGGATCCCGCCGCCTTCGGCTTCATGAGCTTTCGGACCGGACGGGTCGCCGGAGTGCCGGCCCGGGTTCAGCGGGTGAGTTTTACCGGCGAACTGGGTTTCGAAATCAGTGTTCCGGCCGACTACGGCCAGTCGCTATGGGAGGCCGTCTTCGAAACCGGTGCCGCCTATGGAGCCACGCCTTATGGCACGGAGGCGATGCACGTCATGCGGGCCGAAAAGGGTTTCATTATTGTGGGCCAGGACACCGATGGCTCCATTAGCCCGATTGATCTGGGCATGGCCGCCATGGTGAGCCATCGCAAGGACTGCCTTGGCAAACGCTCCCTGGCCCGTCGCGAATTGCAGCGGTACGACCGACCGCAGTGGGTCGGGTTGCGGCCCGAGGACTCCCGTCAGATCATTCCGGAGGGGGCGCAGATTATTGCCGCTTCCCGGGCGGCGACGTCAGGGCGAACGGCGATGGAAGGCTGGGTGACCTCGAGCTATCACGCCCCCCGTCTGGGCCATGCTTTTGCCCTCGGTTTTGTGAATGGCGGGCGGGATCGCCACGGGGAGCGGCTCTATGCCTGGGATCTCGAAGCCGGTGCGATACCGCTCACGGTGACCTCCCCGGGGCAGTACGATCCGCAGGGAAGGCGGCAGCATGTCTGAACTGACCAATGGCCGGCCACTGACCCGTCAGGGCCCGCTGGATGGGCGAGTGCTGGATGGGCCGGGGGTTTGTCTGACCGGGCTGCCCAGCGCGGCGGCTTTCAACCTGCGCGCCGATCCCGCAGCCGATGCCATTGATGCCGCACTGAAGGACTGGTTGGGAGCGCCTCGGCCACTGGTGCCAAATACCCAATCGAACGGTGCCCGGGGACGAATTCTGTGGCTTGGCCCGGATGAATGGCTCGTCGTCATGCCCGACCCGGCGGATTCAGCAACCGAGACCAACCTGCGGGGTTTGCTGCCAGAGGAGGCACGATTGTGTGCTGTTGGCGATGGCCTGGCGAAGGTCGCCGTTGAGGGCGGTGCGGGTCGCTGGCTGCTGGCGGCAGGCTGTCCGCTGGATCCATCGAGCCCCGCTCTGGGTGAAGGCGGCTGTGCACAGACCCGATTGGCGCATGCTTCGGTCATTATCGTCCCGGAGTCAGCGGAGCGATTGCTGGTCTACGTTCGTCGCAGCATGGCGCGTTACCTCTGGACCTGGCTGGAAACAGCAGTGACGCGACTGGAAGGGCATTAAAGGGTTGAGTCTTCGGCTTCTGGTGGATCGGGAAGAACCGCGGGCACGGACTCCGGTCCCAAACTGACGGAGACGGTGGAGAGTCGGTCGCGCCGTGCTCGTCGTTCGGCGCTGGGGGAGTGCCCATGCCGGTCGTGATAGCACTTGGTGAAGTGGGGGGGCGAAACAAACCCGCAGGCCATGGCAATTTCCGTGATCGGGAGGTTGGTTTGCAACAGGAGTTGGCGGGCCTGTGTCAGTCTCAATTCCAGGTAGTAACGGGTTGGCGTGCAGCCCAGGTAGCGGCGGAAGAGCCGCTCCAATTGCCGGCGGGAAGTGTTGGCATAGGTGGCCAGCTCGTCCAGGGACAACGGTTCATGAATATTGGATTCCATTAGCGTAACCACTTCGACGAGCTTGGGCTGACTGGTGCCCAGTCGCACGCGCAGAGGCACCCGCTGCAAATCGCTGAGTTCGCGAATCCGTTCATGGATGGCTTCCTCCGAGACGGCCTCCGCCAGCTCGATGCCGTGCTGACGGGTGATCAAGTGCAGCATCATGTCCAGCGGAGCCACCCCCCCGGAGGCGGTCAGGCGATCGCGGTCGATGACGAATAACTCCGGGGTGAATTCCGTGCGGGGGAACCGCATCGTCTCGCGAACCCCCGAGATATGTTCCCAATGCAGCGTGCAGCGATAACCATCCATGACGCCGGACTGAGCCAGCAGGAAGCTGCCAGTGCACACGGCCCCCAGATTCACCTGACGGCGGGCCAGACGTCGCAGCCAGGCACTGAGCTCACGATCGTTCAGGGTTTCGATATTCAGACCGCCGCAAATCATGACCAGATCCGCCGGTGGGTCAGACCCGATGGCGTGGTCCACGGCCGTGCGTACCCCGTTACTGGCACGGACCGGTTGCCCATCCACAGACGCCACACTCACGTCGAAAAGATTGCGCTCACTGATGTGGTTAGCCATGCGCAACGGTTCGATAGCCGCCGCGAAGGGTAGCTGGGAATAATCCGGCAGCAAAACGAAGACGCAACGGTAAGGGAAGGCGGTATCGGCCATTGTCGCTCCAGTTCGATTCCCGATGCACCCGTCATGATCGTCCGCTGAGTCCGTCAACTTGACTTGCCCGACGGCGACTCGCTGCTTCCATTAAGCGTCAGCCTGCCACAGGGATATCGATCCGTGTCGCTGCCGCTGTGTTGAGCGGCGTTCTCGGGAAACCGCTTCAACCCCGTCATTTCCATACTCTGGCTTGTACAGACTAGCAGCGCGACTGCAACAGGCGCTGGTAGAGCATTCGGTGGCCGCGGAGACGAGCGCCATGACCCGGGATTCGATGCAATACGATGTCGTGATCGTGGGGGCGGGTCCTGCCGGCCTGTCGGCGGCCATCCGGCTGCGGCAGCTCGCGCTCGCCGACGGACGGGAAATACAAGTGTGTGTGCTCGAGAAGGGCTCCGAAGTGGGTGCTCACATTCTCTCCGGCGCGGTGCTTGAGCCCAGGGCGCTTGATGAGCTCCTGCCTGACTGGTCCGCGGAGGGAGCGCCACTGAACACTCCGGTCACGGAGGAATCGTTCCTGCTGCTTGGTCAGCATCGCTCCTTGCGGGTGCCTTTGCCGCTGTTACCCCGGCAGTTACGCAATGAAGGCAATTACATCGTTTCCATGGGCAACGTCTGCCGCTGGCTTGCCGAGCGGGCCGCGGCCCTTGGCGTCGAAATTTACCCCGGATTCGCAGCGGCGGAAGTACTGTTCGATGATCAGGGGCGGGTTCAGGGGGTCGCCACCGGTGACATGGGAGTCGATCGGCAGGGCCGGGCCAAGCCAGGACACGCCCCCGGCATTGAATTGCACGCCACCTACACGTTGTTCGCCGAGGGATGTCGCGGTCATCTCTCCGGGCAACTGGAAGCTCGTTTCGGGCTGCGGGCGGGAGTCGATCCTCAGACCTACGGTATCGGCTTCAAGGAGCTCTGGGAGCTGGAGCCGTCGCAGCATCGGCCGGGATGGGTCCTGCACACGGCTGGCTGGCCCATGGATAACCGAACCTGGGGAGGATCCTTCGTCTATCACCTGGAGGATAATCAGGCGTATGTGGGGTATGTGGTGGGTCTCGATTACCGCAACCCCCATCTCGACCCCTTCAAGGAGTTCCAGCGATTCAAAACGCATCCGGCCATTCGGCCGATGCTCTCCGGCGGGCGCCGGCTGAGTTATGGGGCGCGGGCGCTTAATGAGGGCGGTCTTCAGTCGGTCCCGGACCTGACATTTCCCGGCGGCGCCCTCATTGGCTGTGCCGCCGGCTTTCTCAATGTGCCCAAAATCAAGGGCAATCACACCGCCATGAAGACCGGGATGCTTGCCGCGGAGGCGGCGGCGGAAGCCCTGGCGGAAGGGGACCTGGCCCCGGAGACACTGACCAGCTACCCCCGCCGATACGAGGCGTCCTGGGTGCATGACGAGCTGAAAGCCGCGCGCAACCTTCGCCCGGCGACGGCACGCTGGGGCATGCTGCTGGGCAGCCTCTATGCGGGTATCGATCTGAAACTCTTCCGCGGCCGGCTGCCCTGGACGCTGCGTCATCAACACAGCGATCACCAGACCCTGTTATCCGCCGCCGATGCACCGAAACCCGACTATCCGGCGCCGGACGGCGTCCTGACCTTTGACCGCAACAGCAGCATTTATCTGACAAACATTCATCACGAAGAAGATCAGCCGGGCCATTTGCGGCTGGCGGATCCGGCAATCCCCGTCACCCACAATCTCATCCACTACGATGAACCCGCTCAGCGGTACTGCCCGGCGGGGGTTTACGAGATTGTCACGGATGACGACAGCAGCCAGCGTCTCCAGATCAATGCCCAGAACTGTATCCACTGCAAAGCCTGCGATATCAAGGATCCGACTCAGAACATCACCTGGGTCACACCGGAGGGTGGCAGCGGACCCAACTACCCCAACATGTAGTGACCGACTCACGCCCGGTGGTCAGCACCGGGGTCGGGCGTTGTCGATGTCATAGACGGGGACATGGCCCACCGCCTCCACCCGAACCGGATACGGCTCGTCGAAGTACTCCATTCTTAGGGGGCGTCCAACCTCGCAATAAGCGGCCGGCAGATAAGCCAGCATGAGATTCAGGCCAACGGAGGGCCCATAGGCGATGCTGGTGGTGTATGAGCGGCGACCAACGCTGTCCACCAGCACTTGCCCGGTGTCCGGGTCGACGATCGGGCAATGGCCCAGCGGATACCGTGGGACGCGCTGCTGGTCCCGGTTATCCGTCATCGAAAGGGTACAAAGGTAGGCGGGCTGTTGTTCGCGTTGCCGCTGGGCGAGATAGGCGTCACGCCCGTGAAAGTCACAGGGCTTGACCCGAGGGCGGGCCAGCCCCGCTTCAAGCAGGTTGTACTCGGTCAATAAATCCGCATTCTGCAACCGCAGGCTTTTTTCAAGCCGGCGGCTATTGGCGTAGGTTTCAATGCCCACCGGGGTGATGCTGGCGGAATACAGCGCGTCCCAGAGAGCCAGCCCGTCGTCATATGCGAAGTGGAGTTCCCACCCCTGCTCGCCAACATAGGAGATGCGAAAGGCCAGCACTGAAATACCCGCAACGGTGAGTTCCTGAAAACTGGCGAAAGGGAAGGCATCGGGTTCAAGGCGGGACGGATCAGTCACCAGGGACTGTAAGCGCTGACGGGCATTGGGGCCCCATACGCCCAGGCAGCCGAAATCTTCGGTGCGATCCTCAATGGCCACCTTGGCGTTCCGGGATTCCGCCAGTCGGCGAAGCCATACCAGGTCGCGATGCCCCGTGTCTCCGCCGTCGACAATGCGGTAATGGTCGGAGCCAAGGCGCAGCACCGTGAGGTCCGCCGCGACACCGCCCGCGTGGTCGAGAAAATGCGTGTAGATGCCCTTGCCCACCGGCGTCTCACCGCCGACGCGCGCCACACAGGCGTATTCCATCAATGCCTCGGCATCCGAGCCCTTCACCTCGATAACGCAGAAGTGGGACAGATTGATCATGCCCACGTCATCGGACAGCTTGAGTTGCTCGGCGTTGGAAACGCGCCAGAAATGGCGGTTGTCCCACTCGTTTTCCCGGACCGGAATGCGGTCGCCATAAATTTCCAGGAGCGGCTCATTACTGGCATAGCCATGAGCCCGCTCCCAACCGGCCGCTTCCATGAAATGAGCGCCGAGATCGCGCTCTCGCTCATAGAACGGGCTCTGCCGGAGGTTGCGGGCCGCCGTGTAGGGTTCCCGATTATGAACCGGCGGGTTATAGATCTTGAATGCGGTCTCGTAGCAGCGCTCCGCGATGTAGGACTCGGTTCGCTGGAAGGGATAGTGACGCGCCACATCAATGCTGTGGTGGTCGCGTTCGGTGAGGCCGTCGGTCATCCAGTCGGCCAGCACTTTTCCGGTGCCGGGTCCATCTTTGACCCAGACCGATTCGGCGTACCAGAGCCCACGGACGTCCGCCGATTCGCCAATGGACGGACCACCATCGGCGGTCACCTGCAAAAGCCCATTGAACGAGCGCTTGTCGTCGTATCCCAGCTCCGCCAAGATGGGTGTCAACTCGATGGCGCGCTCCAGCGGACCGATGATGTCCTCCATGTCCAGATCACGCTGGGAGGGCGACAGCCGGGCTTCTTCCTTCTCCAGGATGTCTCTGGGGTGCACCAGTCGTGGCGCGCGCTCTTCGTAATAGCCCCACTCGATCTGGCCCCCTTCCGTGGTCACCGGATCGCCGGTGTCCCGCAGATAGGCCGAGTTCCCCTGGTCCCGGAGCAGTGGATAACCGATATCCTTGCCGGTGCCGGCGAAGGCGTCATACGGCCCGAAGTAAGTCAGTGGATGATCCACCGGCATGATGGGGAGGTCTTCCCCCGCCATGTTCGCAATCAATCGGCCCCAGAGCCCGGCGCAGACCACCACATGGTCCGCCGAAATCGGGCCGCGGGAGGTCTCCACCCCCCGAATTCGTCCGTCCTGAACTTGTAGTCCGGTGCAACTGGTGTTCGGCCAGGCCTGCAGTTCGCCAGTGGCCACCGCCTCGTCCACCAGCTCCCCCGAGACCACCTGAGAGCGCGGCTTGACCAGACCGGCATCGGGATCCCACAGGGCTCCCTGGATGCAGTCCTCCTCCAGCAGTGGGAACCGCGCCTTGGCCTCGGCGGCGCTGATCATTTGGGCCCGAGTGCCAAATGCGCGCCCTGAGCTCACTTTGCGCCGGAGTTCCGCCATGCGCTCATCATCGTCGATTCGCGCGACCTCCAGGCCACCGATCTTTTCATAGCGGCCTCGACGCGCGAAGAAGTCGATACTGTAAAGGGTGGTGTAGCAGGTCATCGGGTCATGCGCCGTGGCGTAGCAGAAGTCCGATGCATGGGAGGTTGAGCCAATGTCGGTGGGAATGGCGCTCTTATCGATCCCGACGATATTGCGCCAACCCCGCTCGATGAGGTGGTGGGCCACAGAGGATCCGACGATACCGCCCAGGCCGATGATGACCACGTTGGCACGGGCTGGAAACTCTGCCATGACGATACTCCCGGCGTTCAGGCGCTTTTGCCCAGGGGTGACGGCGTCTCCGCCAGCGTGTGCTCAAGTTCCTCAAGGGCACTCATCAGATCTTGGACCAAACCGTAGTCAGCAATTTCGAAAATCGGCGCTTCCGGATCGCTGTTGATGGCGGCGATCACCCGGGACTCCTTCATGCCGGCCAGGTGCTGAATGGCGCCGGAGATGCCCACGGCGAGATATAGGGCGGGTGCGACCACTCGACCGGTCTGACCCACCTGATGATCGTTGGGGACGTAGCCCGCATCCACCGCCGCCCGGCTGGCGCCCACGGCGGCGTTCAGTCGTTTCGCCAACCGGTTGATCAGGGCAAAATTCTCGGCGGATCCAACGCCACGACCACCGGATACAACAATATCCGCGCTGCCCAGATCCGGGCCGTCACCGCCACTGAGTCGGTAGCCGTGATGTTCAACCAGGCCGGAATCTCCGGCAGCCTCAACGAACTCGATGGGCGCTATCTGATCGCCGGACGCCACCGGCGCGAAGGCGGTGGAGCGAACGGTGATAACCCGTTGAGCATCGCGGGTTCGAACCCGGGCGAGGGCATTGCCCGCATAGATGGGACGCACGAAAGTCTCCCCATCAATCACGGCGACAATGTCGGAAATCTGTTGGACGCCCAGTGCGGCCGCCACGCGGGGCATGACATTTTTTCCTGCGCTGTCGGCCGCCGCCAGCACCCAGGTATATTCCGACGCCTGACCCTGAATCACCGGCGCCATGTTCTCGGCGAGAGGCTCCGACAGATGCTCTGCCTGGGCCACCAGCACCCGCGCCACGCCATCCAGCGAGGCGGTCTCGTTGGCGACGGACTGGCACTCAGAACCCATGAGCAAAACGTCCACGCGGTCCGCCAGCTGAAGGCCACATGCAATCGCTGAGCGGCTTGCCGGGGTGAGTTGGTCGCCGTCGTGGTTCCCAAAGATAAGAACTGTCACGGGATGACTCCTGCTTCGTTGCGCAAGCGATCCACCAGTTCCGCCACCGTCGCCACGCGGACCCCGGGTTCTCGACTTGGCGGTTCAGTCACCTCCAGGGTCTCCAGCCTGGGGGTGGGATCCACTCCCAATGATTCCAGCGTGAGGGTTTCCAGAGCGGCGCGCTTCGCCTTCATGATGTCGGGCAATCTCGGATAGCGCGGATCGTTGAGGCGGAGGTCGACGCTGATCACCGCGGGGAGTGTCAACCGCAGTTGCTCGAGCCCTGTGTCTATCTCGCGGGTGGCCCGGACGTGATCCTGCCTGACCTCAAGCCCGGAGACCGAGGTGGCCTGGGCCCAGCCTTGCAGGGCTGCCAGCATTTGCCCGGTCTGGTTGCAGTCGTCATCAATGGCCTGCTTACCCAGCAGCACCAGATCCGGCGACTCACGCTGGCAGACCGCCTGCAGCGCCCGGGCGATTACCAGAGGCTCAAGGTCGGGTTCGGCACTGACCTGGAGGGCGCGGTTGGCGCCCATGGCCAGGCAGGTTCGCAGTTGTTCCTGGACACTGTCCGGGCCGACGCTCACCGCCAGCACTTCATCCACGATGGCGGATTCCAGCAGGCGCACCGCCGCCTCCGTGGCGATCTCGTCAAATGGGTTCATGGACATTTTGGTGTTCGCCGTCTCCACTCCCTGTCCATCGCTGCGAACCCGAATCTTGACGTAGGCGTCCACCACCCGCTTTACGCCGACCAGTACTTTCATGGTGAGACCTCCCGAGAGCCGTCGAATCGAGACTAACCGTCCCGCGGCCAGCGCAACTGGCCTGTATGCGACTGCGCCTTGCACGCCAGCGTCACGGGTGATTCGGAGACGGTGGGCAGGGAATTGCCGAAGTCGCAGGTGGAAAAATCGTCGCGCTGAAACCGGGGCACGATCCGGGCTGTTCGCGGTGAAATGACCCCACAATTCGGGAGAGATGATCATGAGCAGCAGGCATCAATACGACGGCGTCAACAACAGCTCAGTGGGACAGATCAGCGGCGTTGATCAGTCCGACCGACGAGTGCCGATCAATCTTCGTCAGTCCGGTCGCACGCCGGTGGAAATGCTGATTTCAACTCGGGTTCGAAAGTCGCCCTACTGGCATCTCGCCCACCAGGCGGGCTGCTGGCGAGCCACGGTCTATAACCGCATGTACCACCCGAGGGGCTATGTGCGCCCCGAGGATGGCGGGGCGATGGTGGAGTACGACGCGCTGGTCAATCACGTCACCATGTGGAATGTTGCCGTCGAGCGGCAGATTCAGGTCAAAGGCCCTGATGCCGAGGCGTTCGTCAATTATGTCATCACTCGGGATGCCACCCGGATCAAGCCCATGCACGGCAAGTACGTGATTCTCTGCAATGAGGACGGTGGGATTCTGAATGACCCGGTATTACTTCGGATCAGCGCAGATGAATTCTGGTTCTCCCTCTCCGACAGTGATCTTGAACTCTGGCTGCGGGGCGTCAATGTCAGCCAGCGTTTTAACGTGAGCATTGGCGAAATCGATGTCGCCCCGGTGCAGATCCAGGGTCCGAAGTCCGAGGCGCTGATGGCGGACCTCTTCGGCGAGGAGGTTCGCGGGATACCGTATTACGGACTCATGAGCGGGCAGGTGGCCGGCCACGACGTCATCATTTCCCAGACCGGTTTTACCGGCGAGAAGGGGTATGAAATTTACCTGCGGGACGCCACGTTGCATGCCGAGGCCATGTGGAATGCGGTGCTTGCCGCCGGTGAACGGCATAACCTCATGGTCATTGCCCCGGCACACCATCGCCGAATTGCGGCGGGCATTCTGTCCTGGGGGCAGGACATCGATATGGAAACCTCGCCGTTCCAATGCAACCTGGCTTATCAGGTACCCCGGAACAAGTCGGCTGTTTACATTGGAAAACAGGCCCTGGAGTCGCAGCGGGATGCCATCGAGGCGGGGGACCCCCCGTTCCGTTTGAAAATGGTGGGTCTGACTTTCGGCGGGTTGGCGGTCACAGACTATGCACCGGACTTCTGGCTGGTGGCCGAACCGGGAGCCGACGAGGCATGGGGTTATGTCACCTCGCCCTGGTATTCTCCAGAACTTGAGACCAATATTGCTCTGGCCTGGGTGCCGGTAGAGAAAACCGCAGTGGGGACGGCCCATGAAGTGTGGTTGCCGGATGAGTACACCCAGGGTCTGCCCTCCAACAAAGTGGCGGCCCAGGTCGTCAGTGTGCCGTTCCGGCCGTCGGTGAATCCCAACGCGCGGGAAGTGGCAAGCACTCGGGGACTGGATTACGCCGATTAGGAGGCCCCGCTTCCGGGGTCATGGCCCCGGAAGCCCGACTCTTCTCCCTTGATCAGACCCAGCGGAGGCTGGGACAGTGCGGCAACCATGGCGTTTGTACCATGGTCTCTGGTCACCGAACTGGCAGGGCCTGCACGGGGAGAATGAATCATGAGCCGGCCACTGGCGCCGAAGCGCGAAATTTTCGGCTGGGCGATGTTCGACTTCGCCAACCAGGCCTACACCCTGCTGATCATTACGGTGGTCTTCGGTGACCTGTTCACCCGGGTGATCGTCGGTGACGGGCCCGACTACCGCCTTGGCAACTTCCTCTGGAGCTTGGCGCTGGCCATCAGCAACCTGCTGGTTGTGCTCAGCGGGCCGGTGTTTGGCGCCGCCATGGACTACTCCGCCCGCCGCAAGCAGTTTCTCTTCGGCAGCTATCTGCTCACCATCACGGCGACCGGACTGCTGTATTTCATCGAGCCTGGATGGATCATTCCAGCCATTATTCTGATTATCATCTCCAACTTCGCCTATGCCATGGGCGAGAACTTCATCGCCAGTTTTCTGCCGGATCTGGGGCCCCGCTCGGCCATGGGCTGGATCTCCGGCATGGGTTGGGCGCTGGGGTATATCGGTGGCCTGATGGCCACGGCCTTCACGTTGTTCTTTCTGGGTGGAGTCAGCGCCGAGAATTATGACCGCATCCGCTGGGTGGGGCCGTTTGCCGCGGTGTTTTTCCTGCTGGCGGCGATCCCGACGTTCATGTTCCTGCGCGAACGCGGCCGGCGGCGCGCATTGCCCCCGGGGCAGAGCATGATTAAGGCGGGCGTGGGCCGGCTGCGGGTCACACTGCGGGAGGTGAGCCGATTCCGGGATCTCAGCATCATGCTGATCTCGATCTTCTTCGCCATGTCCGGCATTTCCATCATTATCAGTTTTTCGTTCATCTATGGCTCCCAGGTGATTGGCTGGGAGGAACATGTGCGCGCCATCATGTTTGTTGTGGTGCAGATCACGGCAGCCATCGGAGCGATTGGCTTTGGCTGGATTCAGAGCCATATCGGCGCCAAGGTGACTTACATCATCACCCTGTCGCTGTGGATCAGCGCCATTGTGGCCATCTGGCAGACGCCGGCGCTGACGACGCTGGCGCAGACCCTGTTCGGCGTCACCTGGGAAGCACAGTACGTCTTTCTGTTTGCCGGCTGCCTGGCCGGCCTCAGTCTTGGCTCCAGCCAGTCCGCCGGTCGCGCCCTGGTCGGCATGCTGACGCCCCCGGGCAAGGCGGCGGAATTCTTCGGGTTCTGGGGGTTGGCCGGCCGGCTGGCCGCGGTGTTCGGGATTCTGGGGCTGGGGCTGATTCAGGCCTGGCTGGGTCTGGCGGACGGCATTCTGTTCTGCATTGCACTGTTCGTGTTGGCGCTGATCGCGGTTATCCCGGTCAACGAAACCCGCGGTGGCGAGGTCGCCGAGGGTTGGCGGGACCCGGAGGACGCCTGAGGCGCTGGATCACTCCGATTCATCCGAAAGGTCAGACGGAATCGCCCCGTGGAGAAATTCATCAATGCCCTGGGTGTAAATTTCTCCGCTCTCGAGGAATCCGGTGTTGTGGCCGCCACGGATTGGCAGCATCTGTTTTGGCGCCTCGGCGGCATCGTGGACGGCAAGCCCGTGGCTGAAGGGAATGATTTCATCATCCCGGCTGTGAATCACGAGGATCGGCGCGTCGACGTGCCGCACGGCCTGCTCGGTATTGTAGGCCAATCGGGCGAGCTGCCGGGCGGGAATGAAGGGGTAGACGTCGCCGGCGATGGCGGGCACCGAGCGGAAGGGGGACTCGAGTATGACCGCCGCCGGATCCACCTCGCCGGCCAGCTCCGCGGCCACGGCGGCTCCCAGGGATCGTCCGAACAGCACGATGTCTGTGGGCGCCTGCCCTGCCTCTTCAATCAGCCATCGCCAGGCCGCCCGGGCGTCTTTCTCGGTCCCGGACTCCGAGGGGCTGCCCTCGCTCTGGCCGTAACCCCGATAGTCAATGATCAGGACGGACAGCCCGAGGCGGTGGAAAATCTCGATGGAATCCATCCGGTGCGAGATATTGCCGGCATTGCCATGGAAAAAGAGCAGGGTCGCCCGCGGGTCGGTCACGGGCACATACCAGCCGTGCAGCGCAACCCCGTCCTGGGCCCGGAGATTGACTTCCTCATAGTCCAGCCCGGCGGCCGCTGGCGTGGTGACGATGTCGCGCCCCCCGATGTGGGGCAGATAGAGCAGCCGCTCCTGGAATACGTACAGCAGGGTAACGAAGGCGATGTATACCAGCCCGATAACCGCCAGGACGCGCAGGATTGTCATCATTAGATGGCTCCCTGATCGCCGGTGTGCCTAATCCGCGTCACCGCCGTTGGGTTCCGCCAGCCCATCCAGATGGGTGGTGTCGTTAAACCGCAGGATGCGGCATCGATAGGTGCTCAGCCCTTCCGGCGAATCCGTGGTCTCGCCATGAGCGGTCCGGGTCAGCTCGAACTCGAACACCGAGGTGTTCTCTGGGCGCACGCCCCAGACCCGACGCGTCCCCAACACCGCCGCCAGTAGATACTGCATGAAGCCGCCATGGGTGACGCCGATGACGGTGTCCTCATCGCCGTGATTGGCCAGCAGATATTCGATGACCTTGGCGGCGCGTTGCCCACGGGATTGAAGGGTTTCAGCCTCGGGCACCGCATTCCAGTCGCGATTGGCGGCAAAATCCCGGACTGCATCCGGATGCTCGCTTTGCAGCTCGCTCCAGGTGCGGGCCGAGAACACGCCCACGTCATATTCACTGAGCTCCGGGAATGTGGTGATCGGCCGGGACAGTGCTGCGCTGATCACGCCAGCGGTGGCCTGGGCTCGTCCCAGCGGCGAGCTGTAGAGCACCGTCGGGGTGAGGCCGTCTCGCTCAAACGTCTGGGCCAGGGCTCTGGCGAGATGCCGGGCCTGCTGATGACCAAGATCACTGAGAGGGTAGTCGGTGTGACCCTGCCAACGCCCTTCGTGATTGGCGACGGTCTGGGCATGGCGAATCAATAACAAGCGCATAGAGCGGCGAGATTAGCGGCTGGCTCCGGGGCCTGCAATCCGGGGTGCGTGGTGCAAAGCGCGGTTCTGGTACCGTACCGGCAATGAGTCCGCCAGATGCCATCCGCCATTCGGTGCACCTTTGGGTGGACGCCGACGCCTGTCCCGTGGCCATTCGGGAGATTCTTTTCCGGGCGGCCGAGCGGGTGCGGGCGCGATTGACGCTCATCGCCAATCAGCCGCTGCGCACCCCGCCGTCGCCGTTGATTGACAGCGTCCAGGTCGGGGCCGGTTTCGACGTGGCGGATGACGAGATCGTTCGCCGGGTCAGTCCGGGGGATCTGGTGATCACCAGCGATATTCCGCTGGCGTCGGACGTCATCGACAAGGGGGCGGCGGTGCTGACACCACGGGGCGAGGAGCAGACCCGCGAGAACATCCGCGCACGCCTGCAAATGCGGGATTTCATGGAGACACTGCGGAGCAGTGGCATCCACACCGGCGGCCCGGCCAGCATGACCGCTGCGGACCGCAAGCGGTTCGCCGATGCGCTGGACCGCTATCTCGCCCATTGAGCACTGCCTGGGATCCCGGTCTGCGATAGAATCATGGCCACTTCTCCTAGCCCGGGTTTTTAATCATGCCAGTCCTGTTGATGCTCGCCGCCGCCCTTGGTTTGTTGTCCGTGGCCTTCGGGGCCATCTCCGAGCACGCCTTCCGCCCAAACGTGGACCCGGAGTATTTCCGGTATCTGATGACGGCGGTTCGCTATAACCAGGTGCATGCCGTGGCCCTGCTGGCCTTGGCTCTGGGGCTGGCAGCGCCGTTGGCCGTCGAGACGGCACGTCGGCTGCGAGCCGCGGCCTGGGTAATGTTCGTGGGGACGGTGCTGTTCAGCATCAGCATTTACCTCGCGGTGGCGCTGGACGCCATGGCGATCACCTACGTCACCCCGGTGGGCGGCACCTTGTTGATGGTCTCCTGGGCGATGCTGATCCGGGCCGGCTGGAAAGCCCGCTAACCCATACGTCCGCCCCCTGTGCGGCGCCGGCCCATTGGGTGCGGCGCACAATGCATCTGTGGCAGTCTAAAAGCCCTGAGGTAGGTGAGTGATGGAGGCCGCCACGGTGAGCGAAGATTGGCATGCCAGAGACTCCGAAGCCGTCGTTGAGGCGCTGAGGACCCGCTCCGGGGGTCTCGATGCCGCCGAGGTGGAGGAGCGGCGCGAGCGCCACGGCCCCAATCGCCTTCGCCCACCCGCCAAAGCCGGACCGCTCAAGCGGTTTCTGAAGCATCTCCATAACATCCTGATTTATATCCTGATTGCAGCCGCGGTGGGCACGGCGCTGCTGGGGCATTGGGTGGACACCGGCGTGATCATCGCGGTGGTGCTCATCAATACCCTCATCGGTTTCGTCCAGGAAGGTCGCGCCGAGAAGGCGCTGGATGCCATTCGGCAGATGCTGTCGCCGAGCGCCATGGTGATCCGTGAGGGGCGACGCCATGAAATCCCGGCCGATGAAATCGTTCCGGGGGACTTGGTAGCGCTGCAGCCCGGGGACAAGGTGCCGGCGGACTTGCGCCTAATTGACATCAAAAACCTCCAGATCGAGGAGGCGGTGCTCACCGGCGAGTCGGTGCCGGTGGAAAAATCCCTGGACCCGGTATCCGCCGAGGCGGATCTGGGGGATCGTATCGGCATGGCCTATTCCGGGACTCTGGTGACCTTCGGGCGGGGCACCGGGGTGGTGGTGGCCACCGGTGAGGACACGCAGCTCGGGCGCATCTCGGGGATGCTCACCGAGGTGGAGGGGCTCGAGACACCGCTGGTGCGCCAGATGGAGCAGTTCGGGCGCTGGCTGGCGGTCATCATAATCGGCATTTCCGCACTCACCTTCGCGTTTGGTTACTGGGTTCGCAGCTACCCCCTCGATGAGATGTTCCTGGCGGCGGCCAGTCTGGCGGTGTCCACCATCCCTGAGGGCCTGCCGGCGATCATGACCATTGCCCTGGCCGTGGGCGTTCAAAAAATGGCGCGACGCAACGCGATCATCCGTCGGCTCCCCGGGGTGGAGACCCTGGGATCGGTGTCGGTGATCTGCTCGGACAAGACCGGCACCCTGACCCGCAACGAAATGACCGTGCAGACCGTGGCCATGGCCAGGGACCTGGTGGATGTGGAGGGCGTCGGCTACGCACCGGAAGGTGCATTCCTGCGGGATCAGCAGGTCATCGAGCCCCGTGATGAAGCGGTGCTGGGCGAGGCCCTGCGGGGCGCACTGCTCTGCAATGACTCCATGCTTCATCACCGTGACGGCGACTGGACGCTGGAGGGCAATCCCACCGAGGGCGCCTTGCTGACGCTGGCGCTCAAGGCTGGTCTCGAGTCCGAGCAGATCCAGCGGGAAAGCCCTCGGGTGGATGTGATCCCCTTCGAGTCCGACCACAAGTACATGGCCACGCTGCATCACGACCACGCGGGCCACGGGGTGGTCTACCTCAAGGGCGCGCCGGAGCGGATCCTCGACCTTTGCCACACCCACGCCACGGTCCGGGGACCTGAGCCTCTTCGAAAAGCCGACTGGCTGGAGGTCATGGAAACCATCGCCGGGCGAGGGCAGCGGATCCTGGCGCTGGCGCGCCGGGCGACGACCCACGACGTTCATCAGCTGGATTATGGGGACATCGAATCCGGCGGCTTTGAGCTGGTGGCCCTGCTGGGCATTATCGACCCGCCCCGGGATGAGGCCATCGCCGCGGTGGCGGACTGTGCCAGCGCCCGGGTGCAAGTCAAGATGATTACCGGCGACCACCTGGCCACCGCCTATGCGGTCGCCCAACAGCTCGGCATTGTCCGCTCGGAAAGCCGCCATGCCATGGCCGGCCACGAGATTGATGAAATGGATGATGAAGCCCTGCGGGAAGCCGCGCTGCAGTGCGATGTCTTCGCGCGGACGACCCCGGAGCACAAGCTGCGACTGGTCCGGGCGCTTCAGGCCGGCGGTCGGGTGGTGGCCATGACCGGTGACGGCGTGAATGACGCCCCGGCGTTAAAACGCGCCGATGTGGGTGTCGCCATGGGCAACAAGGGCACGGAGGCGGCCAAGGAGGCCTCGGAAATGGTGCTGGCGGACGACAACTTCGCCTCCATCGCTCACGCCGTCGAAGAGGGGCGGACGGTTTACGACAACATCCGCAAGGCCATTCTGCACATGCTGCCCACTAACGCCGGGCAGTCTCTGACCATCATGATGGCCATTCTCATGGGCCTGACACTGCCGCTGACCCCGGTTCAGGTGCTGTGGGTGAACATGGTGACCAGCGTGACCCTGGCCATGGCGCTGGCCTTTGAAAAGAGCGAGCCCGGGGTCATGGACCGCGCACCCCGGGATCCCAACGCGCCGCTGCTGTCCGGCTTTCTGCTCTGGCGCATTCCTTTTGTGGCAATCCTGTTGTGGATTGGTACCTTCGGGCACTTCGTCTGGATGGAAACGGTGGCCCAGGTCCCCCAGGAGGTGGCGCGGACGGTGGCCATCAATACCTTGGTCGCGGGCCAGGCGTTCTATCTCCTGACCCTGCGCCTGATTCACGAGCCGGTGCTGGTGGGCTTTGCGGTGTTCCGCTCGTCGGCCATGTGGATTGCCATCGGCATTCTGGCCGTGTTGCAGCTGGCCTTTACCTACGCTCCCTGGGCCAATGCGCTGTTCGGCACCGCCCCCATCGGCCCTGGAGACTGGCTGCGGATCATGGCCTTTGGTGCAGCCGTATTCGTGGTGGTTGAACTTGAAAAGCTGGTGCGACTCTTAATGAGGCGGCATCAGGAGCGCATGGCATGAGAACAATCGGCGCCCTGGGCCTGTCGGCCCTGGTGTTTTTTCTGGTGTTGGTGCTGCCCAACCATCCCACCATGTTCCACCCGGGGGCACTGGCGGCCTGGCCCCTGGAGCTCCCGGCTTTGTTGGCGTTGCTGGTGTTTACCGGGTTGCCCGGACTGAGCCTGCTGATGCGACTGGGTCTGGTGTTTTCGCTGGTGGCGGTGGTTTTGCTGCGCCTCGCTGACGTCGGCACGTTCATTGCCTACAACCGGCATTTCAACCTGGTGGCCGATCTGCATTTCGCGCCGGCGGTCTGGAACCTGCTGGTGGGCAGCGTCGGGCTGCCCCTGGCGGTGCTGGCGGCTGTGGGTGGGGTGCTGGCACTGCTGGTTCTGATGGGCCTGCTCTGGTGGGGCAGCGGGGTCTGGGCCCGGCTGCCGGTGGGGCTCGCGGGCCGTGGGGTGGCGGCCCTGGTGCTGGTACCGGCGGTGGCGCTGGTGGTGGCGGATATCAACCACCGCAAACCGGCCTCGGTGCCGGGTGAAGCGTTTGCCGCCCGGGTGGCGGTGGATCGCAGTCATCAGATGGCCGCCACCTATCGGGATATGCAGGAGTTTCGGGAGGCGGCACTGCGGGACCCGATGCTCGGGCGCGGGCCGTTTTTCGATGCACTGGACGGCCGGGACCTGGTGATCGTCTATATCGAAAGCTACGGGCGTTCAAGCTTCGAGAACCCCCTCTACATTCCCACTCACACCCAAACCCTGAAGGCCATTCAGGAGCGCCTCGACGGCGAAGGGCTTGCCATGCGTTCGGGCTGGGCCACCGCACCCATGGTGGGCGGGCAGAGCTGGCTCGCCCATGGATCGGTGGCCACTGGCCTGTGGCTGCATAACCAGCCCCGCTACCGGGCCATGATCAACAGTGGTCGTCGCACCCTCTACCACTATGGCAACGACGCCGGGTTCCGCACCGTGGCAATCAAGCCGGCCCATGTCATGGGCTGGCCGGAGGGCGAAGCCTTCAACTTTGATGCCATCTACAACGCCCCGGATCTGGGCTATGAGGGGCCGCCGTTCAACTGGGTGACCATGCCGGACCAGTTCACGCTGAAGGCCTTTGAGCGTCTGGAGCAGGGCCGTGACGACCGCCCCCCCTTGATGGCGCAAATCGCCCTGATTTCTTCTCATGCCCCCTGGGTCCCGGTGCCGGAACTGGTGGATTGGGAATCCATGGGGGCGGGCGAGGTGTTTGAAGAAGCCGCCGCTTCCGGAGATGCGCCGGAAGTGGTCTGGCAGGACGAGGACCGGATTCGGGATCAATTTCGCCAGGCGGTGGATTACAGCCTGCAGGTGGTGGGCAGCTGGGCCGAGCATCAGGCCGGGGATCCGCCCCTGATGATCGTCCTCGGGGACCATGAACCCGCCAGGTTTGTGGCGGGAGTCGACGGCTATGATGTGCCCATCCACGTCATCGGCCCGGCGGATCTGGTGGATCGCTTCGAGGATCTGGATTGGCAGGAAGGCATGATCCCCTCGGCGGATACTCCGGCCCGCCGCATGGACAACCTCCGGGATATTCTCCTGCGCAAGCTCTCGTCGCAGTTCGAGGCGCTCAGGATCTCGGAGCGCTCACCGCAGGACTAGCCAGGCCAGCCCTGCCATTAACCCGACCAGGATGACGCCGGCCATGGGCCAGCGCTGGACCTGTGTCTCCAGCGCCTGAGCGGCCTGTCGGGCGGGTTGCAGCGGCTCAGCCGCCGTGTCCGATGCGGGCCGGTTTCGCCCGATGATCGTCTCCGCAAGTCCGGATATCCCCGACATGAGCGTCCCAATCGTGCGCTCCAGCGGGACGATGAGGTCTCCTTCTGGCACCCTCGGCCTTTGTTCGAGCCGGTTCTGCTGCCACCCGACCAGGCCGGCCAGTACCAGCCCCACGGTCACCGGCCATGCACCCGCCATCAGGGTATCTGGCTGCATCAAATAAGCGGGACCGCGGGGATCATGGACACCCCAAAGCGCCCAGGGGACGACCAGCGCGGCGAATCCGGTACCCATGACCGTCAGGCCCATGGTCCGCGCGCCAAGGCCCGCTGCGGATTTTGCCGGTGACCGGGCCAGCAGGTACAGGTAGCGCACCAGAAGCAGCGTGGTGGTGATGCCCGTCGCGGTCACCGCCATCACCAGCGGCGCCGGGAATGCCGGTTTGATCGCGGCCTTGGCCAGGGCGCCGCCGGTCAGCGGCCACCCGGCCACCGAGGCGCACAGGACAGCCACCAACGCCAAAGCGGCCCAACGGGCGGCGCCGCCGAGCAGCGGGATCCAGCCCACGGCCAGAAACAGTGCGCCTTTGGCGAATCCGTGATGAACGCCGTAATAGCCCGCAATCTCTGGCCCCGAGCCACCGGCGACGGCGAGCCCGGCCCCCACCACCGCCAGCATCAAGCTCATCTGGCTGACGGTGGAGTAGGCCAGCACCGCCTTGATGCGTGACTGCAGCACCCCGAGGATCACCGCCGCGTAAGCGCCGGCCAGCCCCAGCGCCAACAGGACGGGGCCGGTGATTGCATCGCCTTCGGGCAGAAACCGGATCAACCCGATGAGGCCGGCTTTGACGATGGCCCCGGAAAGCACCGCCGAGGCCGCGGTGGGGGCCGCCGGGTGGGCCAGGGGCAGCCATAGATGGAGGGGCATGAGGCCGGCTTTGATGCCGAATCCGGCAATGAGCAGGGCCACAATCAGTTGGCGTTGCCCGTTGCCGAGCATCGGGTCGGTCAGGCCGTGCCGCATCTCCGCAATCAGCAGCGTCTCGGCCTGGGCCATCATCAGCACGAAGCCGATCAGCAGCATCGCCTCGCCGAGTACCGCCATGATGATGTAGATCCTCGAGGCGCGAAGCGCTTCGGCGGTGCCGTCATGCACCACCAGGAAATAGGCCGCCAGCGAGACCGCCGCAAATGCCACGTAGAACGTCACGGCATCGGCGGCGAGGAAGACGCCCAGGTTGCCGGTGAGGGTCAGGCACCAGAATCCGCTGAAGATGGCCGGTTTACGGGGGGCTTTCATGTAGGCCACGGCGTACAGACCGGCGGCCAGCCATAGGGCGGCGGTCATGCCCAGCAGCGCCAGTGCCGTGGGATCGGTTTCCAGTCGCACGCCCAGCAGCAGAATGGGCACTTCGGTGGCGGTATCCGTCAGTGGCATCAGGGCCAGCATCAGCCCGGGCAGCGGCGCCAGCGGCAGGAGCATCAGGGCCCGATCGCGCAGCGGCGGCAGCACCATCAGGCCCGCCATCAGCAATGGCCAGGCCAGCGCCAGGAACGGCATCAACGGTCCTTGCACCCAGTCCATCATGGTTGGTAATGCCTCTCGACGATTAGTGTGGCCCAGCCCAGCGGACTGAAATCCGCACCGGCGAGGAGCCCGGCGGCGATGGCGCCCAGGCCGGTAATCACCGCCGGGACCACGATGCCCAGGGGGCGCTCACCGGGGCGCTCGCCGTCCGGTGGCGGGGTAAACCAGATGCGGTAGAGCAGCGGCAGGAAATACGCTGCGTTCAAGAGCGTTGAGCCGGCCAGCACAGCCACCACCCAGGGGGCCCCCGACTCCATGGCCCCCAGGCCCAGGTAGATCTTGGTGACGAAGCCGGCCATGGGCGGCAGGCCGATCATGCCCAGCGCCCCCAGCGAGAAACACACCGAGGTCCACGGCATGCGGGCGCCAATGCCGTTCAGTTCCGCGATCTCATGGATGCCGGCCCGCTCGTCGTATATGCCGGCGCAGAAGAACAGAGTGATTTTCATCAGGCCCTGGTGAACCAGGTGAGCCAGCCCGCCGATGAGCGCCAGGGGGCCGACGAGGGCGGCACCCAGGACGATGTAGGAGACCTGACTGACCGTGGAGTAGGCCAGTCGGCGCTTGATCCCGGTCTGGCGCAGCGCCTGAATCGAGCCATACAGAATGGTCACTGAGGCGAGCATGGCCAGCGGTATGCCCAGTCCCAGGTCGGTAACCCGCTCAATGCCGAATACATCGTGGATGACGCGGACAAACCCGAAGGCGCCGGCCTTCACCACCGCCACGGCATGCAACAGCGCACTCACCGGCGCCGGGGCGGCCATGGCGGCGGGTAGCCATCGATGAAGCGGCACCATGGCCGCTTTGACCGCCAGTCCTCCGGCGAACAGCAGGAAGAGCCACCGCTGGCTGGCCGAATCCAGATCGGCAAAATCGGCGCCGTTGGCAAACTCCACTGGCCCGGCCGCGGATTCCAGCCAGAGGATGGCGAACAGCAACGCCACGCTGCCCGGCAGGGAATACAGCAGGTAGGACACCCCCGCGCGCATGGAGGCGGCGTTCTGTTTGTGGACCACCAGCGGCCAGGTGCTCAGGGTGAGTAGCTCGTAGAAAATGAAAAAGGTGAGCAGTGAACCCGACAGGGCAATGCCGGTGGTGGCGAAAACGCACAGACTGAAAAAACCGAAGAACCGGGAGAGGTTGGGTTTATGGTCGAAATAGGCGATGGCGTAAACCGTGGTGAGCAACCACAGCACGGCAGAAAGGGTCAGAAACAGCAGCGACAGGGCGTCCACCCTCAACAGCAGGAACACCCCCGGTACCAGGTCGATGCGGGTTTCATGCAGGGTGCCCCCGGCCACTTCCACCAGCATGAACACCACCAGCCCGACCTTGAGCAACGCTCCGCCGAGGTTGAGCGTATTGCGCCAGACGTGGCTTTCCTGATGCAGAAAAAAGGTCGCCACCGCCGGCAGCAGCGATGTGGCAAGAATCAGCGGGGGCAGCCAGTCGGTCATGGCATGCCTCCCATCAACTCATGGGGGACAGCGGGCAGGATGCCGAGGGCGAGGGAGGCGATAGCCAGCCCCAGCGGGATTGCCTGCCGCCAGGCCGCCACCGTTGTGAAGGGGGCGGCGGACTCCTGATCCGGGTGCCGAAAGGCCGAGGCCATGGGGCGATAGAGATAGGCCGCGGCCAGCAGACCGCCGGCCAGCACTATCAGCCCCCAGCCCGGCACACCGCCCTCCAGCGAGGCGGTCACCAGCAGGTACTTGGCCATGAAGCCGCCACTGGGGGGCAGGCCCATGAGTGTGATGGCCGCCAGGCCGAAGGCGAACAGGGTGACCGGCAGGGCCTGGGCGACGCCCGCCAGTCGAGCAATGCGGTCATGGCCGGCGGCTTCGAGGATCAACCCCGCGCAGAGGAACAGCGCGGCTTTGGCCAGGGCATGGGACAGTGCCTGAAACAGGGTGCCATTCCAGGCACTGTCCGCCACACCGCTCCCGGCGGCGCCCGCGGCGCCCAGCGCCAGGGGAAACACGAGGAACAGGTAGCCGATCTGGGCCACCGTGGAGTAGGCGATGACCAGTTTCAGGCGCTCCTGGCGAAGGGCCATGATCGAGCCATGGACAACGGCCAGAGCGCCGAGCCAGCCCAGGACATTGACGGCGATCGCATCACCGGCCCCCGGCGCGGCCTCAAGCCACAGGCGGAGCGCGATATAGAGCGAGGCCTTGGGCACCAGCGCCGACAATACCGCGCTGGCGGGGGCGGGCGCGCCGGCATGGGCGGGTGGCAGCCAGACGTGAAAGGGGAACAGCGCGGTTTTGGCAGCCAGGCCGGCGGTCATCGCCCCGATGGCCAGCGCATCCGTGGGGTGCATGCCCAATTCGCCGGCCAGCAGAGTGATGTCCAGAGTCCCATGACCGGCGTAGATCAGGACCACGCCCAGCAGATAGAGCAGCGAGCCGGTCAGGGCGAACAGTAGATAGCGCAGTGCCGCATTGAGGGTGTCGCGCTTTCGTTCGATGGCCACCAGCGCCACCGCCGCCAGACTGGCCAGCTCGAGCCCCACATAGAGATTGAACAGATCCCGGGAGACAAATATGGCGTTGAGCGCCCCCCATAGCAGCAACAGAAGCGGCCAGAAGGTCTGGGCCAGCCGGCTGCGGGGTCCCGGTTGTCCGATGGGCGCCAGCGAGAACAGCACCACGGCCGCCATGACCAGTGCGTTGACCAGCAGGAACAGCACCGCCGGCCCATCCGCCATGATCTGTATCCCCAGCGGCGGTGCCCACTCGCCAAGGGCAACCACCACCGGCCCATGGATCGCAACATGGCTCGTCAGGCCTATGGTCACGGCCACCATCAGCCCGGCGACGCTGGTGACCAGTGGCGTGGCATGGCGCGGCGCGGCCACCGTGGCGATGGCACCCAGCAGTGGCAGCGTCAGGCACAGAACCAGAGCAGTGATCGGCAGGCTCATGGGTCGCGACCGCCCTCCCGGGCATGGGCGACTACCAGCGCCAGGGCAAGGGCCGTGGCGGACAGGGCCACCACGATGCCGGTGATGATCATGGCCTGGGGCACCGAGTCGGTACCGGCGCTTTCGCTGCCGGACAGCGCTCCGAACAGCAGAAAGATGCCGGATCCGATCACATTAAAGGCGATCACCCGGCGTAGTAATAACGGCTGGGTCACCAGCCCGTAGAGGCCCAGGCCAATGAGCGCGGCGGCACAGACCGTAAAGGGTAGCCACTCGGTGGCGGTCATGACGATTCCCCCTGCTCCGGGGCACCAAAGACCAGCATGGCCAGCGTTGCCGCAATGGCCACCGCCAGAGTGGCCTCGATGGCCATCAGGACTGGCTTGGCAAACCCTGGCGGGATGTAGAGAAAGGCACCGACAACCAGTCCGGCCAGTCCCACCAGCAGGAAAAACGTGGGCCCGATCAGCACCGCCATGCGCATCCAGCGGTCATCCACCCGCGGGGCGGGAAGGTGTCCGGTCATCACCGCCACGATCCAGGCAGCGGCCAGCACCGTGCCCCCCTGAAACGCGCCGCCGGGCTGATAGCCGCCGACCCAGACCAGATAAGCGCCCACCACCAGCGCCACCGGGGGTAGCACGCGACCGAACTGGGCCAGCACCCCGTCCGGCAGCACCCGGTGACGCCGGCCGGCCCGGCCCGGCCAGTCCTCATCCCGGGTCAGTGTCCAGGCGCCCACCAGCGCCGCCAGGAGCACCAGCGTCTCAAGCAGGGTGTCCCAGGTTCGGAAATTCAGCAGCACCGCGGTCACCGGATTGTCGGTGCCGGTGACCGGCAGGTGCTCGGCCACGTCGCGCTGGAGACCGGGTACCGCCGGCAGCTGGCTGATTGCTGCCAGCAATCCCAGGGTCACAGCCCCGGCACCTGCCCCGGCCAGGACCTGCAGCAGGCGGTGGGGCGGAGAGGGCGCCGGTGCTTCCAGGGCGCGCAGCCGGGTCCAGGCCACCAGCAGCAGAATGCCGGTCAATCCGGCGCCGATGGCGGCCTCGGCCAGCGCTACATTGGTGGCTTCGAGGCGCAGCCAGGCCAGCGCAATCAGCAGTCCATAGGCAATGAAGAACACCACGGCCATGAAGGCCTGCCGACCCAGAATGGCGGCGGCGGCCACCGCCACGATGATCAGTGACAGCAGTGTGTTGAAGGCGAGGCTCACGGGCGCCTCGCGGCCACCCGGCCGATCAGCTGCGCCGCCACCCCCGCCGAGAAAAGAGCCAGGGCCCAGACCAGCACGAGCTTGATCACCTCCACCACGCCGGGGGCCTGCAAGGCGACGCCCAGGGCCACCAGCCCGAGGCCGAGATTGTCCGCCTTGGTCAGGGCATGGAGGCGGCTGGCGGTGTCGGGAAAGCGCACCAGCCCGAGACTGCCGACGGCAAAGAAACCCAGGCCCAGGGCGGTCAACAGGATGGTCAGACCGTCAATCATGGTGATCGTCGTCCTCCGGATCGCCGGTGCCGACGCGACGGACGCTTTTGGCGAAGGCGATGATGGACACCGCCGCCAGCAGTGCCAGCACAATCGCCACATCCAGCATGGCCCAGTCCTCTCCGGCCACCGCCAGCAGCAGAATGATGGCGATGCCACCGGTGCCGATGAGCTGGGCCGACATCATGCGGTCGGCCCGTTCCGGCCCCCGGGCAATTCGCCACAACGCCACCGCGATGGTGGCCAGTAGGCCGGTGGCCATGAGCAGCAGCCAATCGGCCATCACGACGGCTTTTCCAGGGCCCGCGAAAGCCGGTCTTCCTCCTCTCGCAGTGGGGCGGCGATGGGCTGACGGTCATCCAGGAGATGCACCAGATACTGACCCCGCCGAGTGCCCGCCACCAGGGTGCCGGGCATCAGGCTGTGTTGGGTGCCAATCAGAAAACCGCCGCCCGGCGACAGGGTCCGGGGGAGGGTTCGCCACCCGGGTGACAGGGGCAGGCGCGGGTCCAGCGCCCGACGGGCGACATCCAGCCCGCCCAGCAGGGAACGCCAGACAAACCGGGGGAGCAGGGGCACTCCGCGCCAGGGGCGCCGGCCCGATGCTGCCGGCAACAGGCGCAGACTTAGGGCGGTGGCGGCGGCCACCGCCGGCATGCCGATGATCAGCCCGGAGAGGGCGAAATCGGACAATACCAGCCACAGTCCGGCCAATAGTCCACCTCGCAGCATGATGGCGTTTCGCAGTGGCATCAGTGGTCCCTCGGTGTCAGTCGCAGCAGTTCACCATCGGCATGATCCGTCAGCAGCAGGATCGCCCCGTCGGGACCCTGCTCCACCGCCCGGATTCGACGGCCACGGTCTTCCAGCAATCTGTCTTCGGTGACAACCGTTGTACCGTCCAGTTCAAGTCGGGCCAGATGGGTCTGGACCAGAGCGCCCACCAACAGATGCCCCTGCCAGTGGGGGAACGCATCACCGGTGTAGAACAACATGCCGGACGGGGCGATGGATGGCGTCCAGTGATGGATCGGATCCACCATGCCGGGCAGGGTGTCCGGGCCGATTTCGGGGCCATGGTATTCGCGCCCATGGGTCATTAGCGGCCAGCCGAAGTTCTCCCCCGAGGCGGGGAGATTGATTTCATCGCCGCCCCGCGGGCCATGCTCGTGGATCCATACCGCACCGGTGACCGGATGCAAAGTCGCCCCCTGGGGATTGCGGTGACCGAAGCTGTAGATGGCGGGATGCCCCGCCGCGCCGTCGGCGAAAGGATTGTCTGCTGGAATGCTGCCGTCATCGTGAAGTCGCAGCACGGCACCGTTGAGGTCGTGGGGGTCCTGGGAGCGATCCCGCTGACCCCGATCGCCGGTGGTCATGTAAAGGTGGCCGTCCCGGTCAAAAACAAGCCGCGAGCCGAAATGCCGACCGCTGGAGACACAGGGCTCGGCCACCAGCAGGGTCTCGAAGTCCGTCAGCTCGCCGTCGCCGAGCTTCCCACGGCCCAGGTGGGTGGCGCTGCCGGACTCGCAGGCTCCCGCCCAGGTCAGGTAGACCCAGCGGTTGTCTTCGAATTGTGGGTGCAGGGCAATGTCCAGCAGTCCCCCCTGGCCCCGCGCCACCACCGCCGGTGAGTTGCCAATGACCCGGCGCTCGCCGGTGTCCGGGTTCAGCTGCAGCAGGCGGCCGGGGCGTTCGGTCACCAGCAGATCGCCTTCCGGCAGCAGGGCCATGCCCCAGGGATGGGTGAGATCGTCGACGGCGACCTCCACCCGCGGCTGGGCCATCGCCGCGGCGGTCATCAGCAAAGTCATTACCAGGGACAGGACAGTGCGCTGGATCATGGTGCTTTCCCCGCAGGACTCGAGTTTTTTAGCATGGTACCGTCGGGAATGATGTTCGACGAACTCGCAGATCTGCTGGCCAGAGAGCCGGAGATGCAGGTGGAGGCCGATGGTGAAGGCCTTCAGATCACCAGCCGCCATACCCTCACCCGAGTCGAGGCGGCCTCCGTGGACGGTATCGGCGACGACATCGGCGAGCGCTTTGACAGCGTGGTGGTGCGCACCGAGTTGCGGGGCAATCTGGCCATGCCCTCATCGCCGCGCATACGCTCCCACCGATTGAATGTCGCCAGTGCCGTGGGGGCCATCCAGGCGCCACGGCCGGGGGCACGTCGTGAAATGGTGATCGGCAGCCGGATCTGTGTGGACCGCGAGGTGCCCTGGCACCCCACCGGCCGTGATCTGGTGCGCCTGGCGGTGACCGAGGCCGGAGCGACCCGGGTTGATGAGACCCGGGCGGTGGCCCGTCATCTGGAGCGGGCCGGGATCGGGGTGTGGCGCAATGGTGTGCAGAGCATTGCCGGTGTCGAGCCGGATCGCTGGCGGGTGGTGCGGCGGGCCCCGGACGCGCTGACGGCACAGCCGCTGGGTGGGCCCGAGCTGCGAGGAGTGACGGTGTCCTTAACGTTGGGCAGCCGATCCCCGGCAGGGCGGGGCCTGCACTACATGTTGCGGTTACCACGAACGTTTACCGACGCGGATGAGTTGGCCGCGGTGTGCGATGCGTTGAACACCCAGGAAATGCTGGCGGCGACCGGCTCACCGCATATCGGGGCCTGGTCCGCCACCGAGGAAGGTGGCTGTCGGTATCAGATCAGCGTACCGGCCCGTCTCGGGCGGCGGCTCCAGGACCTGCCCCGTCAACTACTGGAAGGATCCGGCGGGCGGGCCACGGCGGCAATGCAGTTGAGCTGGGCAAATTTCTAGCCTTTAACTCCCGCCGCGCAGCACCTTCAGAGTGGTGCAGCAGCTGGATTTTTTGCGCCATCCTGGTGCACTTCTTTCAGGAAAACTCCAGTACTGAAAGCCCCCGGGTTGCGGGAGCGGGCCTTCGCCGCGTTAGCATTAAATTTCGCAATGACCGGCATGCATGTTGCTAGATACCTATGTCACACCCCGCAAGTTAGGGATGGGCCATGCGCGTACTGGTGATTCAAGCCGCCGAACCGTCTGACTCGCTGATGGTTTCCGGACTCGAGAATGCGGGCTACGAAGTCATCGTCGCCGACGACAGCAGTGTGGCGGTCACCGCCGCCATGGATCGGAACGTGCCGGATGTGGTGATTATCGATTCGGGATCCGCGCAGCGCGACATGATCGAGGACGCGGCGCACCGGATGCGCCCTTTCACACAGCCCGTGATTGTTCTGGACAGCTCCGGCGCCGAAAAACCGACACCGGCTCTCTCCCAGCTCGGCTTGAGTGTTTACGCGCGCGAGCATGTATCGCCGCCCACGCTTGGCGCCATTATCGAGGCGAGTGTTTCCCAATATTCCGCCAATCAGGAGCTCCTGAACCAGCTTGGTGCAGCGCGGCAGCAGGTGGAGGAGGAACGGGTGATTGCTCGCGCCAAGGCACTGCTGGTGGAAAAGCGTGGCATGGGAGAAGCAGAAGCCCATAAGTGGTTGAGAAAGAACGCCATGGAGCATAATCGCCGCTTGTTCGATATCGCGGAAATCGTCCTTCGGAACATCTAGGCACAACTTTTGCAGCGCCATTAGTGCGCATCGGTGGCTGTCCTCAGCCGCCACCTAATGGCGGGGTGATGCGCAGGGGGATTTGATGTTTTGGCAAAGACGCCGATCAGCATTCGCTGACGGCGTTTTTTTGTGGAGAAACCGCGATGAGTAACAAGTCTCTTGACGATCCGTTCAATCCGGACGCTGACCTGCGGCACGGCGCTGGGTGCACCTGTAGCACCTGTCAGCATGGGCATCACCATGACCCGGCTGGCGAGCCTTCCGTGCAGAACCTTCCAGAGCGGGATTACGAGGCCACGGTCGACCGCGCCATTGAAAGCGCGGTGGTTCGCGCCATGTTTGGCCATAACGATATGTCCCGCCGGCGTTTCATGCAGGCGGTCGGTGGCGGAACTTTTGCCGCAGCTCTGGCTTCGGTTTTTCCGCTGGACGCGGCCAAAGCCATGCTGAAGGACAATCTTGGACCACCGGAGAAGGCGGATCTAAGTGTCGGCTTCGTGCCCATCACCTGTGCCACACCCATCATCATGGCTCACCCCCTGGGCTTCTATGAGCGCTACGGTCTGAATGTCGAGGTGATCAAGACCGCTGGCTGGGCAGTGGCTCGCGACATGTCTCTCAGCGGGGAATATGACGCTGCGCACATGCTGACTCCGATGCCATTGGCTATCACGCTGGGAGCTGGGTCCACCGCCGAACCCTGGCTGATGCCCGCCGTTGAAAACATCAACGGGCAAGCCATCACGCTGCACAACGACCATCAGGACAAGCGGGACCCATCTCAGTGGAAGGGCATGACCTTCGCTGTGCCGTTCGATTACTCAATGCATAACTTCCTGCTTCGGTATTACGTCGCAGAGCATGGACTGGATCCGGATCAGGACATCCAGATTCGGGTGCTGCCTCCACCGGAAATGGTGGCGAACCTACGGGCGGGTAACGTCGATGGCTATCTGGCACCGGATCCGTTCAATCAGCGGGCGGTCTGGGATGGTGTGGGCTTTATCCACATGCTGACCCGGGATCTCTGGGACGGGCATCCTTGCTGTGCATTCGCCATCGGGCAGCGGTTTGCCCAAGAGCATCCCAACACCTTCGGTGCATTGTTCAAGGCCATTGTCGACGCCACCAATTATGCCTCCAACCCGGAGAACCGTTCGGAAATTGCCACGGCTATTTCGCCAAGGGCGTATCTGAACCAGCCGGAGGCGGTGGTGAATCAGGTGCTTACCGGTCGGTTCGCGGATGGGCTCGGCAACGTGCAGGACGTGCCGGAGCGCATCGATTTCGATCCCTTCCCCTGGCATTCCATGGCGGTCTGGATCCTCACGCAGATGAAGCGCTGGGGTTACATCGACGGCGACATTGACTACAACCAGGTCGCCGAACAGGTGTACCTGGCCACTGACTGTCGCCGGGTCATGAATGATCTCGGGTATGAAGCCCCGGATCGCACCTATCGGACTCACTTCATCATGGGTAAGGAATTTGACCCGTCCCGCCCAACGGAATACGTGGAAAGCTTTCCAATCAGGAGATCGTGACTTTGATCCAATCGGACAACATCAAGGCGCTGATCGTCGGCCTCATTATATTGATTGTTGCCCTCGGGCTCTGGGAGTCGGCCACCCGTGTGGCCGACTCGGGGTCCCAGGGTGAGCTCTCGGAGTACGAGATGATGACCGGCGGCGGTTCGGAAACGGCCGGCGCGGGGATTCCTCCCCCGTCGGATGTTATTGCCAGGGCAGTGCAGGAACTGTCGGATCCTTTCTATGACAACGGGCCGAACGATAAGGGTATTGGCACCCAGTTGGCGTACTCCGTCGCGAGGGTGCTGGCCGGTTATTCATTTGCCGTCATCCTCGCCGTGCCCTTGGGGTTCCTGATCGGGATGTCGCCCATCTTCCAGAAGGCACTGAATCCCTATATTCAGATACTGCGTCCTATATCGCCGCTGGCGTGGATGCCGTTGGCGCTGTTCATCATTCAGGACAGTATTGCATCGGCAGTATTCGTCATCTTTATTTGCTCGGTCTGGCCGATTCTCACCAACACGGCGTTTGGCGTGGCGGGTGTCAGCCAAGATCTGCGTAACGTCGCAAAGACGCTGCAGCTCTCCCCCGGACGGACGGCATTTTCGGTGATTCTGCCAGCTGCCGCGCCGACGATCCTGACCGGCATGCGCATTGCCATAGGCATCTCGTGGCTGGTGATTGTCGCCGCAGAAATGCTGGTCGGCGGTACGGGCATCGGCTACTACGTCTGGAATGAGTGGAATAACCTGGATCTCACCAGCGTCATCTTTTCGATTCTGATGATTGGCCTGGTCGGCATGGTCCTCGACACCATTCTCGCATCCGCCACCCGCGCAGCATCTTATAAAGGAGCCTGACCTGGCATGTCAGCCCGTTCTATTCTCTACACGGAAACCCTGTCGAAAACCTTTCCCGGTGTCCGAGGCGGTGCTCCGCTAACGGTATTCGAAGACGTTGATATCGATCTTCAGACCAACGAGTTCGTCTGCATGATCGGGCACTCGGGCTGCGGAAAGTCGACGATTCTTAACCTGCTTGCCGGGCTGGATACGCCCAGCACCGGCAATATCTTCATGAATGGACGTGAGGTGGCGGGGCCAAGCCTCGATCGTGGGGTCATCTTTCAGAACCATAGTCTGCTGCCATGGAAGAGTGCGCTGGGCAATATCATGTTTGCGACGCGGGCTCGCTGGCCTGGCTGGAGCCGGCAAAAGGTCCGAAACCATGCCCTCCAGTACCTGGAATTGGTAGGGCTGGAATCCGCCGCTCACCGTCGCCCCGCGGAACTGTCCGGCGGGATGAGGCAGCGGGTGGGCATAGCCCGTGCGTTTGCCATTCAACCGGAAATGCTGCTCATGGATGAGCCTTTCGGTGCCCTTGATGCGCTGACCCGCGGCACTATTCAGGACGAGCTCATCAGAATCTGGAGCGAGTCTCAGCAGACGGTGTTCATGATTACCCACGACGTGGATGAAGCCATGCTGTTGTCGGACCGCATTCTCTTGATGACCAATGGCCCGAATGCCCGGATCGCAGAATCGGTCAAGGTTGATATCCCGCGTCCACGGGAGCGGGAAAATATCATCCGTCACCCACGCTACTACGAAATTCGTAACCATTTAATGGACTTTCTTGTGCGGCGCTCTCATGAGCTCAGCCTATCCGCCTAACCCTTAAAGACCTGGAGTTATCAATGACAAAAGACGAAATGCGCGAGCAGATTCTGTCAGCGAAAAAGGCCAACAAGGTCAGCTGGGAGCAGTTGGGAGACAGCACCGGCCTGTCCCCGGTCTTTCTCTGCTCCGCCTGCCTCGGTGAAAACAGCATGACACCGGAGGATGCCAAGGCGCTGGCTGGTGTTCTGGGCCTCGAGCCGGGGGTAGCGGAAGCCCTTGCCGACTACCCGGACAAGGGGCAGCGGTACGAAACCATGGTGTCGGATCCTCTCGTCTACCGCCTGAATGAAATTGTGATGGTCTATGGGGAGACCCTCAAGGAAGTCATTCAGGAGAAGTTTGGCGACGGCATCATGAGCGCAATCGATTTCACCATGGATGTGGAGAAGGTAGAGGATCCGAAGGGTGATCGCGTCAAGATCACCATGAACGGAAAATTCCTGCCTTATAAGCGCTGGTAGCGACAGAATCGCGGAAGTCTGACGGGCCAGCATGGCGCGTCAGACGTTCGGTGTTACCCTCTGGAGGGCATGCAGAAACTCTCCGGACTGGCCCGTCTCGCCAGCTACCTGAAGCCCTATTGGCCGCAGGCCCTCATGGCTGGCACGGCATTGCTGGTCGCCGCCGGCAGCGTGCTGGCTATTGGCCAGGGCCTGCGGCTTCTGATTGACGAGGGGTTTGCCTCCCGCTCGCCCGGCACCCTGGATCGCATGCTGCTGCTCACCACTGGGGTTGTGGTCATTCTGGCAGCGGCATCCGCCCTGCGGTTTTTCTTTATTACCTGGATTGGCGAGCGCATTGCCGCAGATCTACGGCGGGACGTGTTCAATCGGTTGCTGGCGCTGGAGCCGGAGTTCTACACCCGCAATGGCGTTGGCGAGATTCAATCCCGCATGACCACCGACACCGCGCTACTGCAGAGCATGCTCGGGTCGACGTTCTCGATGGCGCTGCGCAATGCATTGATGCTGGCAGGCGCCCTGATCATGCTGGTGGTCACCAGCCCCGGGCTGACGGCTCTGGTCATTATTGGGATCCCGGTGGTGATCGCGCCGATGTTTTTCTACGGCCGGCGAGTGCGTCGGCTCTCGAGGCTCAGTCAGGACCGGATCGCCGACGTGGGCAGTTATGCCGGTGAAGCACTGGGCGGAATCGAAACCGTTCAGGCATTTGTCCACGAGCCGGTGGATCGGCGGGATTTCTCGGTGCGGGTTGAAGAGGCGTTTCACACCGCCGTCAGGCGTATCCGTCAGCGCGCCGGCCTCAACGCCGTGGTGTTGCTGCTCGCATTCACTGGCGTCGCGCTGATTCTCTGGCGAGGCGGTCATGCGGTCCTGGCCGGGGACATGAGCGCCGGTGAGCTTTCCGCCTTTGTTTTTTATGCGGTGTTGGCGGCCGGTGCGGTGGGCGTGCTCTCGGAGGTGGCGGGCGAAGTATTCCGGGCTTCTGGGGCCGCGGAACGACTGTTTGAGCTGCTGGATGCCGAGGCCGCCATTGCTCCGCCTGCAGTCCCCATTGCCCTGCCGGATCCGCCCCGGGGTGAGCTGCGGTTGCAGGGAGTCACCTATGCCTATCCCAGTCGCCCGGAGGCGCCGGCACTGCGGGGCCTGGATCTGACCGTGCGAAGCGGAGAAACGCTGGCGCTGGTGGGGCCATCCGGAGCTGGCAAAAGTACCCTCATTTCGCTGCTGCTGCGCTTCGCCGACCCCCAGTCCGGCCGCATTCAACTGGATGGTGTCGACCTGCGCGACGCGGATCCGGCGGAAATCCGCGCCCGGGCGGCGTTGGTGGCCCAGTCCCCGGTGCTATTTACCGGCACGGTTCGCAGCAACATCCGGTTTGGTGACCCGCAGGCCACTGATGAGGCGATTGAGGCCGCCGCCCGGGCGGCCAATTGCGGGGATTTTGTCGCGGCCCTGCCGGAGGGGTTTGACACCTGGGTCGGCCCCGGTGGCGTGCAGCTCTCGGGGGGTCAGCGCCAACGCCTGGCCATCGCCCGAGCGATTCTGCGGGATCCGGCGGTGCTGTTGCTGGACGAGGCCACCAGCAGCCTGGATGCCGAGAGCGAGCGGCAGGTACAGTCCGCCCTGGAGCGGCTGCTGCAGGGTCGTACCAGTGTGGTGATTGCCCATCGACTGGCGACGGTGATGCACGCCGACCGTATCGCGGTGCTGGAGGACGGACAGCTGCGGGCGGTGGGCACCCATGGCGCGCTGCTGGAGCAGGATGCCCTGTACGCCCATCTGGCCGCATTGCAGTTTCGGGAGCCGGCCGCCGCGCTTTCCGCCTGAGGGATTTGCTGCGTTGCAATACCTGTCGCTTTCTGGTTAGTGTGCACTGCAACATACCGCAAGACGGGAGTCGCAGATGGCAGCGCCGGGAACGGATTCGCCATTTTCACTGAAAAACCGCGTTGGAATCGTACTCGGCCTGGCTAACCAGCAGAGTATTGCTTATGGCTGCGCCCGGGCGTTCAACGCCTTGGGGGCGGAGCAGATCGTCACCTACGCCTCGGAAAAGGCCGAGCGTCATGTTTCGCCACTGGCGCCGGACCTCGGTGATCCCGAGCTCCGGCTTTGTGATGTGCAGGACCCGGATTCGGTCCAGGCCCTGTTTGACCGGGCCCGGGAGCGCTGGGGACGAGTGGATTTCGTGGTCCATTCCGTGGCTTTCGCGCCCCTGGAGGACCTGCATGGACGCCTGGTGGACTCTTCGATAGAAGGTTTCAACCTGGCCATGGATGTCTCCTGTCATTCATTTGTTAGATTGGCCCGCGCCGCAGAGCCTTTGATGGGTGATGGCGGCTCATTGCTGTGCATGAGCTATGACGGCGCCAATCGGGTGATCCCCAATTACAGCCTGATGGGGCCGGTCAAGGCGGCGCTGGAGAGTGTCACCCGTTATCTGGCAGCCGAGCTGGGCCCCGCGGGGGTTCGGGTGAATGCGGTTTCCCCCGGTCCAATTCATACCCGCGCGGCCTCGGGGCTGAAGGATTTCGATGAGCTGGCCGAGAAAGCCGCCTCCCGGTCGCCATTGCGCCGTCTGGCCAGCATCGATGATGTCGGGCATACGGCCGCCTGGCTGGTGTCGGACGCCGGCGCTGGGGTCACCGCTGGTGTTCACTATGTGGACGCCGGGGATCATGTCATTGGCTGAGGTCATTCAATCGGCTGGAGGTTCGTCATGACCGTAACCCGGGGCATGCCGCGAAATACTCAGCTCATCGAAAACCGGACCTTCGATGAGATCAGCGAAGGGGATACCGCCACCCTCGAAAAACGCCTGACCATGGAGGACATCAAGCTGTTCGCCGTGATGTCCGGCGACGTCAATCCGGCCCATGTGGACGAGGACTTCGCCCGCAGTAGTCGCTTCAATGAGTTGATTGCCCACGGTATGTGGGGCGGGGCGCTCATCTCCACGGTGTTGGGGACCAAACTGCCCGGTCCCGGCACCATCTATCTGGGGCAGACCCTGCGGTTTCGAGGACCAGTCACTCTCGGTGACCGGGTCTCGGTAACGGTCACGGTCAAGGAAAAGCTGCCCGAGAAGGGCCATATCATTTTTACCTGTGAGTGCCTGAACCAGGACGGCACGGTGGTGCTGGACGGAGAGGCCCGGGTACTGGCTCCCACCGAAAAAATCAGTCGACCGCGAAAGCCCATGCCCAGTGTCCGCCTGGCGGAGCGGGGACGACTGGCCGAAATGCTGGCCAATGGGGAGCATCAGGCGCCGGTCACGGCGGCGGTGGTTCACCCGGTGAATGCGGAAACGCTGCGCTCGGTGGTGGAAGCTGCCCGGTTGAATCTGATCGAGCCCTACCTGGTGGGACCCCAGGCGCGCATCCGCGAGGCCGCGGAAGAGGCCGAAGTGGACATTGAGGGCTACGAGCTCATCAATGCCCAGCACAGCCATGCCGCGGCCGAGGGCGCGGCAGAAATCGCGGCCTCCGGCGATGTTCAGATGATCATCAAGGGAGCACTGCCCCGGGATGAAGTGCTGCATGCCGTCATGCGCCGGGAGACCGGGTTGCGGACCGAACGGGTGCCGAGTCACGTAATGGCCTTTGACGTTCCCACCTATCCGCGTCCGCTATTGATCTCGGATCCGCAGATCAATATTCACCCGAGCCTCTATGACAAGTGCGACATCGTTCGCAACGCCATTGATCTGGCCCACGCCCTGGAGATCGAGACGCCCCGGGTGGCGCTGTTGTCCTCATCCGAGACCATTGACCCGAACCTGCCGTCGACACTGGACGCGGCGGCGGTCTGCAAAATGGCGGATCGCGGGCAGATCAAAGGCGCGCTGCTGGACGGGCCCATGGCCTTTGACGTCGCAATTTCAGCGGCCAGCGCCCAGGCTCGCCACATCGACTCCCAGGTGGCGGGGCGGGCAGACATTTTGGTGGCCCCGGATCTCGAAGCCGCCAGTCTGCTGGTCAAGCAGCTCGGGCATCTGGCGGATGCTCGGGGCGCCGGCCTGTTAATGGGTCTGAGAGTGCCGGTGGTGATGAGTGACCGGGCAGACGATGTGCCCACCCGGGTCACGGGGATCGGGCTCGCCCGCCGGTTTCTCGATTATGCGGATGAGTCCGGGCGGTCGGAGTTGGCCAGGGCCATGGCGTGACTAGATCGCCACTGCCGATGGCGGATTCTGTCGCCGTTCGATGTAGCGGGCACAGCAGACCCTCAATAAAGACGCCAGATTGTGCACTTCGCCTTGGCGGGCGAGCACCTCATCATGAATTTCGCTGATGAACTGGGGCACGGACAGCCCCTGGCTGGCGCTCAGTTCTTCAAGGATGGTCCAGAACTCGTTCTCCAGGCGAACACTGGTGACGAAACCATGCAGTCGAACCGACCGGGTAGTGGACTCGTAAAGATTCCTCGGAGTCGATGAATAGACTTCGCACATGGTCCTCTCTCCTCCCCGTTGTGACGGTTTGTTAATGATTTTTTAAAGTAGTACCACGCTACTACCCATCCGGCAATGGCCCCTCCTATGGTTAATGACAGGATCCGGCAACGAATCGGATCCCCATCATTGAGAGGAGAGTGCCATCATGTTGGAACAGAAACTGAGCCGTCGAGGCTTCCTGAAAGGGAGTGGCTCAACACTGATGGGAACGCTGGCTTTGACCAGTATGCCCATCGCCATCCTGGCGCCGTCCCGCGCCTGGTCGCTGGAGCTGGAGAGCCTCAATGCCCATCAGGGCGAGGTGCTGCTGCGCCTGACGCGTCATATCTTCCCCCACGATACGCTGGAAGATGCCGTCTATGCCCTGGTGGTGAAGGATCTGGATGCCAACGCGGCTGATCCTGCCATCGCGGCGACCCTGCAGGACGGCATCGAGCATCTGGATAACCGCGCTGGCGGTAACTGGCTGGAACTTAGCGAAGAAGACCAGCTCATGCATGTCCGCGCCATCGCCGGCGGGGATCTGTTCTCCCACGTCCACTCCACTGCGGTGGTGTCGCTGTATAACAACGAAATGGCCTTCCGGCACTTCGGTTACGGCGGTGAGCTCGGCGATCCGGGCTATCTCTACCGTGGCTTCAATGACCTGACCTGGCTGCCCGAACCGCCACTGGTGGACAGCGGCCCGATTCCTGGCGCCTAAGTGGAGGAGGCAGAACAATGAGTTACGACAATCAGAATACATTCGCCCTGGATGACGACAGTGTGGTGGTGATCATCGGGTCCGGCGCCGGCGGCGGGACCCTGGCTCGCGAGCTGACCCGCAAGGGCATCGATGTGGTGATGCTGGAAGCGGGCAAGCTGCATCAGCGGGGCGACTTCCTCGCGGATGAGTGGGCCTCCTTTGGTCAGCTGGCGTGGCTGGACAACCGCACCACGGCTGGCACCTGGCGGGTGGCCCGGGATTTCCCCAACCTGCCGTCCTGGATCGTCAAGGCGGTGGGCGGCAGCACCACCCACTGGGCGGGAGCCAGCCTCCGCTTCCAGCCCCATGAGTTCAAGGTACGGACCGAATACGGTCAGGTGGATGGCGCCAACCTGCTGGACTGGCCCATCGGCTATGATGACCTGGCGCCGTATTACGCCCGTGCTGAAGACAAGATGGGGGTAACCCGGACCGGCGGACGGCCGGGCCTGCCCGGCAACAACAACTTTAAAGTCATGCACGCCGGGGCCAAGGCACTGGGTTACGAGCGCTGCCATACCGGCAACATGGCCATTAATAGTGTTGCCAGGGACGGCCGGGCGGCCTGTGCCCAGCGGGGCTTCTGCTTCCAGGGCTGTGCCACGGGTGCGAAGTGGTCAACGCTCTACACCGAAATTCCCATGGCCCTTTCTACGGGCCGGGCGGAAATTCGGCCGGAAGCTCACGTGGCCCGGATTGAGCATGACAGTGCCGGTCATGTGAATGCGGTGGTGTACTTCGATGCCAACGGCGACGAGCAGCGTCAGCGGGCCCGGGCCGTGGCGGTGGCCGGCAACTCCATCGAGTCGCCGCGGATGCTGTTGAACTCGGCCTCAAACCTGTTCCCGGATGGCTTGGCCAATACCTCCGGCCAGGTGGGGCGCAATTACATGCGCCACATGACCGGGTCGGTGTACGCGACCTTCGAAGAACCGGTGCACATGTACAAGGGCACCACCATGGCCGGCATTATTGAGGACGAGTCCATCAATGATCCGTCCCGGGGCTTCGTGGGCGGCTACGAGATGGAAACCCTGTCGCTCGGCCTGCCGTTCATGGCGGCGTTCCTCAATCCGGGGGGCTGGGGACGGGATTTCACCGCCGCCATGGACCAGTATGCACACATGGCCGGCATGTGGCTGGTGGGTGAGGATATGCCCCAGGAGCGCAACCGGATTACGCTGGACGCCAATGCCAGGGACCAGTACGGCATGCCGGTGGCCAATGTCCACTTCGACGATCACCCCAACGACCGGGCCATGCGCAACCACGCCTTCAAGCAGGGCGAGGCCGTGTATCGGGCCGCGGGGGCGAAGGACGTCTATCGGACACCACCGTACCCGTCTACCCATAACATGGGCACCTGTCGCATGAGTGCCGACGCGCGGGACGGGGTGTGTAACGCGTTCGGACAGACCCACGACATCGACAATCTGTTTATCTCGGATGGCAGCCAGTTCACCACGGGAGCGGCGGAGAACCCGACGCTGACCATCGTGGCTCTGGCAATCCGTCAGGCTGAGTACATTGCAGAGCAGATGTCGCAGCGGGCAATCTAATCGTAGCCTCAGCACCGCCCGGTTCGCTGGGCGGTGTTTTTTTTTGGCCATCCCAACAACCGGAGATCGCTAACCATGGCATTTACCACCGAGCAGCACCCTGGGGTTGTCAACCAGCCCGCCGAGGTCACCCGGGGCTTCACCCTTAACCACAGCATGATGCGAATCAAGGACCCGGAGCGCTCGCTGGCGTTTTATACCGGCGTGCTGGGCATGCGGGTGCTGCGGCGACTGGACTTCCAGGAACTGAATTTTTCGCTCTATTTCCTGCAATGCCCGCAGGAAGGCGCCGAGCCGCCGGAGGACGCGGGTGAGCGGACGGTCTGGACATTCTCTCAGCGCGGTCTGCTGGAGCTCACGCATAACTGGGGCAGCGAGGATGACCCGGAGCTGAAGTTCCACGACGGCAATTCCGAACCCCAGGGCTTTGGGCACATCTGCATCGCCGTGCCCGATCTGGATGCCGCCGTGGCCTGGTTTGACGAGAATGAGGTCGAGTTCATCAAGCGCCCCGAGCAGGGCAAGCTGCCGGATGTCGCTTTCATCCGCGACCCGGATGGTTACTGGATCGAGGTGATCGAACCGGCCCGTCTGCCGGATCTCGGTCGCTGATTCAGGGCGCCGGCACCCGGCGGCCGCGGTGGTGGTCGCCGGTTTCGTGTTCGTGGAGGGCTCTCGTGAGGGCGGCTCCCAGGAGAATGATCAGCGCCGAGCCATAGACCCACAGCAGCAGGACCACTAGTGAGCCGGCGGCTCCATAGGCAGAGGCCGGTGCCATCAGCGTGATGTAGGTGGCCATCAGGGCGCGCCCGGGCATGAAGAGCAGGGCGGTGACCAGCGCCGCCGGCAGTACATGACGCCAGGCCGGGGCCACATTGGGCAGAAACCGAAAGATGGCCGCCAGAAAAACCGCCACCAGGGCCACGCTGGCCACTGGCTCCAGCTTGGCGGCCAGGGACAGGTCGAAGGGAAGCCACTCTCCGGCGAATTGCGCCAGCGCGCGAATGGCGACGGTAGAGATTACCGAGGCCAGTAGCAGCAACCCGAATGCGCCAACCAGCAGCAGGGACAGCAGCCGGTTGATCAGCAGCCGGACGACACGGCGCTTGCCTCGGGGGAGGGGCACTTCCCAAAGCGCATTCAGAGCCCGCTGTAGCTGGGCAAACAGCGCGGTCGCGCCCACCACCATGGCGCCAATACCCGCCAGAGTCGGAAGCCAGCCGGCCTCCTGAATGCGGGCATCGGCGATGATCTGGCTGAGCATCTGCGCAGCCTCCGCGCCGATGGCCATTTCCACCTGGGCCACCAGCCGGGTTTCCGCCACGTCGGGGCCGATGATGAGTCCCAGGGCGGCAACCGCCAGGATCATGATGGGTGCCACCGAGAACAGGGTGTAAAACGCCAGCGCGGCGGCATTTCCCAGCGGGTTGTGGTTCACCCAGAGTTTCAACGCGGTCAGCGCGATGGCCGGGGTCTCGTAGAGAACAGGAATCAGGCGCCGGATCTGCATGGTGCTTTGGACGTCTGGAGGAGTGCTTGGGTTTCCGCTGAATTGCTGGATGTCAGCGCCCCCCTGCCTGACGAACCCTTCACCGTGATCGATCGGCTTGCGAGGGTTCATGGGCCGGTCCCCCCCGAAAGCGGGAATGGTAGGAACGGTCCGCGGGAGAACCTGCCGGCCAAAGCCGGGCGAGCCATTCGAGACATTCGGCGACTGGCCACTCCACGCTCACCGCATCACAGTAAACACCGCCCAGGCGGGTGCCATACACGGGTTCAAAGGGTGAGGGGTGAAGACTGATGCGACTGATGAGCCCGCGGGGATCCTGCTGGAAATTGGGCATGCCGGCGGCGCCGTTGTTCATGACCAACCGGCGCTGGCTATCCACGAAGAAATCCTGCAGATAGGCGACGCAGGTGTGGCTGCCGGCCAGTACATCGACTTGAGCGCATTGGAACCAGGTCTGCAGACGGGGCGTGATCGACCCCGGTGATGGCATCTGCTCAAGGGCAAGTCCCCAGCCTGCCACTGATTCCGGGTCACCATGGACCACGCCGATCCGACAGTCTCCCACTTGAACTCGCCTCTGAAGGGGGAGCCGTTGCAGTTGGTCGGACAGCCCCGGTGTGCAGGCCGCGACGCTTTGCAGCCGTTGCATGATCTGATTGGATCGCTCGACCACCGCGTCATCCACCCATGCCGGGTAGGCACAACCGCAGCCAGCGTCCTCGGAAGGGCGTGCCAACTCGAGCTCCACGTTTCCGGCGGTGGGGTGGTGGGCAAGAATCGCATCCGTGATTCGTTGCATGGCGGCGGATTCGGCATTCAGCCAGTGGAAGTCCCCGTTGAAAACCAACGAGGGCTCCGGCAACCCTTTTTGCCGTTCTTCGTGGGCCATTTCCAGAATCCGAGCCAGTGCCAGCTCGTTGCCGTAAAGGCCGCCGATGAAGTAAGCGGTTTCTGTCTCCAGAACCGGCGCCGTTTTGAGCCCATCCGGACTGGTTCGGTAAGCCAGAGGGCAGGTACGGCCCATGGCACTGCTCATGATGGGGTGTTATCGCTGCGCGGTTGCAGGGCCATGGCAAATGAGGACAGGCCAACCACCAGCACCACCACGGTGATGAGGAGCAGTTTGGCGTAATCGTGCTCCAGGCCACTGATACTGCCGATGAGTTGGCTGTATCCCGATGTTTCGACAAAGTAGGCTGCTGCCCCACCGACCGCCGCAGCGAATGTTACGAAGAAACACCAGGGTCGAACCCTGCGCTCGGCAAAAATGCAGAAGATAATGACGGGGGTCAGAAACAGCGATGCGGTCCCACTGACGGCCACCGCAGCAAACAGGTCGTCGGTGCCAAACAGCACCAGCAACAATCCGCCCACGGCGAAGCAGAGCATGGCCAGGCGGCCGTTGCGGGCGGTGGCCTCCCCAAGCTCCATGTCGACCACTGCCAGCTTGGAGGCGCTGGAAAAGGCCGAATCCAGCGTGGAGGCCGCTGAAATGAAAAGGGCCAGTCCCAGCAGGAGCATCGCCGGTGTGCCGAGCAGGCGTGCCAGCGTCGCAATCAGCTCCTCCTCGCCCTGACGATGCAGTCCGGCGAAAACCCCGAGGAAGCCGAATGCGAGGATGCACAGGCTGGAAATCCAGAAAGCGTGCAAGAAACTTTGCCGGGTGCTGGAGCGATCAGCCAGAAAACCGCGATCCATCATCACCGGGTCGTGCATCGGGTAGCTGAGGACCTGGAGTAGGGCGACCACCAGCAGGATCCAGCCGGGGCTGTTGGTGGCGCTACTCTCCAGCAGTGCGCTGGCCTCGAAGAACGGGTGGACAAACATCATGGCCGTCAGTCCGATCAGCAGGACGCCCAGCAGCGTCATCTGCCACAGATCGGTACGCAGTGACGCCCGCAACCCTCCGGTCATTGAGTAGGCGAGGGTCACCAGTGCCACGGTAATAATGGCCAGGTTATAGCCTACGGAGCCGGCGGCCCCGAAGACGATACCAACCACCAGGAGGTTGGCGAACACCTCGGTCAGCAGGCGCATGGAAATCAACAGATTGAAGCAACCGGTCCCGAGGCGCCCGAAATGATGGGCCACGAAGGTCTGGATGTTGGTGACGCCGTGGCGGTAGCGAAGCCGATCGACAATCAGCCAGCCGGTTAGAAAGGAGCCATAGTAAGCCGTATAGGCCAGTGCGCCGGCGATTCCAAAAAAATAACCAAGGATCCCGGCATTCAGGAGCGATCGTGCGAATATCCAGGTGGTGACCTGAGAAAGTGTGAGGGTGACAACATCCGGAGCTTGTCCAGTGTTGCTGGATCCGCGGAAAAAGCCATCGGCGGTACGCACGCGTGGTGAGACCAGCACGCTCACGGCGGCCAGGAGGATCAAAGCGCCAATCAGCGCCGGAAGGGGCATTCCCTGCAAGGGTTTCGGTCCTTTGCCGTTGTTAGTCGTCCGCTAGACGGGTCTCAATGATGATCTCGGATTCCAGCGTTCGGTGCACTGGACACTTGTCGGCGATTTCCAGGAGTTGCTGGCGCTCCTCACTGCTGAGGTCGCCCGCCAGATGGATCTGGCGCTGGAAGACATCGACATGGGCACCGCTTTCACCACAGCTCTCGCAGTCCGTGCGGTGCTCTTTGTTATGAGTGACATCGGTGAAGACGTGCTCCAGAGGCAGGTTCTTGCGGCGGGCAACCATGCGGATGGTCATGCTGGTGCAGGCACCCAGGCCGGCGGCCACCAGCTGGTAGGGAGACGGCCCCTTGTCGCTGCCGCCCATACTGGCGGGCTCATCGGCGGTGAGCATGTGGCGACCGGCAATGTTGATATCCTGACGGAAGCCCCGGGGGCTGACCTCGGATACTCGGGTGGTGCCCTCCGGCGCACTGACCGGCGGCTCCTCGGCGGCCAGGTCCAGATAACGGGTTGCCCAGGCGCCAATCACGTCGGCGGCATACTCGGCGTCCTCGCCCCGCGTGATCAGGTGATCGGCGTCATCCAGGGTGATGAAGCTTTTCGGGTGCTTCGCCCCCTGAAAGAGGTCCGCCGCGTTGTCGATCCCCACGATGGTGTCTCGGGGTGAGTGCAGCACCAGGAGGGCGGCATTGAGGCGGTTTAAGGCCTCATCCAGCCGGCTCCCGGCGATGTCCTCGATGAACTGGCGTCGGATGGTGAACGGGCGGCCGGCCAGCTCCACCTCGGCCTCTCCGGCCTCCCGGATGGTCTCAATCTGGTCGGAAAAGTTTTTCGAGACATGCTCGGGGTCAGACGGGGCGCCGATGGTAACCACCGCCCGCACGCCTTCAAGATCCGGCGCCGCCTTGATCACCGCGGCACCCCCCAGCGAATGGCCGATCAGCAGCTGCGGCGCTGAGACGGTTTCGGCCAGATGGGCCGCCGCCAGTCGCAGATCCTCGACATTCGAGGTGAAATTGGTGTTTGCGAACTCTCCCTCTGAATGCCCCAGACCGGTGAAGTCAAACCGCAGAACGGCAATGCCCTGGGCGGCAAGCCGGCTGGCAATGCGACGGGCCGCCGGGATGTCCTTGGAGCAGGTGAAGCAGTGAGCAAACAGAGCCGTCGCCCGGGTCGGGCCATCGGGCAGATCCAGCCGGGCGTTCAGCGTGTGGCCATCGTGGCCGGTGAATGAGATCTTCTGAATACCCATCAGCCGCTGCAACTCGCACCGCCCAGCACGCAGAACTGCGCACAATGGGGATGGTTCAGTGAAACGGTCTGTTGCGCCTCGCGGAGGGTATGCCCCAGCTCGAAGCGCTGATCGTAGGGCAGCAGGGTGCAGGCGATCACACTCGGGCGCTCCATGCCTTTGCGCTTGACGATCATCCTCGAGCTGGAGCACATCATGTTATCCGGATGGGTGCCCACCTTGTCCCAGCAGGCGGTGGTGATTTCCGGTGCGTCCAGGCGGGCGTCCATTTCGGGGAACAGCACCAGCTTATCCGGCGCCCGGGCATCCAACCGAATCCCCCGTTCCCCGAACAGCGCCGCGTAACCGCTGCGCATGGTGTGCTCATCATCGCCGGCAAACAGCCGTCCGGCGATATCGATGTTGAAGCCATTGTGGGTCAGCCAGCGCAGTCCCTCAATCACGGGCTCGAAGGTGTCGGCGCCCCGCTCGTACTCGTGCCATTCTGCATCAAAGTGGTCGATAGACACCCGCAGGGTGAGCTGGTCGCCGTGGGCATCCCGAAGCGCTTCCAGGCCGCGGCGGACACGGGGGCGCATCATGGGCCGGGTTGCATTGGTGAGCAGCAGCACGTCAAAGCCGCGCTCCAGAGTGGTTTGCAGGATGAGGAGCATCTCGGGGTTCAGGAACGGCTCGCCGCCGGTGAAGCCGATGGTGTGGGTGCCAAGCGCCTGCTCCTGAATCTCGTCGAGGTAATCCACCACCTCGTCATGGCGGATGTATTCCAGGCGATCATTGCTCGGGGACGATTCGATGTAGCAATTGCGGCATTCCAGGTTGCACAGCGTCCCGGTGTTGATCCACAGGGTCTCGAGTTTTTTGAGTTTCACGGTGGCCCGGGGCTCGCCGTCGGCGGTGACCGCGGGGTCGCGGAATTTGACGGGATCCAGAAAATAAGCGGTTTGAGCGGCCGGCTGGTTCATGGGTCAGTGTGTCTCCTTGTCCGAATCGGTTTTCGGTTCATTGCCTTCGCCGGGGATGCTTCCCCGCACGCTGCGAATCAGTCGCGGAACAAAGGCCAGTACAGCAATGAGCCCGATCGCAATCATCACACTCTGGAATACATTGCCGTCCCCTGCAATTGCCTGACGCCCGGCGTGACCCACCCATACATAGCCGAACACCGCCGGTGCCATGGCGATCAGCGAAGTCAGGCAATAGGTGAGAAAACGGACGCGGGTCAGACCAAGGGCGTAGTTAAGCAGGTTGAAGGGGACCAGCGGCACCAGCCGCACCAGCGCGACAAACCGCCAACCCTCCGCGTCGATGCCCTGTTGCAGCTTTTCCAGACGCGGGCCAGTGCGGCGGGCAACCCAGTCGGCAAGGCCATGGCGAGCGGCCAGAAAGGCGAGCGCCGCCCCGAGGTTGGCGCCCAGTACGCTATAGACCGTTCCCCACAGGGGACCGAAAAGCGCGCCACCGGTCACGGTAAATATCATCCCCGGCAGAAAAGCCACCGCCCCCAGGGCATAGCTGCCCACAAAGGCCACGCCGGCCCACGGCCCCAGATCTTCGAGCCAGCCCGTCACCGCCTGGCGGTCGATGTCGTCACGGATCAGCAGGCCGCCGGCAATCAGCGCCAGCACCACCGCCAGGATGGCCCAGCGCAGCCACTGGCGTTGTGTCACGGAAGCAGTCGGTGAATCCATTTCACGAGTCGGCGAGTCCGCGACGAAAAGAGTTGCGGGGCATAGTAAGACCCCGCCGCCCGTTTGCTGATCTGCGCCAGGGTGGGGTAGGCGTGTACCAGGCCGGCCAGCCGGTGCAGCGGCACCTTCTCGGCAATGGCCAGCGCCAGTTCGTGAATGATCTCTCCCGCATGGGGTGCCAGCAGGCTGGCCCCGATGATGCGGCCTTTGCGAACCAGCAGCCGGAGTTCGCCGGTGGTCGCCCCCTCGGCGATGGCGCGGTCCACCTCGGCCAGGGGGAAGGTGACGAGTTGGTGGTCGATGCCCGCCTCCTCCGCCGCTTTGCGAGTCATGCCCACGTGGGCGAGTTCCGGGTCGGTGTAGGTCACCCAGGGCACGGCCCGATAGTCCGCCCGGCGCGGCCACCGGAAGATGGCGTTGCTGATGATGATGCTGGCTTGATACTCCGCCATGTGGGTAAACGGAAACGGGCCGGTGCAGTCCCCCACCGCATAAATATGGCGCCGGCTGGTACGCAGTCGCCGGTCGACGATCAGCGCGCCTTTCCGGTCGCGTTCCAGCCCCGCGGCTTCGGGATTGATGCCGTCCGTGTTCGGTTGCCGACCGGCCGCCACCAGCACCCGGTCGAAACGCGCCTCGGCAGCATCCGTTCCGGAATCGGCCTGCAGGGTGAGGACGGCCTGATCACCTTCCGGGCGGGCTGACACCACGGAGGTATTGAGCCGGATTGCTACGCCCTCCGCCACCAGATGCTCCCGCAATTGCCGAGTCAGCACGGGGTCGTCCTGGGGCAGGAGCTCGGCCCCCGCTTCGATCAGCGTGACGGCACTGCCGAGTCGGGCGAAGGCCTGCGCCAGCTCGCAGCCAATGGGCCCGCCGCCGATGACCGCCAGACGGCCGGGCAGGGCGCGCTGATCGAACACCGTCTCGTTGGTGAGGTAGGGCACCGAGTCCAGACCCGCAATGGGCGGTATGGCGGGCCGGGAGCCGGTGGCAATTACGAATCGGCGGCCGCGGATTGAGCGGCCCTTGACCGAAACGGTATGCGGGTCGCGGAACTGCGCCTCGCCAAACAACACGTCAATGCCGTAGCCACGAAACCGCTCCGGGTCGTCGTGATGCTGAATGCGTTCAATCACGGCTCTTACTCGGTCCGTGACGGCGCCCAGGTCGGTGGGGCCAACTTCGGCGTCAATGCCAAAGTCGCGAGCCTGGCGCGCGGCGTGGGCAATGCTGGCGCTGCGAATCAGCGTCTTGCTTGGCACACAGCCGTGGTGGAGACAGTCCCCGCCCAGCGCGTTGTCCCGCTCGATGAGCACCACATCCAGTCCCAGCTGACCCGCCACGCTGGCGGTGACCAGCCCGCCGACGCCGCCACCGATGATCACCAGATCATGCTCATTGCTCATTCAGGGCTGACTCCGGTAACAGTCTTATCTCGCCGTAGTGGACTTCCGCGCGTTCGTTGGTGTCATCACAGTCGGTCATCAGGGCGATGGCATCAATCTGATCGACAGAGCGGTCATGAAACTGCTGGAAATCCTCGCGCAGATTGCGGCGATGAACCTGCCACCCGGCCTCATTCGCGTCTTCATCGCCACCGGCATCGTCCACCGCCAGCATGTGGGCCTGGCTGGCATACGCATTCGGCCAGTCCTCCCCCACAGCGACCCGGGTTGAGGAGACATAGTTCAATGCGCGGGTGCGCCAGCGCAGCACGCTGTGCTCGTCTACGGCATACAGTCGGGCGGCGTAATCATCGCCGGCCCGGGTCATCGGGTCGCCGACGGAGATGGGATCGAGAATTCGCCAGCGCCACTCGATGACCGGAGTCCGGGTCAGATCGATGGGCTCCCGGTAGAAAAGTCCCGAGGCGGTGGCGTCATCGCAGACCGCTTCCACCGCCTCGCCATCCGCCGTATTAATCAAACGATAACGGGTTTCACCGGAAAAACGGTGCGGGTCCCAAGTCTCTATGTCAGCGGGAGCGAAGCGAATTTCCTCTGCATCTGCGCCACTGTGCGAGTTTGCAAAGGCGGCGATGCCGATGACGGCGATCATGGCGATTCGACCTTTCATGAACGTCATCATGAAGGGCGATACCATCCATCACAACCGCGTATTGGTCCTTATTGCTGGCCACTCCATCCCGCATTCTGCTCACGCACCGCCAGGGTCAGGCCGAGCAGAATCAACACGCCGCCAATGGCGTGGAACACCGCCAGCCGCTCATCCAGCAGTAAGTAGCCGAGAACCGCAGCCACCACCGGGATCAGGTACAGAAACAGCGCCGCACGAGAGGCTCCGATGACTTTGACACCGTTATTCCAGAATGCATAGGCGAGCAGGCTCGGCCCGATGGCCACTACCGCGAATACCCACAGATGCTCGACCCGGGGCAGATAAGCGCCGGACAGCATGGACTCGCCGATATAGAACGGGGCGACGACCGGAATACCAAAAGCGATCTGTACCGTCAGGAAAGCGACAGGGGTCAGGGGAATAGCTGCCCAACGCATGACCACCGAAAACAGGGTCCACGACGCCACCGCCGAGAGCATCACCAGATCGCCGGGCACAAACTGTAGCGTCAGCAGCCGGGTGAAGCTCGCCTCGGTGATGATCACCAGTATCCCCAGGAAGCCCAGGGCAATGCCCATTGAGCGCTGCAGGTTTAAATATTCCCGGAGGGCATAATGAGCGCCAAAGGCCACGGCGATGGGGAGCGTGGCGTTCATCATGGCGATATTCAGCGCCGTGGTAGTCTGGGCTGCGATGTAGAGAAGCGTGTTGAAAAGCCCGACGCTGAAGGTGGCGATCACCACCAGTGCTTTCCAGCGAGCGCGTACCACCGACCATTGCCGGTAGACCGCCGGCACCCCGAAGGGCGCCAGAATCAAGAACGCGAGCACCCAGCGCCAGAACGCCAGCCCGAGCGGCGGAATTTCTCCCACCATGGCCCGACCGATGATGGCGTTGACCGCCCAGAATGACGCGGTGGCCACCAGACCCGCCGAAGCCAGGCCTACGTGGCCACGCATACGCTGGGGCCCCTTTAGCTCAGTGTTTTCTGGCGGTTGGCGTCGTCAACAAAGACCAGTCGCGGCCGCCAGTCGCGGGCCTGCTCTGGTGTGACCTGGGCATAGGCGGCAATGATGACCCGATCGTCAATGCTGGCCAGATGGGCCGCGGCGCCGTTGATGGTGATGTCGCCGCCGCCCGGATGGCCTTCAATGATGTAGGTCTCGAAGCGGTGACCATTGGTGATGTTGTAAACATGCACCTGCTGCCAGGGGAGCAGGCCACTGGCTGCCAGCAGATCCCGGTCGATGGTGATGCTGCCCTCGTATTCGAGGTTGGCATCGGTAACCGTCGCCCGGTGAATTTTCGCCTGCAGCACCGAAATCTTCATGCTCATCACATCCCGTCGATGTTAAACCCAACAATGATAACGGATTCTCAAATTTTCCGCCGAGGGCTCGCAATGAGTTCGAGGATCATGTGCGGCACGGTAAGCGCCGCCAGGCCGATGAAAATAATCCGCATCAGAGCCGTGTCGGTGGGCAGGCCAATCAGGAACGGAATGGCCGCCAGCGCCAGCGCATAGGTTGCCAGCGTCGTCGGCGCCACGGCTCGCAGGCGCTCGCGCCAGCCCTCAAGCCCCAGATCCCGAGCGGCCACTTCCAGATGACGCGGGCTGTGCAGAAAGCACCAGTAAGCGATGAAATAAGCCAGCGGATGCAGCAGTGCCGCCCCCGCCACCAGCAGCAGGGGATCGCGCCAGTCGCTGGTGGCGCGGGACGGGCGGGTCAGCAGGCCGATACTGAGCAATCCGCCACCCAGCGCCAGGGTCCAGGGGGCCACGCTGACCATCAGCTCGCTCTGGGTGGCACCCAGCATGTTGAACAGCGGAATCACGAGCTCTGGATGGAACAGCAGGGGCAGTGACAGCACCCACAGTCCGTATCCGATCCCCCCGAGCCGCCCGATGCGCACGGCCACATCGTCGGCAAAGTGGACCGCCGAGTAGAGCAGGAACGCACCCAGTGCGGCATTCGGTGCCTGCCACCAGATAGCGATAACCACCGCACCCAGGGCCATGTATCCGACGAAAAAACTCAGGAGTTTGGGGGTGTTGTCCAGGGACAGATAACGCTTGGCCACAGCGGTGTCGAGGCTGCCATGGGGCAGTCCGAGGATGGCGGTGCTGATGGCCAGTACCGCGTAAAGCGGCCACTGGCCGGGCAGCGCGGATACACCCAGGGCAACCAGCAATCCCACGGGAAAAAGCCAGAATGCGGGGGGGCGAGCGGAATCGCTCATGAGCGCCTCCTTGTGTGACGCCAGGCGGCCGCCAGCATCGGGGCCACCGGTAATGAATTCAGCACTTTCAGTGTATCAAGCGGACGGCCCCGGGCCATCAGGAATCGGCTGAGAGCATCCGGTGGTACCCGTCGGAACAGTTGGACGAACTGGTCGCTGGCAGTGGCCGGGCCCGCCCAGAGGGATTCAAGGAACACCCCGTCCAGCCAATCCAGCCAGCCGGGCCGGGTCGGGGCTGGCGGCGAGCGACCCTCCAGCAGCGCGGCAGCCGCGCCGTCCGCCCAATGCTGAATGGCATGGAACGCGTAACCGGTGGCCGGGCGCATGCTGCCACCGGCGGTTCCGATGCGGACCCACTGGTCGCGGTCGTAGCCCGGGATCGGTGCCATGGGCAGATGACTCTGTTCAGTTCGGATGACGCGGGCGTTCTGCCAGCCCCGGCGACGGATCAGCCCGTCCACCTGCTCGCGCATCTCGGCGGGGTCGGCGGGGGTTGGCGTAAACCGCGTGAATTCAATCAGTCGACGGCGGGGGTCAATGGGCAATTCATAGAAAAAGCTTGCCACCGGTTGTGCGTCGTCTACGAAATCCATCAGCCGAACCTGGTCAGGATCGCCCATCCGGGGGCCACTGATTTCGGCGCCGACAAAGCTCTGCCAGACCCAGGGGCGACTCAGGTTGAGTTTTGGCGGCCGCGCATCCAGTACCCAAAGGGCTTCCACCTCAGACTGGTCATCCAGGGTCAAGCGCCAGCCGTCTTCGGTTTTCCGGGCATCGGCAAGGGCGCGTCCGGCAAGGAGAACCCAGTCATCGCGGCCGGCGATGGCGGCCATCGCCACCGACCGGACATCGCTGGAGCGAAGCATTTCATAGGGCATTTCCCGACTCCCTGCCGTCACCTCGTCTCGGGCATTGCTCACCGCCCACTGACTCCAGCGGCGCGTGGCTCGATGACTGAAGGGGTGGTCGTTCATGGGCCACCCGCACCAGGTGCGGTCATCGCCGGGATCCGGCACCGGCTCGATCAAGGCGACACGGCCGCTATAGCGGCTGTCCGCGAGCCGGGTGACGAGGCTCATGGCGGCGGCCCCCAGGCCGATGAAGGCCAGATCGAAGGGTTTCACGGCGCAGGCCTGGCCGGTTCCCTCATCAACCCGGCCAGTGTGCCGAACGCGAGCCGGGCTCGCTCGCTATGGCTGAGTGAGACACGCCCCAGCCAATACTGACAGTCCTGATCCACGACACGCAGGCCGATGGCCCGGTAGAGGCGGGTGGCGATACGAATGGCCTGACGGTTTCTTAACGGAATGAGGGCGAACCCGGACTCTGCCCGCTGGTAGTGCTGCTCACCCAGTTCGACCAGCCGCCGAATTGCTGTACTGACGTGATGACGATGGGGTGGCTCGGCGGCGGCGATGGCGGCCGGGGTGAGCCCGTCCACCCAGTCAGCGGGCAGATATCGGCGTTCCTGGCGGGCATCCTCCAGGACATCCCGGGCGATATTGGTCATCTGCATGGCGATACCCAGGGACACGGCGGCATCACGACCGCGGTGCGGGTCGGCGCCGAGGAGGGGGCACATCATTTCGCCGACGGTGCCCGCCACCGCGTAGCAGTAGTCCAGCAGTTCCGCCTCGCTGGCGATACAGGTGGGTGCCCGGGCCTCGCGGCAGGCACTTTCGGTCAGGGTGACCAGCGGCGCGAGGTTGAGTTGGCGCCGGATCGCCATCTCTGCAAAGCCCTCCACGGGAATGGCTTCGGGGCTGTGGCGACGGAGCCCGTCGAGCAGTCGCTGGATGTCATCAGCCCGCCCGGTTTCCTCGTCAGCCAGGTCGTCAATCAGGCGGCATGCGGCGTAGAGAATGGCGATATCCCGGGCATCCACGGGTCGCAGGAACCGGCTGGCCAGGTGAAAGCTGCTGCCATGCCTGGCGAGGATCTCTCGCGGGGTCATGCCGCCTCGTTGTTGTCCGGTACCAGACGGTCAAGCACTCGGGCGCTGGAGACCACACCGGGAAGCCCGGCGCCGGGGTGCGTACCCGCACCCACCAGGTAGAGGTTGTTCAGCCCCTCGGCGCGATTGTGAAACCGGAACCAGGCCGACTGCCGGAACAGTGGGGCAACACTGAAACCGCTGCCGTGGACGCTCTGATAGTCGCTGCGGAAATCTTCGGGAGTCATGTAGAAAGGCGCTCGCACGTGAGCGCTCAATCCCGGCATGATCGACTGCTCCAGGGCTTCAATGATGCGCTGCTGCAGCCGCGGGCCTTCCACGCTCCAGTCGATCTCCCCCTCGAGGTTGGGAACCGGGGCCAGCACATAGAAGCTGTCGTGTCCGGCGGGGGCAAAGCTCGGATCGGTGGCCGTCGGGCGGTGCAGGTATAACGAAAAATCGTCGGAGAGCACCTTGCGATTGAAGATATCGTGGAGCAGTTCCTTGTAGCGCTCCCCCAGCCAGATCGTGTGATGGGCGATGTCCGGATAACTCCGATCGGTGCCGAAATACAGGACGAACAGGCCCATGGACGTTCGGGCCACTGCGCGTTTGGCCCGGCTGATCATCGGCGCCGGCTGCATCAGCTCGCCGTACAGATGCATGGGATCGACATTGGAGACGTACATGTCTGCACTGATCTGGCGCCCGTCATCCAGCGTGACGCCGGTGATATTCCGCCCCGAGCGGGCGATCGACGTGACGCTGCGTCCGGACTGCACATCGACCCCATGGCGCTCCATCAGGTTGGCCAGCGCATCCACCAGCGCCCCCGTGCCGCCCATGGCGAAATATACGCCCCACTCCCGCTCCAGGTAGTGAATCAGCCCGTAGATACAAGTGGTGTCAAAGGGATTACCACCCACCAGCAGGGGCTGCAGAGACAGTGCTCGGCGCAGATAAGGATGCTGTATATGGCTGGAAACCATATCCCAGACGCTGCGATCGAACCGCAGCCTGAGCAGCCGCGGGATCTGTCGAATCATGAAGCCGACGCGATGGAATGGTTGGTCCCCAAGTTCACGGAAGCCGATGTCAAAAAGCTCGCGGGATTCCGCCAGCAGCCCGTGATAGCCAGCGACATCGTCCGGGTTGAAGCGGGCGATTTCCGCCTCCATGCGCTCGATGCCCGGCCCATAGTCGAAATGGGAGTTGTCCGGGAAACGGAACCGATACCAGGGATCCAGGGGCGCTAGCGTGACCTGATCAGCGATTTCTTCGCCGTACAGTGCGAACAGTTCGGCGAACAGGAAAGGTGCGGTGATGACGGTTGGCCCGGCATCATGCCGATACCCGCCGTGGTTAAAGACCTGCGCGCGGCCGCCCAGCCGTGGACAGCGATCGATCAGCGTGACGGCATGCCCTTTGGCCCTCAGCCGCAACGCAGCGGCCATCCCACCAAAGCCACCCCCGATGACCAGGGTCTTCATGCCGATTATTCCCCGTTACTGGAATGGCTGGACGGTTGAATACGCTGAGATTTGTGATGCAAGCGCAGAATCAGTTCCCGAACCCCGTCGCGTAAGGGCGCGGAGAACTCCTCGGCGAGATGATCCGCCCGGCCAAGGGCCGCTTGAACATGCCGCAGGCAACGCGCATGCACTCGACTCGAATCCACGGCGACCGCCTGCGGACCGCGCAGTTGATGATGGCGCCAGGCGTGATAGGCGTGCAGACGGCTCTGCTCGGCCATTGGATTGTCGAATCCGGTCAGATCGTCGAGATCATCGAGTATCTGGTAGGCCAGCCCAATGCCCTCGGAAACCGAGCGGACCGTGTTAGGTGACGCCGACTGTCCGGCACCAATCGCGACCTCAATGAGCGGCGCTGTTTTCGACCGGGTAATGTCCAGGTATTCACGAAAACCGGGAAGTCCGGCCTTATTGCCCAAAGCCAGTTCTGTGCTCTGGCCCCCAATCACCCGGGCGGCGCAGTGCGCCATGGAGCGGGTGAGTTCAGAGGCATGCCGGGAGTCCGATAGCCGCGAGGCGGTATCGAACGAGGCCGCCATCATGAGATCGCCGGCGCAGAGCGCGACATCATCGCCGTGGAGGGCACGGACGGTGGGGTGACCGCGTCGGTAGCCGTCACCATCACTGATGTCGTCGTGGATAAGGGAAGCGTTGTGAAGCAATTCGCAAGCGGCAGCTGCCAGGACCGCATCGTCGTGGCGATCCCAGTCGGCGGTGCTTGCCAGGGCCAGACGCGCTCGCATGCGATGTCCACCGGTCTTCAGGTGATAGAGCGCGGCGTCGCGGGCTGGCGTGGAATTCAGTGACTGGATGATTCGGACCATCTGCTGGTCCACGGCTTCCAGTCGCGCCGTCACGGGTTCAGCTCCCGCCGATATATCGCGGGTGGTGTCTGCCATTGGAAGCTCAGGTGTCCTGATGTCCATGGTAGCCAATGGAAGTCACCTCAATGCTGAACAGGGTTGGAACGACCCGCCGGGGAATATCCCCGACGGGTGTTTCAGGCTCGGCAGGGCCGATCGCGAAGCGATCAGGCCTGCTGGTTGGCGCCTTCGGCCTCGGACTTGCGCATGGCAATCGCGAGGATGAGGATGCCAAAGACCGCCTTCGCCACGATGTCGGCGACGGTGTAGCCCACTTCCACGGCCACCACGGCAGCGCCGCCCGTGAAACCGATCAGCGGGAACAGGAAGACGATCGGGTAGAACAGCCAGGAGACCACGACCAGCATGGCTGCGCCATTGATCAGGCCACGGACGTTCTCAGGCTGCTTGTTGATGGATCCCTTCAGGCCCACCACCAGCTGGTAGACGATGTAGATGAACGGAATCATCGACAGCACCCAGAAGGTGAAGCGTGTACCGGCGGTCTCGGCGACCTCACCCGGGTACCCGAGGATGATCATCAGCGCCGCGGCGCCACCCAGCCAGACACTCTTCGAGATCGTCTCGCCCCGGGCCAGTTTCATGACCAGGATCAATTCGATCAGGAGCAGCGGCACGGTGAGCAGCCAGTCCACATAACGGTAGGCCTGGTTGAAAGGCTGGCCCGTGGTCTCGAGAGAACCGCCAACAATGGCGAACGCCGAATCCCAGGACAGCATGATCTGCAGGTAATGGTAGGCTGCAATGGCGGTGACCAGACCGGAGATGGTCACGGCTATCCGGTAGCCCGGTGCCACCAGGCTGCGAGAGAACCACAGAAACAGGGTTGCGGCGGCCATAACAGCCAGACCGAATGAGAAAGAGCCGGCAATAAATTCATACTGCCCAAGCGATAGTGTCGTCAGATCCATCCTTCGTCCTCCGTTGTAAAATCACACCGGACATTACGCCCTGCCTTGGTGCAAGTCAAAAGCTAAAATGCGCGGACACTGCACGGTTTCACTATAACGACCGATTGAGGTTCCATGCCAATCCTTGCCCTTGAAGACATTCACTTTTCTGTAGGCGGCCCGCCTTTGCTCGACGGGGCCAATTTCGCGCTGGAACGCGATGAGCGCGTTTGTATTGTCGGCCGCAATGGTGTTGGTAAATCGACCTTGCTGGCACTGATAGATAAAAACCATGACCCGGATGCCGGCCAGGTGCGCATCGGGGACGGAATCCGGGTGGCGCGGCTGCCGCAGGCCATACCGGACGACTGTGCCGGTACGGTGTTCGATGTCGTCTCGCGGGGCGCCGGAGAGCTCGGGCAGGTGCTGACCGAATATCATCAGGCCGTGGACTCGGTGGCCGCCGGGGCTTCCCCCCGGCGCCTTGAGCAGTTGCATGCGCAAATCGATGCCGCCGATGGGTGGGTTCTCGATCAGCGGATTACCGCCATCCTGACGCGTTTTTCATTGCCGTCCGAGATGGCGTTCGAGGCACTGTCCGGCGGATTGAAACGGCGGGTCCTGCTGGCGCAGGCGGTTGCCAGCGAACCCGACGTGCTGCTGCTGGACGAGCCCACTAACCACCTGGACATCGAATCCATTCAGTGGCTTGAGCAATTTTTGAAAAAGTTTTCTGGAAGTGTGGTCTTTGTTACCCATGACCGGGCTTTCCTGCGCAATCTGGCGACGCGCATTGTCGAGATCGACCGGGGGCAATTAACCAGCTGGCCGGGCGATTACGACAATTACCTTCGTCGCCGGGAGGAACGCGCCAATGCCGAGGCGCTTGAGCGGGCCCGGTTCGACAAGAAGCTGGCCCAGGAGGAGCGCTGGATCCGCCAGGGCATCAAGGCCAGGCGCACCCGCAATGAGGGCCGGGTGAGGGCCCTGCAGGCGATGCGCGAGGCCCATGCCGCCCGACGCACCAAAATGGGGCAGGCGCGCCTGCAAATGGCGGATGCGGATCGCTCCGGCCGGCTGGTGGCCGAAGCCATCGACATCCATTACTCCGTTCCCGGAAAAACTCTTGTACAGGACTTCAGTACCCGGATTCTGCGTGGAGATCGGGTCGGCATTCTCGGCCCCAACGGCATCGGGAAAACCACGCTGGTCCGCCTCCTGATCGGTGATCTGACACCGGACAGTGGGCGTATTCGTCTGGGCACCAATCTGCAGGTCGCCTATTTCGATCAGCACCGGCAGGTGCTCGACGAATCCCGCAGTGCCCGGGACAACGTCGCCGGTGGCGATGAATTCATCGAGTTGGGGGGTGGCCGTCGTCCCCATGTCATGGGTTATCTGCAGGATTTTCTGTTCACGCCGGATCGAGCCAATGCGCCCATCAGCCGGCTATCCGGCGGAGAGAGAAACCGACTGGTACTGGCGCGTCTTTTTGCACAGCCTTTCAATCTGCTGGTGATGGATGAGCCCACCAACGACCTGGACGTGGAGACCCTGGAGCTGCTGGAAGAACGCCTGCTGGATTACCAGGGCACGCTTATCCTGGTCTCCCATGACCGGGCATTCATGGACAACGTCGTGACCAGCGTGCTGGTGCCGGAGGGCGACGGTCATTTCGGGGAGTACGTGGGCGGGTATTCCGACTGGCTGCGGCAATCCGGAGATCGGCCGGCCCCGTCGGCGGCCCGGCAAACCGCGGTCGACGCATCGCCGGCAGTGCCCAACCCGCGGCAGGCGCGCCCCAAGGGCGCCAAGCTCAGCTACAAACTGGCCCGTGAGCTGGATGAACTGCCAGCCCGGATCGAAAAGCTTGAGACGGCCGCGGCGGACGCGGAGGCACGAGTCAACGACCCGGCACTCTACGAACAGGACGAGGAGGCCATTCGTGAGGCCAGCGAATACTTGACGCAATGCCAGTCACAACTGGAAGCCGCTTATGATCGATGGGCGGAATTGGAGTCCATAGCTAATCCCACTGGGGGTCGCTAACCGCATACAGGGAGCGCATCACCCCGCCAAGCAGCGCCAGGACAACGGCGCCGATGGCAAAAAAATTGAAGCTGTGGGCATAACCCGAGACATCAATGGCGGCTCCGGCCAGCGGCGATCCGATGGTCGCCCCCACGGCAACCGCGAGGAAGGGCAGCACCGGGCCGAGTGCGGGCCGATTGGCCAGCAAACGGATGCCCTGGACGAGATAAAGCCCCGTCAGTGACATGTAGGCAATCCCAAACAGGGCGGCGGAAGTCATCACGGCCTCCATGGATCCCGGAGCCACCGCGAGGATGCCCAGCGCGGTGGCCAATAGAATCAGCGCCGCGCCATGGGTGGTTGCCGTGCCAATGCTGTCCATGAGGTCACCGGCTGCGCTGCCCAGCAGGCCGGCAATGCCGATACCCAGCCACATCCAGCCAGCTGTAGCATCGCCGAGTGCTCCGTGGGCGGCGATCCGGTCGGGGCCGAAAATCCAGTAGACGCTGCTGACCACACCCATTCCGGTCGCGAGTAGGCTGAGTGACGCAACACCGATCCACTGGCGGGTTGAAACACGCAGATGGGGAGAGGTGCCAACGGTCACCGCAGCGGTGGCGGTACGGCGCGGCAGCGCCCGAAAAGCGATGATCGCCACCACCGCGGCCAGTGCGGCAAAGCTGACATACGCGCCACGCCAGTTACCCAGAAGATAGGCCGAGACTGGCATCGCAACGGCCACGCCGATGCTGGTGCCGGCGTTATGGATCGCGTTGACTCGACCCCGTAACTCCGGGGGAACACCGGAATGAACCGAATCCGCCATGACGGGGGAGGAAAGCCCGGTGCTGATGCCACAAATGCCAACGGCCAGCGAGAGCAGGGCAATATCCGGAGACACGGCAATACCGAGGAGCCCCAGGGTGGCGAGGCCAGTGGTGAGCAGCCCCGCCTCCCGCGGACCAATGCGCTCGGTGATTTTCGGGCCGGTCAATACGCCGGCAATGAAACTTGCAAAAGGGATCGCTCCGACAAAGCCGGCCTGGACCGCCGTCAGTCCCAGGTCGTCACGAATGCCCGGAAGAAACAGCCCGAAGACGAATCGGGCCAATCCATAGGTAATGGCAATGACCACCGCGCCGAGTGCCGCAATGGCCAGGGTGGATCGCTTTTCCATGGGGCGTCTCCGCCCGGATTCAGGTCAGAGCCTGCGCCTGTCCCCGGATTGTTTTGACCATGGCGACGAAGCCGTCCCGACGATTGGGGGTGAGCTGCTGCGCGAGGCCCAACTGATCAAAGAGGCCTTCAATGTCCAGCGCCATTATTTCGTCGGGGGTTTTGCCTGAATAGGCTTTCATGAGGATGGCGACCAATCCCTTGACGATAAATGCATCGCTGTCTGCCTTGAAATGCAGTCGTGGTGGATTGTCGCCGCTCGGGTCGGTGATTAACCAGACGTTGCTGGTGCAGCCATCAACCCGGTTGGCTTCGATGCGTGCGTCATCGGGAAACTCCGGCAGATCCCGGCCCAGGTCAATGAGCAGCCGGTAGCGATCTTCCCAGTTATCCAGAAACTCAAAGGTGTCAACGAGTCGCTGAAGGTCCATGGGAACTCCCGGATATCGAGCTTGAAAAGATTAATTTAGCACGCCTTTTGACCGGGGCGCAGGGCTGCTGGTTCAGCGTTTTGCAGAAAAAAACGGGGGCAGTGTCAGCACTGCCCCCGTGGTTGGGGTTACAGACAATGGACGCGGATCAGGCGGCGCCGGGTGCCCCCGGGTGCCGCCCGCGGTTCACCAGCATGAACACCAGGGAAAGGGCGACAAACCCTATCCACCCCGCGTACCAGAAATTGGCGCCTCCGCTGATAATAGCCATGCCCAGCAACCCGGCCGCCCCCATGTAATACATCATGGGGATAAGCGTCTTGCGGATGACATCGCCCTCTCGTCCCAATAGGCCAACCGTCGCCGAAGCGGCCACCACGTTGTGCACGGTGATCATATTGCCACCGGCACCGCCCACGGCCTGCAGCGCCACCACCATGGAAGCTCCGAAGGAGCCGAGGCCGATCTGCTCGGCGGTGGAGATCTGGAAATAGGCGAACATCATGTTGCTGACCGTATTACTGCCAGCCAGAAACGCCCCGAGACCACCCACCAGGGGCGCGAACAGCGGCCACAACTCGCCGGCCAGGGCAGAGACACCCAGAGCCAGCATCTCGGGCATGCTGGCCACCTGTGCCACCGCCCCGAGAGCAACGCCGTCAGCGATGGCTGCCTGTATGTCGGCCACATTGTCCAGACCACCCGGCGCCGAGTTGATGAACACCTGCACCATGGGCACCGCAAAGATCAGCGCGCTACCGGCCGCGATGATGGTCTTGCCCGCGGTTGTCCACGCGTTTCGATAATCGCCGTGGGTCCACATCTTGTGGAGGAAGTAGGTGATCACCGAGGTGACCAGGAGGATGAAGCCGGGCAGGTACAGTGGCTGTGACGCCGCATTGATCCCGGAGCCGAAGATGTCGGTGAAAGAGATGGTCACTGCTGGTGAGCGCAGGGCGTCAACCACCGGGTCCACCGTGCGGGTGATGACCAGCAGTACCGCCACGATGACGTAGGGCAGCCAGGCCTGGAACTGTGACAGCTTGGCGTCCGCCGGGCGCTCAGTCTGAGTCTCCCGCTGCAGAACGCTGATCCACTCCGGCTGCCAGTGCTCCCGGTCCTCGAACTGAAAGGTGTCCTTGGGGAGGAACAGGCCCCGCCGGGCGGCGGTGACCACAATGGCGATACCGATGAGGCCGCCGAGCAGCGCCGGGAACTCCGGTCCCAGCAGGGCGGCGACGGCGTAGTAGGGCACCACAAACGACACGCCCGCGAACAGGGCGAAAGGCCAGGCCCGGAGGCCTTCCATGAATGACCGGTTGGCGCCGAAAAAGCGGGTCAGCATGCCCACCATGATCAATGGGATAAATACCCCGACCAGCGCGTGCACCATCGCGACCTGCATGCCGATCTGATTGAGGTATTCCGCGTAGGGGATGCCCGCCGCTTCGACCATTCGCTCGGTCACCGACTGATCGGCAAGGCCGGCATTGACGCCGACGATAATGGGCGTGCCCACGGCACCAAACGACACTGGCGTCGATTGAATGATCATGGCCGAGACAACCGCGGCCATGGCCGGGAACCCCAGGGCCACGAGCAGCGGCGCGGCGATGGCCGCCGGGGTGCCAAACCCTGAAGCGCCTTCGATCAGTGAGCCGAACAGCCAGGCCACGATGATGGCCTGCACCCGACGGTCGGGTGAAATGTCACTGAACCCCTGCTGGATGACCGCAATCGCACCACTCTCCCGCAGGGTGTAGAGCAGCAGAATGGCGCCGAAAACGATAAACAGAATATTAAGTGCCGTGACCACGCCATTGGCTGACGCACCGGCCACCACGTTGAAGTCAGTGCCCCAGAATCCCAGGGCCACCACCACGGCCACAATATAGGCCAGCGGCATCGCGTATTTCGCCGGCCACCGAAGGCCGACCAGAAAGATAGCGACCGTGAGCAGCGGCAGCAGGGCCGTGATCACCATGAGTCCAAGATTCATAGGCACTCTCCATCCCTTGTTGTTTTACGGTTTTGCTCTTTAAGCCCAGCGACCGGTGAAATCTTCCGGCACCAGCAGAATATCCTTGTCCACCCTGTTGATGTCCCGATGCCCGCACAGGGCCATGGTGGTATCCAGTTCTTTGTGAAGTACTTCCAGCGCCTTGGTGACGCCAGGGCTCCCCATCGCTCCGAGACCATAGACCCAGGAGCGACCGACCATCACGCCGTCCGCGCCCAGGGCGAGGGCTTTGAGGATGTCCTGTCCGGAGCGGATGCCGCTGTCGAAGAACACCTCGATGCGGTCGCCGACCGCGTCAATGACCGCCGGCAGCGCCCGGATAGCGCTGAGGGCGCCATCCAGCTGGCGGCCGCCGTGATTCGACACCACGATGGCGTCGGCCCCGAGATCGGCCGCCCGCATGGCATCCTCCGGGTCCATGATGCCTTTGAGGATAACCTTGCCGCCCCACATGTCCATGAGCTCTTTGACCCGATCCCAGTCCAGGGCGTGATCAAAGGCTTCGGCGGTCCAGGATGACAGGGACGCCGGGTCGGTGACGCCCTTGGCATGACCGACGACATTGCCGAAGGTCCGCCGTTTTGTGCCCAGCATGCCGATCCCCCAGGACACTTTGGTCATCATGTCGGCGATAGAGGAGACCGTGAGCTTGGGTGGCGCGCTGAGGCCGTTTTTCAGATCCTTGTGCCGTTGCCCCTGCACCTGCAGATCCAGGGTGATGACCACGGCCGAACACTGTGCAGCGCGCGCGCGCTCCATGAGCCGTTTCATGAAGTCGTCATCGCGGAGTGTGTAAACCTGGAACCAGAACGGTTGGGTGGTGTTTTCGGCGACGTCCTCAATGGAACAGATGGAGAGCGTTGAGAGGGTGAAGGGTACGCCGAACTTTTCCGCTGCCTGGGCGGCATGAATCTCGCCATCGGCATGCTGCATTCCGGTGAGCCCGACGGGAGACAGGGCCACAGGCATGGCGACCTCGTGGCCGATCATCGTGCTCTGGGTCGTCCGGTTGGTCATGTCCACGGCAACCCGCTGCCGGAAGTACAGGTCATCGAAATCCGAGGTGTTTTCCTGGAAGGTCTGCTCCGACCAGCTGCCGGTTTCGCAGTAGTCGTAGAACATCCGGGGGACCTTGCGGCGATAAATCTTTTTGAGGTCATCAATGCAGGTGATCACAGGCACTGTCTTCTCCTCCGTCGCCGTTGGTCCTACCAGACTGACAATTTGGGCGAAGGTACCACGCCGTAATGATCTTGCAAGGCTGTTGTTTCAGCGGCAGTTGGTTCGGTATCGACGCTGATGATATGTTGACAAATGTTGAAATAAAAATAAGCACTCGACAGGGCAAGCTTCATGGGTCACGGCGAAAAATCAGCCTGGCAGTTCTGGATCGACCGCGGCGGAACCTTTACCGATATTGTTGCCCGCGCCCCGGATGGCGCGCTGCATTCCCGCAAATTGTTATCCGACAATCCGGAACGTTACCGGGATGCCGCCGTGGCCGGGGTCCGGGACATGCTGGGTCTCGACGCCCACGAGCCCATTCCGGAAGGTCGGATCGAGGCGGTCAAAATGGGGACGACCGTCGCCACCAACGCCCTGCTGGAACGGCGCGGGGAACCCACCGTGCTGGTGATCACCCGGGGCTTTGGCGATCTGCTGCGGATCGGCTATCAGAACCGCCCCAGGCTGTTCGATCTGGACATCAAGTTGCCGGATCTCATCTATGACCGGGTAATCGAAGCACCAGAGCGGGTCAGCGTCGACGGGGAAATCATTGAGAGCCTTGATCAGGATCGGGTTCGCGAGGCGCTGAAGGCAGCCTACGCCCATGGCTTCCGCGCGGTCGCCGTGGCGCTCATGCATGGTTATCGCCATCCGGGCCATGAACAGGCCATCGGTGAGCTCGCCCGGTCGGTGGGATTCAGTCAGATATCCCTGAGCCACGAAACCAGTCCCCTGATCAAACTGGTGAGCCGCGGTGACACCACCGTTGTGGACGCTTACCTCTCGCCGATCCTGCGGCGCTATGTCAATGAGGTCAGCGATGCCCTGGGCGCTGATCAGGGGGGTTGTGACTCCCTGATGTTCATGCAGTCCAATGGCGGGCTAACGGACGCGGAGTTTTTTCAGGGCAAGGATGCCATTCTCTCCGGCCCGGCCGGTGGGGTGGTGGGCATGGTTCGGACCGCCGAGTGCATGGGCTTCGATCGCCTGATCGGGTTTGACATGGGCGGCACTTCCACCGACGTCTGCCATTACGCCGGTGAATATGAGCGCTCACTGGAAACCGAAGTCGCCGGGGTGCGCATGCGCGCGCCCATGATGAGCATCCATACCGTGGCGGCCGGCGGCGGCTCGGTGCTGGAATTCGAGCATGGGCGCCTGCAGGTCGGGCCCCACAGTGCCGGCGCCGTTCCGGGGCCGGCCAGTTATCGCCGCGGTGGGCCACTGGCGGTCACCGACTGCAATGTCGTGCTGGGAAAACTGCAGCCGGATCGCTTTCCTCACGTGTTCGGCCCGAATGGTGACGAACCGCTTGATGTAGCGGCAGCGCGAACCCGGTTCGAAGCCCTGTCGGCCCGAATTGCCCGCGAGACCGGCGCCGAGCCGATGTCCGTCGAGGCCCTGGCGGAGGGCTTTCTGCGGATCGCCGTGGAGAACATGGCCAATGCCATCAAGAAAATCTCGGTTCAGCGGGGTCACGACGTCACGGAATACACCCTCAACTGCTTCGGTGGAGCCGGCGGCCAGCATGCCTGTGGTGTGGCCGATCTGTTGGGCATGCAATCCATCTACATCCATCCCCTGGCGGGGGTACTGTCCGCGTTCGGCATGGGAGTCGCCGACGTGCGGGCCGTGCGCGAACACCAGTTTGGTGGCTCCGTGAGTCAGGCGGCGGAGGCGCAACGGCTGCTTGATGACTTGGCAGCCTCGGCCCGGGATGAGGTTCTCCAACAGGGTATCCCGGAATCCGGCATCCGGGTGATTCGCACGGCGCACGTGCGGGTCGCGGGTTCCCACCAGGTTCTCCCCGTGCCTTTTTCGGACCCTGAAACCATGCAGGCGGCTTTTGACGCCGCGCATCAACAGCGGTTCGGCTTCATTCCCAACGGCCGTGACCGGTTGCTCGAAATCGTGTCCGCCGAGGCGGTGGGCTCCATTGGTCAAATGCCCTCGGTCGCCACCGAGGTGGCGGCGTCCACAGCGGAGCCGGAAACGGCGCGAATGTTTTCTGTCGGGGAATGGCGGAGCGTCCCGGTGCTGGAGCGCAATCAGTTGCAGCCAGGGGTGGTGCTGGAGGGCCCGGCCATCATCACGGACCCCACCGGGACCACCGTGGTGGAAGCGGGGTGGCAGGCCCGGGAGCTGGCAGACGGCGCGCTGGAGCTGCGCCGGGTCCGTGAAGTGCCCCGGTCCAGTGCCGTCGACACCGCGGTGGATCCGGTCATGCTGGAGGTGTTCAGCAACCTTTTCATGTCCATCGCCGAGCAGATGGGATCGACCCTGGCCAATACCGCCCACTCGGTGAACATCAAGGAACGCTACGATTTCTCGTGCGCCATTTTTGATGCCAATGGTGATCTGGTCGCCAACGCCCCCCATGTGCCGGTTCATCTGGGTTCCATGAGCGAGAGCGTCCGCAGCGTCCTGCGTGACAATGCGGGCAAGATCCGCCCGGGGGACGTCTTCATGATGAACGACCCCTATAGTGGCGGGACCCATCTGCCCGACGTGACCGTTATCACCCCGGTTTTCGATGCAGCGGGGGAAGAGATTGTCTTTCTGACGGCATCCCGTGGTCATCACGCGGACATCGGTGGCAAAACCCCCGGATCGGGCCCGCCGGACAGTCGCCATATTGATGAAGAAGGGGTCCTGATCCGCAATTTCCTGTTGCTGGATCAGGGCCGGTTCCGAGAGGCGGAGGCTCGCGAGTTGCTGTCCCAGGGCCGCTACCCCTGCCGCAACATCGGCGAGAACATGGCCGACCTGGCGGCTCAGGTGGCGGCCAACGAAACCGGGGTGCGCGAGCTCCATCGCATCGTCCGGGAATTCGGCCTGGCGGTGGTTCAGGCCTACATGCGTCACGTGCAGAATAACGCCGAGGAGAGTGTTCGTAGGGTTCTGGATGTCCTCAAGGACAGTTCCTTCAGTTATCCCCTGGACAGTGGCGCGACCATTGCCGTGTCCATTTCCGTGGATCATGTCGAGCGGACCGCACACATTGATTTCAGCGGTACATCACCGCAGGACCCCTTCAATTACAACGCCCCGTTCGCGGTTTGCCGGGCCGTGGTGCTCTATGTGTTCCGAACGCTGGTGGGCGCCGATATCCCGATGAATGAGGGCTGCCTGAAGCCGATCTCGATCCACGCGCCGGACGGATCCATGATCAACCCGAACTATCCGGCGGCGGTGATCTCCGGGAACACGGAAGTCAGTCAGGCGATTGCCGAGGCCCTGTATGGGGCGCTGGGCGTCATGGCGGGTTCCCAGGGGACGATGAACAACTTCATCTATGGCAACGGCAGCTATCAGAACTATGAAACGGTTGGTGGCGGCACCGGCGCGGGTCCGGGCTTCCACGGCACCAGTGCAGTCCATAGCCATATGACCAACACCCGCATGACCGACCCGGAGGTGCTGGAAAACCGTTTCCCGGTCCGGGTGGAAGAGTTTGCCATTCGTCAGGGCGCTGGCGGGCAGGGTCAATGGCGGGGCGGCGACGGCATTCGGCGGCGGTTGCGTTTTCTTGAGTCCGCCACCGCGACGGTTCTCTCCTCGCACCGACGGATCCCGCCCCATGGACTGGAGGGGGGCGAGCCTGGTCGCACCGGGCGCAATTACGTCGAGCGAAGCAATGGCCCCTGCATCGAGCTGGATGGCAATGACGAAGTGAGACTCACCCCCGGCGACGTATTCGTTATCGAAACGCCGGGCGGGGGTGGCTATGGAACGCCCAACTTGAAGGATTGAATTCGACATGAAAAATCTACCGTCCGATCAACCCCCGCCGATCGTTTCCTCGGCACACCTTGCCTCCGATGAAAAAGGCTGGGAGCTGAGTGAGCTCGAGTACGCACTCACCATGAGCTACAACGCTTTCTCCCGATGGATGACCCATTGCATGCGAGCCTCGGGGCAGCCCGATCTCAATCCCCTGGACATTCTCGTTCTGCACAACGTCAACCACCGCGACAAGGAAAAACGGTTGGGAGATGTGGCCTTCATGCTCAATGTGGAGGACAGCCACACGGTGAATTATTCACTGAAGAAACTGGTCAAGCTGGAGCTGCTGGACAGCCGCAAAGTTGGCAAGGAGATTTTCTACAGCACCACCGACAGTGGCGCGTCCCTCTGCGAGGCTTATCGGGATGTTCGACGGGCCTGTCTGCTGCAGTCGCTGGAAATGACCGGTACGGATTATGCGGAAATTCGCCGAATTGCCCGCATTCTCAGGACGTTATCCGGAGTTTATGATCAGGCGTCGAGATCCGCCGCGTCAATCTGACGGCGGGCAAGCAGGCGTCGGTCCAGCACGGCCAGCAGCCCTACCAGCACGAGAGTCAGGGCGATCAGCAGGGTCATGAGCGCATAAAGCGGTGGCGTGAGCCCCACCTGCTGATATTGCGACCAGAGATAAGTCTGCACCGTGTTGGACCCGCCCTGGACAATGGAAGTCCGGATGGTTTCGTTAAAAGACAGAATTAGCGAGAAAATCCCGGCTCCAAGAATCCCCGGCCATATCTGCGGCAATTCGATGTCAATGAACGCGCGCAGCGGGTGGGCGCCAAGCATGTGGGCCGCCTCCAGATAGGCTCGATCGAAACCGGCCATGACCGTGAGCAGCAGCAGGGTGGCAAATGGCAGGGCCCAAAGGATCTGCACCAGGGCCATTGAGACCATGGAAGCCTCCAGTCCGATCACCTGAAAGACCAGCGCGGTGGCAAGGCCCATGGAAACGCCGGGGACGAACAGGGGCAGCAGGATCAATCCCAGGATCAGTCGCGCCCGGCCCCAGGCCCGCAGGGTCTGGGCGACGCTAAGCGCGATCAGGGGCGTGATCACCGCGACGGTCAGCCCGAGCACGGCGGTGTTGCGAATGCCCTCCATTAACACGGCGTTCGCCGCGATACCGGTGTAGTTCGCGATAAAGCCATCGCCGGCCCGGAACGACTCCAGCACTGGCGGGATCAGCGGGAGATAGAGCACACCGAGGACTGCGCCCAGGAATAGCCACACACCGCGAGTCATGTGCGCCCCATGATCTTGCCAAGAAACAGTCGCAGGTCGAATACCCTGAACCAGATCAGCAGCAGCACGCCCATCACCCCCACCGAGAATGTGGATATCGCCGCAGCAAGCGGATAATTGATCACGTTCAGGGCACTGATGACGGAGTTGCCCAACAGCTGATAACCCGTGCCACCCAATACCGTGGAGATCGCGAATTCACCAAACGCTCCCACGAATCCGAACAAGGCGGCGGCGAAAACCCCGGGCAGGGACAGCGGCAGGGTGATCCGCCAGAAAGTCTGCCGGGGGGTCTCTCCAAGCATCCAGCTGGCCTGCTCAAGGCGTGGGTCGATGGCGGACAGGGAGAGCCAGATGGGGAAAACCATGAAGGGCATGTAAGCCGTAATGAGCCCCAGATACACCGAAAACTGGCTATACAGCAGCCAGTCCAGGGGTGCCCCGATCACTCCCAGATTGAGCAGCATTGTGTTGACCCAGCCGGAACGGCCAAGAATCTCCGTCCATGCAAAGGTGCGAACCACATAGTTGACCAGAAAGGGCACCGCAAACAGGAAAAGCACCGTGCGGACGGCATCGGTGCGCACGCGACGGGCAATCAGGAACGCCGCCGGATAGGCAATGAGCAGCATGATCAGGGTAGCGCTGGCGGCCACCCAAAGACTGCGGAAGAGGATGTCCAGCCGGGTGCTGCCCAGAAAGGTGGAATACGCCGCAAGGCTGAAATCCGGCGTCATGCTGAAGCCTGTCCGCGTCCAGAAACTGACCATCACCATCACGGCCAGTGGCCCCACCACGAGGGTCGCCACCGCCGCCAGCGGGGCTCCGTAGAGGCCCCGCTGCAGCAGGCGGGTAATCACGGGTCTGGCGGCTTGCCTCGGCATGGGCGGGATCTACCGCCTCAGGCCGACTTGAACCGCTGCCACTCTTCCTCATAGAGGTCGACCTCATCCGGCCAGCGGTTCTGCCAGGTGCCGCCGAACTCGAACTTCTCTTTCACTTCTTCATCGATGGCGGCCACCCGCTCGGCGGTGGCTTGGTCGAATGCGTCGCTCTCCCGGGCGAAGTCGGCGGCCAGCGGGTTGGTCATGTAGCCGCGCATGTCCGTGATGGTCGCGCCGTACCAGGGGCCGAGCATGAAATCGAGCATCTGGTAGGTCGCCTCCAGCTGCTCTTCGCTGCGGGTGGGGTTATTGACGATGTAGGCCGCCATAGCCCACAGCAGATAGCCCTCCGAGGGCTGCGCGTAGCGCACGTTGGCACCCTGCTGGTTGGCCACGATGACCATGGGCTCCCAGCAGTCCATGACGTGCACTTCCTTGCTGACCAGCAGCTGCACCGCCTGCTCGAAGCTCGACCAGAGCAGACGGAACTGCCCCTCCTGTTTTTTCTCGATGAGGAAGTCGATCACCGTCCGGAGCTCGCCCGGCGTGAGATTGGACGGATCGTCGATATCGGCGAGGCCACTTTGCTGGAGATACAGCGCCGTCTTCTGTCCCGCGGTGGTGTAGTTATCCTCGAGGGCGACGAACCCGCGGAAGCGCGGGTCAAAAAGCGCCCCGAGGCTGTCCAGCTCACCGGTTTCGTCGGGCAGGTAGGCAAAGCTGTCCGCCTGCAGGACGGTGGGAACGCCGTAAACGGTGTCCTGATAGCCGATGAAATCAAACCCGGGGGTACCCGGCGCCAGAAAGTCGGCGATGTAGTGGTTGGCATCCCAGTGACTCAGGCGATCAACCTCGATGGGCAGAATCAGATCGGCATCCACCAGCGGTTGCTGCATGCCGCCGACGATATTGATGACGTCAAATGCCCGGCGACCACCGCCAGCCACCAGCTGGTTGACCACCGCGGATGGGCTGTTGCCAATGGCTACTACGTTGATGTCAGCGTTGATAAGGCCCTCGAGGCGGCTCCAGTCGCCCGGGTCACCCACGCCGATGTCGGCCATGGTGACGCCCAGGCGGTTCTGAGCCAGGAGAGTGCCGGGCAGGCCGGCGGTCAGCAGCCCGGCGCCAAGCGCCGCGCCTGTGCCCAGAAACTGCCGGCGATTCATGCGTGCAAAATTCCGATTCATTGTTGTTCTCCGCGCTTCGTCAGGGTTGGGGGTTCAATCATTGTCCAGCAGGACAATATCGCTGATTTTCAGACCGATTGGGGTTTTTTCGCCTTCTTCCAGCGGGACGGCGCCGCGATGAATGGCGGTCAGTGTCTGCCGGTCAGGCAGGCGCAGTTCCACGGCGGTGTAGAGCCCGCGATAGGTGATGCGGACGACTTGAGCCTGAAGGGTCACCTCGGACTCAGTGGCCTGCGCGCCCAACTCGATGGCCTCGCCGCGAATCGCCACCCGCTGGGCATCGCCGGTCCGGGATTGACGGGGAACCTGCAGATCGCGGTCACCGAAGCTCACTCGGGCCAGCGTCTCGGATACCGCCTCAATGCTGGCGGTCAGGACATTGGCGCCGCGAAAGAATTCAGCGACAAATGGTGTTGCCGGTGCTCGAAAGATAGCCTCGGGGGCCCCGCACTGCACGTACCGCCCATCGTTGAGAACGGCAATGCGGTCACTCATGGTCAGTGCCTCTTCCTGATCATGGGTGACGTAGATAAACGTCGTGCCGGTCTGCTTCTGTATCCCGGTCAGCTCGGACTGCATTTCCCGCCGAATCTTCTCGTCCAGTGCCGACAGCGGCTCATCCAGCAGCAGGATGTCCGGGCGCTGCGCGAGGGCGCGGGCGATGGCAACGCGTTGCTGCTCTCCGCCCGAGAGCTGATGAACCCGCCGCGCCTCGAACCCCGCCAGTCCAACCAGTGTCAGGAGCTCGGAGATTCGCGCGGCCATGGCTGTCCGGGAGAGACCATCGCGACGCAGGCCATAACCGACATTGCGCGCGACATCCATGTGCGGGAAGACCGCATAGTGCTGAAACACCATGCCCAGACGCCGCTCCCAGGGCGGGGTTGCGGTCATGTCTTTGCCATCGATGATGATCTCGCCCTGATCGGGCTGCTCCAGCCCGGCGATGAGTCGCAGTATCGTGGACTTTCCCGAGCCGCTGGGGCCCAGCATGGTGAAAAACTCGCCGCGGGCGATGTCAATGGAGAAGTCCCGAGCCGGGACGGTAGTGCCGTAGGTCTTGCAGAGGTGCCGGAGGCTGAGAATCGGCGTATCGGTCAAGCGATTTCCTCCAGCGCGCAACTGAGGCCGGCGTGAATGGCCCGTTCCATGTCGGCCAGGGCCATTGAGGCGAGATCGCTGCGCTGATGCAGTTCCAGCGCCGGGTCTGCGAGGACATCGTCCATCAGGGCGGCCACCTGGGACGGCAGGTAGGGCAAATGCATGAAGCCGACGGCGCGGGTGGAGCGGCTTTGGCACTCATCACTGAACAGATAATACAACGCATTACAGAGGTAAGTGCCCGCGGACATCGACGTCCGACAGGGAACTCCCATGTCACGGATGCTTCGCTGCATCAGGTCCATGGGCAATGCGGTCAGGTAGGCATCCGGTCGTCCCGGTCGCACGGGACCCTTGTGCCAGGCGTCGCCCATGTCCGGGATTTCGAAGTCACAGTGGTTCGTCGCCAGACGCTCCAGCCGGATGACGGGCTCGCCGGGCCAAAGGCCAAGCGACAGAACCAGATCCGGCTGTAACTCGTCCAGAAGCGTTGGGACATCCCGCCTCACGGCACCAAGCCCCACCGGCAGGATCCGGCCGACAACTTCATGGCCACCGATCCGGCTGCCATCAAGTCTGTCCGCCAGTAGCGAGGAGGGGTTACTGCCCTGTCCCCCGTAGCCTCCGAATCCAGTCAGAAGAATCATCCAGGCCCTTCCCAACGCCGCGTTTTACGTTTATCGCGCCGTTTTATCGATAAATCATCGGTATTAGCCCATGGGGTAGGCGTTCTGTCAAGGCGCGGTGGATGGGGCGGGTTCGAATCATCAAGAAAATTGATCTACTATCAAATGTGGCGATATGCCAAAGCAAAAGTGGAGCATTTTATGCGTAAACGTTGTGTACTGGCCGTGGCACTGGCGGGGCTGATGGCGCCTCTCAGTGCGAAAGCCGATTGCGGTACCGTCTCCGTCGCCGAAATGAACTGGACGTCCGGCCGGATCATCACTGGTGTAGCGGCGTTTCTCATGGAGCAAGGGTATGGCTGCGATGTGGTGGTGGTCCCCTCCGCCACCACCACAGCGGTGACCTCCCTGGCGGAGAACAACGAACCGGATGTCATACCGGAGCTCTGGCCGAACGGAGCGCCGGCGTATTTCCGTCTCGAGGAAGAGGGGCGGGTAGTCAAGGCCTCGGATGCGTTCAGTGCCGGTGGTACCGAGCATTGGCTGGTTCCCTCCTATCTGGTGGAGGAGCATCCGGAACTCGCCACGATAGAGGGGATTCTTGAGAACCCGGAACTCGTGGGCGGGCGCTTCCACAGCTGTCCTGATGGCTGGGGGTGCCGAAATGCCAATGACGCACTAGTCGAAGCCTATGACTTCGAGAGCCATGGCATTGAAGTTTTTCATCACGGCTCCGGTGAGACGTTGATGGCTGCACTGGTCTCCGCGTACGAGAGCGGCGAGCCGTACTTTGGCTACTACTGGGGGCCGACGGCGCCGCTTGGCAAGTACGATCTCGTCAGCGTGGATATGGGTCCCGTTGACCAGGAAACCTATGAGTGCAATCTGGATGTAGATTGCGACGACATTGGCAAGACGGCCTGGCCCTCCTCACCAGTCTACAACGTGGTCACCACGGACCTGGCCGAACGCGAGCCGGCGGTGTTCGAGCTGATGCAGCGGCTCAGCTTCGACAACAGCGAAATGAATGAGCTGCTGGCATGGCACTCGGACAACAACGCCACGGTGGATGAAGCGGTGGTGCATTTTCTGCAGAATCGACCGGACATGTGGATGTCCTGGTTGAGTGAGGACGCACGCGCAAACCTGCAGGACATGCTCTAACCGGAGCTCGGTTAATTGAGCAACGACGCCGGGGCCCGCCCCGGCGTTTCTTTATATGTTCAGTCGACGCGTCATTGGGTAATCCCCCCGTTTATAAATGGGGGGATTACCATACCGTCTTACGCCGGCACAGTGACAGAAGCCGCCACCTCACCAATAAACGTTATAGCGGGCGAGACCAGTTGATGCTCACGCGCGAGGACTGAGAGCGTCCCCAGCTGCCCAGTGATCCGCCGCTGCGTCGGTTGACTGGCGTTCTCGACGATTGCGACCGGTGTCTCAGGTGAACGGCCATGTGCGATGAGATTGCACTCGACCTGGTCGAGGGTGGCAATCCCCATATAAAACGCTAGCGTCTGTTTCTCGGTCGCGAGCGCTGCCCAATCAATGCAATCGATCCCTCTGGCGCAGTGCGCGGTGACCAAGCGGACAGACTGCGATCGATCCCGCTGTGTCAGGGGCATTTTAAGGGCTGCAGCCGCCCCCGACGCTGCCGTTACACCGGGAATGATGGAAAAGTGTACATCAGCGGCTCGGAGCGCATCGATCTCCTCGCCGGCGCGGCCGAAGATCAGCGGATCGCCTCCTTTAAGGCGAACAACGCGCGCACCATCGCTTGCATGCTCGACAAGCAGTTCGCAGATCTCCGTCTGATGAATGCCCTTGTCGCCCGCTCGCTTGGCGACGCTGAGTAACTTCGCATCACGTCGCGCGTAATCGAGTATCGACGAATCGATGAGACCGTCATACGCGATGACATCAGCGCTCTGTATTGCACGCAACGCGCGGAGTGTCAGCAATTCCGGGTCGCCGGGGCCGGCGCCGACAAGCATGACCTCACCGGTTGGCGTCTGGCGCTCATCTGCCAGAGATTCTCGGATATAATTCTCGGCCGCTTCGCTATCGCCCTGATCCGCAGCGTCAGCGGGAGGGCCTGTCATTGCCCAATTGAGGAATTGGCGGCGCCTCGGGATATCCGGGTAGCGTGTGCGAATTGGCACGCGTAGCTCACTTAGCAGAGTGGCGAGGCGCCCGGATCCCGGACGCAGCATTCGCTCGATCCGACTGCGTGTCATCCTAGCCAGCTCTGGAGCGGTCCCGGCGGAGCTGACAGCAACCATCAGCGGCGACCGATCCACAACAGACGGTACAATCGCGCTGCACTGCTCGAGCTGATCGACGGCGTTGAACGGTATGCCGTCTCGCTCGGCTTGATCACGAACCCAGTCCAGCGTCGCCGGCGCCGCATCCGCGATAACGATCAAGTGCTTGTTGCCGAGATGCGCCGGCTCAACCGGCGGTGAAATCCAGTCGATTGACTCATCCACCGCGAACGCCTCGAGACCCTCGGTGAGCGCATCGGCGATCACGGTGATCCGGGCACCGGCCCTATTCAGGCGACGGACCTTGCGCTCTGCCTCGATATTCCCTCCAATCACCAACACCTGACGCCGTCTTAATCGCAGAAAGATTGGGTAGAAAGGGGATCCGGTATTGTTTTTCGAAACGCTCATGAACTGAAAGTAGCGAGTTTGCAAACGTATGAAAAACAACATTGCTTTATATGAATATTCCCGAAAATTCTTTTTTGGATTGCGGCAGTCATGCCTAGACTTGGAAAAAATCAATCATAGACGAGTCGATGTATGCCAAGTTCAGGTCATCTGAATACCGCATTGGAAGAGCGCCTCCGCGCACTGGTATCAACCGCCGATCGGGATGAACTGCTCTGGGTGTCGGGGTATACGGCCGGACTAGCGGCGGCCGAGCAGGGAGCGTCGGCGCAGCCGGTGGATGGATCCGCGGCAATCGCGCCAACAGCGCTACCGGCGCAAACCCTGACGATCTGGTACGGCACTGAGACGGGGAATGCGCGGGGTGTCGCTGAACGGCTCAAACAACAGGCGCAAGCGCGTGGCATCGATGTGGAGATGTCCGACCTGGCACAGGTCAACCCGCGCCAGATCCGTAAAAAAGAACTGCTCGCGCTGGTCATGAGCACCCATGGTGATGGCGAACCGCCGGAGACCGCAGAGGCATTTCACCAGTTCTTGCATGGCGACAACGCGCCAAGGCTCGATGATCTCGAGTACAGCGTGCTCGCGCTTGGTGATTCCTCCTATCCCGATTTCTGCGAGGCGGGCAAGAATGTCGATGAGCGTCTGCAGGCGCTGGGCGCGAAGCCACTGATCCAGCGCATCGACTGTGACGTTGAGTTCGATGCGGAGGAAGCACAGTGGGCCACTGCGCTGTTTGAACGGCTCGAGTCTGCTTCGCAGTCCCATTCGGTGACGTCAGTACCGTCGGTAGCGTCAACACCGTTACAGCATGATCGTCGGAATCCATACCACGCGGAGGTGCTCGAACGCGCGCCACTGACGGTTCCGCCGTCCGGCAAGCGCGTGGGCCACGTGGTGCTCTCGCTGGAGGATAGCGGTATCGAGTATGCGCCTGGGGATTCACTGGGTATCCAGCCGCGCAACGACGATGCTCTGGTGGACGAGCTGTTGCAACTGACCGGGCTGTCTGGTGACGAGGAGGTGGTCTTCGATGACTCGAGGCTGACGTTGCGGGCGGCCGCGACCGAGCGCCTGGAACTCACGCAGGTCGTTGTGCCATTTCTGAAAGAATGGGCAGCTCTGACCGGTCATGACGCACTGAACGCAATTGTCGACGACCGGGAGCGTTTGCGCGGCTGGCTGACCACGCGTCAGACGGTTGACGTTATCCGCGCCTATCCCGGCGAGGTGACGGCTGATCAGCTGGTGGGCGCCCTGCGCAAGTGCGCGCCTCGGCTTTATTCAATCGCCTCAAGCCCCGAAGTGGCCGAGGATGAGGTGCATCTGACAGTCCGGCTCGAAACCGGCGATCACGACGATCGTATCCGGACCGGTGCGGCTTCGGGTTATCTACTCGAGCGTCTCCAGGTCGGTGATACGGCCCCGGTTTACGTCGAACCGAATCCGCGTTTCAAACCGCCGGATTCGGGTGCCACCCCCATTATCATGGTCGGTCCTGGCACCGGCGTCGCGCCGTTTCGGGCCTTTATGCAGCACCGTGAGGCAACCGGTGCAACGGGAGACAACTGGTTGTTCTTTGGTGAACAGCACCGCCGGACAGACTTCCTCTATCAGCTCGATTGGCAATACTGGCATGAAACCGGTTGGCTCAACCGGCTATCCGTCGCCTTTTCCCGGGATGGGGCAGAGCGAACGTATGTACAGCATCGGATTCTTGAGGAGGGCACCGACGTGAATGAATGGCTCGAGCGCGGTGCGCACTTCTACGTCTGCGGTAACGGCCGGGGGATGGCACAGGCCGTTGAAGACGCGCTGAAAACGATTATCGCCACAGAGCGTCGATTGACTGATGAGCAAGCACAACAGGCAATCGACCTGCTCAAGCGTGAGGGTCGCTACCAGAAGGATGTATATTGATGGCTGAAAACCTCGACGTCGAAAAAATCAAGGCGCGAAGCCGAAATCTGCGTGGAACGCTGGTCTCAAGCCTGGATGACGAGACCACGGGCGCTGTCCATCCAGAGGACACGGCGATTACAAAATTCCACGGCATCTACCAGCAGGACAACCGGGAGAGCCGCCGTGAGCGCCGCGAGGCGAGGCTTGAACCTGATTATCGGTTCATGATCAGAGTGCGTGTGCCCGGTGGTGTGGCAACGCCTCAACAGTGGTCGGCCCTGAATGAGACGGCCCGTCAGCTTGGCGGTGGCAGTCTGCGTTTAACAACCCGCCAAGCCGTGCAATTCCACGGGGTTGCGAAAGAGAATCTGCCGGACCTGATGGGGCGGCTTGACGCGGTTCTCATGGACTCGCTGGCCGGATGCGGGGATGTCAATCGGAATGTCATGTGTCATGTCCAGCCTGAGGCGGGCCCTCTCCACGCCGAGACGTCGCGCATCGCGCGGGAAATCAGCGCGCATCTGACGCCACGGACGGATGCATGGCGGGAGATTTGGGTTGACGGCGATAAAGTCGATACCAGGGAGATTGAGCCGACTCCGGACCCGCTTTACGGCCGGACGTATCTTCCAAGGAAATTCAAGATAGGGATTGCTCTGCCGCCGGTTAATGACGTTGATGTCTACAGTCAGGATATCGGCCTGATCGCGATCGAGCGTAATGATTGCCTTATCGGGTTTAACGTGCTGGCGGGTGGCGGCCTGGGCTGCAGTCAGGGTGATTCAAGCACATTTCCGCGGCTCGCAGAATCGCTCGGATTTGTCCGGACCGAGGATGTAGTCGCTGTCTGCGAGGCGATTGTCACCATTCAGCGCGATTACGGGGATCGCGAGAATCGCCGCCATGCTCGCTTTAAATACACCGTTGACGACCGCGGGATCGAATGGCTTGCAAAGGAAGTCGCGACACGGAGCGGCGTTACGCTCGATCATCCCATCCCGGTCGCGTTCAACGGCAATGGAGATCGATTCGGGTGGCATAAAGCTGTTGATGAGCGATATCACCGAACGGTCTTCGTTGAAGGCGGGCGACTCACTGGTGAGACACGTGAGGCGCTCGAGCGCATTGTCCGTGATTACAGCGAGGATGTTCGCATCACACCCAATCACAACCTAATTCTCAGCGGTATCCGGCCGTCTGACTGTGAGTCGGTCGATACGCGTCTGCGTGATGCAGGTCTGGATGATGAATCGGTCTCGGTGCGCCAGCGTCATTCGATGGCGTGTGTTGCCTTCCCGACCTGCGGCCTGGCAATGGCGGAGTCCGAGCGATATCTCCCGACATTGCTGGCGTCCATTGACGAAATCGCGGTTCGTCACGGAATTGGCGATGTTCCCATGACGATCCGCATGTCGGGTTGCCCGAACGGCTGCTCACGGCCCTATCTCGGAGAAATTGGTTTCGTTGGCCGTGCACCGGGACGATACAACATGTATCTCGGTGCGGCCTTCGATGGCTCGAGGCTCAATCGAATTCATCGCGAGAATATCGACGAGCCGACAATCCTTGAAATCATTGATCAGCTATTCGCGGCTTTTGCACAGAATCGTGAAGTTGATGAGGCATTCGGCGATTACCTCATTCGTTCCGGGACGATTTCCGCCACCGTTCATGGCAGCGAGACAAACGAGTTGCGGAGCGACTAATGGTGAACAGGATCGATAGGGGTCAACAGGGTGCCGCATTAGCGGAGATGAGCGCCACCGATCGGGTCCGATGGGGTCTTGAGACACTGCCCGGGCGAGCCGTTCTGAGTTCCAGCTTCGGTAATCAGGCGGCTGTTCTGCTGCACATGACTACCTCCATTCAGGCCGATATACCGGTTGTGTTCATTGACACGGGCTACCATTTCGCCGAGACCTATCGGTTCGTCGAGCAACTGACCAAGCGGTTGGATCTCAATTTGCACGTCTTCTCGGCAGCGCGCAGCGCTGCCTGGCAGGAAACGATAGACGGTAAACGCTGGGAGCAGGGCGAGGACGCCTTACGCCGCTACAACGATGAGAACAAGGTCGAACCGATGCAGCGAGCGCTGGATGAATTGCAGGCGGGGGTCTGGATCAGTGGCCTGCGACGTGTGCAGTCGGCTTCACGTTCGGGTATCGCGTTCCGGGAATCGCGATGGGGCGTTGAAAAGCTGCATCCGCTCGCCGACTGGAGCGATTATGACGTCCACCAGTACCTGACGCGTTATGCCTTGCCATATCACCCGCTTCGGGAGGCCGGTTACATTTCTATTGGAGACTGGCATACGACCCGTGCCGTCGGCGAGATCACCGATTCCGAAGATCTGCGGTTTGGTGGGTATTTCCGGGAATGCGGGCTGCATCGTTAGATCTCGGCAATCTGTCGGATCGCATCGACGAGGCTGCTGGCCGGCTGAGCGCGCGAAATCAGATAGCGTCCGTCGATCACAAAACCGGGCACGGCACTGACGCCCGCCTCAATGAAGCGTTGCTCGGCCGCCCGGACGGCCTCGGCGTAGCGGTAATCCCCCGCCCCGGCGTTTCTTTATATGTTCAGTCGACGCGTCATTGCACATCGAGGGGGTGCATATCACGCCCCGGAAAACACGGTGGCGGCCTTTCGCCGGGCGGCTGCCATGGGAGCGCAGTGGATAGAGACCGATGTCTGCCTGCTCGGCGACGGCACGCCGATCCTTTTTCACGATCACACCTTTGAACGCACCATCGGGCCGTCGCGAAAGGTGCGTGAGGCGGAGTGGGCCGAGGTTCGGCACTGGCGGTCGCACCTGCCCTGGGACGGCGACCCGGCACTCACCGCCATCCCGCGGCTGGATGAGGCTTTGCAGGAAATCCATCGTCTCGGCCTGAGCCTTAATCTCGAGCTGAAAATCCACGACGGGGAGGGCGATGCGCTGGTAGAGGCCGCCTTGCCCTTATTGCGGAAGCATGCTGACGATGGCGGGTCATTGCTGATTTCCAGCTTTGAGCATCGAGCCCTCGAGCAGGTGCGCGAGCAGCAGACAGATTGGGACCTTGGCTACCTGTGCGCGGGTATTCCACCGGACTGGCAGGCAATTGCTGACGAACTTCGCCTGGCCAGCTTCCACCCTGAGTACCGATCACTGACCGCCGCCAGGGCCCAGGCGGTTCTGGAGGCGGGCTATGAGCTCTATGCCTACACACCAAACCGGGCGGAGGAGGTTACCGATCTCCGGGCGTGGGGCGTGACCGGTGTCATCACCGATGACGTCCGTGAGTTTGCTGACTGGAAAGAAGTCTTCCACTTATAAAAATAAATGGTGAATTTAACGCGTTAGGTTCAGCGGAGAAATCGCTGTTTTCAAGAGTGTTTGCTCATGTAATTTCGCATAACAGATAAACACTGACGTTGGGTGGCCGGCGCCTTGGCACAACAGCTCGCAGGGCCAATCATGGACGAGAATACCGACTGTACCTCACGATTCCAGGGGGTCGCTGAGGCGGATCGGGAGTGGTTAGTCCGCTTCAGGGATTTCGTTGAGAATGTACCCGGCGTGGTCTACCAGTTCCGGGTGGATCCTGACGGACAAATGTGGTTTCCGTTCATGTCTGAGGGACTGGCCGAATGTCATGGCTGCAGCGCCAGCGAGGCCATGCAGGACGCCGAAGCGGTTTTCTCGTTGATGGAACCCGACGACCGTCAGCACGTGATGAGCACCATGGAGACTTCTCGCGCTACGATGACCCCGTGGGAAGAAACTTATCGCATCCAGCATCCGGTAAAAGGTTTGCGATGGCTTCACGGGCGCTCAACGCCCGCCAGAGACACTGACGGGGGGACGACCTGGCACGGATACCTCGAGGACGTCACCGTGACCCAGCGGGCTCACGAGAAATTACAGCAGGCGGCTTGCATCCTTGAGGCATCGCAGGACGGCATCCTTATTACGGACGAGTTCCATCGTATCGATGAGGTGAACGAGGCATTTGCACTGATGCTCGGGGTCACCGAACACAGCCTGTTGGGACAGCCGGCTTCGGCAACTCTGCTAAACGGGGATTCCGAGAACCTGGCGCAGGAAATCATCGCTTCGCTCGGCGCCCCCGAGGGGCGGTGGAGTGGGCAACTGAAGTTACGCACCGCGACAGACCAGCCGGTATTTGTCCAGGCCATAATCTCCACCATCAGGACCGATGCCCGGGCCCCTGATCGCCATGTCGCCATTTGCCGGGATATCACCCCACGGGTGAGGCGTGAGAAAGAATTGCGGCAACAGGCGAATTACGATCCGTTAACCGGTATGGCGAATCGGCGCATGCTCTCGGATCGGCTGGCGCAGTCGATCCGGCGAACTCGTTTCTCGGGGGAGCCCTTCGTTCTGGGCATGCTCGATCTCGACCGATTCAAGGCGATTAACGACCGGTTTGGTCACGACGCCGGTGACGAGGTGCTTTGCGAGGTGGCGAGACGACTCTCCGGCAGCGTTCGTGAAGAAGACATGGTTGCTCGGCTTGGCGGTGACGAGTTCGTGATACTGCTCTGTCATTGTCAGAGCGAAATGCAGGTCTTTGATCGTTTGCTATCCCTGATCAAAGAACCGATCCCGGTCGGAAAAAACGGGGAGCGTGCACAGGTGGGTGCCAGCCTTGGGCTGACGCGGTTCGACATGGATAAGCCGATTGAGGGTGAGCAACTGCTTCGAGAGGCGGATCAGGCGCTTTATTACGCCAAGGCCAACGGGCGCGATCGCGCGGCCTGGTTTGATGACCTCCAGATCCCGGTGGGTGATATGGCTACCCGTTCCTGATCACTATTTTGACATCAGCCCCAACCGGAGCGTACGCAACGGGAAGAATAAAAAACCCCGCCGGAGCGGGGTTCGAAGTGTTTTGGTGGAGACGGCGGGAATCGAACCCGCGTCCGAAGCACCTCCGCCACAGGGTCTACATGCTTAGCGCCGTCTTTAGTTTTAGCAGCGACCGACCCGACGACCAGGGTCTGGCAACCGCGATCCCGTTAAGGATTCGCCGCGCGGATCCGGGCTCTCCGCGGGGCTAGCCTGTGTAATATGCCTGTCCGAACACCGACCACAGGCGATCAGGTGTGGACAGCTCACGGGTGTTTAGGCCGCGAGTGCGTAGTTGTCGTCGTTGGCAACTATCTTTTTTGCCACATGATTTACGAGGTAAGTGACGTCCTCGGCATGCACCTGAGGTTTCGCGAGCTTCGTCGAAGCCATGTCGTCCCCAAGTAACCAATTAGAAAGGATACACCGCGTTTGGTTCCCGAGGAAGCCGTCAGGCCTGATGTTTGAGCAGTCGCGACTTCTCCCGCTGCCAGTCCCGCTCCTTCTTGTCGGCGCGTTTGTCGTGCTGCTTTTTGCCCTTTGCCAGGCCGATTCCGACCTTGGCGTTGCCCCGGGACCAGTGCATGTCCAGGGGAACAATGGTGTAGCCCCGCTGCTCGGTGGCGCCCACCAGCTTCGCTAGCTCGCTTCTGTGCAGTAGCAGCTTGCGGGTGCGGGTGGGGTCGGGGTTGACATGGGTTGAGGCGGTGGGCAATGGCGGAATGTTGCACCCGATCAGGTACGCTTCGCCGTTGCGCAGCAACACGTACGCCTCGGTGAGGTTGATTCGGCCGGCGCGCAGACTCTTCACCTCCCATCCATGAAGGACGAGACCCGCTTCCATGCGTTCTTCGATGAAGTACTCGAAGCGCGCCTTGCGGTTGACGGCAATGGTGGCGCTGTCGTGACCCGCCTTTCTTTTTCCGGCTTTCTTGCTCATCCGTCCAGTTTATCAGCGATGAGCAGCACGGGCGTCTCTGGTAACATCCGCGGCTGTTCTCTTGACTGAGCAGGAACCCTAACCCCATGACCACCGTCTCCCGGTCCGCACTGGTGCGATATTCCGCCAACGAAATGTTCGAGCTGGTGGACAATGTTCGGGATTATCAGGAATTTCTGCCCTGGGTGAAGCGATCCCGGGAGCTGGAACGCAACGCGGACATGGTTTGCGGTGAGCTGCTCTTTGCCAAGGCCGGCTTCGAGAAATCCTTCGTGACCCGCAACCGCCGTCAGCCGGGCAAAATGATCGAGATTCGGCTGGTAGAGGGGCCGTTTCGCCAGTTGGAGGGGTTCTGGCGGTTCGACTCGCTGGGAGAGAGAGCCTGCAAGGTGTCGGTGGACCTGGAGTTTGAATTCTCCAATCGGCTGCTGTCGGCCGCCTTCGGCCGGGTCTTTACCCAGGTGGCGGGAACGCTGGTGGATTCGTTCGTGAAACGGGCCCACGAAGTCTATGGAAAGCGCTGATCACCCCGCCGAGATTCGGGTTGAGGTGGCTTATGCCCGCGCCGATGTCCAGCGGCTGGTGCCGCTTGCGCTGGCTGCCGGTTCCACCGCACGGGAGGCCGTGATCCGCTCGGGCCTGCTGGAAGCATTTCCCGAAATCGCGGGCAAAGACTTGGATTTGGGGGTGTTTTCCCGGCCGATCACACTGGATACGCCGCTGGAGCATGGGGATCGGGTGGAAATATATCGGCCACTCAACGTGGACCCCAAAGAGCAGAGGCGGCAACGGGCCCGGGCACAGAAAGCCGAGGGTCACACGGGCGGGCAGCGCTAGCTGCGGATCAGCGGGTGCTGCTGACCGCCTCCGCATACAGTGGGTGGCCGGCTTCAATACCCGTGCCACGAGCGCTGACCACGGTTCCGTTTTCAAAGAACACCGTCAGCCGCCGGGACACGGGCTCCAGGTCAGTGCTGCGCGGGTCGACGGAGTAGGCGTAATCCCAGCGGTCACTGCTAAATGGATCATTGAAAGTGGGTGGACCCAGAATCGCCCGCACCTGCCGTTCGCTCATGCCGGGTTCCAGCTGCCGGACATCCGCTTCGTCGAACTCCGTGCCTTGCCGGACCTCCGGCTTGAAGACGATGGGTAGACTCTCCACCGTGCTGGCGCAACCAGCGATCAGGGACAGGCTGATCACCAATGCAGTCAATCGGGCACGGGTATATACTGAAATCATTACAAAGAGTCCATCGCAGGCATTGGAATGGCGGATATGGTAACCCAGCCCAGACAGACGGCACAGGTACCCGGCGAGATTGGTCAGGAATCGGATGAACTCCGGCGGGCCGGTCTCAAGGTCACCCTCCCGCGTATCAAGGTTTTAAGGATGCTCGCGGGCCGGGAGCGGGAGCACCTCTCCGCCGAGGAGGTTTACCAGCGGTTGAGAGAGCAGGGCGAGGATATTGCCCTGGCCACGGTTTACCGCGTGCTCACGCAGTTTGCCGAGGCCGATATCGTCATTCGACATAACTTCGATGCCGATCGGGCGGTATTTGAGCTCAACACGGGCATTCAGCACGATCATCTGGTCTGCATCAGTTGCGGTAAGGTCGAGGAGTTCAAGGACCGGGTAATTGAGAAACGCGAGGCGGATGTGGCCGCGGTGGCGGGTTACGAACTGGTGAGCCATTCCCACATTCTCTATGGGCGCTGCCCCGAGTGCGCCAAATCCCAGCGAATCAAGACCGGCAGCTTTTAACCGTCAACCGGCTCGCTCCAGCATTTCCCGGGCGTGACTGAGGGTGCGCTCGGTGATTTCCACGCCTCCGAGCATGCGGGCGATCTCTTCAGCCCGCTCGGCCTCATCCAGGCTTTCCACCCGCGTCAGTGTGCGTCCGGCGTCGTTCTGGCTCTTTTCGATCTGCAGCTGATGATGCCCCTGAGCCGCCACCTGGGGCAGATGGGTAATACAGAGGACCTGGTGGTGACCGGACAGTTCGCGAAGCTTGCGTCCAACCACTTCTGCCACGGCGCCGCCGATACCCGTGTCGGCCTCATCAAAAATTAATGATGGCAGTTCCGCGGTCCGGGCCGTGGCGACTTCCAGCGCCAGCCCGATCCGCGATAGCTCGCCCCCTGAGGCAATCTTTGCCAGTGGCCCCGGTGACTGGTCGGGGTTGGTGCGCACTTCAAAGCGGATCCGATCAAGCCCCTGAGCCGATGGATCGGACTCCGAATCATGCTCCACTCGAATAAAAAGCGACGCGCCCGGAAGCCCCAGTTCCGCCAGCAGTCCATTGACGGCGTCCGTCAGCCGGGTCGCGGCGTCAATGCGCGAGGCGGAAAGGGCGGACGCCGCTTCCCGGAAGTCGGATCGCAGTCGGGCTTCCTCGGCGTCGATTTCCAGCAGTCGGGTGTCCGCGGATTCGAGACGCTCCAGTTCGGAGCGCAATGCCTCGGTGTGCTCCATTAAAGCTTCGGGCTCGACTCGATGTTTACGGGCCAGGTCATGCAGAGTGGTTAACCGGGACTCCACCTCGGCCAGTCGTTCCGGATTCATCTCGAGCCCGTCGGCGAAGCCCCGCAATGATTGACACCCTTCCTGAATCTGGACCTGGGCATTGGCAAACATTTCGAGGGTGTCGGCAATGGCCGGATCGGTGTCGGAATACGGGGCGATTTCCCGCTCGGCAGCGACCAGCAGTTCCTGAGCCGCCGCGTCACCGTCATAAACCGCCTCGAGGCTCCGCTGACACGCAGCCAGAATTGCTTCGGCCCCGGCGAGGCGCTTTTGTTCGCGCTCCAGATCCGTGAGCTCATCGGCGCTGACGGCGGCGTGATCCAGCTCATCCAGCTGGTAGCGAAGCAGCGTCATTCGATCCGTGTGATCCTCGGCGCCTCCGGCCAGAGACGCTTTTTCGGCCATCAAGTCCTGCCACTGGGCATGCAGTTGGGCCACCTGATGCAGCAGCGAACCATGATCGGCATAGGCGTCCAGCTTCTGGCGCTGAGCCTCGGGACGAGCGAGGGCCTGGTGGGCATGCTGACCATGGATGCCCACCAGATGCTGACCAATGGCGCTCAGCTGGCCGCGGGTCACCGGACGGCCGTTGATCCACGCCTGGGAGCGTCCATTGGCCTGTACCACACGACGCAGCAGGCACTGGTCGTCCTCCGCCATGGCTTCCTCGTCGAGCCAGGCTCGGGCCGCCGGGCAATCAACCACGTCGAAGCTCACCTGCACTTCGCTGCGCTCGGCATCCGTGGGCACCATGGACTTGTCCGCCCGGTCACCGAGGCAGAGTCCCAGTGCGTCGAGGAGAATGGATTTGCCGGCGCCGGTCTCGCCGGTGAGTACCGTCAGCCCCGATTCGAGCTCGATCTCCAAGCGTTCAATAATGGCAAAGTCGAGGATTCCGATGTGAGTCAGCATGGGCGCGAGCTATCCCCCCAGTGCAGCTTGGCCCGAAGGATATCGAAGTAGCGGTGGCCCGGGGGGTGCATAAGTCGCAGTTGGTGAGACGCCGCTCGAATTTCCACACAGCCTTCCTCGGTCAGCGGCAGGTTGGTCTGACCGTCGCAACTCATGTGGACATGCTCAACCTCGGCGGACTGCACCCGGACCTGAATGACGCAGTCGGCACTGACGACCAGAGGGCGATTGCTCAGCGTGTGAGGGCAAATCGGGACCATGGCGAGGGCATGGATGCCGGGATGCATGATCGGCCCGCCACCGGACAGGGAGTAGGCCGTGGAACCGGTTGGAGTGGTGATGATGAGCCCGTCCGAGCGGTGCTGGTTACAGGGCTCACCGTTGACCCAGGTATCGAATTCGATCATCCGGGAGGTGTTCCACTTCTGCAGGACGACGTCATTCAGCGCCAGGGATCGGGCAACCACTTCATCCCGGTGCATGACCCGGGCTTCGAGCATCAGCCGTTCATCGATCTGAGCCCGGCCGTCGATGACCGCGTCAATTTCATCGAAGCGATCCGGCGACACGTCCACCAGAAATCCCAAACGGCCACGATTGATCCCCAGCATGGGAATGTCAGCCGTGGCGATGCGCCGGGCCGCGTGCAGGAACGTGCCATCCCCGCCGACCACAATGAGCAGATCGATGGTTTCGGTGAGTTGCTCCAATGAAGCGTGGGCCGGGACTCCGGTAATGCCGGTGCCCATGCCTGCATCGAGATGCACCGTGCAGCCGCGATTTTCAAGATGCGTGACCAGGCCGGATATCGTCTCGATCACGGCGGTATCATTGGGCTTGCCGGTAATGGCGATATGACGGAACGGCTGCATTGGGGCTCCCTTTACCGTGTCCTTCAAGTTAGCACGAAGGTGACAAATTGACAGCTTCGAGGGGCGTTGTTAGCGTCAATTAGCACTCTACCGGCACGAGTGCCAATACCTTGGAGGACTGAATGGTTCGGCAAACCGGCGATGAGCCACTGAGCGAGCGGGCGCAATACCTGTTGCGGGCGCTGGTGCATCGTCACATCCGCGACGGTCAGCCCGTGGGGTCTCGGGCCCTGACCCGGGAAGCCGGCCTCGACTTGAGCGCCGCATCGGTCCGCAATGTCATGGCGGATCTCGAGGAGGCGGGCTATATTCAGGCGCCTCACACCTCCGCCGGACGGATTCCCACCGATCGCGGTTACCGGTTTTTCGTGGACTCGCTGCTCAACGTGCGCTCGGAACAGGGGCTCGACCCGGATGCGCTGCGGATCCGTCTTGATGCAGGCAGGGACGCGGGCGAACTGGTGGACTCCGCCTCCAATCTGCTGTCCGGGCTAACCCATCTGGCGGGTGTGGTGACTCTGCCGAAGCGGGATTACGGATCGATTCGTCATATCGAGTTCCTGCCGCTATCCGAGCAACGGATTCTCTCCATCGTGGTGCTCAACGACCACGAGGTTCAGAACCGGGTGATCGAAACCGACCGGAATTACAGCCAGTCGGAGCTCCAGCAGGTGTCGAATTACCTGAGCGCAGAATTTGCGGGCAAAAGCGTCAGCGACGTGCGGCGGGGGCTGCTGGATGCCATGCAGGCGGATCAGCAGCACATGAACGTATTAATGACGTCCGCGATCCAGGTGGCCAATGAACTCTTTCGCGAGGGCGATGCCGACAGCGACGATTTCGTCATGGCCGGCGAGACCAATCTGATGACGTTTGCCGAGCTCTCCAGTGTCGAAAAACTCAAGGAGCTCTTCGAGGCCTTCGGGCGCAAACGCGACATATTGCATCTGCTGGACCGCTGTCTCTCCGCCGACGGCGTGCAGATCTTTATTGGCCAGGAATCCGGCTACAAAGCCTTCGACGGCGTCAGCCTGGTGACCTCCACCTATCAGACCGATGACCAGGTGTTGGGCGTGCTGGGCGTGATCGGACCCACGCGCATGGAATATGACCGGGTGATTCCCATCGTGGACGTGACAGCGCGATTGCTCGGACACGCCTTGAAATCCGAGCATTGATTCCCCAGTTCTCTCGATAGACGAAATGCTTACGGGCAGGTGCCGCTTTGGCCTGCCCGGATTGCCATGGAGATTGGACATGACCGAAAACGAGGACGATCGCAAGAAAAAACCGGAGGGCGAGGAGGCAGCCGAATCATCCGCGGCGGATGCCACTGAGCGGCCGGGAGCCATCGACCCGGCGGAGACGGACGAGACGGCCGAAAACGAAAGCGATTCGCTGCAGGCTGCTCTTGATGAGGCAAAAGCCCGTGCCGAGGAGAACTGGAATCAGTTCCTGCGGGCCCGGGCGGAAATGGAGAATCAGCGCCGGCGGGCCGAAAAAGACGTGGCGCAAGCCCGGCAGCAGGCGCTGGAAAAGCTGGCGGGGGAGCTGCTGGCGGTCAAAGACAGTCTGGAGATGGGCGTGCAGGCGGCTCGCGGTGAGGAGGCCACCGTGGAAAAGCTGGCGGAGGGCTCCGAGCTGACTCTGCGGATGTTTGATCAGGCGCTGGAGAAATTCAGCATCGAGCCGATCAATCCCGAGGGCGAGCGCTTCGATCCCGTAAAACATGAAGCGATGGCGGCCCAGGAGTCCACGGATGCCGAGCCCAACACCGTGCTGACGGTGGTCCAGAAGGGCTATCGCATGGGAGACCGGCTGCTGCGGCCGGCGATGGTCATCGTGGCGAAGGCGCCAGCGGATTCTTAACCGCGGATTTTGATTCAGGCCTTGAAAAGCGCGCCGGGCGCCTAAAGGTCTTCGAGCAACTCAATTTGATTCGAACAGGAGCTTGACACCATGGCAAAGATTATCGGCATTGACCTGGGAACCACCAATTCCTGCGTCGCCGTTATGGAAGGCGGTTCGTCCCGCGTGATCGAAAACGCCGAGGGCGATCGCACGACGCCATCGACGGTGGCATTCACCGAGGACGGCGAAGTCCTGGTGGGGGCGGCGGCCAAACGGCAGGCGGTCACCAATCCGGAAAACACCCTCCACGCCATCAAGCGTCTGATCGGGCGCAAGTTCGAGGAAGACGTGGTGCAGCGCGATGTGCGCGAGATGCCTTACAGCATCGTCAAGGCGGACAACAGCGACGCCTGGGTTGAAGTCCGCGGCAAGAAAATGGCGCCGCCGGAAATCTCGGCGCGGGTGCTTCAGAAAATGAAGAGCACCGTCGAAGACTATCTGGGCGAGGAAATCACGGAGGCGGTGATTACCGTTCCCGCCTATTTCAACGACTCCCAGCGACAGGCCACCAAGGACGCGGGCCGAATTGCCGGCCTTGAGGTCAAGCGGATCATTAATGAGCCCACCGCGGCCGCCCTGGCCTACGGGCTGGATAAAAAGGGCGGTGATCGCAAAGTGGCGGTCTACGATCTTGGCGGCGGCACCTTCGACGTTTCCATTATCGAAATCGCCGAGGTGGAAGGCGAGCACCAGTTCGAGGTGTTGTCCACCAATGGTGACACGTTCCTGGGTGGTGAAGACTTCGACCGGGCCGTCATCGATTATCTGATTGCGGAATTCAAGAAGGATCAGGGAATTGATCTCTCCGGCGACCGACTGGCGCTGCAGCGCCTGAAAGAAGCCGCGGAGAAGGCCAAGATTGAGCTGTCTTCGGCGCAGCAGACGGAGATCAACCTGCCCTATATCACGGCGGATCAGGCCGGTCCCAAGCACCTTAACCTCAAGCTCACCCGCGCCAAGCTCGAGAGCCTGGTGGAGGGGCTGGTCAAGCGGACCATCAAGCCCTGCGAAGTGGCCCTCAATGATGCCGGGCTCAAGGCCGGCGAAATCGATGAAGTCATCCTGGTGGGTGGTCAGACCCGGACCCCCAAGGTTCAGGAAGCCGTGAAGGATTTCTTTGGCAAGGAGCCGCGCCGCGACGTCAACCCGGATGAGGCCGTGGCCATCGGTGCGGCGATTCAGGGTGGCGTGCTTGGCGGTGACGTCAAGGATGTGCTGCTGCTGGACGTCACGCCCCTCTCTCTGGGTATCGAAACCCTGGGTGGCGTGATGACCAAGCTCATCGAGAAGAACACCACCATTCCCACCAAGGCGAATCAGGTGTTCTCCACCGCCGAAGACAATCAGAGCGCAGTCACCGTGCACGTCCTGCAGGGCGAGCGCGAGATGGCGGCGGACAACAAGTCACTGGGTAAATTCGATCTCAAGGACATCCCGCCGGCTCCCCGCGGCGTCCCCCAGATCGAGGTGACCTTCGACATCGATGCCAACGGCATTCTTCATGTCACGGCACGGGACAAGGGCACCGGCAAGGAGCAGTCCATCCAGATTCGGGCCTCCAGCGGTCTGTCCGAGGACGAAATCGAGCGCATGGTCTCGGATGCCGAATCCCATGCCGAAGAGGATCGCAAGGCGCGGGAACTGGTGGAGGCGCGCAACCAGGCAGACAACCTGGTGCACGCGGCCCGCAAGAGCCTGGACGAGGTCGGCGACAAGGCCTCCGCGGACGAGAAAAAGGCCGTGGAAGACGCCATTGCCGAGGTCGAGGAGGCCATGAAGGGCAGTGACAAGGACGCCATTGACGCCAAGACCCAGTCTCTGGCGGAAGCCTCCGGCAAATTGGCCGAGAAGCTCTACCAGGACGCCTCTTCCGGCGGAGCGGCCGATGGCGAGTCGGCCGGTGACGGCCAGTCATCCAGGCAGGATGACGTGGTGGACGCGGAATTCGAAGAGGTCCGCGACAACGACAAGGACGACGACCGGAAGTAATTCCGGATCGCATCCAGCGAAGTCACCGCGCCGGGCGCAGCCGGCTGTCGGGCCTGGTCCTTGCCGGACCCGACGGCGCTGCGCCTTTGCCGTTGAATACGGGGCCGGTACCCTGCAGCAGAACTCATCAGAACGGGCACCATGGCGAAACGCGATTATTACGACATTCTCGGAGTCTCTCAGAACGCCTCGGAAAGCGATCTGAAAAAGGCGTACCGACGGCTTGCCATGAAATATCACCCGGACCGTAATCCCGGGGATGAACAGGCGGAAACGCAGTTCAAGGAGGCCAAGGAAGCCTACGAGGTCCTCAGCGATCCGCAAAAACGCGCCGCTTACGACCAGTTTGGTCACGCCGGTGTGGACCAGAGTGCGGGCGGCGGCCCGGGCGGCGGCGGTTTCGGTCGTGGCGGTGCCGATTTCTCGGATATCTTTTCGGACGTCTTTGGGGACATCTTTGGCGGTGGTGGCGGCCGGGGTGGCGGCTCCCGGGCCTTTCGCGGCGCGGATCTGCGCTATCGCATGGAGGTGACCCTGGAAGAGGCGGTGCAGGGCGTGGAGCGCGAGATCCGCATTCCCACCCAGGTGCGCTGTTCCGCCTGTGACGGCAGCGGGGCAGCCCCGGGCAGCACGCCGGAAACCTGCCCCACCTGTCAGGGCCATGGCGATGTCAGGGTCCAGCAGGGTTTTTTCTCTATCCAGCAGACGTGCCCGCGCTGCGGCGGCAGCGGTCAGATCATTTCCGATCCCTGCCGTCAGTGTGGTGGCGACGGCATGGTGCCCGATCAGAAAACTCTGCAGGTGCGAATTCCTGCGGGTGTTGATACCGGAGACCGCATCCGGCTCGCTGGCGAGGGCGAGCCCGGCGAGAATGGCGGACCGGCCGGTGACCTTTATGTGGAGGTCAGCGTGCGCTCGCATCCCATTTTCACGCGGGATGGCGCCGATTTGCGGTGCGAAATCCCGGTGAGTGTGACCACCGCCGCTTTGGGCGGCGAGATTGAAGTGCCAACGCTGGACGGACGCGTGAGTCTGCGCATCCCTCCCGGTACCCAGTCCGGCAAGGTATTCCGGGTCCGCGGCAAGGGCGTGAAACCGGTGCGTGGCGGCGCCCAGGGGGATCTGCTCTGCCGGGTACTGGTGGAGACACCGGTCAACCTGACCGAGCGGCAGAAGGAGCTGCTTGAGGAACTCGCTGACACCCTTGAGAAGAATGGCGAGCACCATAATCCCCGAGGCAGCTCCTGGCTGGATTCGGTCCGAAAGTTCTTTGAAGGGATGAAGTTCGGCAATGACTAGCGTAGGCATTCTCGGAGCGGACGGCAGAATGGGCCGGGCGCTCATTCGCAGACTGGCGGACGAAGCGGATCTAGAGCTGGGCGCCGCCGTGGTACCGCCCGGCAGCGAGCGGGTGGGAGACGATGCCGGCGAGGTCGCCGGCGCAGGCAGTGCGGGGATCGCGCTCATTGACGGCCCCCGGGAGGCCGCCCGGCAATGTGCGGTGCTCATCGACTTCACCCTGCCGGAGGCGCTGGATGCCAACCTCGCCGCGGCAGTGGCCGAGGGGGTGTCCCTGGTGATCGGCACCACCGGACTGAACGGGTCACAGCAGGCCGCGATTCAGCAGGCGAGCGAGGTGGTGCCGCTGGTTCAGGCCGCCAATTACAGCAGCGGCATCACGCTGATGCATCGACTGGTCGCCATGGCCGCCGGGGCACTTGGCGAGGATTACGATGTCGAAATTGTCGAGGCCCATCATCGTCACAAGCAGGATGCGCCCTCGGGCACCGCCCTGGCATTGGGCGAGACGGCAGCCGCGGTGCGGAATGTGTCACTGGACACTCGTGGAGTGAGAAGTCGAGATGGCATCACCGGCGCGCGGCAGCCCGGCGACATTGGCTTTCAGACCCTGAGAGGCGGCGATATTGTCGGTGAGCACACGGTGATGCTGGCGGGTGAGGGCGAGCGCATCGAGCTGACTCACCGGGCCTCGAGTCGAGACACATTCGCCATGGGCGCACTGCGAGCGGCACGCTGGCTCATGGGGCAGAAGCCCGGCCTCTACAACATGGAGGATGTGCTGGGCCTGCGCCATTCCGTGCGCTGAGCAGGCAGGGAGTCATTCATGCGCATCGCCATCATCGGAGCGGGAATTGCCGGTCTGGCCGCCGCGCGCGAGCTACAAGCGGCGGACATGCCGGTGACCGTGTACGACAAGGCCCGTGGCCCCGGTGGGCGGTTCGGGAGCAAGCGCACTCCCCACGGCCCGATGGACCTTGGCGCGCAGTACTTCACCGCGCGGGATCCGGCTTTCCGCGAGGCCGTCAGCGAGTGGCAATCCGCCGGAGTCATCGCGCCCTGGTCTGTGACGCCCATGGTCCTGCCAGAGCGGCAGCCGGCCCGCCCGGAAATCCGCCTGGTGGCAGTGCCGCGGATGTCCGCTCTGGCGCGTCATATGGCAGAGGGGCTTTACCTCGAAACCGGTGTGCAGATCAGTGAAATCACCCGGGAGCTGGGCGGTTGGGTTCTGCGGGAGCGCCATGGCAAAACCCTGGGCGAGTTCGACGCGGTTATCGTCACGGCGCCGGCTCCACAGGCCCAGTCATTGCTGGCCGAGCCCACGCCAATGCTGGCCACCGCGGCGGGCACTGCCCGCATGCAGCCCTGCTGGTCCGTGGGGTTGGTGCTGGAGACCCCGCTGGACATTGATGTCGACGCCGGTTTCCCCAGCAGCGGGCCGCTTCGATGGATAGCACGGGCGGGGTCGCGGCCGCAGCGGCCTCATAGCCCCGAGATCTGGACCCTGCATGCGACCCCTGCCTGGAGTGAAGCCAACATCGAATGGTCGCCGGAGGCCGCCGGGGAGTTTCTGGCCGAGGCATTTTCCGAATTGATCCGGCGGTCCCCGTCCGTCAAGGAGCGCATTGCGCATCGCTGGCGGTTTGCCCAGGCCCGGAATCCGCTGGGCGATTCAGCGGGTTTCATTGAAAGTGATGACATCCTCTGCGCCGGCGACTGGGTTGCCGATGGCCGGGTTGAAGGGGCCTGGCACAGCGGCCGCGCCGCCGCCCGACAGCTCGTCACTCGGGCGGGGAAACACTCGACAGTCTTTTGATAATCCCTTCATAAAGGCGGGTCAGGGTCTCCAGGTCTGCCGCGGCCACCCGCTCGTCGATTTGATGGATGGTGGCGTTCACGGGTCCCAGCTCGACGACTTCTGCGCCCAGTGGTGCGATGAAACGGCCATCGGAGGTCCCGCCGGCGGTGTTGGCGTGGGGGCTAGCGCCCAGGCAGTCTGCCACTTCCTCCTCCACCGCCTGCCGGAGCGGTCCGGGCTGGCTCTCAAAGGGTTCCGCCGACAGGTGCCAGTCAATGGAAGCCGCGGGTGCCTCGGCCAGTCGGATGGCTTCGATCCGCCTCTGGATGGCCTCGGCATCCAGCGCCGGGGAAAATCGAATGTTGAAACGGGCGCTGGCGCCGCCCGGGATGACATTACCCGCGTCGGTGTCCGCATCGATGCCGGTGATCTGAAGACTGGTGGGGGGGAACAGCTCCGTACCGGCATCCCAGACCTCGGCGCCGAGTGCTGCCAGAAAAGGCGCCAGTCGATGAATGGGATTGTCTGCCTGCTCCGGGTAAGCGACATGACCCTGACGGCCGGGAACGCGTATGGCCCCGCTGAGCGAGCCCCGCCGGCCCACTCGAATGGTGTCCGCGATTCGCTGGTGGCTGCTCGGTTCCCCGACCAGGCACCAGTCCACTTCGCCCACCAGATCGGGCAGGGCGGGCGCCACGGCCCGAATGCCATCCTGCGCCGGGCCTTCCTCATCACTGGTGAGAAGCACCCCGAGCCTGAGAGGACACGAGGAGGTGGCGGTCAGGTACCGCTCACAGGCGGTGACCCATGCGGCGACACTGCCTTTCATGTCCGCGGTGCCGCGTCCGTGGAGCATCCCGTTTCGGTGTGTTGGCTCAAAGGGTGGTGTCTGCCACTGCTCGAGGGGGCCGGGAGGCACCACATCGGTGTGCCCAAGGAACAGCAGCAGCGGCACCGGACCTGTAGCGGCATCTGACGCCGCATCCGCTTCTCGCAGGGCGAGCAGGTTGCTGACGGCTCCCCGGGAGAGGTCATGGAGGCGGAATCCCACCGATTCCAGGCGCTCACCGATGAGGGCCTGGCAGCCCTCATCCCGGGGGGTCACGGATGCTCGACGGACCAGTGCCTCGGTCAGGCCGAGGACATCACCCGCGGGAATCACGGCCGCAGGAGCTCATTCAGCCCGACTTTGCTGCGGGTTTTGGCATCCACCTGTTTAATAATGACGGCGCAGGACAGGCTGTAGCTGCCGTCGGTGGAGGGCAGGCTGCCAGGCACCACCACCGCCCCTGGCGGAACCTCACCAAATGTCACTTCACCGGTTTCGCGGTTGTAGATCTTGGTACTCTGGCCAATGAACACGCCCATGGAAATCACCGCGCCTTCCCGGACGATGACCCCTTCGACAATCTCCGAGCGGGCACCGATAAAGCAATCGTCCTCGATAATCGTCGGGCCGGCCTGCAGCGGCTCAAGCACGCCACCGATTCCGGCTCCGCCGGACAGGTGGACGTTACGCCCAATCTGGGCGCAGGAACCCACGGTGGCCCAGGTGTCCACCATGGTACCGGTGTCGACATACGCGCCGATGTTGACATACGAGGGCATCAACACCACGCCGGGGGCGATATAGGAGCCCCGGCGGGCCGCCGCGGGCGGCACCACGCGAACGCCGTCGGCCTCAAAGTCCTGGCTGTTGTAATCCGCGTACTTCAGAGCAACCTTGTCGAAGTAGTCCGTCTCACCGCCCCGCAGGCGCTGATTGGCGGTGAGTCGAAAGGAGAGCAGCACGGCCTTTTTGAGCCACTGATTGACCTGCCACTGCCCCTCTTTTTTCTCCGCGACTCGGGCCTCGCCCCGATCCAGCTGGGACAGAGCCGCCTCCACCGCTTCCCGTATTTCCGGGGCAACATTCTCAGGGGTCAGCTCCGTCCGGCGTTCAAAGGCTTGTTCGATAACGGCCTGGGGCGAGGTCATGCAGCATTTCTCCGTCAATATTGATGGGTCAGAAAATCGCGAATTCTGTTCAAGGCATCCTCGCAGATGCCCAACGGCGCCACCAGTGCGAGCCGGACATGCCCGGCTCCCGGGTCGCCCTGCTCGGTGGGTCGAGACAGATACCGGCCCGGAAGCACGGTGACCCCCCGGGCCGCATACAGCCGACGGGTGAAGTCCTCCTCGTCACCCCCCGGCACCGGCAGCCAGACGTAGAAACCCGCGGCGGGCTCTTCATAGGGCGCGATGCCTTGAAGCCGGGCGGACGCCAGCCGGAATTTCTCCCGATAGGCGTCACGATTGGCAAGCACATGGGCCTCATCGCGCCAGGCGGCCATCGCGGCGTCCTGGCTATGGAGCGGCAGGGCGCAGCCCTGATAAGTCCGGTAGCGCGCAAAATGGCTGATCAACCGGGCGTCGCCGGCGACGAAGCCGGCCCGTAGACCGGGCGCATTGGATCGCTTGGAAAGGCTATGAAAGACCAGGCAACCGTTGAAGTCATCACGGCCCGACTGCCGGCAGGCTTCCAGCAATCCCAACGGCGGCTGGTTTTCATCCCGATAAAGTTCGCTGTAGCACTCGTCCGCGGCGATCACGAAGCCATGCCGATCCTGTAGCGCAAACAGACGTTTCCAGAAGCCCAGCGGAATGACTTGTCCGCCGGGGTTACCCGGGCTGCAGAGATATATGAGGCCACATCGCGCCCACGTGCACTCACTGACGGCATCGAGATCCGGGAGCCCTTGTCCATCGGCCCAGGTGTTCAAGTACACCGGCGCGCCACCGGCCAGCCAGGCAGCGCCCTCATAAATCTGATAGAACGGGTTGGGCATCAGCACCAGCGGGCGACGGGCGGGATCCAGCAGGGCCTGTGTCACCGCAAACAGGGCTTCCCGGGTGCCGGCCACTGGCAGCACATGCCGCTCGGCGCACATCGCCTGATCGGGCAGGGCATATCGTTGACGAATCCAGCTGGCGATGGTTTCCCTGAGCTCGCCGCTGCCGGCGGAGGCCGGGTAGCGGCCGAGGCTTTCCGCCACACCGGTTTTCAGCGCGTCGGTAATCAGGGGGGGCACCGGGTGCTGGGGCTCGCCAATGGACAGACGCACCGGCTCAAGGTCGGCGGGGGGCTTGGTGTCCGCCAGCAGCGCCCTCAGCCGTTCGAAGGGATAGGGCGCCAGTTCGGCCAGGCCGGGGTTACCGATCACGGCCATGACTAGACACCGTCCCCGCGGCGCATGACATCGGCGTCGTCCTCGAAAAGCGCCAGGAGATCGCCCCGAAGTTGCTGGCGCAGTCCCCGCGACAGGGGCTGGCTCTCGGCATCGGTGAGGAAGAAAACGTCTTCGGCGCGCTCGCCAATGGTCGCGATCTTGGCGTTCTGAACCCGGACTCCGTGGCGGGCAAATACCTGGCCCACCCGCGCCAGCAAGCCGGGCTGGTCACCGGTGATCATTTCCAGCGGGGTCCGCCCACTGCTGTCAGTGTCCGCAAAGTCCAACTGCGTATCGGTGCTGAAGTGCCGAAGCCGTCGCGGCAAGCCCCGATTGGCCGGCTCCTGGGGCGCTGAGCGCTGCAGGTTGTCGGTGAGGGTGGCACGGATTGTGGTTAGACGATCATCATCCATGGTGTCGTCGGCCAACCGCTCATCGAGCACCAGGAAACTGTCCAGCGTGTATCCATTGGTGGTGGTGATGATCCGCGCGTCCTGAATGTCCAGGCCCAACTGGTCAAACGCTGACACGGCAAGGGCAAAGATGTTGGCCTGATCGCGGGTGTAGATGAACACCTCCGTGCCGCCCCGGCGGGTGCCCGGCTCGATCAGGATCAGGGGCTCATGGGCCGCGCTGCCCGCCGAGTGAATCGCCGCGGTGTGCCAGGCCACTTCCTCCGGGGTATAGCGGAGGAAATAATCCGGGGTGAAATGCCGCCAGATGGAGCGCACGGTCATATGGTGCAGGCCGTCCCGCCGTAACAGCACTCGCGCCCGGGCCTGGGCTTCTTCAATCAACTCATCCTGATCCACGGACTCCCCGAGGCCCCGGCGCAGCGCCCGGCTGGTGCGGCTGTAGAGCTCTCTCAGCAGGGCCGAGCGCCAGCTGTTCCAGAGCTTCGGATCCGTCGCCCGGATATCGGCAACGGTCAGCAGGTAGAGATAGTCCAGATGGGTGTGATCGCCCATTTCCGCGGCGAACGCCTCGATCACGTCCGGGTCGCTGATATCCCGGCGCTGGGCCGTCATCGACATGCGCAGGTGTTTGCGCACCAGCCAGGCCACCAGCCGGCAGTCGTACCGCGAGAGTCCGTGCTCCAGGCAGAACTGGTAGGCATCCTCGGCACCCAACTCGGAGTGGTCGCCGCCCCGCCCCTTGGCGATGTCGTGGAACAGGCCGGCCAGATACACCAGCTCCGGTTTCGGAAGCCGTGCATGAATCTGTTCAAGCAGCCGACTGTCTTCGCCATCCAGCGCCAGCGCGAAGCGACGCAGGTTGCGAATCACCATCAGTGTGTGGGTATCGACGGTGTAGACGTGAAAGAGGTCGTACTGCATGCGTCCGGTGATCTCCGCGAACGCCGGAATATAGCGCCCCAGGATGCCGTGGCCGTGCATGCGGCGAAGCGCGTGAGTAATGCCCAAAGGTTGGCGGAATATCTCCATGAACAGGCTGCGGACCCTCAGGTCCGACCGGAAATCGACATTGATCCGATCCCGATTCTCCCGCAGCAGCCGCACGGTTGAAGCCCGAATCCCCCGGATCTCGGGGTGTTGCTGCATGAGCAGAAAAAGCTCAAGCATGGCAAAGGGATAGCGGTTGAAGATACTTCGATGGGTGACCTCAATAAAACCGCGCTTGACCTGAAAGCGCTTGTTGATCAGTCGCGGTTTCTCGCCGTCATCGGCATACAGAATCGACTCCTGGTAGAGCTGTAGCAGCATCTCGTTAAGTCGATTGAGGTGCATGATCGTGCGGTAGTAGCGCTGCATGAACTGCTCGACCGCCAGGGTGTGCTCGGTGTCCTTGTAACCGAACTGACGGGCGAGGTCGGTCTGATGCTCGAAGAGCAGCCGGTCTTCCCGGCGCCCGGCCTGCAGATGAAGGGCGAAACGCACGTCCCAGAGGAAGTGGGTGCCATGTCGCAGCGCTTCGAATTCCGTCTCGCTGAGAAACCCCAGTTCCACCAGCCCGGCTAGTGAGGCGACGTTGAAATGCCGCTTGGCCACCCAGCCGATCATGTGAATATCGCGAAGCCCGCCGGGGCTTTCCTTGAGGTTCGGTTCCAGGTTGTAGGCAGTGTCGTGGTAGCGCTGGTGCCGGGCCTGCTGCTCGGCCCATTTCGCTTCGAAGAAGGCGGGACCGGGCCAGACCTGGAACGGACTGGTGGCGGCCTCCATGTCATGAAACAACGCTTCGTTGCCCGCCAGCAGTCGGGCCTCCATCAGGTTGGTCGCCACGGTGATGTCTTTTTCGGCCTCAACGCGACATTCCTCGCCGGTGCGAACACTGTGTCCGACTTCCACCCCCACGTCCCAGAGAGAAGTAATGAAGTCGCGAAGGCGGTCCTCCAGGTCTGCATCGGCGACCTCGGGTACCAGTACCATCAGGTCGGTGTCTGAGGCAGGGTGCAATTCGCCGCGGCCATAACCGCCCACGGCCACGACCGCAGCGCGTTGACCCGCCGAGCCGGTGGTGTGACGCCAGAGTCGGATGACGATGGCGTCCATGACCGCCGCCCGTTGGGGGACCAGTGTCGCCGCCGGCGTGCCCTCCAGGAAACGCGCTGCGAGGGTTTCATCGGCCTCGGACAGGGCGCCGCGGAGGGCTTCGGTAATATCGGCGCCCGCCGCCAGACGGTGATCAAGATCGATTAGATCCAGCAGTTGCCGGTCGATGGGCGAGGTCTGGGTTTCGGAAGGGAGCGTTGCCACGTCAGTGATCAGCGCTCAGGGTCAGAATGTCGACCCCGCCTGCCGTGACCGCCACCGTATGCTCCCACTGAGCGGACAGGCTGTGATCCTTGGTCACCACGGTCCACTGGTCTCCCAGCAGGCGGGTCTGAGGTTTGCCGGCGTTGATCATCGGCTCCACCGTGAAGGTCATGCCGGGCTTTAACTCAATGCCGGTCCCCGGCCGTCCGTAGTGCAGGATCTGAGGTTCCTCGTGGAAGCCCTGGCCGATGCCGTGTCCACAGTACTCGCGGACGACGGAAAAGCCCGCCCCCTCGGCGAGGCTTTGAATGGCATGGCCGATATCCCCCAGGTGAGCGCCGGGTTGCACAGCCCGAATGCCGGCCTGCATGGCTTCGCGCGCCACCTCGGCCACCCGCCGTGCCTGGATTCCAGGCTCGCCAGCGTAGTACATGCGGCTGGTGTCACCGTGCCAGCCCTCGAAGATGACCGTGACATCAATGTTCAGAATGTCTCCGCGCTTGAGCTTTTTCGAGCCCGGAATCCCGTGGCAGATGACGTGGTTGACCGAAATGCAGGTGGCCTTTGGGAAACCGCGGTAGTTCAGGGGCGCCGGTGTACAGCCCAGGGAATCGATGTACTCATGGCATAGCCGGTCCAGCTCGCCGGTGGTGACCCCCGGGCGAACGTGCTCGCCAATCATGTCGAGCACGGCGGCGGCCCGCTGGCCGGCGGCACGGATTGCCTCGATTTCGTCGGGGGTTTTGAGGGAGATGGTCATGATGCCAGTCAGTCGCCTTGGAAAAGGGTTTGGGCAGTGAAGCCGCCGCGCTCGCAAATTGTTCACGCAAGCCCGCTATGGTATAAACGCGGCGCCCTTAGGGCAATGCAATCAAAATTCCACACATGCACCGACACGGTTGGCGGGGTGCCCCCCAGGGGGTTGTCGACTGCGGGTGCATGGAGGCCTAACCCGATACAAGGAGACTTCAACCATGGCCAAAGTGACCATGCGACAGATGCTGGAGGCCGGCGTTCATTTCGGCCACCAGACCCGTTACTGGGACCCGAAGATGGCGCCTTACATCTTCGGCGAGCGCAACAAGATCCACATCGTCAATCTGGAAAAGAGCCTGCCGCTCTATCAGGAAGCGCTGAACTACCTCGGCAGTCTGGCGGCCAATGGCGGCCGAATCATGTTTGTGGGCACCAAGCGGGCTGCCCGGGATGCGGTCCGTGACGAGGCACAGCGTTGCCGCATGCCCTACGTGAACCACCGCTGGCTCGGCGGCATGCTCACCAACTTCCGGACGGTGAAGCGCTCCATTCGGCGGTTCAAAGAACTCCAGGAGCAGAAGAACGACGGCACCTTCGACAAACTGGGCAAGCGCGAGGTGCTGTCCCTGCAGCGGGAGATGGACAAGCTGGAGCGGGCATTCGGCGGCATCGTCGACATGGAAACACCGCCAGACGCGCTATTTGTCATCGATGTCGGCTACGAGAAAATCGCCGTCCAGGAAGCCCGCAAACTGGGCATTCCGGTGGTTGCTGTGGTGGACACCAACAACAGTCCTCGCGAAGTGGATTACGTGATTCCCGGTAATGATGACGCCATTCGGGCCATCCAGCTTTACCTCCGCGGTGCCTCGGATGCCATCGTCGATGCCCGCATGGCGACTTCACAGGCCACCGGCGCTGATGACGAGTTCGTGGAGCTGTCCGCCGATGAAGCCGCCGCCGACACCGAATCGGAGACCGCGACCAAAGCCGAGGCTCCTGAAGCCCCGGAAGCCAGTGCGCCGGCCGACAGTGCCGCCGAGGCGCCGAAGACGAACGGCTAGTCGATCCGCAAAGGACAGAGGAATATTGATTCATGGCGATTACCGCACAAGACGTTAAAACGCTGCGTGAGCGCACCGGCGCCGGCATGATGGAGTGCAAGAAGGCGCTGGTTGAGACCGAAGGCGACATGGACGCCGCGGTCGAATTCATGAGGAAGCGTGGCCTCGCCAAGGCCGACAAGAAGGCTGATCGCGTGGCCGCCGAAGGCGCCGTCGTGGCATCCATCGGTGAAGATGGCCGCACCGGGGCCATTGTCGAGATCAACAGTGAGACGGACTTTGTCGCCAACGGCGACGATTTCCAGGAATTTGCCGGCAGGGTCGTGGCCCGCATTCTCGAGGATGACCCCACCGACATCGGTGCGTTGCTGGCGATGCCGCTGGAGCCGGGCGGCGAAGACATTCAGACCGCCCAGAAAGAACTGGTGGCCCGCATTGGTGAAAACATCCAGGTGCGGCGTTTTCAGCGCTATGCCTGCGAAGCCGGCCAGATCCATCATTACCTGCATGGCAGCCGCATTGGTGTGCTAATCGAGCTGGAAGGTGGCGATGAGTCCCTGGGACGGGACCTGTGCATGCACATCGCAGCTTCCCGGCCGGTGTGCGTCAGTGTTGACGACGTGCCCGAGGACCGCGCCGCCAAGGAGCGGGAGATCCTCATCGCGCAGGCACAGGAATCCGGCAAGCCTCAGGAAATCATCGAGAAAATGGTGGAAGGGCGGCTACGGAAGTGGCTCGCGGAAATCACCCTGCTGGGCCAGCCGTTCGTGAAGGATCCCGACCAGACCGTCGAGGCCCTGCTCAAGGATCGCGGCGCTCGGGTTGTCCGGTTCGCTCGCCTGGAAGTGGGCGAGGGCATCGAGAAGCGGGAAGAGAACTTCGCGGAGGAAGTGGCCGCAACCATCAAGGGCGGCTGAGTTCTGGCCATGGCTGATCCGGTCTACCAGCGCATTCTGCTCAAGCTCAGCGGTGAAGCCCTGCTGGGCACCGCCGACTACGGCATCGATCCGGAAGTGCTGCGGCGTTTGGCCGCGGAGGTTCGGGCGCTGGTGGACCGCGGTGTCCAGGTTTCGCTGGTCATCGGGGGCGGCAACATTTTCCGCGGGGCGGGGCTGGCCGCCGCCGGCATGGACCGCATCAGCGCAGACCACATGGGCATGCTGGCCACGGTCATGAATGGTCTCGCCATGCAGGATGCCCTGGAGCGCGAAGGGGTCTTCACCCGGGTGATGTCCGCCATCAAGATCAACCAGGTCTGCGAGGATTACATCCGCCGCCGGGCGGTCAGACACCTCGAGAAAGGGCGGGTGGTCATTCTGGCGGCCGGCACCGGCAACCCGTTTTTCACCACCGACTCGGCGGCCAGTCTGCGGGCCGTGGAAATCGGCGCGGATCTCATGCTCAAGGCCACCAAAGTGGACGGAGTCTATTCCGCGGATCCGGTGCTGGATCCCAACGCCCGGCGCTATGATCGTCTGAGTTACGATCAGGTCCTGGATGACCGCCTGTCCGTGATGGATGCCACCGCCATTGTCATGTGCCGGGATCAAAACATGCCGATTGTGGTTTTTGACATTAACCAGCCCGGGGTGCTCGGGCGCATCGTCGAAGGCGAGAGCGTCGGTACCCGGGTGGATCGGGGATAACTGCCCATGATTGAAGAAATCGCAAAAGATGCCGATCAGCGGATGCAGAAAAGCGTGGAGAGCCTCAATCAGGATCTTCAGAAAATCCGCACCGGCCGGGCCCAGACCAGCCTGCTGGATCAGGTAACCGTCAGCTATTATGGCACCGAAGTGCCCCTGAACCAGGCGGCCTCGGTGGCGGTGGGTGACTCTCGCACCCTGCTGGTGACCCCGTTCGAGAAGAGCATGATTCAGACCGTCGAAAAGGCCATTCTCGAATCGAACCTCGGGCTCACCCCCAATACGGCGGGCACCACGATCCGCATCCCGCTCCCTCCGCTGACGGAGGAACGGCGCCGGGATCTGGTAAAGGTCGTACGCGCCGAGGGTGAACAGGCCAAGGTGGCCGTGCGCAATATACGCCGGGATGCCAATAGCGACTTCAAGCAGTTGCTCAAGGAAAAAGAAATTACGGAAGATGAGCAGAAGCAGGGCGAAGACCGGATCCAGAAACTGACCGACAAGAACGTCGCCGCCATCGATGATCTGCTTGCCGCCAAGGAAGACGAGTTGATGTCCGTGTGAGGGTCATCCGCTCTCGGGGTGAACCACATGACTGAGACGACCAATTCCGTCCCCGCGCATGTCGCCATCATCATGGACGGCAATGGGCGCTGGGCCGAGGAACACGGTGAACCCCGGCACCAGGGGCACCGAGTGGGCGCGGAGTCCGTCCGGGAGGTGGTGGAAACCTGTGCCCGGGAAGGGGTCAGGGCGCTGACGCTTTTTGCCTTCAGCAGTGAGAACTGGCAACGCCCTCCATCAGAGGTGGGCATGCTCATGGAGTTGTTCATGCGCATGCTGGATCGCGAAACCGGTCGCCTCCACAAAAATGACATCCGACTCAAGGTCATAGGAGACCGCAGCCGCCTCTCCGAGCGGCTCCGAGAGCGTTGTGCCAGGGCTGAGCAGGTCACCCGTTCCAACCAGCGAATGCAGCTGAACATCGCGGCCAGCTACGGCGGCCGCTGGGATCTGACCCAGGCAGCAAAGCATCTGGCGCAGGCGTGTCTGCGTGGCGACATGGACCCCGAGGATATTGACGAAGCGACGCTGCAGTCCGGGATCTGCCTCGGGGATCTGCCCGACCCGGATCTTTTCATCCGGACCGGCGGCGAGCAGCGGATCAGCAACTTCCTCCTGTGGCATCTGGCTTACACTGAAATGTATTTCACTCCGGTGCTCTGGCCGGCGTTTCGCGCGGACGAAATGCGGGCGGCCCTTGAGTGGTTTGCCGGACGGCAACGCCGTTTCGGTGGCGTTCGGGCTGCCGACGATCTCCAGCACGATGCTTAAAAAGCGGGTTCTTACGGCGGTTCCACTGGCTGCGGTGGCATTGCTGCTGGTCTGGACACTACCAACCGCCTGGCTGGGGCTGCTCCTGGCCGTGATCAGTGCCTGGGCCGCCTGGGAGTGGGCAGCGCTCAGTGGCCTGAAACGTCGCAATGACCAGGCTATTTTTGCGGCTGCCGTGGGTGCGCTCCTCGGGGTTTTGTGGACACTGGGCGCCGCTCGGCCGGCGGGCATCGAAGCCTGGGCCCTGCCGGCCGGCGCCTGGTGGCTCGGTATGCTCGCGGTGCTCACGGTGCGGTCCCGCCAGCCGGATCTGGCAGCCCCCAGCCGCAACGTCCGATTGGGCAGTGGCGCCGTCACGCTGGTGCTGGCATGGCTGGGTCTGGTGGCGTTGCATGGCCAACCGGATAGCGGGCCGTTCTGGCTGACGCTGTGTTTCCTGCTGGTCTGGGGCGCTGATATCGGCGCTTTCTTCGCCGGCCGGCATTTTGGACGCGTTCCCCTGGCCCCGGCATTGAGCCCGAAAAAGACCTGGGAGGGGGTGGCCGGTGGGGCTTTGCTCGCCGTCGGCCTGCTGGTGCTCCTCGTGGGACTGGGTCGAGGGATGGGCCTGGTATTGCCCTCAACGCCGGCACTCATGCTCCTGGGGGTCATCGTGGTAGCCGCTTCGGTGGTGGGTGACCTGACCGAGAGCCTCCTCAAGCGATGGGCCGGTGCCAAGGACAGCGGCCAGGTTCTGCCAGGTCATGGCGGTATCCTTGATCGTGTTGATGCGCTGCTGGCGGGGGCACCGGTGATGGCGATCGGTGTCATGGTGCTGGAAGGGTGAGTGCGCCATTGCAAAGGCTGGCGATTCTGGGTGCCACCGGATCCATCGGCGAAAGTACGCTCGACGTGGTGCAGCGACACCCGGAGCGTTACCGGGTCACGGCGCTGACCGCCAATGGCAACACTCAAAAAATGGCGGCCCTCTGCCACCAGTTCCAGCCCCGAATTGCCGTGATGGCTGACGAGGCGGCCGCGCGGGAGCTCGAGGCGGCGCTGGGCGCCAGTGCCTCCATTGAGGTTCTCGCCGGGTCGCGCTGCATTGCCGAGGTGGCCGCCAGTGACGCGGTGGACACCGTGGTGGCGGGGATCGTCGGCGCCGCCGGGCTGGCGTCTTGTCTAGCCGCTGCCAGTGCCGGAAAACGGGTGCTGATTGCCAACAAGGAAGCGCTGGTGGTGGCGGGTGATCTGGTCATTGCCGCCGCCAGAGAGAGTGGTGCGACCCTGCTGCCCATCGATAGCGAACACAATGGGCTGTTTCAGTGCCTCGGGAGCGCCGGCGGCGCGCAGCGAAGTCTGGAGGGCGTTGCCGCGCTGGTTCTGACCGCCTCTGGCGGCCCGTTCCGAACCCGGCCGGTGGACACGCTGGCGAATGTGACCGTCGATGAAGCCTGCGCCCACCCCACCTGGTCGATGGGACGGAAGATTTCCGTCGACTCGGCAACAATGATGAATAAGGGACTGGAAGTCATTGAGGCCGCACGGCTTTTTGGTATTTCCGGTAAACGGGTTGAGGTCCTGGTTCACCCACAGAGCCTGGTTCACGCCCTGGTCCGCTATTGCGATGGCTCGCTGCTGGCGCAACTTGGGCTACCGGATATGCGAACGCCGATTGCCCACGCACTCGCCTGGCCCGATCGGATCGATGCCGGTGTGGCCGAATTGGATCTTGCGCAGTTGGGAGCGCTGGAATTCGAGGCGCCGGATCCGGCGCGCTTCCCGTGCCTGGACCTGGCGCGACAGGCGCTTTCTGCCGGGGCGGCCTGTACGGCCGCCCTGAATGCCGCCAATGAGGTGGCCGTTGATGCCTTTCTGGCGAACAGGCTGGCATTCGATCGGATTGCCGGAATCATCGAGGAGACCCTGGGGTCTATGAACCAGGACTCTCTTGACGATCTGGATTCGCTGATCGCCCACGAGCAAACGGCCCGTCGGCGGGCGGCGGCCATTCTGGAGCAATACCACTCATGATCGGCTGGCTCATCAATATCCTCGGTTTCCTCCTCGCCATCGGGATCCTCGTGGCGGTTCACGAATTCGGACATTTCTGGGTGGCCCGCCGCGTTGGCGTGAAAGTGCTCCGGTTCTCCATCGGCTTTGGCAAGCCGCTGATCCAGCGGGTTGGCAAGGACGGCACCGAATATGTGGTGGCGTCCATTCCGCTGGGCGGTTACGTCAAAATGCTGGATGAGCGCGAGTCCGAGGTGCCCTCGACGGAAAGTCACATGGCCTTCAACCAGAAGCCCCTCTGGGCCCGCAACGCCATCATTCTGGCGGGCCCGGTGTTCAACTTCGCACTCGCCATCCTGGCGTACTGGGTCATCGCCGTGGCGGGCTCCGTGGAAATGAAGCCGGTGATTGGGCCGGTGATCTCGGACACGCCGGCCGAAGCCGCGGGATTCGAGGAGGGCGACGAGATCCTGGCGGTCAATGGTCGGACGGTCGAGGCATGGGATCAGGCCATTATTTCTCTTATCCGCTCGGCGGACGGGGATGCCGTCGAAGTGGCTGTGGAACGCCCTGACGGGCGGCGTCTTGAGCGGGTTCTGGACCTGTCGCAGGCGCGGTTGCTGGATGAGGAAGGCGAAGCCCTGCAGCGAATCGGCTTCCAGCCGTGGCGTCCCCAGATCCCCCCGGTGATTGACGAGCTGGTGCCGGGCGGTGCCGCCGCCGAAGCCGGCCTGCAGTCGGGCGAGCGGATTCTCAGCGTCGCCGGCGAGCCCACCACGGACTGGGCGGATTTGGTGGAGGCGGTTGGCGATCGCCCCGGCGAGGAAGTGCCAGTGGTGGTTACCGGGGTTAGGGGCGAGCGCACGGTTACCGTTACCCTGCAGGCCCGCGGTGACGGAGCAGCGCGGCGGGGTGTGCTGGGTGTCACACCGGACATCCCCGAGGGGACCTTCGAGGACATGCGCCGGGAGGTGCGGCATGGTCCCCTCGCCGCGATCCCTCGAGCTCTGGACTCCAGCTGGCAGGCGGGGGCTCTGACCGTCGAAGTGCTGACCAAAATGGTGATCGGCGAGGCGTCGGTCCGCAATCTCAGTGGCCCGATCAACATCGCCCAGTACGCCGGAGAAACGGTCTCCCTGGGGATCAACCCCTTTCTCAAGTTCCTCGCCATCGTGAGCATCAGCCTCGGGATCATCAATCTGTTGCCCATCCCGGTTCTGGACGGCGGGCATCTGCTCTACAACCTCATTGAGTGGGTGCGGGGACGTCCGCTTTCAGAGGCGGCTCAGGCGTTTGGCCAGCAGATCGGTATCGCCCTGCTATTAATGTTGATGACGCTGGCGTTCTATAACGATATCCTCCGTCTGCTTACCAGCGGGGGATAGAGACCAGCAGCACATGCGAAAAACATTAGCGGGCCTGGCGCTTCTGGCCGTTGCCACGGTGGCCGATGCGTTCACCGTCGAAGAAATCCGGATTCGGGGGCTGGAGCGGATTGCCGAGGGCACCGTTCTCAACTACCTGCCGCTGGAGCCCGGCGATGAGGTCGACGCAGCCGCCACGGCGGATGCAGTCAGCTCGCTGTTCGATACCGGTTTTTTTGATGATGTTCGGGTGCTGCGGGACGGCAATACGCTCATCATCGCCGTGGAGGAACGCCCGGCCATTTCCCAGATTGAGTTTACCGGCAACGACGAACTCGACAGTGACCGCTTGAGGGAGGGCCTTCGAGACACGGGCCTGGGGGAGGGTCAGAGCTTCGAGCGGCCGCTGCTGGAGCGCATTGAACGGGAGCTGGAGCAGCAGTACTTCGCCCGTGGCTATTACGATGTCTCCATCGAAAGTACCGTGTCGCCGCTGCCACGCAACCGCGTCAGCATCCGCATCGATATTGAAGAGGGTGAGCCGGCTTCGGTCCAGCCGATCCGCTTTATTGGCAACGAGAGTTTCTCGGACGAAATCCTGCGTGATCAGTTCCGCATGGGCCCGCGTCCCTGGTGGGCGTTCCTCTCCGATCGCGATCGCTACTCCCGCGAGAGACTTTCTGCGGATTTGGACAGCCTGCGGGCCTTCTATCGGGACCGGGGTTATGCCGGTTTTGACATCGAGACCACTCAGGTAACGATCAGTCCAGATCGACAGCGCATCCATATCACGGTCAACGTGGATGAGGGGCCGCAGTACACCGTGGGCGACGTGTCGCTGGCCGGTGAACTCATTTTCAGTGAGGCGGAGCTTCGCGAGCTGCTGGAGGTCCGGTCAGGCGACATTTACACCCAGCGGGGCATCACCCGGACGGTGTCAGCCCTTCGCGACAAGCTGGGCGAACAGGGCTATGCGTTCGCGAGAATCAACCCGGTCCCCGAAATCCGCGAAGCGGATCGGGCGGTGGACCTGACCTTCTTCGTTGACCCCGCCAGCCGGGTCTATGTCCGCCGGGTCCGTATCACCGGCAACGAGACCACTCGGGATGACGTCATCCGAACCGAAATGCGCCAGCTTGAGGGGAGCTGGCTCTCCACCACCGACCTCAGAGAATCGGAACGACGCCTGGGGAGGACCGGCTTTTTCGGGGATGTGCGAATCAGTACGCCCCAGGTGCCCGGCACCGACGATCAGGTCGATGTGGAGGTTGAGACCACTGAACGGCTCTCCGGGAGCCTGACCGCCGGTGTTGGCTTCGGCAGTGATCAGGGCGTGATCCTCAACCTGGGTCTCCAGCAGGATAATGTCCTGGGCACGGGGGACCGGGCGGAGTTCGTGGCCAACAGCGACGACTCCGACACGCTCTACCGGATCAGCTACCTGGATCGCAACCACACCCGAAGCGGCATTGACCGGCGCTTTGCACTGGCCTACCGCGACCGGGATGCGGGTGAGCGCGACCTCACCGACTATGGGCTCCAACAGGCCACTTTCAGCTACGGTTATCGCATTCCGGTGACCAGCAATGATCGGGTGGGTGCGGACCTGGAGTTTGACGAAACCGATATCGATCTGCCTTCGGACGCCACCGCTTACCTGCGCAACGAAATTGACCGTGAGGGCTCCCGCAATCGGGCCATTCGAACCAGCGTGTTCTGGACCCGGGATACACGGGACCGGGCCATATTCGCCACCGACGGTGCCCGTCAGCGACTGCGGTTTGATGTTGCCCTCCCGGAGGTCTCCGACCTGACTTACTACCGGGCGAGTTACGAGCAGGCACGCTATTTTGCCCTGAGCGATCGCTTCACACTGGTGCTGGACGGTGATCTGTCCTACGGCAGTGGCTACGGCGGCACCGAGGTCATGCCCTTCTACGAGAACTTCTTTGCCGGCGGCATTCGTACCGTGCGGGGTTACCGCCGCAACTCCCTGGGACCTAAGGATGAGGATAACGAGTCCGTCGGCGGCAATTTCCGGATTCTTGGCCGCTCGGAATTGCGCTTCCCGTTCTCAATGGAGGACGACGGTGGCAACCTGCGGGCCAGTGTTTTCATTGATGGCGGCCAGGTGTGGGATCTGGATCGATCGACGGTTGACGAATTCGACAGCGTTTCCGTCAGTGACATGCGATTCGCGGCCGGCCTGGGCCTGATTTACTATTCTCCCGTCGGGCCGCTGACGATGAGCATTGCGGAACCCCTGAACGCCGAGTCCGGCGATGACACCCAGTTCTTCCAATTCACCATCGGAGCATTTTTCTAGATGATGATCGCCCGGACCCTGATTGCCGGTGGAGGGCCAGCCCGTTGGGTGGCTGGCCTCATCGCTGCGGGGTTGGCTCTGGGATTGAGCCTGCCCACCACGGTCCTCGCCACGGAAGAGAGGGACTCGATTACCATCGGCTATGTCAACCCGGGACGGGTCTCCGACGAAGCCCCGCAGGCGGATGCGGCCAGAGAACGTCTGCAGGAGGAGTTCGCGCCGCGGGATGAGGCCATCGTCGAGATGCAGGACGAGCTTCGCCGGCTGGAGGATCGCCTCGCTGAGCAACGGTTGACCCTCGATCAGGACATCCAGCAGGAACTGCAGCGGGAAATCGTCACCCGGCGACGCCAGATCCAACGTCAGCAGGATGCCTTTCGCGAAGACTTCAACATGCGACGCAATGAGTCGCTGGGACAGCTTCAGCGCCGGATTCTGCGGACCGTGGAAGAGTTTGCCGAAGAGAACAATTTCGACCTGGTGGTGAGTGATGGCGTGGTCTTTGCCAGTGACGCGATCAACATTACCGATCGCATCATTGAACGGCTGAGGCTGCAGTACGAGCAGCAGCAGGACAATGGCGGCTAATGGTGAGCCAGCCAACGCCTCGTCACACTCGTTCGCTGAGGGAGATTGCGGAAGTAACCGGCAGTCGTCTGGACGGTAACCCGGATCTCCCCGTCACCCGAGTGGCACCACTGGATGAGGCCGGACCCGACGCGGTCAGTTTTCTGGCCAACCCCAGGTATTATCCGGCCCTGGCCACCACTCGGGCCGCCGGCGTTTTTGTGCCCCCGGATATCGAGGGGATGCCAGCCGGGGTGGCGGCGCTGTTTACGGACAATCCCTATCTCGCCTTCGCGCGTGCCGTGTGGGTGCTTCATCCGCCCCGACAGGCGGTTGCCGGGGTCAGCGGCAGTGCCGACGTGCATGCCACCGCCGTTATCCACCCCACGGCGGAAATTTCTCCCGGTGTCCATGTCGGCGCCGGAGCCCGGATCGGTGAAGGCTGCATTCTCGATCCCGGCGTCGTGGTGGAGGCGGACGTCCAGATCGGCTCCAACTGCCGAATCGGGGCCAATGCCTGCATTCGGGCGGCCAGCCAGCTGGGGGCCCGAGTACGGATCAATCCCGGTGTGGTGATTGGCGGCGAAGGCTTCGGCTTTGCGCCGGACGGCGAGCGTTGGGAGGCCGTCCCGCAGCTCGGACGAGTGGTGATTGGTGACGACGTGGATATCGGCTCCAACACCACCATTGACCGGGGCGCCCAGAGCGACACCGTCATTGGCGACGGCTGCAAGATCGACAACCTGGTTCAGATCGCTCATAACGTCCAACTGGGGGAGCACACCGTCATCGCCGCCTGTTCCGGCATCGCCGGGAGCACTCGTATCGGCCGTTGCTGTACCATCGCGGGCGCTGTGGGGATGGCAGGGCATCTGGATATTGCTCCGGGGACGACTTTCACGGGCATGGCCATGGTCACCGGCAATGTGTCCGAATCGGGAGTCTATTCCTCGGGTATTCCGGCGATGCCGGCCCGGGAATGGCGGCGCAACGCGGTCCGCTTCCGTCAGCTGGATGCCATGGCAAAACGGATTGATGCCCTCGAGAAGGCGCTTGAAAGGATGATGAATGAGTCAGAATCGAACCCTTGATCTGGAAGACATCCGGCGGCGGTTACCCCACCGCTATCCATTCCTGCTGGTGGACCGGGTTGTCGATTACGAGCCCGGCGAGCGCCTGGTGGGCATCAAACAGGTCACCGCCAATGAGCCCTGGGTCACGGGTCATTTTCCGGTCAAGGCCATCATGCCCGGCGTGCTGCTGGTGGAGTCCATGGCCCAGTGCTGTGGGCTGCTGGCATTCGTCACCCGGGAAGCGGATCCCAATGCTGAGTTGCCACCGGAGGCGCCGCTTTTCTACCTGGTGGGGGTGGACAACGCGCGCTTCAAGCGCCCACTAGAGCCGGGAGAAACCGCTCGAATGACCGCTACCCTGGAGCGGGTGGTCCGAGGTATCTGGCTTTTTCAGGCCGAGACCCGCGTGGATGACGTGGTCGCGGCGAGTGCCGGTATCCGCTGCACCATGAGGGAATCGTGACGGGTGTCGATCCGACCGCGTCGGTGGACCCGGGGGCGTCGCTGGCCAGCGACGTCGAAGTGGGGCCCTACGCCGTGATTGACGCCGGTGTCACGCTGGAGTCCGGTTGCGTGGTTGGACCCCATGCGGTGATCCGCGGCGAGACGCATATCGGGGCCGGTACGCGGGTTTTCCAGTTCGCTTCGGTGGGCGAAATTCCGCAGGACAAAAAGTACCGCGGAGAAGCCAGCCGGCTGGAAATCGGTCGGGACAACACGATTCGGGAGTTCGTCACGATCAACCGCGGGACCGAGGAAGGCGGTGGTGTCACCCGGATCGGCGACGGCAACTGGATTATGGCCTATGTCCACATCGCCCATGACTGCATCGTGGGCAATCAGGCGGTGTTCGCCAACGGCGCGTCGCTGGCCGGCCATGTCACGATCGGGGATGGAGCCACCCTGGGTGGATTCACCCTGGTGCATCAGTTCTGCCGCCTCGGGCGGGGCAGTTTTTCCTCGATGGGCAGTTGCATACGCCGGGACGTGCCGCCCTGGGTGATGGTGGCGGGAGACCCGGCTCGGCCCCACGGCATCAACACCGAGGGGCTTCGGCGGCTGGGATACGAAAGCGAGGCGCAGATGAGACTTCGCAACGCTTACCGAACCTTGTACAAAAAGGGCTTGCGTCTTCAGGAGGCGCTCAGAGCGCTGGAAAGCGAAGCCGGCGAGGACGCCGCCATCCTGGAGTTGGTGGAGTTCGTGACTCACTCCGAACGGGGCATCGTGCGCTAGGGCGCGGCATGCGGATCGCGCTTATCGCCGGTGAACCGTCCGGTGACTATCTCGGCGGTGGCCTGATTCAGGCATTGAAGCAGCACTTCCCCGAAGCAAGCTTTGAGGGCATCGGCGGCCAGCACATGATCGCCGCCGGGCTACATTCCTACTACCCGCTCCACGAACTCTCGGTCATGGGCCTGGTGGAGGTGCTTCGGCACCTGCCGCGATTGCTGGGCATACGACGAGCGCTTCGGCGACGCTGGCTCGCCGACCCGCCGGATGTCTTCATCGGTGTTGATGCTCCCGACTTCAACCTGGGCCTGGCTCGCTCCCTTCGCCAGGCCGGCATACCCACGGTGCAGTACGTCAGCCCAACGGTCTGGGCCTGGCGGGAGGGGCGAGTTCGCAGCATCCGCCAGGCCGTGGATCGAGTGCTCTGCATCTATCCCTTCGAGCATGATTTTTATCGTCATCGGGATGTCCCGTCCCGCTTTGTCGGCCACCCCCTGGCCGATGACATTCCTCTGGAGGTCGACCATCAGGACGCCCGCCAGGAGCTCGGCTTAGCCGCCGATCAATCCCTGGTGGCGCTACTGCCCGGGAGTCGGACCAGCGAAGTTGATCACCTTTTGCCGCTGTTCCTCGAAGTCGCCAGGCGGGTGATGCTGAGCCATCCGGCCATCCGTTTTGCCATTCCGGCGGCGACCTCAACGCTGGAGCACCGCATCCGCGACATCCTGAAGGATCACGAATCCATACCGGTCAGCGTGAGCACCGGCGGTGCCCATTCGACCCTGGCAGCCGCTGACGCCGGCCTGATCGCCTCCGGAACCGCCACCCTGGAAGCCATGCTGTTGGGGTGCCCGTCCCTGATGGCCTACCGCGTCAACCGGATGACGGCGGCCATCGGCCGCCGGGTCATTCGGGTGCCGTATTTCGCCATGCCCAACCTGATGGCCGGTGAAATGATCATGCCGGAGTATGTTCAGGAAAAGGCGAGTCCGGAGGCCCTGGCACCGGCGTTGCAGCAGCTGCTGGATGATCGCGGCCAGAGGGATGTTATTCGCCGGAAATTCCGAGAGTTGCACGGCGTACTTCAGAAGGATGCGAGCGCCGAGTCCGCCCGGGCCATCCGGGAGATGCTGGATGGAGATTGATCACTTCTGTGCCGGTGTGGACGAGGTCGGGCGCGGTCCCATCGCGGGACCGGTGGTGGCAGCCGCCGTGATCCTGGATCCCGCCAGGGACTGGTCGGCGCTGCGGGACTCCAAGCGGTTGACCGCCGCCCGCCGGGAGCAGCTGGCCATGCAAATACGAACCGAAGCCATTGGATTTGCGATTGCCGAGGTCGATGTCGAGTCCATTGATCGGCTGAATATTCGCCAGGCCGCCTTGTTGGCCATGCGCGAGGCGGTGGAAGCCCTGGAACCCGCTCCGCGGTCCGCCCTGGTGGATGGCCGCGATCTGCCGACGCTGCCCTGCCCGGGTGAGGCGATTGTCGGCGGCGACGGCTCGGTCGCCGCCATTTCGGCGGCATCCATCATCGCCAAGGTGCATCGCGATGCGGGGATGCATGAACTCCACGCCCGCTATCCGGATTACGGCTTTGACCAGCATATGGGGTACCCAACCGCCCTGCACCGTCAGCGCCTGGAGAGTCTGGGGCCGTGCCCCGCCCACCGGCGGTCATTCGCACCGGTGCGGGCGGTCCTCAGCGTCGGAGAACCGCCGCTATTCGATCCACATCCGTGAGCGCCAGCTCCGGATAGATGGGCAGGGACAGACAGCGTTTTGCCGTGTCTTCGGCCACCGGCAGGGCAGGGACCGCCGATCCGTCATGAAGGTCGCTAAAGGCCGCCTGCTGATGCAGTGGCACCGGATAGTAAACCGCCGAGGCGATATTGTCCGCTGCCAGCTCCGCCATTAGCCGGTCTCGATGGGCTTCGTCCTCACAGAGCAGGGTGTACTGGTGATAGACATGCCGCCCGACGCCGTCTTCGTGGGGAGTCGTGAGGCCGGCCACCCCCTGAAGCGCCTCCGTGTAGCGCCTGGCCACCGAGCGACGGTGCTCATTGAAGTCGTCAATGTGGGGGAGCTTGGCCCGCAGGATCACCGCCTGGAGTTCATCAAGCCGGCTGTTGTAACCCACCACGTCATGGTAATAGCGCTGGCGACTGCCGTGATTGCGTAGGGTTTTCGCCTCGGCGGCCAGCCTGTCGTCGTCGGTGCTTATCAGGCCGCCATCGCCATAGCCGCCCAGATTCTTACTGGGGAAGAAGCTGAACGCCCCGGCATGACCCAGGCTACCCGTCATCCTGCCATCCACCGCCGCACCGAATGACTGCGCGCAGTCTTCGATCAGGATCAGATCATGGCGGCCGGCAATGTCGCGAAGCGCCGGGATGTTCGCTGGCTGGCCAAACAGGTGGACCGGCATGATTGCTCGGGTGGCCGGCGTGATCGCCGCCTCTACCGCGGCCGGATCGACGTTGAAGGTGCGAGGATCGATGTCCACGAAAACCGGCCGCGCACCGACGTAGCAAATGGCTTCGGCGGTGGAGATGAAGCTGAACGGCGTGGTGATGACTTCATCGCCTTCACCGACACCGGCGGCGCGCAGGGCCAGGTGTAGGGCATCGGTACCGGACGCCACGGAGACGCAGTGCTCAACCCCGAGGTAGGCGGCGATCTCCGCCTCCAGCGCCTGCACATTCGGCCCCAGGATGAAACGGGCCTCGCTGAGAGCCGCCTGCAGGCCCGCTTCAATATCTGCTCGAATCAAGGGGTACTGGGCGGTCAGATCGACCATTGGGATGGCCGCTGTCTTTTGCTGACTCATTTCCAATTCCTGTTGAGCTGACGGCCAATTTCGATGGCAGCGGACAGGGCGCGGCGGCCATCGGCACCGCTGACCAAGGGTGCCTGACCGTCGATCACCGCGGTGACGAAGGCATCGATTTCATCCGCGAGCGCGTCACGGCGCCCGGGGCAGCGCTGTTCACGAAGAATCTGGGCCATGTCCGGTGGACCGCTGGAGGCCGGATCCCGACGCTGGATGTCGAGGATACCCGCCTGCAAATCAAGCGCAAAGTAGGCCTGGGACTGAAAAATGCGCAGGCGCCGCTCTGCCTTGGGGCTCACTCGACTGGCGGTGACATTCGCCACGCACCCATCCGCAAAATTGAGCCGAGCATTGGCGATGTCGATGTCGTTAGAAATCACCGCGGCACCGCTGGCGTCCATCCGCTCCAGGGGCGCATCCACCAGCTCGAGTATCAGGTCGATGTCGTGGATCATCAGGTCCAGCACCACGCTCACATCGGCTCCGCGGGGGTTGAAGGGCGCGATCCGGTGGGATTCGATAAAGCGTGGGGCGGTAATCTCCCCCGCCGCCTCGACCATGGCGGGATTGAAGCGCTCCAGGTGCCCGACCTGCAAGACGCAGCCAGCCGCCGAGGCCGCTTCGATCAACGCATCCGCCTCGGCCAGCGTGGTGGTCATCGGTTTCTCGATCAGCAGGTGCACCCCGGACTGCAGCAAGGGCAGGGCCAGTTCATGGTGCAGCCGGGTGGGTGCGGCCACACTCACCGCGTCGACACGCTCGGTGAGAAGCGCGGGATCCGACCAGGCTTCGCAATGGAGCTCCGCCGCCACCGCCGCGGCGCGGTCGGCATCGCTGTCCACCACGGCGACCAGCTCACAGCGGGGATGAGCGGCATATTTCTGGGCATGAAATCGTCCCAGATAGCCGGCGCCGAGCACCGCCGTTCGGAGCCGGGTCATCGCACGATTCCGCGTTGACTGCCCCGAATGAAGCTCACGAAGTCCGCCACTTCTGGGGTTTGCAGCGCCGTATCGGCTTCGATGGCCGCCAGCGCATCCTGCGCCGGGAGTCCGGCCCGAAAAAACTGATCGTGAGCCCGGCGCACCGCCCGGCGCGCTGCACTGTCCAGGCCGGCGCGCTGCATGCCGCGGCTGTTCATGCCCCGAAGGCTGGCGCGGTCCCCGGCCACAGTGCAGAACGGGGCAACGTCCTGGGGCACCATGGCACCGCCGCCCAGCATGGCGAGTCGGCCGATGCGGATGAACTGATGCATGCCCACCAGGCCGGCAATGAAAACCTGATCGGCCACGTGGATATGGCCGCCGAGCTGAGTCGCATTGGCGATGACGATGTCGTTGCCCAGCTGGCAGTCATGTCCGACATGGCAGTAAGCCATCAGGAGGTTGCGGCTACCAATCCGTGTGACACCGTCTTCCTTGGTGCTGGCGCGATGGGCCGTGAAGAATTCGCGAAACGTGTTGTTGGCGCCGATTTCGAGCCGGGTTGGCTCGCCGTTGTAGCTCAGATCCTGCGGCGCCCGGCCCAGCACCACATGGGGGCCGACCTGATTGCCCGCGCCCAGGGAGAGCGGTCCCTCCAGCACGGCGTGGGCACCAATGTCACAGCCATCCCCAATGTCCACGGCAGGCCCGATGACCGCGAACGGACCAATGGACACGCCGGTCCCGAGTCGGGCACTGGCATCGACGATCGCCGTGGGGTGGATTTGCGTGCTGATCATGGGGCGCCATGATGTCGGAAACTCGCTTCGACCACCAGTGGATGACTACCCGCCGCCGGTCATTCAGCGGTAGCATGACAACCCTCCAGAAAGGACATTTTCATGACGCCGGGCTTCGTTCATCTTCACCTCCACACCGAGTTTTCGCTGGTCGACGGCACGGTGCGAATCAAACCGCTGGTGCAGGCGGCCCGGGCCATGGGCATGCCGGCGGTGGCGGTCACCGATCAGGGCAATCTGTTCGGCATGGTGAAGTTTTACGAGGCGGCCATGCAGGCCGGCGTAAAGCCCCTCATCGGCGCGGATCTGCGGATCGCCACGGAGGACGCCGGGGGACACCACATCGTCACCTGTCTTTGCATGAATGATCAGGGCTATGCGTCGCTCACCCGACTGATCACCGCCAGCTATCTGGAAGGGCAGGCCAGCGGGCTGCCGCTGGTGGACCGGAGCTGGCTCGACCGCTGGAACGAAGGATTGATTGTTCTCTCCGGTGGTGCTCGGGGTGATGTGGGCGAGGCTCTTGTGCGGGGCGATGAATCACTGGCCCGCCGGCGCATGGCTTTCTGGCAGGACCGATTCGGCGATCGTTATTACCTGGAGCTGCAGCGGACCGGACGGCCCGGCGACGAAGCTCATGTTCACGCGGCGGTTGGGCTGGCCACTGACTCCCAGTGCCCGGTGGTGGCCACGAATGATGTCCGGTTTCTCGAACAGGACGACTTCGAGGCCCACGAGGCACGGGTCTGTATCCACCAGGGACGGATCCTGCACGATGACCAGCGCCCCCGGGACTATTCCGATGCCCAGTACCTGCGCTCGCCACAGGAGATGGCCGCGCTGTTCAGCGACCTGCCGGAGGCGCTGGAGAACAGCGTTGCCATCGCCCGTCGATGCAACCTCTCCCTGACCCTCGGCCAGAACGCCCTGCCGGACTTCCCGGTCCCCGACGGGCGGACCATTGAAGAACACCTGAGAATCGAGGCCCAGGCAGGCCTCGAGCGCCGAATCCGGCATCTTGGCACGCCGGGGGGTGAGCGTGAGGATTACCAGGCGCGTCTGGAGCATGAGCTCGAGGTGATCGAGGGCATGGGCTTTCCCGGTTACTTCCTGATTGTTGCGGACTTCATCCGCTGGGCCAAAACCCAGGACATTCCAGTGGGGCCGGGGCGGGGCTCGGGAGCCGGCTCGCTGGTGGCCTATGCCCTCGATATCACCGATCTGGACCCACTCCGGTATGACCTGCTGTTCGAGCGGTTTCTGAATCCGGAGCGGGTTTCCATGCCCGATTTCGACGTTGACTTCTGCATGGAAAAGCGCGATCGCGTCATCGAATACGTCGCCGGGCTCTACGGCCGCGAGAAGGTTTCGCAGATCGCCACCCACGGCACCATGGCCGCACGGGCCGTGGTTCGGGATGTCGGTCGGGTGCTGGGGCACGGCTACGGGTATGTCGACCGTATCGCCAAGATGATCCCCTTTGAGCTGGGCATGACCCTGGACAAGGCGCTGGCGCAGGAGAGTGACCTCAGGGAGCTTCGTGACCAGGACGAGGAGGTGGCCTTTCTGCTGGATCTGGCGGCGCGTCTCGAGGGCCTGTCGCGAAATGTCGGCAAACACGCCGGCGGCGTTGTCATCGCGCCATCCGATCTCACGGATTTTGCTCCACTTTACTGCGAGCCCAACGGGGGCGGGCTCGCCACTCAGTTCGACAAGGACGACGCCGAAGCCGTCGGCCTGGTGAAGTTCGATTTTCTGGGTCTACGGACGCTGACCATTATCGACTGGACGGTCCGAGCCGTGAACGCCCTGCGCGGCGCTCGCCACGAAGAACTGCTGGACATCAGTGCCATTCCGCTGGACGACGCGGCCACCTTCGAGCGACTGCGGGCCTGCCAGACCACGGCGGTTTTCCAGCTGGAATCCCGGGGCATGAAAGACCTGATCCGGCGGCTGCGCCCGGATTCTTTTGAGGACATCGTGGCGCTGGTGGCCCTGTTCCGGCCCGGGCCGCTGCAATCCGGCATGGTGGAAGACTTCATCGACCGCAAGCACGGGCGCAAGGCGGTGGCGTACCCCACCCCGGAGCTGCACCACGATGCCCTCAAGCCGATACTCAAACCCACCTACGGGGTGATCCTTTACCAGGAACAGGTCATGCAGATCGCCCAGGCGGTAGGTGGCTACAGTCTCGGTGCAGCGGATCTGCTCCGCCGTGCCATGGGCAAGAAAAAACCCGAGGAAATGGCGCGCCAGCGGGGCATTTTCATCGAAGGAGCCATTCAGCAGGGGCTCCAGCGGCGGCATGCCGAAGGTCTGTTCGACCTGATGGAGAAGTTCGCGGGCTATGGGTTCAACAAATCCCATTCCGCGGCGTACGCGCTGCTGTCCTATCAGACCGCCTGGCTCAAGGCGCATTACCCGTCGGCTTTCATGGCGGCGGTGCTGTCCTCGGACATGGACAACACCGACAAGGTGGTAACGCTGATCGAGGAATGCCGCGAGATGAATCTGGCGGTGGACCCGCCGGACGTGAATCAGTCCGACTGGATGTTCCAGGCGGCGGATGACCACCGCGTGATTTACGGCCTCGGCGCGGTCAAAGGGGTCGGCCATTCGGCGGTGGAGGCCCTGGTGGAAGCGCGCCGTCAAGACGGTGCTTTCGAGGATCTGCACGACTTGTGCCGACGAGTTGACCTGCGTCGGGTCAACCGCCGTGTTCTCGAGGCGCTGATTCGCTCCGGCAGCCTGGATAGCATTACGGTCAATCGCGCAACCGCCATGGAGACGCTGCCGTCGGCACTGAGAGCCGCCGAACAGCGATCGCGCGATTCCGAGCTGGGTCAGGATGACCTCTTCGGGCTGGATGCCGTGCCGGTGTCGGTGGTTTCCCGGGAAGGCGAAACGGTGCCGGAGTGGAGCGAGAGCGAGCGCCTGACGGCCGAGAAGGAGACTTTGGGGCTCTATCTGACCGGGCATCCCATCAGCGAGTACGAAGCCGAGCTCGAGCAGTTTCTCACCTGCCGCCTCAATCAGGCCGCCAGCGGCGGCGCAACGGACCGTTCAGGCGGGTCCGGCCGTCGCGACGGAGATCGTCCGGCCGTGCTGGCAGGGTTCGTGGTGGCCTCGCGGAGTCGCATTACCCAGAGTGGCCGGCGCCTCGGATTTGTGACTCTGGATGACCGAACCGCCCGGCTGGAGGTGATTCTGTTCGGTGATGTCTATCAGCGCTTTCGGCATCTGCTCGAAAAAGACCGGCTAATTGTTGTGGAAGGGGAACTGGGCTACGACGAGTTCAATGACGGATATCGAATGTCCGCGGAACGGGTCCATGACCTGGCCGGGGCACGCCTGGCATTCGCTCGGCGCCTGGTCCTGAAGGTGAAATCCAGCCAGGCCGGCAACGGCTTCATCCCCGGCCTGAAAGCGGCGCTCGAGCCTTACCAGCCCGGAGAGTGCACGGTCTGCATTGACTATGAGGGGGGCGGCGCGCAGGCCCGGCTTCGGTTGGGCAGTGACTGGCGAGTCCGTCCCGAGCCCGATCTGCTGGCCCGCCTGGAGACCTTGATGCCCACCGGTCAGTGGCGGGTCGACTACCGACGATGATCGGCAGTGTCGCGGCACTGCCATGGTAGAATCACCGCCTCAACGGGCAGGGAGCGTGAAGATTGGCCTCCGACGACATGAATTTTCTGGAGTTCGAACGGCCCATCGCCGAGCTTGAAGCCAAGATCGACGAACTCAGACATGTCAGCTCCGACGCCGATGTCAGCATTGGCGATGAGCTGTCGCGGCTTCAGGCGAAAAGCCGTCAACTCACCGAACAGATCTTCCGGGACCTGACCCCCTGGCAGGTCTCTCAGCTGGCACGTCACCCGCAGCGTCCCTACGCACAGGACTACATCGACGCGCTGTTCACTGATTTCGAGGAACTTCACGGTGATCGGGCGTTTGCCGATGATGCCGCCATCGTCGGTGGTTTGGCCCGGTTTGATGGCGCACCCATCGTGGTGATCGGCCAGCAGAAGGGGCGCGATACCCGGGAGAAAATCCACCGCAACTTCGGCATGCCCCGACCCGAGGGGTACCGCAAGGCCAAAAGGCTGATGGAACTTGCGGAGCGCTTTTCGATGCCGCTCATTACCTTCATCGATACCCCCGGTGCCTACCCCGGCGTCGGCGCCGAAGAGCGCGGCCAGAGCGAGGCTATCGCCCGCAATCTGGCGGTGATGTCTCGGCTTCGTATTCCGGTGATCTGCCTGGTCACTGGAGAGGGCGGTTCCGGTGGCGCCCTGGCCATTGGAGTGGGGGACCGGCTGTTGATGCTCCAGTACAGCACCTACTCGGTGATCTCGCCGGAAGGCTGCGCCTCCATCCTCTGGAAAAGCGCGGATAAAGCCGCCGACGCCGCCGAGGCCATGGGCATCACCGCCGAGAAACTCTCCGAGCTCGGGCTCGTGGACCAGGTCATCGACGAGCCACTGGGGGGAGCCCACCGAGACTGGAAAACCGCAGCCAGCCGCGTGGCCGAGGCGCTTCGCAATCACCTTGCGGATGTGACTGACCTGAACACCGAGACCCGTCTTGAGCAGCGCTATCAGCGGTTGATGGAGCTCGGTCACTTCCGCGAATAACGGCGCGACGATGGCATTGCCGACTTCGGATGACTGGTCGGCCTGGCAACCGTCCGGAGCCGCTGGATGGCTGATCGCGTTCAGCGGCGGTCTCGACTCCACCGTCCTTCTGCACCTGGCTGCCCGAGCCGGATTGCCGCTCCGCGCCATTCATGTCCATCACGGCCTGTCGGATGACGCCGATGCATGGGTGGAGCACTGCCAGGTCGAGTGCGGCCGGCTCGGCATCCCACTGATGGTCGCCCATGTGGCCCCGGACGTGCGCTCCGGTGGGGTGCAGGCGGGCGCCCGGGCCGCCCGCTATTCCGCCATGGACAAAGCCCTGGCCACCGATGAGGTGCTGGCGACCGCTCACCACGCCGATGATCAGGCAGAAACGGTTCTGCTGCGCCTGTTGCGCGGCACCGGAGTGGATGGCCTGAGCGGGATTCCTCGCTCCACCCGTTTTGGGGGTGGATGGCTCGTCCGGCCGTTACTGGACGCCCGTCGCGATGAGATCGAGGCCTTTGCCCGGTCGGAGGGACTTCGCTGGGTAGAGGATCCGGCCAATGCGGGGGAGCGTTATCAGCGCAGCCGTCTGCGGTCACGGACGATCCCTGCGCTGACCCGGGAGACCCCGAATCTTGTCGACTCGCTGAGTCGTCTCGCCGCTGCCGCCGCCGACGAGCGGGATTTGAGGGCGTGGTTAATGGACGCCCAGCTGGAGAGGGCCACCGGCGACGGACACGATGGCCTGTCGGTGGATATTCTGAAGACGCTCCCCGGGTTCGTGCAGCAGGGACTTCTGCGGCACTGGATCCGAAAAGGCGGGCAGCGCCCCCCCGGGCGGCGTCGATTAATCGCCGGACTGGATGCGCTCCTGGGGGCGGGAGTCGATCGTCATCCCGTTATTGAATGGCCCGAGGGCCGGGTTGCGCGACACGACGGCTGGCTCTATCGGCTGCCCGCGGTCCTGCCGGATCGGCCTCAACAGACGCGCCTGGGGCCCGACTCGCGACAGGCCGACGGCGCGTTTCCATGGCGGGATGCGGGGTCGATCGTCGCAAGCCCCGCTGACGGGACACCGGGAGTATCCCGGGAAATCCTTCAGCAACCGCTGTGGATTCGGCCGGCGGCGCCGGGGGAACGGGTCCGGCTATCAGGTCGCCCCTCCCGCCTGTTGCGGGAGTATTTTCGTGAGGCCGGGGTGCCCCCCTGGTGGCGCGACCGCTGGCCGGTGATTATCAATGCAGCCGGGGAGACCATCGCGGTGCCGGGTATCGGCGTCACGCAGGCGGGACTGGCACCCCCCAGCGAGCCCAGGCTGCGACTTGACTGGCGGCCCGCGGGGCGCGTCGACGGGCCGGACTGGCACTGGCCAGGCTCTCCGCCGCCCCTCCCAAACGCTTAGGCCGGCGGCGGCTTCATTGTACGAACATCTGCCTTCTGCTACCTTTCTTCCCCGTCCTGCGCAGGCCTCCTGCCCGCGCTACACGCCAGTAGGCCGACGGTATTCATGACACGTTTCATCTTTATCACCGGCGGTGTGGTGTCCTCTCTGGGCAAGGGCATCGCCGCCGCCTCCCTGGGTAGTATCCTTCAGGCCCGAGGCCTGGAAGTCACCATGGTCAAACTGGATCCCTACATCAATGTGGATCCCGGCACCATGAGCCCGTTTCAGCACGGCGAGGTATTCGTTACCGACGACGGCGCCGAAACCGATCTGGACCTGGGCCATTACGAACGGTTCGTTCGCATGCGCGCCAGCCAGGACAACAACTACACCACCGGCCGAATCTACGAGAATGTCATCCGCAAGGAACGGCGGGGGGATTATCTCGGTGGCACGGTGCAAGTGATTCCCCACATCACCGACGAGATCAAATCCTGTATTCAGCGTGGTGCCGGGCACGCCGACATCGCCCTGGTCGAGATTGGCGGGACCGTAGGCGATATCGAGTCCCTGCCATTCCTCGAAGCCATCCGGCAGATGGGCGCGGAGCTTGGGCGGGAGCGCTGCCTCTACATTCATCTGACGCTACTGCCATGGATCAGCGCCGCCGGCGAGATGAAAACCAAGCCAACGCAGCACTCGGTCAAGGAGTTGCGTTCCATCGGTATACAGCCGGATATTCTGGTCTGCCGTGCCACCAAGCCCATTCCGCCGGAAGAGCGCCGCAAAATCGCGCTTTTCACCAATGTGGAATCCCAGGCGGTGATCACGGCGCTGGACGTGGACAACATCTACAAAGTCCCGGCCATGCTGCACCAGCAATCCCTGGATCATATTGTTGCCGAAAAACTCGCGCTGGAGCTCCCGCCGGCCAGTCTCAGCGACTGGGATCGTGTGGTTGAAACCATGGAACGCCCGGAGGGCACGGTCCGGGTCGCCATGGTGGGTAAATACGTGGACCTCGCCGATGCCTACATGTCACTGAACGAGGCGCTGCGCCACGCCGGTATTCACAACCGACAGAAAGTGGATATCCGCTACGTGGATTCCGAGGCGATCGAGCGCGAGGGGACCACCGCCCTCAGTGACGTGGATGCCATCCTGGTGCCGGGAGGCTTCGGCGAGCGCGGTATCGAGGGCAAAATCGCCGCGGCGGGCTACGCCCGAACGGAGGGGATCCCCTATCTCGGCATCTGCCTCGGGCTACAGGTGGCGGTGATCGAATTCGCCCGGCAGGTTGCCGGGCTTGAAGGCGCGCACAGTACCGAGTTCCTGACCCATCCCCGGCACCCGGTTATCGGTCTGATCACCGAATGGATGAACGCCGAGGGACTGAAAGAGTATCGCGATGCGCAGTCCGACCTGGGCGGCACCATGCGCCTGGGGGCTCAACCCAGCGATCTGGTCCGCGGGAGCCTGATCCACGAGATTTATGGTCGCGATCGAATCATGGAGCGCCATCGTCATCGCTTCGAGTTCAATAATGGCTATGAGCAATCACTCACCGAAGCGGGGCTGGTGATCTCGGGCTGGTCAAGCAACGGCCATCTGGCCGAGACCGTTGAACTGCCGAATCATCCCTGGTTTGTGGGCTGTCAGTTCCACCCGGAATTCACCTCGACACCGCGTGACGGACATCCCCTGTTCACGGGGTTCATCCAGGCCGCGCTGGCCCATCGTCAACGTCGAGAGGGCAACTCATGACGCTGCAGGTCGCCGGGCAATCCATCGGGCCCGATCAGCCGCTGTTCCTGATCGCCGGGCCCTGCGTTGTCGAGAGTCGGGAGCTGACCCTGGAGATCGCGGGCAACCTGGTGGAGATGACCCGGCAACGGGGTATCCCCTTTGTCTTCAAGGCCTCCTTCGACAAGGCCAACCGATCCTCGGCGGCCAGCTACCGGGGCCCGGGTCTGGATCAGGGTCTGGAGGTCCTCGAGACTGTCCGTCGGGATCTGGGCGTGCCGGTGCTGACCGATGTCCATGAGTACACGCCGCTCGATGAGGTCGCGGCGGTGGTGGACTGGCTGCAGACGCCGGCGTTTCTGTGTCGCCAGACCGACTTCATCCAGTCCGTGGCGCGCTGCAATCTCCCGGTCAATATCAAGAAAGGGCAGTTCCTGGCCCCGGGCGACATGACCAATGTGGTGGACAAGGCCCGCGCCACCGGCAATTCGCGCATCACCGTCTGCGAACGCGGTGTGAGCTTCGGGTACAACAACCTGGTGGCGGACATGCGGGGTCTCGCGGTAATGCGGGACACCGGCGCTCCGGTGGTTTTTGATGCCACCCACTCGGTGCAGTTGCCGGGGGGGCAGGGGCACGCCTCGGGGGGACAGCGGGAGCATGTGCCGGTATTGGCGCGCGCCGCGGTGGCCGCCGGCATCAGCGGACTGTTCATGGAGACGCACCCCCGCCCGGACGAGGCACGGTCCGATGGCCCGAACAGTTGGCCCCTTGGCCACCTGGCAGAGCTGCTGGACACCCTCATGGAGCTGGACGCCGTGGTCAAACACCACGGATATGCAGAATCAAAACACCAAAGGAGTGACTGAATGGCGACCATCCAACGAATCCATGCCCGCGAGATCCTCGATTCCCGCGGCAACCCCACCCTCGAGGCCGAGGCAACCCTGAGTGATGGCAGCGTGGGCCGAGCGGCCGTGCCATCCGGGGCGTCCACCGGTGCACGGGAGGCGGTTGAACTGCGGGATGGCGACGCCAACCGCTACATGGGCAAAGGAGTTCGTCAGGCGGTTGAAAACGTCAATGGAGTCATTAATGAGGCCATTGCCGGCATGGACGCCACCGACCAGCGCCAGCTGGACGGGCGCCTGATCGAGCTGGATGGGACGGACAACAAGGGGCGCCTGGGCGCCAATGCCCTACTCGGGACCTCGCTGGCCGTCGCGCAGGCCGCAGCCAACGCGAGTGGCCAGTCGCTTTTCCGCTACCTGGCCCCCGATGCCGGTTACCGTCTGCCGGTGCCCATGATGAATATCCTCAACGGCGGCGCCCATGCCAGCAACAGTGTTGATATTCAAGAGTTCATGGTCATGCCGGTGGGCTTCACGCGCTTCAGCGAAGCCCTGCGCTGCGGGACCGAAATCTTCCATGCGCTGAAAAAAGTGCTGTCCGGTCGGGGGCTGTCCACCGCGGTGGGAGACGAGGGCGGCTTCGCGCCGGATCTCCCATCCAATGAGGCGGCCATCGAGGTGATTATCGAGGCCATCGAAAAAGCGGGCTACACCCCGGGCCGGCAGGTATGGATTGCCCTGGACGCGGCCAGTTCCGAGTTTTTCGAGGACGGTGAGTACCATCTCGCCTCGGAGGGGCGCCGCTTCGATGCCGAGGGCTTCGCCGATGTCCTGGCAGACTGGACCACCCGCTATCCCATTATCTCCATCGAGGACGGCATGGCGGAAGACGACTGGGATGGTTGGGCGGCGCTGACCGGCAAGGTCAGGGATGGCGTCCAGCTGGTCGGAGATGACCTTTTTGTCACCAACACCCGGATTTTTCAGGAAGGCATCGATCGCGGGATCGCCAACTCCATTCTCATCAAGTTCAACCAGATCGGTACCCTGACCGAAACCCTGGACGCCATTGCAATGGCCGATGCCAGCGGCTACTCGGCGGTGGTTTCTCACCGCTCCGGCGAGACGGAAGACACCATCATCGCCGACCTGGCCGTGGCCAGCACCGCCACCCAGATCAAAACCGGCTCGCTCTGCCGGTCCGACCGGGTAGCCAAATACAACCAGCTGTTGAGAATTGAGGAAGAACTCGGCGATGCCGCGGTTTATGCCGGCTCCGACGCCTTCCCGAATCTACGCAGCCTGGGTGCGCAGGCCGGCTGAATGCGCTGGGCCGGCGCCGGACTGCTGCTGTTGCTTCTCCTTCTGCAGACGCGTTTGTGGACCGGCGATGGCAGCATCCCGGTGGCCATCGGCCTGCATGCCGAGGTCGCCGAGCAGCGTCAGGCCAACCAGCAGCTGGACGAGCGCAACCGGGCCCTGGCCGCGGACGTGGCGGATCTGCGCCGCGGGCAGGGCAGTATCGAGGAACGCGCACGGCGCGACCTGGGGCTTATCGGCCCGGAGGAGCGTTTTTACCTGGTGATCGATGAAGACGCCCGGTAGCCGGCTCTGGGGCCTGATCGCCGCCGCCGGCGCCGGGCAACGGATGGGCGGCAATTTACCCAAACAGCACCACGAACTGGCCGGTCAGAGGGTTCTGGACTGGTCGCTTCGCGCTGTGCTGGCGGTGCCGGCGTTGCAGGGCGTCATGGTGGTGACCGCCCAATCGGATGCCGGAGGGGGGCAGCTTGACGGGACCTGGGACCCCCGAGTCCATGGCTGCATCGGTGGCGCCACCCGGGTGGATTCAGTCAGCGCCGGGCTGCGGGCACTCCGAGACCTGGGTGCGACCGATCAGGATCGGGTGCTGGTCCATGATGCCGCCCGGCCGGCGGTGCAGACCGCGGATATCGTTCGGTTGGTGGAGGCGGTGGATGACAATCCCGACGGCGGGCTGCTCGCCGTCCCGGTGCGCGACACCCTGAAGCGGGCCGATGACCGGGGCCGGGTGGCCGACACGGTTTCCCGGGCATCGCTCTGGCAGGCCATGACGCCGCAGCTATTCCCCCTCGGACGCCTCATTGACGCCCTGGAGTTCAGTCAACGCCAGCAGACGGAGGTCACCGATGAATCCCAGGCCATGGAGCAAATGGGGGCGAGCCCCCTGCTGGTTCAGTCACCGATGACCAATATCAAATACACTTGGGAGAGTGATCGCCGATGGCTGGAGACCATCCTGGGGTGCAACGCCGGGGAACACCGGTGAGTCTGCGAATCGGGCAGGGGGTCGACGCGCACCGCCTGGAGGGGGGTCACCGGCTGATACTGGGCGGCGTGGATATCCCCTTCGAGCGCGGATTGGCCGCCCATTCCGATGGTGACGTGTTGCTGCATGCCGTTACCGATGCCTTGCTGGGTGCCATGGGCCTCGGTGACATTGGCCAGCATTTTCCGGACACGGATGCCGCCTGGCGCGGTGCGGATAGCCGTGACCTGCTGCGTCGGGTGGTGGCAATGGTTCGACAGCAGGGGGCGGTGGTCGTGAATGTGGATGCCACACTCATTGCCCAGCGCCCGAAACTGCAGAGCTTTCTGCCGGCGATGATGGCCAATATGGCCAGTGATCTGGCGCTTGGGTCGGAGGCGGTTAACGTCAAGGCCACCACCCTGGAATGGATGGGGTTTACCGGTCGGGAGGAAGGCATCGCCGCCATGGCCGTGATCATGGTGGACCGACCCGCCGCGGACCGGGCGTGAGCGCCCCGCCGATATCACCCATTAAGGGGCTGCGGGCCTGGGGGGCGCCCCTGGGCACCGCGGTGGTGGCGTCCACGCCCGCCGACTTCCAGGTTCATGAACAGCTCGGCTTCAGGGCCACCGGCGATGGCCCGCATCTGCTGATCCACGTAGAAAAGCGCGATCTCGCCACCGCCGAGGCGATTCGGCGCCTTGCCCGTTATTGGGGGGTCTCCCCGAAAAATATCGGTTATGCCGGTCGCAAGGATCGTCAGGCCGTGACACGCCAGTGGCTGACCTTGCCGTGGCCCGAGGATGCCAGCCTCCCGCCGGTGGGGGCGGTGGAGGAAGGAATGCACCTGCTGGCTGTAGCCAGGCACCGGCGCAAGTTGCGGGTGGGTGCTCATGTCGGCAATCGGTTCCGGCTGGTGTTGCGGGATCTGGAAGTCTCGGGGAAAGCCCTCGAGCAGCGGCTGAAGTGCATTGCCTTTCAGGGGGTCCCCAATTACTTCGGGCCGCAACGATTCGGGCGGGATGGCCGCAACCTGGAACGCGCCATGGCCTGGAGTCATGGTGACCCGCGAGCACGGCCGCGCGGACGCAGCGAACGGGGGATGCTGCTCTCGACGTTGCGCAGTGAGTGCTTCAACCGCGTGTTGGCCGCACGGGTGGCAGACCGGTCCTGGAACCGGCCCGCCGGGGATGACGTCGTGATTCTCGACGGACGCGGTAGCGTATTCCCGGCAACGCGGGAATCACCGGGACGGCTGCAGCGTCGCGCCGCGGGCCTCGAGCTGCATGCCACCGGGCCGCTGCCGGGTCGTCCCGGCGGCAATATGGAACTCCAGCCATCGCTGATGGAGCACGAGGCGCAGGCGCTGGGCGCCATGAGGGACGTCCCCGCTTGGCTTGCCGAAATGAAGCTGGAGGCCAGCCGCCGCTCGCTGCGCCTTTTGCCAAGCGGTCTTTGCTGGCATCAACCCGAGCCCGACCAGCTGGTGCTGGAGTTCACCCTGCCACCGGGTGGCTACGCCACCACGGTGCTCCGGGAAGTGGTGAACTGGTCAGCGCCGGAGTAGCACGTACAGCGCGCCGGTACCGCCATCTACCGGGCGGGCCGAGCAAAAGGCCAGCACGTCATCCCGCTGGCGCAGCCACCGATCGACCTGGCCCTTGAGCACGGGGCCTGCATTGCTGGAGCGGCGTCCCTTGCCATGAATCACCCGAACACAGCCGAGATGGCGCTGACGACACTCATTGAGGAAATCATGGAGCAGGCGGCGGGCCGGCTCCACCGTCTGGCCATGAAGATCCAGCTCGGCCATGACGCTGAATTCACCCCGGCGGAGACGCTTTAGCGTGCGTTTCTGAAGGCCGGGTTGCGCATAGGCCAGGGCTTCCCCCATTTCCGCGCCCAGGGCACTGCCGTCGCGTTCGCCCTCCGCCAGTTCCCGGAGCACGGCCCGATCATCGGCATGCCGCTGCCCGGGAATCGGTGGCGGACGGCGCCGCCTCAGCTCCGCGCGCTGACGATGCCGAAGTGGCCGCACGTCGGACATGGCCGCCCGGAACAAAGCGGTGTCCGGATCTTCATCGTGCATGGCTGGCTCCCGCAAAGCGCATTGATCGGTATAGTACACGGGCTAATACACAGTTCGACAAGAGAGCGATATGAGGATTCTGGTCAGCAACGATGACGGGTTTGATTCCCGCGGTATACGAACCCTTCGAGACACATTGCTCGAAAAAGACGGTGTGGTGCTGGTAGCACCGTCACGTGATCGCAGCGGCGCCAGTAACTCGCTGACCCTCGAATACCCGATCCGCGCCGTGGAAATGAGTGAAGGGATCTACCGGGTCGATGGCACGCCGACAGACTGCGTCCATCTGGCGATCACCGGGTTGCTGGACGAGGTTCCGGACATGGTGGTTTCGGGGATCAATGCCGGCGGCAATCTTGGTGACGATGTGCTCTACAGCGGCACTGTGGCCGCCGCCATGGAGGGACGGTCCCTGGGGCTGCCGGCCATCGCCATCTCGCTGGTGGGCCCCGACCCAACCCATTATCAGACCGGTGCCGAGGTGGCCCGGCGGATGATTCGACGACTGCGGGATGATCCACTGCCGGCGGACACCATTCTCAACATCAATGTCCCCGATATTCCCTGGGATCAGGTCAGGGGATTCGAAGCCACCCGACTTGGACAGCGTCATCGCGCCGAAGCGGCGATTGCCATGCAGGATCCCCGCGGGCGGCCGGTGTACTGGATTGGCCCACCCGGTGCCGAGCAGGACGCCGGCGCCGGCACGGATTTCGACGCCGTGCGCCGCCATTTTGTCTCCGTCACACCCATCGAGGTCGATCTGACCCGCTATCCTGCGCTTGACCAGATCTCTGGCTGGATAGGAGGAATCGAGCGGTGAACAGCAATGGCCTGGGCGGCATCGGGATGACATCGGACCGCACCCGGGAGCGACTGGCCGGGCGCCTTGGGGATGCCGGTATCCGCAGCGTGCATGTGCTTAACGTCATTCGGCACATTCCCCGGCATCTTTTTGTGGACGAAGCCCTCGCTACCCGGGCGTACGAAGACACCGCCCTGCCAATCGGTCACGGCCAGACCATCTCCCAGCCATTCGTCGTGGCGCGGATGACCGAGATTGTCATTCGCCACGGGATGCCGCAGCGGGTGCTGGAGATCGGCACCGGATCCGGTTACCAGGCGGCGGTGCTCTCGGCGCTGGTCGGCCAGGTTTACACCGTCGAGCGAATCCGTGCGCTGCACGAACGCAGCCGGGAGCTCTTCCGACGCCTCGGCCTGACCAATATCCGCAGCCGGCTGGCGGATGGGCACGAGGGGTGGTCAACGGCCGGACCTTACGACGCGATTCTTCTCACCGCTGCGACTCCCACCATCCCGACTGCCCTGTTTGAACAGCTCAAGGAGGGCGGCGAACTCCTGGCCCCGGTGGGCGGTGAGGTGCAGGAATTGCGGATTTACCGACGGCAGGACGGTGCTCTGGTGGAAGAAGGCATCGAACCGGTGACCTTTGTGCCCATGCGCCCGGGCGTTCAGTAATGAGCCCATTCACCTGGCTCTACGAGCGGGTGCTTCGCTGGGCAGCGCACCGTCGCGCCCCCTGGCTGCTGGGTGTCATCAGTTTCTCCGAATCGTCGTTCTTCCCGATTCCACCGGATGTCATGCTCGCGCCAATGAGCATGGCGCGTCCGTCCCGGGCCATGCGGTTTGCCCTGATTACCACCGTGGCTTCCGTGGCCGGCGGGGTACTCGGCTATTTCATAGGCGCGCTTGCCCTTGAACTGGTCATGCCAATTATTATTGAAGTCGGGCATGAACCCGCCTATCTCACCGCTCAACAGTGGTTTGCCGACTGGGGGTTCTGGGTGGTGCTGGTGGCCGGATTCTCACCGATCCCCTATAAAGTCTTCACCATTGCCGCGGGCGCCATGGCGGTTCTGCTTCTGCCGTTCATTGTTGCTTCACTGATTGGCCGCGGCGCCCGGTTTTTTCTGGTTGCCGGTCTCCTGGCCTGGGGTGGCCCCCGTCTGGAGCCGTGGTTGAGGCGTTACACGGAGCGCATTGGTTGGTTGTCCGTCCTGATATTGATTGTCGCCGCCTTTATCCTCACCCGCTAACGCGGCTGGCGGTATGGCTGTTCGCGGCGCTGATGGTTGCCGGCTGCACGGAGTTCGATTACGACAGTGATCGCGAGCTGCGGCGCATGGATCGGGTGATCCCGGCGGAACAGGTCCACGTGGTACAGCGGGGCGATACGCTTTATCAGATCGCCTGGCAGCATGGGCTGGATTTCCGCGATCTGGCTCGATGGAACAACATTGATTCGCCGTTCGTGATCTATCCCGGCCAGCAGTTGGCTCTATCCTCCGCAGGTGGCAGTGGCGAGGCCGCCAGTGCCGCGCCCACCGCCGCCCGGTCGGCGGGCACTACCTCAGCAGCAAGCAGTGACGCGGCCAGCGGCCCGATTGCCTGGCGCTGGCCCCTGGAGGGTGACGTGGTCCGCTCCTTCAACGCCAACGCCGATGGAAAGCGGGGCATCAGCATTCAGGCGGAACCGGGTGCCGAGGTGGTCTCCGCCGCAGACGGCCGGGTGGTCTACAGCGGTGACGGCCTGCGGGGTTACGGCAATCTGGTGATCGTCAAGCATAACGACCGGTTCCTGACGGCCTACGGCTACAACCGCGAATTGCTGGTGGGCGAGGGCGACCGGGTCAGTGGCGGGCAGGCCATTGCCCGGGTCGGGAACACCGCGGGCCGGGAGGGCCAGCTCCACTTTGAGGTGCGTCAGCAGGGATCCGCCGTCAATCCGGCGAGCTATCTGCCCTGAGACCGGTTTCCTCGGCGCCGTCGAGGATGAGCGCGGCTACCACCCGCCGCCCTTCGGACATCAGGATGTTGTAGGTCCGGCAAGCCGAAGCGGTGTCCATGATCTCCAGTCCGATGCCGGACTGAAGCAACGAGCGCATCAGTTCCCGGTCCGGGAACACCTGGGTCGAGCCGGTGCCGAGAAGAATCACCTCGGGATTGAGCTCAAGCGCGCTGTCCAGATGGGTGCGGGTCAATGCTTCCATGGACGCCGGTCCCCACTCGGTCACCAGGGTATCCGGGCTGACCAGCAGGCTTTCGCCGTGCCGCTGATCATTAATGCGAATCTCGCCATCGCTGTAGCCGAGGATTCGATAAACGCCTTCGGCGCCGTCAAGACTCATCTTCATGCTGGCACGATAGCGAGAATCCTCTCCCCCGGGCAACCTGGCAAGCGGCTTCAGGGGCCGCGATTTGACACTTGCCGGGGGCAGTTTTAGCGTTCACCGGTTATCATGTTGGAAGGCTAGTGGCCTAGCGTCTGCCAACTTACTTTATAGCTGCTCGGGGTGCACCCTTGAACGAGGAATTCCAGCGCATCAAGCGCCTGCCGCCTTACGTGTTCAACATCGTGAACGAGCTCAAGGCACAGGCGCGAGCGCGGGGCGAGGACATCGTTGACTTTGGCATGGGCAATCCCGATCTGCCCACACCACCGCATATCGTCGAGAAACTCGTCGAGGCGGCCCAGCGCCCGGATACTCATCGGTATTCGGTTTCCCGGGGGATCCCGCGGCTACGGCGGGCCATCACCCGCTGGTACCATCGGCGCTACGACGTCGCCCTTGATCCCGAGACCGAGGCCATCGTCACCATTGGCTCAAAGGAAGGGCTGGCCCACCTGGCGCTCGCCACCCTTGGCCCGGGCGACGCGGTGCTGGTGCCGAACCCTGCCTACCCGATTCACCCGTACGGCATCGTCATCGCCGGAGCCGATATCCGGCATGTCCCTCTGGTGGAGGGCGGCGACTTCTTCAGCGAGCTGGAGAAGGCCATCAAAGACACCTGGCCGAAGCCGAAGATGCTGATCCTCAACTTCCCGGCCAATCCCACCGCCCAATGCGTTGACCTGGGGTTTTTCGAGCGCGTGATCGCGATCTGCCGGGAGCACGGCATTTGGGTGGTCCATGATCTCGCGTATGCGGATCTGGTTTATGACGGCTACGAAGCGCCGTCCATCCTGCAGGTCGAGGGAGCGCGGGAGGTGGCGGTTGAGTCATTCTCGCTGTCAAAGAGCTACAACATGCCCGGCTGGCGGGTCGGCTTCGTCTGCGGCAATGACAAGGTCATTGCCGCACTGGCCCGGATGAAGTCCTATCTGGATTACGGCATGTTCACGCCGATCCAGGTGGCGGCCATTCACGCGCTGGAGGGGCCCCAGGAGTGCGTGCAGGAGATCCGCGACACCTATCAGGCCCGTCGTGATGTGCTGTGTGACGGCCTTGAAGCAGCGGGCTGGCCTGTCAGTCGGCCCAGCGCCACCATGTTCGTCTGGGCACGCATACCGGAACCCTACCGGGAGATGGGTTCCCTCGAGTTCTCCAAGAAACTGCTCAAGGATGCCGGGGTGGCCGCGTCGCCGGGCATCGGTTTCGGCGAGTATGGGGATGAGCACGTCAGGTTCGGACTCATCGAGAATCAACATCGGACACGTCAGGCCGTGCGGGGCATCAAGCAGATGTTCCGCCGGGACGGTCACACCACGTAATCAGGGAGAAACATTTTGGAGCCGGTAAAGGTAGGTCTGCTCGGATTGGGCACCGTCGGTGGGGGCACGGTCAATCTGCTCGAGCGCAACCGGGATGAAATTACCCGCCGGGCGGGTCGGCCGGTGGATGTTGTCCATGCGGCAGCCAGACATCCCGATCGCCCCAGGACCTGCTCGACCGAGAATATCCGGCTCGAATATGACGCCTTTGCCGTGGTGGATGATCCGGAGACGGAAATCATCGTTGAGCTGATTGGTGGCACTGATCTGGCCAAGGAACTGACCCTGCGCGCCATCGAGCGGGGCAAACACGTGGTCACCGCCAACAAGGCGTTGATCGCCCTGCATGGCAATGAAATCTTTGCCCGCGCCCGCGAAAAAGGCGTAACCGTGGGCTTCGAAGCCGCGGTGGCCGGCGGCATTCCCATTATCAAGGCGGTCCGCGAGGGGCTGGTGGGCAACCGCATTCAGTGGCTGGCAGGCATCATTAACGGCACCAGCAACTTCATCCTCTCGGAGATGCTCTACGAAGGACGGGAGTTTGGCGACGTGCTCTCCGAGGCACAGCGACTCGGCTACGCTGAAGCCGACCCCACCTTCGACGTGGAAGGCGTGGACGCCGCCCACAAGCTGACCATTCTTGCCTCCATTGCCTTCGGTATTCCGCTGCAATTCGACAAGGTCTACATGGAGGGGATCGGACAAATCAGCACCGACGACGTCGCCTATGCCCGGGAGCTGGGATTCCGGATCAAGCATCTCGGCATTTGTCGCCGGGAAGGAGACGGCATCGGGCTGCGCGTGCACCCCACACTGCTGCCGGAGCGCCAACTTCTAGCCAATGTGGATGGCGTCATGAACGCGGTGATGGTGAGCGCCGATCCTGTGGGGCCTACCCTCTACTACGGCGCGGGTGCCGGCGCCGAACCGACCGCTTCCGCGGTGGTTGCCGACCTTGTGGACGTGGTTCGCGAGTTCACCCTGGAGCCGGAGAACCGCGTTCCCTATCTGGCGTTTCAGTCGCACTCGCTTTCCGATGAACCCGTGGTAGGCATGGATGCCGTCGAAACCGCTTACTACCTTCGGGTGGAAGCGCAGGACGAACCCGGTGTTCTGGCGGAAATCACGGGCATTCTGAGCCGCGCGGGCATCAGCATCGAGGCGGTCATTCAGAAGCAGCCCGCGCCGGGCGCCGAAACGGTCCCGGTGATCCTGCTCACCCATCGGGTCAGGGAGTCGCGGATGAACGAGGCCTGCGAACGGATCGAGGCGCTTGAGGCCATTCACGGCTCGGTCATCCGCATTCGCGTGGAGACACTGGCATGAACGGCGATCGATACACGGGTCTGATCGGAGCCTATGGCGATCGTCTGCCCCTGGCGGCCAATGCCCGACCCATCAGTCTGGGTGAGGGCAATACTCCCCTCATCAGGCTCGATAATCTGACCCGGGAGTTCGCTCCGGATCTGGCGCTTTACGTCAAGTATGAAGGTCTTAATCCAACGGGCTCATTTAAGGATCGGGGGATGACCGTGGCGGTCACCCAGGCGGTGTCAGAGGGCAGCGAGGCCATCATTTGTGCCTCCACCGGCAATACCTCCGCGTCAGCGGCGGCCTATGCAGCGCGCGCAGGCATCCGGGCGTTCGTCCTGATTCCCGATGGCAAGATCGCCATGGGCAAGCTGGCTCAGGCGATCATGCACGGGGCCACCGTGCTGCAGATTCGCGGTAACTTTGATGACGGCATGCGCATCGTCAAGGAGATGGCCGAGTCCGCGCCGGTGAGCCTGGTCAACTCGGTAAACCCCTATCGACTGCAGGGCCAGAAAACGGCGGCCTTCGAAATCTGCGAAGCCCTTGGGCGGGCGCCGGATTATCACTGCTTGCCAGTGGGCAATGCGGGCAATATCACCGCCTACTGGATGGGCTACTCGGAAATGGCCCTCGCACCCACCGATCATGGCACCGAGGCCTGCAGCTTCTGCCAGGGAGACTGCCGGTTTCACCAGGGTGTCACCAACAGCCGACCCACCATGGTCGGCTATCAGGCCAGTGGTTCCGCTCCGTTTCTGCGCGGCGAACCGGTCAGCCAGCCGGAAACCGTCGCCACCGCCATCCGTATCGGCGCACCGCAGAGCTGGAGTCAGGCTCACACGGCCTCGCGGGAGTCCGGCGGCTGGTTCGACGAGTTCAGCGATGAAGCCATCCTTGAAGCCCAGTGGCTGTTGGCGAGTCGTGAAGGGATTTTCTGTGAGCCGGCATCCGCGGTGTCCGTTGCGGGCGCGCTCAAGGATATACGGTCAGGCGCCATCGAAGAGGGCAGCACGGTGGTATGCACGCTCACCGGACACGGCCTGAAAGACCCGGATGTGGCCCAGCGTCACGCGGAAGCGGCGGTCAGCACGGTGGATGCCGACTCGGATTCAGTGCGGCGGGCGATTCTCGAGCGGCTGGAATAACGGGATGAGTGCGAGAGCACGGGTTGACTGCATCGCGCCTCGTTTGCTCGGTCCGGTCCCCGAAACGCTGGCAGGCGCCGTGGCATCGGCCGGTCCGTTCCCCGCCACCGAATGGTTGCTCGCCCGCAGCCGCCAGCAACCCTTCCCCGGCGATGATGCCGAATCCATTCTCAGGGGGCTGCGTCCCGAACTGCCGGCCTCCGGGTCCCTGGTGGCGGCGGCCCATGAAATGGCCGGTGACACGGGGCAGCATTGCTTTCGCGCCTCCGCAGTCCATCTGCAACCAGATCGTGATCGCCTGCTGTTATTCGCCGGCGACTCCATGCAGCCCTCCGAGGAAGAAGCCCACACCCTGACCGAACACTTCAACCGGAACTTTGGCGGCGATGGATTGGCGCTGATCTGGCAAGAGGGCGACTGGCTGCTGCTCTGTGACCACCCCCCCGGCCCCGATCTCCCTCCGCTTAGTCGTGTCGCCGGGCGTTATCTGGACACGGTCCTGCCGGCAGAAGAGGCTTCGCGCCGCTGGCGACAACTGCTTAACGAAGTTCAGATGCTGTTGCATGACCACCCGGTGAACACCGAGCGCGAACAGCGGGGCGAACCCACACTGAATGGCCTGTGGTTCTGGGGGGGTGGTCCGCTGTCAGGGACATCCCTGCCGGCGCAGTCGGTGGTGGGCAAGGATTCCCTGAGCCGAGGCCTCGCACGCCTCGGCGGCACCGTCGCTCAAGGGGCTGAAACCCTGCAGCCCTCCAATCGCCCTCCGGTCTCGCAGCAAACGGCCAGCGGGGATTCGCTGGTCATCTGGCTGGACGCCGAAACCGCCATGCTCGGTGGCGACGCCCAGGGATGGCTGGAAGCCCTTCAACGCTTCGAGCAGGAAGTCGCCGGGCCCCTGTTGGCGCCGGTAAAGACGGGCGACACAGCGCTCCGCATTCATGACGGGGCGGGGCGTGTCCACATCGCGGATGCGTCGGCCCGGTGGCGCTTCTGGCGGCGCCCCCGGGATCTGGCGACCTTCATGGTCCGGGAATGAGCCGCGCTGCATCGCCGCGCCTGCAGGATCGGGCCGTGCCGAATCCGCTGCCCACCCTGCCAGCGGAGTTGTCCCCGGTTCTGGCTCGGCTGTATGCGTCGCGGGGCGTGCAAACCGCGGATGACCTGGATTACCGCCTCGCCAGTTTGCCGGATCCCCGTGGTATCCAGGGCCTGCAGACCGCCGCCGAGACGCTCGCGGACGCCGTCATGGCGGATCGCCGAGTGCTGGTGGTGGGGGACTTCGATGCGGATGGCGCCACCAGCACGGCGCTGGCCATACGATGTCTGGAAGCGTTCGGGGCCACCCGGGTCGACTTCCTGGTGCCGAACCGGTTCGAGTACGGCTACGGGCTCACCGAGGGCCTCGTCCAGGTTGCACGAGAGCGTTCGCCGGATCTGATCATGACCGTGGATAACGGCATCTCGGCTCATGAGGGCGTCGAAGCCGCCAAAGCCGCCTCAATCCCCGTGGTGATCACTGATCATCATCTCCCGGGTCCATCCCTTCCGGACGCCGTGGCGATTGTTAATCCTCGCGTGAACAGTGAAGCCTTCGAGGGCCAGGCGTTGGCCGGGGTCGGCGTGTGCTTCTGCACCATGCTGGGCGTCCGGCGCGTCCTCCGGGAGCGTGGGTGGTTTGATGACGCGCAGCCTGAGCCGAATCTGGTGGCCTGGCTCGACCTGGTGGCGCTGGGCACCGTCGCCGACGTGGTCCCCATGGATCGCATGAACCGGCTGCTGGTGAGCCACGGCCTGAAACGAATCCGGGCGGGGCACGGCACGGCAGGCGTGAACGCCCTCCTGGACATCGCCGGCCGGCAATCCCGCCGGGTGACCGCGGCGGACATGGGCTTTGCCGCCGGGCCACGGCTGAACGCGGCCGGGCGTCTGGGGGACATGAGCGTTGGCATTGAACTCCTGTTAACCGAAGACCCGGCCCGTGCGGCCGAACTGGCCGCGCAACTGGATGGCATGAACCGTCGGCGGCGCGAGCTCGAGACCAGCATGCGAGAGGAGGCTCTCATCGCCATTCAGGCGGCGGCAGACGCCAATCCGGATAACGATGATCGCGTGCTATGCCTGTTCGATCCGGAATGGCACCAGGGGGTGATCGGCATCGTGGCCTCCCGGCTCAAGGACCACTTTCAGCGGCCCGTGATCGCCTTTGCGCCGGGCGAAGATGGCTGGATCAAGGGGTCTGGTCGCTCAATACCCGGCGTCCACATACGGGATCTGGTTGAGGCCATCGACACCCGGACTCGCGGCGAGCTCATCCAGCAGTTCGGCGGTCACGCCATGGCAGCGGGTCTGACATTACGCGAGACGCAGTACGACACATTCCAGCAGGTCCTGGACCAGGTCAGTGCCGACTGGCCGGGACTATCCGACAACGGCCTGGTGATCGAGACGGATGGTGAGCTGAACCCGGATGAGTTCACCCTGAGATGCGCGCGGGCGATTCGGGAGGGCGGCCCCTGGGGCCCCGGGTTTCCAGAGCCCTGTTTTCGGGGATTTTTCACGATTCTCACCCAACGGGAAGTCGGTCAGGGGCATCTCAAGCTGAGTCTCAGGCCCACTACCGGCGATGCGAGTGCCCTGGATGCCATTGCTTTCAATGCCATGGACCGGGGTTGGGACCAGCTGGGAGAGGGGCGCGTCGAAGCCGTGTTCCGACTGGACGTCAACCACTTCCGGGGCCAGGAACGGCTCCAGCTGGTGGTGGAGCATCTGGCAGCCGCCTAGTTGGCGGCCGCGCCCTGAGCCTTCAGCAGCGACCGGTCGCTGGCCATCAGGACAGCCAGGTCACCCAGGACTTCGACTCCTTCGTCCAGCAGGACATCCGGCAACTCATCTCGGTCCTTGTCTTCCAGGCTCTCCAGCAGCGGGCGACCGTAGGCGGCCAAACGGGCGTTGGTGGCCTCCAGTCGCGCCTGGTCCCGCGCTTCCATGGTGGCCCGACGAACCTCCTCGTTGAGACTGACCTCGGTCTCCCGGCGCTCCTCGCGCAGTAGCTCCGCCTCACGGGCGACGCTGATCAGCGCCGGCTCGGTACTCAGGCGGTCAAGGTGGCGGACACGGAGTTCATCCAGGTGGGCGTCCAGCGTGCCGACTCGGCGGTAGTCGGCGGCGCTGATGGTGTTCCAGGGTAGCGCCCGATCGGCGGCGCGCTCTCCGGACTCGTCGCTGGTAAAGGGCGATGGAAGCGCCAGATCCGGCGTCACGCCCTCGAGCTGGGTGCTCTCTCCGTTCACCCGATAGAACTTCGCGATGGTGAGCTTGAGGCGGCCGGTGGTTGTATTCGCATCACCCACGCCAAACCGATCCAGGCCGACCAGGCTCTGCACGGTGCCCTTGCCGAAAGTCTGATTGCCCATGATCACCCCGCGACCATAGTCCTGCACCGCGGCGGCAAAGATCTCGGATGCGGAGGCACTGCCATGGTCCACCATCACGCCCAGCGGTCCGGTATAGCGAAGGGCCTGGCCGCTGGTATCGCGAAGCACTTCCCGACGACCATTGCTGCGGTTGACCTGCACCACCGGTCCATCATTCAGGAACAGGCTGGTCAGGCGCACGGCTTCCTCCAGTGAACCCCCGCTATTGCCCCGCAGGTCGATGATCAGCCCATCGATCTCCGCCAGTTTGTCGGATTCCAGCAGGCGCCGAACGTCTTCCGTGGTGCTGCGATAGTCCTCATCACCGGCGCTGGCGGCCTCAAAATCGGCGTAGAAGGCGGGGAGGGTGATCACTCCGATGTTGAGGGTTTCTCCCTCTCTTTCCACCTCACGCACTTCGGCCTGGGCCGCCTGCTCTTCCAGTTCCACGGTATTGCGTTCCAGGGCGATGGTGCGCTCACGGCCATCGCCGCCATCGGGGAGGATCCGCAGATACACCGTTGAGCCCTTTGGTCCACGAATGAGGTCAACGACATCGGACAGGCGACGGCCCACCACATCTTCAATGCCATCCGCTTCCTGACCGACGCCCACAATCCGATCACCGGAAGAGATCTGCCCACTGTTGGCGGCCGGTCCGCCCGAGATCAGTTCCACCACTTCAACGAAATCCCCCTCGCTGCTCAGCATCGCGCCGATGCCTTCGAGGGAGAGGCGCATGTTGATGTCGAAATTCTCGGAACGACGAGGTGACATATAGCTGCTGTGGGGGTCGAACTGACCAGCCCAAGTGCTCATGTAGGCCTGGAAGACGTCCTCGGCGTCATACTGCTCAAGATTGGTCGCGACCCGCTGGTAGCGGCCCTGCAACGACTCCCGGACCTCGTCCCATTGCCGCCCGCTCATCATCTGCGTCAGGGCATCATGGGCAATCCGCTTGCGCCAGATCTCGTCAAGCTCCTGGCGGCTTTCGGCCCACCCGGCCTCCCGACGATCGGGATCGAAGGTTTCATCGGTGGTGAAATCCAGCGAGGTATCAAGGATATCCCGCGCGAAATCACTGCGCTGTTCGACCCGCTGCCGGTAACGCGCAAAGATATCGAAGGCGGTATCCAGCCGGCCGCTCCGCAGCTCCTGCGCCAGCGAGTCATCGCGATGCCGGAACTCCATCAGGTCCTCTTCGAGGAAGTAATAGCGCTCCGGATCCAGCGCCTCGAAATAGGCGTCGTAGACTTTCCGGGAGAGCTCTTCGTCAAGGGATTGATCCCGATAGTGATATCGTGAGAGGAGTTGGCCAACGACCGGGCCCGCCTGGGTATGAACCGGCTCCGGGCTCAGTCGTTCGATGGAAATCGCCGTCGACGGCATGATGAGGAGTGCGGCAAGGGTCGCCGTCATCAACCATCGGGGTGTTGAGTAACTCAATGTCCAGCCTCGCTTGTCAGTGGGACCTTGTATAGACCACAGTTGCGGCTCGGATATCCTGACCTTGATCTCGTAGAGTATCCCGCCTGCCTACCCGAGGAAACCAATGTTTGTTGACTCCATACTCACTTCACCGCAGCAATCGCCCAATCTGGAGGTTCTGACGGCAAGTCCAGCCGCCGACTCGGACGCCCGGGCAACGCCGATCGTATTTGTTCACGGCGCCTATGTGGGAGCCTGGTGTTGGGCAGAGCATTTTCTGAGCTACTTTGCTGATCGTGGCTTTCGGGCGATTGCACCCAGCCTGCGCGGCCACGGCAGCAGCGATTCCGGCGGCGCCTTCGGGTATCCCGGCATCGGGGATTACGTCAAGGATCTCGAATGGGTCATCACCGAGCTCGAGGGCCCACCGCCGGTTTTGATTGGCCATTCCATGGGGGCGTTGGTGGTTCAGCGCTATCTTGAACAGCATCCGGCTCAGGCGGCGGTTCTATTGGCGCCCGTTCCGCCTCAGGGCCTGATGCCATCCACCCTGAGGATGATGTGGACTGACCCGATGCTGTTCACTCAATTCGGCCTCATGCAGACCATTGGCAGTAGCCAGGTGGACCCCGATATCGCCCGGCGGGCGGTGTTTTCCGATCGGCTAAGCAGCGATCAACTGGCGCGCTACACGGAGCAGGTGCAGCCTGAGTCCCAGCGGGCGCTGTGGGAGATGTCCCTCGGCAGTTGCAGCGGTCGGCCGTTTCTTGTGAACCCTGCGCCGCCCATTCGCGTCATCGCAGGGGAGAGAGACGCACTGTTCTCTGCCGGAGAGACCCGCCTCGTCGCCCAGCTTTGGGACGCCGACTGGTTGGAGATGCCAAAGATGGCCCATGCCATGATGCTGGAACCGGACTGGTCGGATCTGGCGGACGAGATTCTGAGGGGCCTTTGGGCGGATGGCGTGCGGTAGCGGCCAGCTACCAGCGGTATTTGTCCCATAACTCCGGATTGGCCCAATGGCGGGAATTCAGCCAGTCCGGAGTCACCTTATAGTGCGCCATATCGAACTCATACCAGCGGCGCCGTCCGCTGTCGTCCTGGCTCAGACCGAGGCGATGGAATCCCAGCCCTACCAGCGCACCGCGATTGAGCTCTCCGCCGTCGTCGGCCCGGGCCAGTATGACCACCCGACGGGCCAGGATATCGCGTAAACGGCTGACCAGGCTTGGCAGGGTTCCCGCTGGCCATTCACCCGACGCGTCCACAATGGCGAGATCCAGCCCGGCGGGCGGCAGCGCGTCTTCCCCGGGGTACCCGTCAATCCAGTGCCCACCGGGTTGTGCCTCGACCCGGCGGCCCAGGGTTTCAGCCTGGGTGACGATCAGCAGGGAAGCAGGGGCGTCTGCCTGCAGCAGTTCTTCGAGAAACGCGTCGGTATCGATGACCGGGCTCATGGCGACTCCAGCGCATCGTGCAACGCCATGAATTCCCCCGCCAATTTATGCCGTGGCGCCAGGTCAACCAGCGGCCGGGAGGCTTCATGGGACTCCCGGACTTTAACGGATGCGGACAGGTACGGCTCAAGAATCCGATGGCCAGCGCCCCGCAACCCGGCCACCAGTTCCGCCGGCAGTCGAGCGCGCGCCTGAAACTGATTCACCACGACACCCTCAACCTCCAGGCCCGGGTTATGGTCGGCCTGGAGCTCCCGAACCGTGTCCATGAGTTCATTCAGGGCATGACCTGCAAACGCGTCACAATCAAACGGAATGAGACATCGATCAGCGGCAATCAATGCCGAGCGGGTGTAGAAATTCATGGCCGGCGGAGTGTCGATATAGACCCGGTCAAAGGCCTCCAGCGCTTCGAGGGCCTCCCGCAGCTTGTAGATTTTGTAGCGGGACTCCAGTCGTGTGTGCAGCGTATCCAACTCCCCGTGGGCCGGCAGGACCGCCAGATTTGAATAAGGCGAGGAATGAACGAACGCCTCAAGGCCCCGTGGATAAATCCGATGACTCAATGTGTCTTCGAAGTACTCCGCGGCGGTACCCGCCATCTCATCAGGGTTGGCGCCCAGCAGATAGCGGGTGGAATTGCCCTGTGCATCCAGGTCGATGACCAGTGTACGAAGCCCGGAAGCAGCGGCGGCGGCGGCCAGGTTGCAGGTAATGGTGGACTTGCCCACACCGCCCTTCTGATTGAAAACCACGCGGCGCATTGATCGCCTCCCTGCTATTATTCTGTCGCTCTCCGTCAGTCTAGGCGGGCCAGTCAACCAGGTCGAGTGCTTCCATGTTCCAAATCGCCCGCAAGCTGTTGTTCCGCCTGCCACCCGAGCGGGCCCACGCGGTCGCTCTCCGGGGGCTCGATTTGACGGCCAAGGCACGCATCGGTCCGTTCAAACCCTCGCGAGTTGACGATCCCCAGACGCTGATGGGCGTGCAGTTCCCCAATGCCGTCGGGTTATCAGCGGGCATGGACAAGGACGGCGAGCACATAGCCGGCCTCGCCACCGCCGGCTTCGGCTTCCTGGAGTTGGGCACCGTGACGCCCATGCCCCAACCGGGTAACCCGCAACCGCGGGTGTTTCGGCTGGTCGAGCATGAGGCGCTGATCAATCGCCTCGGCTTTAACAATCGCGGGGCTGGAAACCTGGTGGAAAACCTTCGAAAGGCGGACACCGATCTGCCCCTGGGCATCAATATCGGTAAAAACCGCACGACGCCGCTGGAGTCGGCGCTGGAGGATTATGAATCCTGTCTGTCGACGGTTCTGCCCTGGGCGGATTACGTGGTGGTCAATCTCTCATCCCCCAACACCCCGGGACTGAGGGATCTGCAGAGTGGTGGAGCTGTCGGTGGCCTGATTCGCCCCCTGATGGCTCGGCGTGACGAATTCACGGCAACCAATAAACGCCGGGTACCGCTTTTGGTCAAGCTGGCGCCTGACATGAATGACCGCGAGCTCGACGAGACCGTGGAGGCATTGCTGGAATGCGGGATCGATGGTCTCACGGCCACGAATACCACCGTTGACCGATCCGCCGTGCTGGGGAACGTCCGGGCCGATGAGGAGGGCGGTTTGAGCGGCCGGCCGTTGCGGGATCGTGCCACGGCCGTCGTCGCTCGAATCCGCATGCTCAGCGGCCCCGACCTGCCCATCATTGGTGTCGGCGGCATCATGACGGCTGACGACGCCGTCGAAAAAATCCAGGCTGGTGCCAACCTGGTTCAGCTCTACACTGGATTCATCTACCACGGGCCCCGACTGATTCAAGCCAGTGCCCAAGCCATTCGTGATGTCCGCCATCGGTAACCCTTGCCCGCCGACAACCTCCCGGCGACAATACGCGGTCTGGAGAGGTGGCAGAGTGGTCGAATGCGGCGGACTTGAAATCCGTTGAGCCTTCACGGGCTCCGGGGGTTCGAATCCCTCCCTCTCCGCCAGATACGAAAGCGGGCCCTTCAGGGCCCGTTTTTGTATCTGGCCGTGCCCGGGGTTCGAACCCCCGGAGCCAGAAGATGGGGTTCGACCAATCGCCGGGAGGCGATTGGGACGCGGAGCGTAGCGACGCGCCCGAAGGGTGAGGCCCGGAGGGCCGAATCAATCCCTCCCTCTCCGCCAGACAAAAAAAGAGGGGCCATGAGCCCCTTTTTATTTGTCTGATGAAAGTTTGGATTCCACCAATCGCCGCGAGGCCATTGGGACGCGGAGTGCTGTCAGAATCGGTATTCGACGCCCGCGGATACGCTGGGACTGGTGCGGAAACTTTCGAATCGGCTGCCCAGAATGGCGTCCTGTTCGGCCCGGTCGCTGGAACTGGACGCCCCGGTGGTGCCAGGCAAGCTGTCAAACGTCAGCCCCATGTCGATGGACAGCCCCAGACGGCCTTCCATACCCAGGTCCCCGTCATAACCGATGCCCACATAGCTTCTCATGTCGTCGCCGTTGAGACTCGCCGGGGGATTGAAGCCCTCAGATAACAGATTGGCCCCGTACAGCATCCCGCCGGTCATTCGCATGCCGGTGTCGTTGAACGACCAATCCACCATCGTGGAGACCGCAGTCGGGGTGCTCCCATTGAGAGCCCGGTCAGCTGCATCAGTGAGCAGCGGTTCCGGGTCAGTGGTGGAAACACCGAAGCGGATGTCCAAGCGCTCGCTCAGCCGAGCGGTGAGCTCGAGGTCAGGCTGATCCCCGGCGGCCCAGCCGGTCGCAAACGCAGGCCCCGCCACCAAAAGGCTGCCGGCAACGGTTGCGATAGCGAGGAGCGGCTTCCATGTCTTCATACCGACAGTATTGCGCATTTCCGGCACGAAACGAACCCCGCATTGTCAAATTTTAGCGTTAAACGGATTGTTAGCGAGCACGGGTTCCCATTGCCGGTCTCGCTTATCAGACCGGAAAGCGCGAGAATCATCGCCAGTAGAAATGATCTGAGGGTGGAAAAACCAGTGTCATCACGCCACAACATTCTGTTTCTGTTGTTGATATTCGTCGTGGGCAGTGCCAATGGACAAAGTTTCCCATTGCCACCGGACGGCGTCGATGTCGTCGGGGAGGTGCGAACGCTGGAAGCCCGCCATGAGGACACCCTGCTCTCACTCGGACGTGAACACGGTGTTGGATTCGAGGAAATGCGGCGCGCCAATCCCGGAGTCGATACGTGGCTCCCGGGGGAGGGCACTGGAATTGTCATCCCGAACCGATTCATCCTCCCGGATGCGAAACGCGAAGGCATCGTCATCAACCTGGCGGAGATGCGGCTTTACTACTATCCCGGCGATTACAGCGACAAGGCGGGGACCGTTGAGACCTATCCCATCAGTGTGGGTCGCATGGACTGGTCGACACCTCTGGGAGTCAGCCGGATAACCGAGCGAACAGAAAACCCGCACTGGATCCCACCGCAGTCCATTCGCGAAGAGCGGGCCCGTCAGGGTCGACCACTGCCCGAGGTGGTACCGCCGGGGCCGGACAATCCGCTGGGCCGTCACCGGATACGGCTGGATATTCCCGGTGGCGCTTACCTGATCCATGGCACCAATGAGCCGCGGGGCATTGGAATGCGAGTGACCCACGGGTGCATTCGCATGTTTCCCGAGGATGTCGAGTCGCTCTTCCATCGTGTCCCCCGGGGCACACGGGTCAACATCGTCAATCAACCCGTAAAGGCGGGCTGGTCAGAGGATGGGCTTCTGGTGGAGATCCACCCGGTGCTGCCGGATGATGCCGAGAACGGCTTTGATGCTGCCGAGCCACCCACGCTGGAAGAGGCGGTGCTGGCGGTTGCAACGGCGCTTGAGCGAGGGGACGGGCGGATTGATCACCAGCGGCTGACCCGCAGCGTTCAGGAAGCGGACGGCATCCCTGAAGTCATTTCCCGGCATCCGGCCGCGGCCCGGGAGGGTCGGGAGTCACTGGTTGGACCCCTATCCGCGCTCGACTAAGACAAAAAAAGCCCCGCCGGAGCGGGGCTTTTCATGCAGAGTGAACCCTGCTTACTTGTACATCGACCGCTCGAACATGCGATCGATCTTCTCGCTGTTCTCGTCTGCCGTGTCCTGGGCGCGGCTGGCAGCCATCTCGGCACCCTCAGCCGTGAAGCGGGCGGCACTGGCTTCATCCATGGCGGCTTCGGCCATGGAACGAACCTCATCAATCTCGGCCTGCTGGGCGGCACAGCCTACCAGCAGGGCCAGAGCGGCGCTGGCTGCAGTCAGCTTGAGCAGCGTTTTCAGCGAATGACTCATTATTAAACTCCTGTTTCGATACTTATCGATTGCAATCGCATTGACCGGGGCGGCGAATTTCGCTCACCGCTCGCGTCCGACGCATGATTACGCTTCCCCCGAAACGTTTCAACCCCTCCCGCGGCTACTCAATAACCACCGGTGTACCCACGTCAACGAATTCATAGAACGCCTCGACCTGTTCATTGGTCATCGCGATGCATCCCTGAGTCCAGTGGAAACGGTCATGGATATCCGGGTCGCCGGCCCCAATCCCGTGGAAACCCAAATGGCCGCCGAGGGGACCGACCTGGGAGACGTAACCGTTGCGCTCCACGTAGGCCACGGCCTCACGGTGCTGGCTCTGATCGATGAGACCTCGCGCGAGGGCCTCGTCCAGATGGGTACGGCGGGGATAGTCAATGCCAAGAAAAATATGGAAGCGGCTCTGACGATTGATGCGGTTAATCCGGAATTCACCAAGGGGTGTTTGATGACTGCCCCGCAGCCGGACCTCTTCAAACCCGCCGCGGCCAAAAGCCACGTGGTCGAGGACCAGCAGGGACTGGTCCCCGCGCCGGACCTCGGTCACGGACTGATTGGTGTCCACATGGACCCAGATGCCGTCGTAAGCCGCCATGCCTGGGGGGGCGGCCAACATGATGCCGAGGCAAGCCAATAGCCGTATCCGGCACCATCCGCGTTTCATGAGTGCATCCCAAAGCGGTAGACGGCAGCACGATCAAAAGGCCAATCCAGCGATTCCGCACCATGGGACCACGCCAGCACCGGAATCCGCTCCCCGTAGGCTTTTTCCAGCGACGCCTCATCCATAATTTCGATCACCTCGAGTTTCACACTCAGCCGTTCCATGATCGGAATGACCCATTGCAGTGCCTCGTCACAAAGCCGACAGCCTTCCGTGGTGTAGAAATGCATGACCTTCACGCTGAGCGCCCCGTGATAACCTCTGCCCGTTCTGCAGGAAATAGTACCCCGGATAAGCAATGCCAATCAGCCCCATGGATTTGCGCCTCAGCGTGGCCCCGATGATGGACTGGACCGACCCGGCCTGCCGGTATCTGCTGCGACTGATCAGTCGGCACACCCGGCTCTATACCGAAATGGTCCCGGCCCAGGCCCTGTGGCACAACGATCCAGCCCGATTCCTCAGCGGCGATCCCTCGGAGCGCCCGGTGGCCCTTCAGTTGGGAGGAGCCGATGTGGAGCAACTGGCGTACGGGACACGGCTGGGCACCCGGTGGGGATACGATGAAATCAACCTCAATGTAGGCTGCCCCAGTGAGCGGGTCCGTTCCGGGCGGTTTGGCGCCTGCCTGATGAGGGAGCCGGCCCTGGTGGGCGATCTGGTTCGAGCCATGCGGGAAGAAACCGATCGCCCCGTGACCGTGAAATGCCGTATCGGGGTAGATCACGATGACGATTATTCGCAGCTATGCCATTTCACCGAATCGGTGCTGGCCGCCGGGGTCAGCGCGCTCATCGTTCACGCCCGCAAGGCATGGCTGAATGGCCTCTCGCCCAAGCAGAACCGCGAGATTCCGCCCCTGCGTTATGACCGCGTGGCGGCACTGAAGGCGGATTTCCCCGAGTTGCCCCTGGTCCTGAACGGCGGCATCCGCGATCTGGAGACGTGCGGCGAATGGCTGCAAACCCTGGATGGCGTCATGGTTGGCCGCGAGGCTTATCACAACCCCTGGTTACTGGCCTTCGCCGATCGCCGGATTTTCGCCGATACCAAAGCGGCGATCCCCGATCGGGTGGAAGTGGCCCGGCACTATCGGGATTACGTGGTCCGGCAGCACCGACCCGGCGTCCCCATATCCCGGTTCACTCGACATCTCAGCGGCCTTTTCCAGGGACTGCCCGGTGCCAGAGTCTGGAGACGCGCGCTCAGCGAGGGCGCCGCACGGCCAGGTGCCGGGCCGGGCGTTATCGATGATGCCCTGGCTCAATGGCGAGCGGTTATGGCACGCCGCGCCGAGGCGCCGGAAGCCGCTGCAGCCACCGCCGCCCGCTAGAGCGCGAACAAACGTCGGGCGTTCGCCGACGTTCGCATTGCCAGGGAGTGGGGGTCATCAGACCGAAGATCGGCCACCGTCTCGAGGACGTGGGGCAGGAAGGCCGGCTCATTGCGACGCTTGGGTGGTTTCTCCGGCAAGTCCGCGGGCAGGAGGAAGGGGGCGTCGGTCTCAATCATCAGCCGGTCTTCCGGAATGCTGGCGACACAGGCCCGCAGATCAGTGCCCCGACGGCTGTCACAGACCCAGCCCGTCACGCCAATATGCAGATCAAGGTCCAGGCATCGGTACAGAAAAGCCCGATCGCCGGTAAAGCAGTGCAGCACCGCCGCGCTCAGGCCGTCACGCTGCTCTTTGAGGATGGCCAGAAAATCCGATTCCGCGTCTCGATGATGCAGGAAAGCCGGCCGGTTATGCGCCGCCGCCAGGCTCAACTGGGCCTCAAATGCCCGCCGCTGGGCATCCCGGGGAGAGAAATCCCGGTTGTAGTCGAGTCCGGTCTCTCCCGCCGCCACGGCGCGGGGCATCGCAAGCAGTTCTGCCAGTTCGGCCTCGCTGTCGCCGGTCCACTCGCTGGCATGATGGGGATGGACGCCGGCGGTCGCGGACAGAACGTTCGGATACTCCGCCGCCAGTGAGAGCGCCGCCCGGGACTCCGCCAGCGTCACGCCGGTGGCGATCATGCGGTGAACACCGGCGGCCAGGGCCCGCTCAATCACCGCGCCCCGATCATCCGCGAAGCGTCTGTGGGTCAGATTGACGCCGATGTCGATAAGCTGGTTGTACTGCATGCCGCTATTCTGCTGGAATCGGATCCAACCATGAATACTCCCATCGACCATGATCGCCAGCCCATGAACTGGGTGGGCGACTGGGCCGGCCGGCGGCGAGCCCTTTCTCCAGGGCGCCTGGCAGTGATCGATGCCGACAATGATCGCTCGTTATCTTTTGCCGACCTCGATGAACGGGCCACCCGACGCGCTTACTGGCTAAGGAATCAGCACTCGGTTGGTGTGGGTGACGTGATTGCGCTGATCAGCGACAACCGTCTGGAGGCGCTGGAGCTCTTTCTCGCCTGTGGCAAGCTCGGGGCGGTACTTGCCCCCGTCAGTCATCGCCTGGCCGCGGCTGAAGCGGGTTCATTGCTAAACCGGCTTCAACCGGTCGGGGTTTTTCACGACGTCGGGCGGGCGGCTTATGTCGAGGCGCTAAGTGAGTTCGCGCCCGGTCGCCCCGCGATATTGCTTGAAGGGATGAGTACCCCGGACAGCTCCCCGTCCGAGCCGAGCCGGAACGAGGCAATCAACCAGCCACTGGCGTTGGCAGATACCGCGATGATCGTCCACACCGGCGGCAGCACCGGATTACCGAAGCTCTGCCGCATCAGCCATCGACAGATGGTCTGGAACGCGGTGGAGCTGCTGGCGGCCAGCCCGGATGGTCTGGGCAACCGTCGGGAACTGGTGTTGTTCCCGTTTTTTCATGTGGGCGGCTGGAATACCGTGGTCCCGGTTCTGTACGGCGGCGGTTGCGTCGTGTTGCAGGCGCGGTTTGACCCCGAGGCGGCGCTGGCCTGCATTCCCTGTTACCAGGTGAACCATTTCGGCGCCGTGGAGGCCATGCTGCAGGCCATGAGCCGCTCACCGACGTTTGCCGACACCGATCTCACCAGCCTCACGGGCATCACCACCGCCGGCGGCCCCTGTGCCCCGGAGAGCATGGATCCCTTTCTCGAGCGGGGCATTCCGGTAAGCCAGGCCTACGGGCTCACCGAGGCCGGACCCTCCAATTTTGCGCGCAGCCGGGACGGCGAGAGCCTCAGCCAGCTGCGAGCGACCCACCGCCGCGTCGGAGGCGGTCTCTTCCACTGCGATTTCCGGATTGTCGCTCCGGGCTCTGATCACTCGGTGGCCGCGGGCCAACCCGGCGAACTGCAACTCCGCAGTCCTCATACCTTCGAGGGTTATGTGGACGATGAGACGGCGACCACCGAGCGCCTGACCGACGATGGCTGGGTGCGCACCGGCGACTTGGCATGCGAAGTCGACGCGCATCAGGTGGAAATCCTCGGTCGACTGGACAACGTGATCCTGAGCGGTGGCGAAAACATTGCCGCCGAGGAGTTGGAGGCTGCATTACAGGCCCACCCCCGGGTTGCCGGCGCGCTGGTGTTCGGCGTTTCGGATCCCACCTGGGGCCAGCGCCCGGTGGCCTGGGTGACCACTGCCACCGAGAGTGAATTGTCCACGGCGGAACTGTCCGCCTGGCTGCGGGAGCGGCTGGCCAGTTACAAATGCCCGGCTGCCATCCGCCTGGTGGATACGCTGCCACTCACCGGCGCGGGTAAGCTGGATCGTCGTGCCGCGCAGGCGGCCCATCTGCACAATCCTCAGGAGACAACGAAGTGACACCATCCCGGGTACTGATTATCGCCGGTTCTGATTCGGGAGGCGGTGCCGGCATTCAGGCCGACCTCAAGACCACCATGGCGCTGGGGGGATATGGCATGACGGCCATCACCGCCCTGACAGCGCAGAACACCCTTGGCGTCCAGGAGGTGATGGGGGTCCCCGAGGGCTTCATTCGGGCACAGATCAGCTCCGTGCTGACGGATCTGGGCGCCGACTGCATCAAAACCGGGATGCTCCACTCACCGACGGTGATCGATGTCGTGGCGACCTGTCTCGAGGAGATGGCGCCGACGGTGCCCCGCGTGGTGGACCCGGTCATGGTGGCCCAGAGTGGGGATCGCCTGGTCAGCGAGGAGGCCGTGGAGCGCTTGCGCAGCCGTCTTGTCCCCGGCGCCGCCCTGATGACCCCGAACGTGCCGGAGGCCGAGGCACTGCTCGGTACCCGGCTCGCGGCCCAGAAGGAGATGGAGCCGGCGGCCCAGGCACTGAGGGAACTGGGGTGCGAGGCGGTTCTTTTGAAAGGCGGTCATCTGGCCGGAGACGAGCTGGTTGACGTGCTCGCCACCGATCGGGGCTGCACCACGTTCCGACATCCCCGGATACCGACACGATGTGACCATGGCACCGGCTGCACCCTCGCATCGGCCATCGCCGAGGGGATCGGCCGCGGCCTACCCCTGGACAAGGCCGTAGCGCGGGGTCGTCATTATCTTCAGATTGCCTTGCAGCAGGCGACACCGCTGGGCAACGGCCATGGCCCGGTTCGTCATGGCCACACGGTCACGGACTTCGATCTATCCGAACCCGAGTCAGGGTAGGCATAATGACCGCATGATCCGGTTATCCGCCAAAAGCCGTTACGCAGTCAGCGCCCTTATGCATCTGGCGATGCATCGGGATGCCGGCGCGGTGCCGCTGTCTGAAGTCTCGGTGTGCCAGGGGATTTCCATGTCCTACATTGATCAGATCTTCTGGCGACTGCGGCGTGAAGGCCTGGTGGTGGGAACACCCGGTCCGGGCGGCGGTTACCGGCTCGGGCGGGAGCCCGACGTCATTTCCATTGGTGAAGTGATTCTGCTGCTGGATGGGGAAGGGCGCCGCAATGCCCCCGCCTCGGCGCTGGATGCCGCCCTCTGGGCGGAGCTCCGGCGGCGGATTGACGGATTTCTCAGTCAGATCACCCTGGCTGACTTCGTCAGCCGCCCCCAGATCCGGGACGCCATTCTGCGTCAGTACTCGGGGCGTCAATGGCGCTGTGACGTCTGTGGCACCCTGGCCACCCGCCGCCATTCCCCTGCGGAGCAGCCCCGCTCATGACCTATGTGGTGACCGAGCCCTGCATCCGTTGCCGCTACACCGACTGCGTCGAGGTGTGCCCGGTGGATTGTTTCCACGGCGGCCCCAACTTCCTGGTGATTGACCCGGTGGAATGCATCGACTGCGCCGTCTGTGTCCCGGAATGCCCGGTGGATGCCATCTATCCGGATGACGAGGTTCCTTCCGGACAGGAGCACTATCTGGAGATCAATGCCCGGCTGGCGCAGCAATGGCCCGTCATTAACCGACGGGAGGCACCGCCGCCGGATGCCGACCGCTGGGCAGACGTTCAGGACAAGCAAGCCGAACTCCAGGAATAGGCCGCGCGTCCTCCGGGCCTTCCCGATTTAACCGGCGGGGGCGCCGCTGCCGTAGCGTCGTTCCACGTACTGCTCGACGATTTCCTTGAACTCGTCGGCAATGCGCTCTCCCTTGAGCGTCACGGTCTTCTCTCCGTCGACATACACCGGGGCGACGGGCTTTTCGCCGGTGCCCGGCAGACTGATGCCGATGTCCGCCTGGCGGCTCTCCCCGGGACCATTCACCACACAGCCCATGACCGCCAGACTCATGGACTCCACGCCGGGATAACGGCGACTCCATTCGGGCATGCGCTCACGCACGTGAGACTGGATTTCATCCGCCAGCTCCTGGAAAAACGTGCTGGTGGTTCGACCGCATCCCGGGCACGCCGCCACCAGCGGCGTAAACGAACGGATGCCCATGGTCTGAAGAATCTCCTGGGCGACGATTACTTCCTGGGTTCGATCCCCGCCGGGCTCCGGCGTCAGAGAGATCCGGATGGTGTCGCCGATCCCCTGCTGCAGTAGCACGGACAGGGCCGCTGTCGAGGCAACGATCCCCTTGGACCCCATGCCGGCCTCGGTGAGCCCGAGATGAAGCGGAAAGTCACAACGCTTTGCCAGATCACTGTAGACACTGATCAGATCCTGAACCCGGCTCATTTTGCAGGAGATGATGATCTGGTCATGTCGCAGCCCCAGCGCCTCGGCGCGCTCCGCGCTTTGTAGCGAGGATGTGATGACCGCGTCCTGCATCACCGCCTCCGGCGGCGCGGGATCGGGGCGGCGGGCGTTTTCATCCATCAGCCGCGACAGCAGATCCTGATCGAGGCTGCCCCAATTGACGCCGATCCGAATAGGGCGATCGAGATCCCGGGCAATTTCCACCACCTCGGCGAACTGCGGGTCGCGGCGACTGCCCTTGCCCACATTGCCGGGGTTGATCCGCAGTTTGCCCAGCGCACGTCCACACTCGGGCACGGCGCGCAGCAGCTTGTGGCCGTTGAAGTGGAAATCCCCCACCAGCGGCACTTCGATCCCCATGTCGTCCAGGCGTTGACGGATGCCCGGCACCGCCCGCGCGGCGTCTTCGTTATTGACCGTGATCCGCACCAGCTCGGATCCGGCTCGGGCCAGGTCCGCCACCTGAACGGCGGTTCGTATTTCATCCACCGTGTCAGTGTTGGTCATGGACTGGACCACGATGGGAGCGTCACCGCCCACCGTGACGTGACCGACTTTCACCGGCACACTAACGCGTCTCTGATATCCGGGAATCTGTTCCATCGCATCGATGATAAAGGATGACGACGCCATGATCGACGTCTATAGCTGGCCGACACCCAACGGACACAAGGTCCACATCGCCCTCGAAGAACTGGGTCTGCCTTACACGGCTCACCCGATCAACATCGGTCAGGGTGATCAGTTCAGCGAAGAATTCCTGACCATCAGCCCCAACAACAAGATTCCGGCCATCATCGACAGCGAGGGACCGGGCCATCAGCCCATCTCGATCTTCGAATCCGGGGCGATCCTGCTCTACCTGACCGAAAAGGCCGGCGAGCTGATGCCGCGGGACATTCGCGGCCGTTTCGAGACCCTGGAGTGGCTCATGTTTCAGATGGGTGGGCTGGGGCCCATGCTCGGCCAGGCCCATCACTTCCGTCAGTATGCCCCCGAGCAGATCGACTACGCCGTGGACAGATATACCAATGAAGCAGCAAGGCTCTACGGGGTGATGGATCGTCGACTGGCCAAGCGTGAGTGGCTGGCCGCCGACGCCTACACCATTGCCGACATTGCCGCTTATCCGTGGATTCGGCCCCATGAAAACCAGGGGCAGAATCTGGATGACTATCCCAATCTAAAGCGCTGGTATGAAACAATTTCCGCGCGCCCTGCGGTAGCCCGCGGGCTTGAAGTCCTGGCCGATGCGCGTCCGGCGGCGCTGGATGATGAAGCCCGTGAGCAGCTGTTCGGCCGCACCCAGTATCAGAAACGATGAGTGCCATCCACGAGCTGCTGACGGTCATGGCCCGGCTGAGAGACCCGGAGACGGGTTGCCCCTGGGATGTCCGGCAGACCTACGCCACCATCATTCCGCACACCCTGGAAGAAGCCTATGAACTGGCCGACGCCATCGAGCGGGGTGAGAGTGATGACATCCGGGACGAACTGGGCGACCTGCTGCTGCAGGTGGTTTTTCTGGCACGGATCGCCGAGGAAGACGGGCGCTTTGACTTTGACGGAGTCGCTGCGGGCATCCGGGATAAGCTGATCCGCCGCCATCCCCACGTCTTTGCCGATGAAGCCCCCCGCACCGAGGCGGAACAGCGACATCGCTGGGAAGCCATCAAGGCCGAGGAGCGGGCCGCCCGCGAACCCGCAGCCCCGGCTGATTGGCCGCCCAGCGTGCTGGACAACGTGCCGCTCAACCTGCCGGCGCTGACCCGGAGCCGAAAGCTCCAGTCGAAAGCCGCCCGGGTGGGGTTCGACTGGCCGGAGTCCAGTCAGGTGGTGGGCAAGATCCGTGAAGAACTGGCCGAACTGGAAGAGGCCATGGATCACCAGCCCAGGGATCAGGCCCATGTTGCCGAAGAAGTGGGCGACCTGTTGCTGGCCTGCGTCAACTTGGCTCGCAAGCTGGACGTGGACCCGGAACAGGCGCTCCGTGCCGGCAACGCCAAGTTCGAGCGCCGCTTCCGCGGTCTGGAAGCGGTTTTAAAGGAGACGGATGAGACGCCCGAGTCGGTGAACTTTGACCGCCTGGAAGCGGCCTATCAGTCAGCGAAGGTGCGGGATAGCCAAGCCTGACCACGAATACTGGGCATTGCCAGAGCCGGCGCAACATGTTGTGCTGTTGAAAGCGTACCAACCCAGTCCACATTAGAAGGAGGTCACATGAGTTTGACCGAAAAGAAATGCACCCCGTGCCAGGGCGGCATTGACCCCATGACCCGGGAAGAGGCCGAGCGCTACCAGCTCGACGTCCCCGGCTGGGTGCTGAGCGATGATTCAACCCGTCTCACCCGTCGGTTTGACACCAGCGACTTCGCCGAAGCCCAGTCCATCGCCAACAAGGCGGGGGATGTCGCTGAGCAGGAAGATCATCACCCGCAGATCCGATTCGGCTATGGGTTCTGCGAAGTGGAGATCTACACCCACGCCATCGGCGGACTCCACGAAAATGACTTCATCTACGCCGCCAAGGTCAACGAGGCGGTGGGTAGCTAACGGTTCCACTCGCCGGTGCGGCCACCACGCTTGTGGGTGAGCCGCACCGCTTCAATCTCCATTCCCCGATCCAGCGCCTTGCACATGTCATAGAGGGTCAGCAGGGCAACCTGCACGGCGGTCAGCGCTTCCATTTCCACGCCCGTGGGACCCCGCGTTTCCGCGGTGACCTCGCAGTGAACGCCCGCCGGCTCTTCCGTTGGAGTCAGCGAGACCTCCACCCGGGTCAGCGGCAATGGATGGCAGAGCGGCACCAGGTCTGCCGTGCGCTTCGCTCCCATGATGCCGGCAACCCTTGCAACACCCAGCGCATCGCCTTTACCCACATTGCCGGCGCGGAGCGCTTCCAGTGTGGCGGGTTCCATGCAAAGGCGCCCTTCGGCCACCGCCACCCGGTGGGTGTCCGGCTTGTCACCCACATCGACCATGTGCGCTTCGCCCTCCGCATTGAGGTGGGTCAGGCGGCTCATGCGGAGTCCCGAAGGGAGCGCTTGTCCCGCACCGCCAGCTGATCGTCCAGTTCGTAGACCAGCGGGTCGCCGGTGGCGATTTCCACCCCGGTGATGGCGTCGTCGGAGAGCCCCTCCAGGTGCTTGACCAGGGCGCGAAGGCTGTTGCCATGGGCGGCGATGAGCACACAGTCATGCTGCTGCAGCGCCGGGACGATGTCGGATTGGTAGAAGGGCATGACCCGGGTCAGCGTATCCTTCAGCGATTCCGTTGCCGGCAGCACCGCTGGATCGAGATTGGCATAACGGGGGTCATGCCGTGGATGACGAGGGTCATCGTCCGTCAGCGCCGGCGGGGGAGTGGCGAAGCTGCGTCGCCAGATGTGTACCTGGTCTTCCCCATACTCATCGGCGGTTTCCGATTTGTTCAACCCGGTCAATCCACCGTAGTGCCGCTCGTTCAGACGCCAGTCCTTGAGCATGGGGATCCAGATCCGGCCCAGCACATCCAGGCTCATGAACGCCGTGCGAATGGCCCGAATCAGCACCGAGGTGTAAACCACTTCGGGGGTCAGTCCCGCCGACTGCATCAACTCGCCGGCCTGGGTGGCCTCGGCGCGGCCCTCATCGCTCAGGTCAACGTCGTGCCAGCCGGTAAAGCGGTTCTCAAGGTTCCAGGTGCTCTGGCCATGGCGCAGCAGAATGAGGCGTTTCATGGGTCGGATCGTCCTCTTATTGGCAGTTCAATCAGGTTGCGTAGGGTACCATTGCGCCATGAGCCCATCAGCGAAGGCCAACCGCCCACCATGGACTGGCTGCATGTTTCCATCCCTTATCAGACCCTGACGCTGCATCATGGTAAACGGGCCAGCGCGTCCTGGCCGGTGTCCACCGGGCTGGCAGGCGCCGGGGAACGGAACGGCACGGGTCAGACACCCCGGGGCTGGCACCGCATTCGCCTGCGCATCGGCGATGGGCTTCCCGCGGGCAGCGTTTTCCGTGGCCGCCGGCCCACCGGCGAGATTTACGATGCCTCGCTGGCCGCGGCCTGGCCAGGCCGGGACTGGATCCTCAGCCGGATTCTCTGGCTCACCGGCACCGAGTCCGGCCATAATCGGGGCGGAACGGTGGATACACTGCGCCGGTTCATCTACATCCACGGCACGGCGGATGAGACCAACATCGGCCGCCCGGTCTCCGCGGGATGCATCCGGATGCGCAACCCGGACGTGATCACACTCTTCGGCCATTGTTTTGCCGGCATGCCCGTTCTGATCGAGGCCGAGGCATGACACTGGGGCCGCTGATGCTGGGAATCGAGGGGCTCACGCTCCTTGGCGAGGAGCAGGAGCGGCTTCAACGCCCTGAAGTCGGTGGCGTCCTCCTGTTTTCGAGAAATTACCAAACCTCCCGGCAGCTGCAGGCACTGACCGCGGAAATCAAGGGACTGCGACGGCCCCCGCTGCTGATTGCCGTGGATCAGGAGGGTGGCCCGGTGCAGCGCTTTCGGGAGGGATTCACTCCATTGCCGTCGGCCCGCCAGCTGGTCGGCGCGCACCGGGAGGCCCCGGCTTTGGGGCTCAAAGCCGCGGAATCGGCCGGCTGGCTCATGGCTGCCGAGCTGCGGGCCCACGGCATCGATTTCAGCTTCGCCCCGGTACTTGATGTAGACCGGGGCCTCAGTCGTGTCATCGGTGAGCGGGCTTTTGGTGGAGACCCCGAGGTCATCGCTCGAATGGCTCTGGCGTGGCAACGGGGCGCGCGACAGGCCGGCATGATTTGCGTCGGCAAGCATTTCCCCGGACATGGCGGTACAGCGCCGGACTCCCATCACGAGGCCGCCATTGATGGCCGGGCGGTCGCCGATCTGATCCATGCCGATCTGCTGCCCTTTCGCCGGCTGATGGACAACGGGTTGGCCGCGATCATGATGTCTCATGTGATTTATCCCTCCCTGGATTCGCAACCGGCGGGATTCTCGACGCGCTGGATTCAATACCTGCGCCGCGAGCTCGGCTTTCAGGGGGCAGTGTTCACTGATGACCTGGGGATGGCCGCAGCGGAGTCAGCCGGCGCGCTGCCACAGCGGGTGGAAGCCGCGCTGCAGGCCGGATGCGACATGGCGGTACTGGGCAACGCCGGACGCGGCGCCGACGCCGTGCTGGGCCGCCAGCCGTCGACCCCCGCCGAGGGCGCCCTGCGTCGGGCAAGACTGCACGCAAGGGGACAAGCGCCGGACATCGAGGATCTTCAGGCCCAACCAGCTTATCAGGCCGCACGGACCCTTCTGGCTGGACTCTGAAGCCGCCGCTATACTGCGCTGTCAGCTAGCATCTGGAGACGGCGATGACACAGGGCGTAGAGCTCACCGCAGAGGAACTGGCCGGCATCATGGCGCGGGCGGAATGCCTCCACGATGCCACTGCGGTTGAACAGGCGCTGGATCGCCTGGCTCTGGGCCTCACCGATGCGCTCGCCGGCACTCGGCCATTGCTGCTGGGGGTGATGACCGGCGGGATCGTGCCTCTTGGGCGGCTGCTGGGGCGCCTGGATTTCCCGCTGGAAGTGGATTACATCCACGCAACGCGCTACCACAAGACCACCACCGGCCGAGAACTCATCTGGCTGGCGCGCCCGCAGACCCCACTGCGGAATCGCCACGTGGTGCTGGTGGATGACATCCTCGATGAGGGGCACACCTTCCGCGGTCTTCTGGCGGCCTGCGAGGAAGAGGGCGCCGCTTCGGTGCATACCGCGGTACTGGCAGACAAGCCCAACCCCGGCCGGGTGCCCGGGCTGGAGGCCAGTTTCGCCGGACTGCAGGTCCCGGAGCGCTACGTGTTTGGCGTGGGCATGGATTACAAGGGCTACCTGCGCAATCTGAACGAGATTTACGCGGCGCACCCCGACGACGAGGACTGACATGACCCTGGCGGTGATTGGCGGAACCGGGCTGTATGGGCTGGATGGCCTGCAGGACGTTGCCGAACAACGGATCCCGACCCCCTACACCGATCAACCCGTCGCCCTCAGCCAGGGCCTGCTGAACGGCCACCCGACGCTGTTTCTCGCCCGCCATGGCACCGATCACAGCGTGCCCCCCCATCGGATCAACTACCGGGCCAACCTGTGGGCTCTGCACAAAGCCGGCGCCGACCGGATCATTGCCGTCGCCGCCGTAGGCGGCATCGCCGAGGATCTGGCTCCGGGCCGGCTCGCCTTTCCCGATCAGCTGATTGATTACACCTGGGGGCGGATCAGCAGCTTCTGCGACGATGCCGGCCAACCCGTGAACCACATCGACTTTACCGAGCCCTACAGCGCCGAGGTGCGCCAACAGCTCTGCCAGGCCGCCGAACAGGCCGGGGTGGATGCCCGCAGAAATGGCTGCTACGCCGCCACCCAGGGACCCCGGCTTGAAACCGCGGCAGAGATCCGGCGTCTGGCTGGGGATGGGTGTCAGATGGTGGGCATGACCGGCATGCCCGAGGCGGCGCTGGCGCGGGAACTTGAGCTGCCTTACGCCGCCTGTGCGGTGGTGGCTAATCGAGCCGCCGGTCTGGATGACGGAGAGGCGCTGTCCATGGTGCAGATACGCCGCAATCTGGAGACCGGCATGGCCCGGGTCGGCAGACTCCTGCAGGCCATCACGGCGCAGGCGTCACCGGCTCCACCCGAATGATCACGCCCAGTGCCGGATGATCGATGTAATGGGTCTCCGCACTCCGCATCCGACGGCTTTCCCTGAGCATCCACCGCGCTGAGTCTCGAGCGTCATCCACGAGATCAAAGCGCTCCAGGGTGTCATCATCCGGGTCCATCCGCAGATCGATTTCCGCGTGCAGAAAACGGCTGAGATACACGCGGATCATGCCCTCGGGCGAAACCTCATCGGGGTTGGCCGGCACAGCCACCGCCTGGCTCAATTCCCGCTCCCGGCCCGGCTGTTCCCAGGCGGCATGCCAATGCACCCTGAAGCCTTCCCGCATCTCGAGGCGTTGGGCCGCCGAGGCCAGCTGCAGCTCGCTACCCGGAAGTCGCTGATACCCCAGTCCTTCATCGCCGGGATCCCGCAGCGGCCAGGCGAACCGGGCCAGACGGTCCACCGCGTCAACCCGGGGGGCCTCCTGATACGCTCCCTGAATCGGAGGTTGCGTAAAAACAATGACTTCGACGCGATAGCTCGGCGGCGGGTCATCAGCGGTGAGGGGCTCATCGGCGCCGGCAGTCCCCGTCACTGAGGCGAGCAGCCAGATGAGGCCCAACACCAACCACCACTTGTTCACGGGCAATGCTCCCCGGGTCCGTTCATCACGCAGCCTCTTTGAGGGTGATTCGATCCAGGATGCGCTCAACGGCCGCCACCCGTTGTTCGGCCGTCTCAGTCTCCCGACTGAATCGAAGCCGCTCCTGCCCCTCCAGACGATACACCGAGGATTCCTCCTGAACCATTCGCACCAGAGCGGCCGGGTCCACCTGGGCCTGAGAAGAGAACTGCAGAATGCCGCCACCCGGACCCACCTCGACCCGATCGATGCCGAGTGCCTGGGCCCGCTGCCGCAGGCGGGAGACGGCCATGAGGTTTTGAGCCGGTTCCGGAAGGAGCCCGAACCGGTCGATCATTTCCACCTGCAGATCCCGCAACGCCCCCTCATCGGGTGCGTTGGCGATCCGTTTGTACATCACCAGCCGGGTGTGGACATCCGGCAGGTAGTCCTCCGGCAGCAGGGCCGGGACATGCAGATCCACCTCCGTCATGTCGGCCAGCGGCTGGTCCAGCGCCGGCTCCTTGCCGGATTTGAGCGCTTTGACCGCCCGGTCCAGCAGATCGTTGTACAGGCTGAATCCCACCTCGTGAATCTGGCCGCTCTGGCCTTCACCCAGTAGCTCACCGGCCCCCCGAATCTCGAGGTCGTGACTGGCGAGCGCAAACCCGATGCCCAGGTCCTCCAGGGAGGCAATGGCCTCCAGTCGCTTGGCCGCATCTGCCGTCTGACTGCGCCGCGGTGGGGCGAGCAGATACGCGTAGGCTCGATGGTGGGAGCGTCCCACCCGACCGCGCAGCTGGTGGAGCTGGGCCAGACCCAGTCGGTCAGCTCGGTTGATGACGATGGTATTGGCGGTGGGCACATCGATCCCGCTCTCGACGATCGTGGTGCAGACGAGGATATTGTCCCGCTGGTGATAGAAATCCAGCATCACCCGCTCCAGTTCCCGCTCCGGCATCTGCCCGTGGGCGGTGCGGATGCGCGCTTCGGGAATCAGATCGGCCAGCTCCTCGGCGACTCGCTGGATGCTATCGACATCGTTGTGCAGAAAGTACACCTGCCCGCCACGATGGAGCTCGCGCAGACACGCTTCCCGAACCATGCCCTCGTTCCACTCGCTCACGAAGGTCTTGACCGCCAGCCGGCGCGCCGGCGGCGTGGCGATAATCGAAAGATCCCGCAGACCGGCAAGCGACATGTTCAATGTGCGGGGAATGGGGGTCGCGGTCAGGGTGAGGACATCGACATTGGCCCGCAGCCGTTTGAGCGCCTCTTTCTGCCGAACCCCGAACCGGTGCTCTTCGTCGATGACGAGGAGGCCGAGGTTGCGGAAATGCACGGACTTCTGAAGCAGCTTGTGGGTGCCGATGACGATGTCCACGCGTCCATTCTCGGCATCCTGCAGCACCTGCGCCTGTTCCGCGCTGGACTGAAAACGGGAAAGCTGGGCGATGCGCACCGGCCAGTCGGCGAAGCGGTCACTGAAGTTCTGATAATGCTGCTGGCAGAGCAGGGTGGTGGGCACCAGTACCGCCACCTGTCGGCCGGACTGCACCCCGGCGAACGCCGCCCGCATGGCGACCTCGGTTTTGCCGAATCCCACATCACCGCAGACCACCCGGTCCATCGGTCGCGGCTGTTTCAGATCCTGGAGCACCGCATGAATGGCGGTCTCCTGATCCGGGGTCTCCTCGAAGGGGAACTGGGCCGCGAACCGGTCATATTCTTCGTCGGGAATGGTGTGAGCCGTGCCGCCCTGGGCTTCCCGACGGGCATAGATATCCAGCAGTTCGGCGGCCACGTCGCGGGCTTTCTGGGCGGCCCGGCGCCGGGCCTTTTCCCATTGGCCGCTGCCGAGCCGGTGCAGCGGTGCGGTATCCGCGTCAGCCCCCGTGTAGCGACTCACCAGATGCAGGCTGGCCACTGGCACGTAGAGCTTGTCACCGTCGGCATATTCCAGGGTGAGAAATTCCGTGGCCACCCCGTCGATGGTCAGCATCTGCAGGCCCTGATAGCGACCCACGCCGTGCTGCTCGTGGACCACCGGCGAACCCGCCCGCAGGTCGGTCAGGTCACGAATCACCGCTTCCGGATCCCGCTGGGGTGCGGAATGCCTACGTCGGCGTTGCTCCGCCCGCTGCACGAACAGCTCCGCCTCGGGAATCACCGCGGCGCCGCTCTCCAGACAGCGGAAGCCATGATCCAGCGGGGCGACGGCGAGCCCCACGGCCGGTGCGGATTGCCGCCAGGCGGGCCAGCTTTCCACGGCCGATGGCTGAATGCCCGCAGCAGCCAGTCGCTCCCGGAGCGCCTCCCGGCGACCGGCGGTCTCGGCGGTGAAGAGCACCGGGCCCTCAGCTTCCGCCAGGAAGCCCTTGAGGGTCTCCAGCGGGGTGTCATCGCCTCGTGCCGGCGCCACCGGGGGCAGCGGTCCCGCCGGCAACAGGCGATCCCGGGCACGGCTAGCCTCCTGACGGTAATCCGCCGGAATATCCACCAGCGGGTGGCGGTTCATGGCCTGACGAATGTCGTCCGGGGCCAGATAGAGTTCGGCGGGGGCGAGCAGGGGACGTTCCCGGTCGTGTCGGCGTTGTTCGTAACGCTCACCGATAGCGCGCCACTCCTCCTCAAGCCGCCCATCCGCATCGCCGTGCCGCACCACCAGGGCGTCACCCGGGAGATGATCGAACAGGCTGGCGGTCGCTTCGAAGAAAAGCGGCAAATAAGCCTCGACGCCGCCGGGAATGTGGCCATCACTGACCGAGCGGTACACGGTGCTCTCCATGGGGTCGCCTTCGAATCGCGCCCGATACTGACGGCGGAAGCGGGCGATCCCCTCGGGATCCGACGGGAATTCGTGGGCCGGCAGGATTTCGATGGCGTCCAGCCGTTCCTCGCTGCGCTGGGTCTCCGGGTCAAAGCGCCGAATGGAGTCGATCTCGGTATCAAAAAGGTCCACGCGATAAGGAGCACTGGCGCCCATGGGGAAGAGATCGAGAATCGACCCCCGCACGGCGAACTCCCCGTGCTCCAGCACCTCGGAGACGCAGCGATAACCCGCTGCCTCGAGCTGGCGACGCATGTCATCCAGGAACAGGCTGTCGCCGGCGGCCAGCCGAACCACTGTCGACTCGAGAAACGCCGGCGGCGCGATGCGCTGTACCAGGGTGGCGACCGGCACGATGACGATCCCGCTCTGCAGGCGGGGCAGCCGGTGTAACGCTCGCAACCGCTCCGAGACGATGTCCTGGTGGGGCGAGAACACATCGTAGGGAAGGATCTCCCAGTCGGGCATCACCTCGACGGCGACATTCGGCGCAAAGAACTTCAGCCCGCGGCGTAGTTGCTGCGCCTCGGCGCTTCCCGCGGTCACGACGAGCAGCACACCCGGATGGCGCACCTCGGCCTCGGCAATTGCGAGGGCCGGCGAGTCGCCGGCCAGCCCGAACCACTCCTGGCGATCGCCCGGACGGCTGGGTGGCTCGGGCGACAGGAGCGGAGAATCAGCAACAGACATGTTTTTTCTGGATCGCGGAATGGGTCGCAGAGTCTAACCAATGGCATGGCCGGGAGAAACGGGGTGATCGGGCCCGCTGGCCCCGGTAAACTGGAATGATGAATTATGACACCCCGCTGCTCAGCGGCGTTCTGACAAGGCGCTACAAGCGTTTCCTGGCCGATGTGGTGCTGGACTCCGGAGAAGCCATTACCGCTCACTGCCCGAACACCGGATCCATGCTCGGTTGTGCTGATCCGGGCATGCGCGTCTGGCTGTCGCACTCCGATCGACCCGGGCGCAAGTATGCCCACACCTGGGAACAGGTGGCGGTGGCCGGGGATTTGCGCGTTGGCATCCACACCGGACGGACCAATCGGCTGGTGGCCGAGGTGCTGGACGACCCCGAGTTGATGCCGGAAACCGCGGGTCATGGCCCGGCTCGAGCTGAAGTCACCGTGCCCGATCGGCCCATGCGCGCCGACTTTCGCCTGGAGGGGGACGGGCGCTTCATTGAGGTTAAAAATGTCACCGCCGCAGTTGAGTCCGGAGTCGCGGTTTTCCCGGATGCCGTCAGCAGCCGGGGCGTTCGCCATCTGGAGGTTCTTCAGTCCCTGGCAGAGGAGGGGCTTCCAGCCATGCTGGTGTTCTGTGCGCAACGCAGTGATGTCCGGGTGATCCGTCCGGCCGATCAGATCGATCCGGCCTATGGGCAGGCCCTGCGACGCGCCATGGCGGCCGGTGTCACGGTCATTGGACTGGGGGCCTGCCCGGGCGACAAGGGCATTCATATCGATCGGCGGGTCGAGGTGGAGACGTGATTCGACCCCTGCCGCTTTTCGTCGGCCTCCGCTACACCCGGGCCCGCCGCCGCAACGGATTTGTTTCCTTCATTTCCGCAAGCTCCATGCTGGGGATCGCCATCGGTGTGACCGCCCTGATTACCGTATTGTCGGTCATGAACGGATTCGAAAAAGAGTTGCGGGACCGGATCCTGGGCATGGTCTCCCACGCCACGGTGCAGGACTTTGAGGGCAGCCTCGGCAACTGGCCTGAACTGCTGCCGGAGCTGACTGAGCGGCAGGACGTGGTGGGCGCCGCGCCCTTCATTCGCGGTGAAATCATGCTCAGCCGCGGCAGCGCGGTCACCGGCAGCCTCCTCAGGGGGGTGGATCCAGCCCTGGAGAGGTCGGTGTCGCGGGTCGCCGACAGTGTTGTTCAGGGTTCCATGGAGCAGCTGGAACCCGGCGCCTGGCGGATTGTACTCGGCCATCGGCTGGCGGCTGAACTCGGCGTCGGCGTTGGCGATTCGGTCAATGCCATCACTCCCGAGGTCCGGGCCTCCGCGGCGGGGGTGATTCCGCGAATGCGCCGGTTTGAGGTGGGCGGCATTTTCGATGTCGACATGGCGCAGTACGACGGCTCCCTCGCGCTCATCCACCTCCAGGATGCTCAGCGCCTGTTGCGCATGGAGGAGGGAGTAAGCGGGATCCGGCTTGAGTTCACGGATCTCATGATGGCGCCGCAACGGGTTCGGGATATCGCCCGTTCACTACCGGGCAACTACCGGGTCAGCGACTGGACCATGGAGCACCAGAGTTTCTTTCGGGCGGTGGCCATGGAGAAGACCGTGATGTTCATCATCCTGATGCTCATTGTCGCGGTGGCCGCCTTCAACATCGTCTCCACGCTGGTGATGGCGGTTCAGGACAAGCAGGCGGACATTGCCATCCTCCGCACCCTCGGTGCCCGTCCCCGCACCATCATGGGAATATTCATCATCCAGGGCTCTCTACTGGGAATCATCGGCACATTAATCGGGGTCGCCGGAGGCGTGGCGCTGGCCCTGAACGTGGAATCCATCGTGCCAGCGATCGAGGGGCTGCTGGGGGTGGAATTCATCAGCGGAGACATTTACTGGATCAGTGACCTGCCCTCGGACCTGAGGATGGAAGACGTCTGGCGCATCACCACCGCCGCCATCGGGCTTAGCCTGATCGCCACGCTCTATCCGGCCTGGCGGGCGGCGCGAACGGAACCGGCGGAGGCCCTGCGGCATGAATGAGACCAGTCCGCCGGTCATCGACTGCCGCGACGTGAACAAGGGCTTCCGGGAGGGCGGGCTCAGCGTCAACGTCCTGGAGGGACTCAATCTGCAGGTGGCGCCGGGGGAGCAGGTGGCCATCCTCGGTCGCTCGGGTTCCGGCAAAAGCACATTACTCCACCTGCTCGGCGGGCTTGAGAACGCCGATACCGGGCAGATCGATATCGCTGGTGAGCCCATAAGCCGGCTGGGTGCGGTGGCTCGGGGCAGGCTTCGCAACCGGGCGCTGGGGTTCGTGTATCAGTTCCATCACCTGCTGGGTGAGTTCACTGCGCTCGAGAACGTCGCCATGCCGCTGTTCATTCGCGGCGAGAGTCCGACAGACGCCAAATCAGCGGCCAGAGCCATGCTGGCCCGGGTGGATCTCTCTCACCGCAGCGAACATCGCCCGGCGGAGCTGTCCGGTGGGGAGCGACAGCGGGTGGCCATTGCCCGCGCCCTGGTGACCACCCCGGCCTGTCTGCTGGCGGACGAGCCCACGGGCAACCTGGATCGCCAGACGGCTCAGGCGGTCATGGCGCTATTCGCGTCCCTGAATCGGGAGTACGGCACCAGTGTCGTGCTGGTCACCCACGACCTGGAAGTCGCCGGACAGATGGACCGACGGCTGCAACTCGCCGACGGCGCGCTCATCAACGTCTAATTGGCTCTGCTAGCGTCGGACCCCTGATGACCCAGGATGTCCGCACGTGTTTGCATCCCGTTCGTCTGCGCTGATTGCCATGCTTCTGGCCGGCATCCTGCTGGCGATGCTGTTGCCGGAGCGGCTGCTGGTGTGGACCCTGCCGCTTTTCGTAGCGCTGCCTCTGCTGGCTGCCGGTGGCGCTGGCACGCTCATCGCCGGGCTGGCTGCCGGTGTTTTATTCGCGCTGGCCTGGCAGGGATGGGTGCTGGATCAGCGACCCGACATGACCGCCGGCACCGATCGCGTGGTGACCGGCACCGTGGTGGATCTGCCGGAAACCGAGCGTGGGCGACAGCGCTTTCGCCTGCGAGTCCATGCCATGGAGCCAGCGATTGGCCCCCAGCCGCGCCATATCCGGGTGTCGATCCACGACCGCGGCATGCGGGTCAGGGCCGGCGAAAAGTGGCGGATGCGGCTTCGCATCCAGCGTCCCCGGGGCTTCATGAACCCGGTGGGCTTTGACTATGAGCGCTGGCTTGCGACCCGCCATGTTGATGCCACCGGCTACCGAATCGACCCGCACACGGCTCGGCGACTGGCTCCGCCCCAGGGGCTTCACCATCGGCGCGCGGCACTGTCCGGCCGAATCGCGGACATGGCCGGAGACAGTCAGGGGGCGGCGGTGCTGAGAGGGTTGATCACCGGGGATCGTCGCGCATTCAGCGATGCCACCTGGGAGACATTGCGCGCCACGGGGACGACTCACTTGGTGGCGATCTCAGGGCTGCATATCGGGCTGGTAGCTGGGCTGGGCCTGCTCGGGGGGCGTCTGCTCTGGCGGGGTGCGCCACTGCCGGGGCCCAGGCATTTCACGGCCACCGTCGCCGGGGCGGTGGCGGCCGCCGGGTATGCGGCCCTGGCCGGTTTCTCCATTCCCACCCAGCGGGCGCTGATCATGTTCGGTGTGGTGGCCATGGCCTCCCTGCTGGCTCGGCGGGTGTCGCCGTCCAGGGGCCTGCTGGTGGCCGCGCTGCTGGTGTTGACCCTGGATCCTGCCGCCGCACTGGCGCCCGGCTTCTGGCTTTCATTCACCGCGGTGGCGCTGATTCTGTGCCTCGCCCGCACTGGCACGGAGTCCATGATCGGTGGACTGATTCGTATTCAGGTGGGCTTGACCCTCGGTCTGGCGCCATTGACCGCGGCATTCTTCGGGGGCTGGAGCCCCGGTGGACTGATCGCCAATCTGTTGGTCATCCCGGTCTTTTCGATGCTGATCGTGCCAGCGGCGCTCATCGGTGCCGCCCTGACGCCCATCGCTCCGGTGCCCGCGCAATGGTTGCTGACCGCCCTCGCCAGGGCCATCGATGGGCTACTGAGCCTGGGCCGGGGATTGGTGGACCTGGGCCTGGATTTCCAGACGGTTGCACCGCCGACGCTGGCCGTGATGATGGCCGCGCTGACGGCGGTCTCGCTGTATCTCCTGCCTGCCGGCACCCCGGGGCGCTGGCTGATGGCGCCACTGCTGGTGCCGCTATTGTTGGGCAAGACCGAAGTCCCCGCTCCGGGAAAGGCCTCCATTACCTGGCTCGAGGTCGGAGCGGGCAGTGCTGCGGTGATTCAGACGCAATCCACGGTCACCGTGGTGGACACCGGCCCCGGCTGGTCCGGCGGTCGGTCGGCGGCGGATCTCACCCTGATCCCTTACTTGCAGGAACGGGGCATCGACACCATTGATCACCTGGTGATCACCCGGGATGATTCAGCGCACCGGGGCGGTTCCATTGCGCTGCGGGAGCAATTTTCCCTGGGTCGGGTGCATGCACCGCCCGGCTTCGGGGCGGTGTCCTTCGCCGCTTCCTGCCGCAGTCCGCGGGAGTGGACCGCCGATGGGGTGCGCTTTCGGTTCATCAGTCCGGGTTACGGATCGCCGGCACCCGGCGGGGCGTCTTATTGTCTTCTGAGCGTGGAGACCGGCGGCGGACGCATTCTTTTCGCCGGCGGGTTGCGGGAAAGTGATCAGGGATTTCTTCACCACCGTGCGCCCCTTGCTGCGGACATTATGGAGGTTCCCCATCACGGCCGCGCCCCGGAGATCACCGAACGATTGATGAACCTGGCGAACTCGGCCCACGGAATTATCTCTGCCGGCTACCCCCGGCAAGACGACGATCAAAGCCTGAACACCATGACCGCCCTGCAGTGCCGAGGCGCAACCGTCCACCACCTGGGCCTGAAAGGGGCGATTCAGGCCCAACTGACTCCCGAGGGTTTCGCCATTCAGCGGGGGGAGCGCTTCCGCCGGGCGCGGCTGCTCAATGCCGGCTCGCGGCGGCCCGACTTCCGGCCGGATCCGAATATCCCTTATGATCCAGCGTCACTCGGGATGCCGACAGCCACCAGGGAAAAGGATTCTTGCTGACTCATTACCCACTTCCACGGCACCGGAACTCGCCGTGACCGCCAGGGGCTCTCCACGCTTCTGGGAGCAGGGCGGATGGCCCGTGCCGCTGCTGACTCCTCTGGAGGGGGTCTATCGAATGGCGGTCGCGGCCCGACGGGGTTATTACCGCCGCAACCCCTACGCCGAGGGGCGATTACCCGCTCCCGTTCTCGTGGTGGGCAACCTGACCGTTGGCGGTACCGGCAAGACGCCACTGGTCATCTGGCTGGTGGAAAAGGCCCATTCCCTCGGCCATCGGCCTGGAGTGATCCTCCGGGGCCACGGCGGACGGCGGCCAGGTCCCGAAGCCGTCTCGCCGCAGTCCGACCCCCGGGAGGTCGGGGACGAGGCCGTATTGATTGCCCGGCGCACCCACTGCCCGGTGGTGATCGGTCGGGATCGGCCGGCCGCCGGCAAGGCTCTGCTGGATCGGGGTGATGTGGACCTGGTGATCAGCGACGATGGTCTCCAGCACTATCCGCTAGGCCGGGACGGAGAGATTGCGGTGGTTGATGCCCGGCGCGGGTTGGGTAACGGGCATTGCCTGCCCGCCGGCCCCTTGCGGGAGCCACCGGCCCGCCTCCAGACCGTCGACCTGATCCTCGCGAATGGCAGCGGCTGGCCCGGGGCAGACGGCGAGTTCGAACTCCGGCCCGCCGATTTGCTGCCACTGACGCCGACTTCGGCAACACAATCGCCACCTCAGCCCGGCCAGACCGTGCATGCGGTGGCGGGCATTGGCCATCCGGAGCGGTTCTTCACCACGCTGGAGTCGTTGGGATTTCGGGTGACGCGCCATGCCTTTGCCGACCATCACGGCTTCCAGCCTGCGGATCTGGAATTTGCAACCAACGGCCAACCGCTGATCATGACCGAAAAAGACGCGGTGAAGTGCCACGGATTCCCGCTCACCAACAGCTGGATCCTGCCGGTTTACGCTTCACCGGACGAGCCCACTCAGCGCCGGCTCACCCGGCTGCTGGGGCGCATTACCCACAAACCCGCGGGTCAAGGAGTCCCATGAGTACCGAATTCGTTGTCGTCATCCCGGCCCGCTATGGATCAACGCGGCTACCGGGCAAACCACTCCTGAAACTCGGCGGCAGACCGGTGATTGCTCACGTCTGGGAGAAGGCCATTCGGAGCGGGGCCACTCGCGTCATCGTTGCCACGGATGATCCGCGGATCGCCGAGGCGGTGGAAGGGTTTCAGGGCGAGGTCTGCATGACGGCGACCGACCATCCCAGCGGTACCGACCGCCTGGCGGAAGTGGCGGCAAAGTCCTCATTCGACACCAACGCCATCGTCGTCAACCTGCAGGGCGACGAACCACTGATGCCGCCAGCACTGATCAAACAGGTGGCAGAGACGCTGGCGGCACAGGGCGCCGCCGCCGTGGCAACGTTGGCCGCACCGATCACGGACATTGACACGATGCATGACCCGCACACCGTCAAGCTCATCACCGACCGCCAGGGCCGTGCGCTGTACTTCAGTCGAGCGCCCATCCCGTGGGATCGCAGTGGGGACACGAAGACATTGCTGACCTGCGCCCGACGCCACCTCGGGCTCTACGCCTATCGCGCTGGTTTTCTGCAACGTTATCAGCAACTCGCGCCGAGTGTCTTCGAACAACTCGAGCAATTGGAGCAGCTCAGAATGCTGGCGGCGGGGGAGTGGATTCAGGTGGCGGATGCCATGACCGAACCCGGCCACGGCATCGATACCTCCGCGGATCTGATCGCTGCGGAGACACAAATCGCCCGGGGCGCCTAGCTCTCCCCGGACGCCTTTTCGGTCTCGGTTTCGCTGCCGCTCGCCTGGGCGCCGCCGGCCGGAATCCTCGGCCGCCCCGACCAGCGTCTCGGATCCTTCTCGGCGGGGGCAGTCTGACCCGAAGACCGGGTTTTTCGCTGAGTGACGACGCCAGACTCGGCTGGCGGCGATTCGGGCGCCGGGGTCGCGGCGGTATCCGCGCCGTTGGCGGGCGTTGGAGCGGCTTCCTCACCGTTGGTGGATGTTGACGTGGACTCGCTCCCCTCGGCAGCGGTGGCACCATTGCCACCACCACGCCGGCGGCGGCGACCACCGCGACGGCCACGACGACTCCGTCCGGACGGTTTACCCTCGGTCTGCTCGTCCGCCGGTTTGGGGGCGGACTCCGCCGCGGCACTCTCGTCGCCAGACCCCGTCACCTTCGCGGGTTCCTCATCAGCGCCTGACGATTTCGCTGCGGACTTTTCCGGGGTTTTCGGGCTGCCATCGCCGGCAGCGCCACCGCGGCCTCCGCGGCGCTGACGGCCACCACGCTCACCCGTGCCCCGACGGCCACCGTCTCCCTGACCGCGCCGACGCCGGCCACTGCCGGAACGGCTATCCTTATTCGTGTCATCTCCAGTGGGTTCCGACTCGGATCGCTGGGTTTCCGGCTCGGACGGGGTTTTCCGGCGGTCCGCTTCAGAGGCGGGCGCCTCATTCTCAGCGCCGGCCACCAGCCGCTTCAACCAGCCCAGCAGGCCCGGCCCCTGAGCCGTGGTTTCGGCGGGCGCCGATGTCGGCGCACTGGCCTTTTCGGCGCCGTTATCCCGCCGGGAAGGTTTCGCGGGTTCCGGGCGAGCCGGTGCCGGTGTGCTCGGCGTCACGCCCTTGACCGCGGGTTCCTCGGCTCGAGGGCGATCCGCCGTCAGCAGCTCCTCGGCCTTGCTGGCGGGCGCCTCTTTCTGAGCCATCCGATAGCTGGTAGCGGCTTCCGGCTCCTCGTCGCCCCGCAGACGCTGCAACTCGTAGTGCGGGGTCTGCACGTGAATATTGGGAATCAGAATGACCTCGATGCCATTGCGACTTTCCAGCTCGGCAATCACGGCCCGTTTTTCGTTGAGCAGGAAGGTCGCCACATCCACCGGCAGCTGCGCCAGCACTTTCCCGGTTTTGTCTTTCATGGCTTCTTCTTCAATGATCCGAAGCACAGAGAGCGCGATCGACTCGACATTGCGGATGGTGCCTTCGCCACCACAACGGCTGCAGACCTCAACGGTGGATTCGCCCAGCGAGGAACGCAGCCGCTGGCGGGAAAGCTCCAGCAGGCCGAAACGGGAAATCCGCCCGAGCTGAACCCGCGCACGGTCCTGCTTGACCGCGTCCCGCAGCCGGTTCTCTACATCCCGCTGATTACGATTCGGCCCCATGTCGATGAAGTCGATGACGATGAGACCGCCCAGATCCCGAAGACGGAACTGCCGGGCGATCTCGTCGGCGGCTTCCAGGTTGGTCTTGAGGGCGGTCTCTTCGATGTCCGAGCCTTTGGTGGCCCGGGCCGAGTTGATATCGATGGAAATCAGCGCCTCGGTATGATCAATCACCAGGACCCCACCGCTGGGGAGCCGAACTTCGCGCTGAAACGCCGACTCGATCTGGCTTTCAATCTGATAGCGACTGAACAGGGGAACCCGATCGTCATAAAACTTGAGCTTTTGCAGGTTGTGCGGCATGACCTGCTGCACAAACTCCCGGGCGCGCTCATAGACTTCGCGGTCGTCGATCAGAATTTCGCCGATGTCCGAGCGCAGGTAATCCCGGAGCGCACGAATAATGACGTTGCTCTCTTGATAAATCAGGAATGGCGCGGCTCGGGTGGTGGCTGCCTTGCTGACGGCGCTCCAGAGATTCAGGAGGTAGTCCAGATCCCATTGCAGCTCTTCGACATTTCGGCCAACACCGGCGGTGCGGACAATCAGCCCCATGCCCTCGGGGGTGTTGAGCTCCCGCAGGGCATCACGGATTTCGTTCCGCTCGGAGCCCTCGATCCGACGGGAGACCCCGCCGGCCCGCGGGTTGTTGGGCATCAGGACAAGATAACGACCGGCCAGGCTGATGAACGTGGTGAGCGCGGCGCCCTTGTTGCCGCGTTCTTCCTTTTCGACCTGGACGACCACTTCCTGGCCTTCCTTGATGACATCGCCGATGGAAACCTTGCCCGGGTCGGCGTCATCGCTGCCCTGGAAATATTCGCGGCTGATTTCCTTGAAGGGCAGGAAACCATGGCGTTCGGCGCCATAGTTGACAAAAGCGGCCTCGAGGCTGGGCTCGACCCGGGTAATCCGCCCCTTGTAGATGTTGGCTTTCTTGCGCTCCCGCGCCGGTGTCTCTATGTCAAGGTCATAAAGGAACTGACCGTCGACCAGGGCCACGCGCAGCTCTTCGGGCTGCGTGGCGTTGACAAGCATTCTTTTCATGCCGAATGGATCTCCGGCGACTGCCCCTGAGACACGCCAGCGAGATCCGCGTGCCGGCGCTGTGCCGCGCAGAAGCGGCAAGCGTCAACAGCACGCCCGTGCCATGGGTCGGCATCGGGAGAGGACTGATTCGCAGGACAATGGGACCCGTCATGAGGGTTGGCTCGCGGGCGCCGGGGCAGGCGCTCTGTCTGGTTGATGAATTGTTGTCGGGAGAGACGGATTTGCCCGCCTCTCGAAAGCATTCTGCCGAGTGGGCCAGCCGGTGCTGAAAAGCATGGCGCCGGCTCCATCTCGCCGGCGGAGAATAGCATTTGCCAGGGCCACCGTCCAAAATGCCCTCCCGGGGGCAATGTGGCACCCTTGCCCACCGATGCAGGCGGAGATGACATTGAGCCAGGTTCGCAAGGAAACCGTGCCGGCGGAACTCGCCGGACAACGGATCGACAATTACCTGCTGCGGATATTGAAGGGTGTGCCTCGCACCCGGATTTATCGCCTGTTGCGTCGTGGCGAGGTGCGAGTGAACAGCGGACGGGTCAAACCCACCCACCGGCTGCAGGCGGGTGACGAAATCCGCATCCCGCCGGTGAGGCGGATCGAGTCCGAATCGGTTTCGCCATCGGACCGGGTGCTCGCCGATCTTGAGACTCGCATCCTCCATGAGGACAAACGACTGCTGGTGATAGACAAACCGGCGGGACTCGCCGTCCATGGCGGCTCAGGCATCGCCTATGGCGTCATCGAAAGCCTCCGGCAGCTGCGCCCGGACTGCCAGCTGCTGGATCTGGCTCACCGCCTCGACCGGGGCACAAGCGGCTGCCTGGTGATCGCCAAAAGGCGCTCCACACTCCGGGAGCTTCACGAGGCGTTCCGGAAAGGGACGGTAGAAAAACGTTACCTGGCGCTGGTGGCCGGTCACCTCGAGGCAGTCCGCCGCCGAGTGGATGCGCCGCTAAGGGCGCAGACCGGAAAGGGCGGCGAACGCATCATGGTGGTTCATCCCGAGGGTCAGCCCGCGCGAACCGATTTCATTCAAAAAGAGTCGTACAGGGGCTGGAGCCTGGTCCAGGCCGTTCCCAGAACCGGGCGGATGCACCAGATCCGGGCGCACGCCGCCCACATCGATCATCCCATCGCCATGGATGAGCGATACGGTGACCGGAACCGGGACCAGGCGTTACGGAATCTGGGCCTGAAACGGCTTTTTCTCCATGCGGAGTCGATCCGGTTCGATCTGGACTCCACGGGACCCATTAACATATGGGCGCCGCTCCCGGCCGCCCTGCAGACATTAACGGAGCAACTGAACCATGCAGGATGACGACAACTGGGCAAGAGAGAGCCTTCGGGAAATCGCTCTCGAGGGAATTCGCGAGCGGCGCCGGGCCCGGCGCTGGGGAATCTTCTTCAAGCTGCTCGTCCTGCTGTACCTGTTCGCGTTGCTGTTTTTCTCGACGCGGCCGCTGCTCGGGCTGGCGGAAGATCGCGCGGTGGGTCCCCATACCGCCGTGGTCAAGGTCGAAGGGCCGATCATGGCCGATAGTGCAGCCAGTGCCGACCGCGTCCTGGCTGGCCTGCAGCGGGCCTTCGAGGCGGAAAACGCCCTGGGTGTCATGCTGGAAATCAACAGCCCGGGCGGCTCCCCGGTGGAGTCGAGCCGAATCTACCAGGGCATCGTGGCGCTTCGGGCCGCCAACCCGGACATGCCGGTTCACGTGGTGGCGGGTGACAGCCTGGCCTCCGGCGCCTACTACGTCGCCGCGGCCGCCGATGGGATCCACGTGGACGGCGCCACGGTGGTGGGCTCCATCGGCGTCATCAGCCGAGGCTTCGGATTCACGGATGCCATCGACCGACTGGGCATCGAACGGCGGACTTATGCCGCCGGCGATGCCAAGTCCGCGCTGGACCCCTTCGAAGCGCCTGACCCCGAGGCCGTCGAGCACCTTCAGACCATGCTCGATGACATTCATGCGCAGTTCATCGCTGCCGTGCGCGAGGGGCGGGGTGATCGCCTGACCGAGGAAAACGATGCGATTTTCTCCGGGCGGATCTGGACCGGCCGCCACGGCATTGAACTTGGCCTGGCGGATGCGCTGGGGACACCCCAGAGCGTCGCCACCACCGTGATTGGTGCCGAACGACGGGTTGACTACACGCCCCCGCGGAACCTGCTGGAGCGGGTGTTCGAGCGCATGGGGGGCGCCGCCGCCCGGGTCTGGATACAGATGCAGCAGCCCGGTTGGCAGACCTGATCGGGTCAGGGGAGGGTCAGGGGAGTGTCATGCCCACCTGAGAGAGCAGTCGAACGAGCGCAATTAATGGAAGGCCAATCAGCGCGTTAGGGTCGTCTCCCTGAATTCGCTCGAACAGTGCGATACCCAGGCCCTCGGCCCGAAACGCCCCGGCGCAGTCCAGGGGCTTTTCTGTGGAGACATACCGACGGATGGCCTCCCGCTGAAGCCGCCGAAACTGCACCACGGTGGGCACCTGCTCGACACGGATCCGCCCATTTGCCGGGTCATGCACGGCCAGCGCCGTCCAGAGGGTGACGGCCTGACCCGATGCCTGCATCAGTTGCTCGATGGCACGGTCCTCGGTGTGGGGTTTGCCAAGAATCTCACCCCGAAATTCGCTGCATTGGTCAGAGCCAATCACAATGGCATCCGGCCGGCCCTCGGCGATGGCGGCCGCTTTTTCCCGAGCCAATCGGCACACGTAGTCTTCAGCGGGTTCGTCCGGTCGCCGGGTTTCATCGATATCGGGACTTTGCTGCTCAAAGGGCACTCCGAGCCGAGCCAGGAGCTCGGCGCGGTACGGGGAAGAGGAGGCCAGAATCAGGGCAGGCATGGATCACTCCGTATTCAACAGCCCGGTGTCGGTACGCCAATTGTCATCGCTTCCCTAACCGGCAGCAACGGCATCCGCGCCGTTTTGACAGGCTTCGGCGCCCTCCCTATCATTCGCGGGCTATGAATACCGCGGGGCTGCCGCCTGAAATCGACCTCGACGCCCTGGGCGCGGGGGAATGGCATTGGTCAGGCCGGATTCCCGGCGAGTGGCTGGGGCGGCTGTCAGAGGCGGTGCATCGAGTGGCCTGGGCGGAGGCCGAGGTCCGGATCATCCGGGACTACGGGCCGCCCCTGATTCAGGGGCGAGCTCGGGCGGGCGTGGATCCGGTCTGCGAGCGCTGCCTGAAACCCTTCGAGACCGAAATTGAGGTAGAGTTCGAGGGTAGGGGGGTCGCGGCGCTGACCCACACGGACAACGCCGGTGAGGCCATCGAAGAGATTCAGCTTGCTGGTGGGCGTCTGGACCTGCGGGAATTGCTCGAAGACGAGCTGATGCTGGCACTGCCCGTGGTCCCGCGGCACGAGGATGAACAGTGCGATGGCGGACACCGATCATTCGGGCCCGAGGCCGCGCCGACGGACAAGGTTTCTCCGTTTTCGGTACTGGAGTCACTCCGGTCCCGGAACCGGGACTCGGACGATTAAACATTCAACCAATTGGCAGGATTCGACATGGCCGTACAGAAATCGCGTAAAACGCCGTCCCGCCGGGGCATGCGCCGCAGTCACGACGCGCTGAAGGGACCGACCCTGAGCACCGAGCCCACCACCGGTGAAACCCACCGACGGCATCACATCTCCGCGGACGGCTACTATCGTGGCCGCAAGGTGACCTCCGGCGACGACGAGTAAACTCACCCGGGGTTTCCGGGGAGGCCGCTCCGGCATCGGCGGGAGCGGCCGTTTATTTATGGGCAGGATAATCCAGCGCTGATGACCGATCGTTGCAGGCTCACCATCGATGCCATGGGCGGGGACCACGGGCCCACCGTGACCGTACCCGCCGCGCTGGCCGTTCTCGATCGGCATCCGGCACTGGAACTCATCCTGGTGGGGGAGTCGGCCGCCATCGAGTCGGCTCTGAGAACCTGTCCGGATGAGAATCGGGACCGACTCCGGGTCCAGACTGCCACTCAGGTAGTGGACATGGACGAGGCACCCTCCCAGGCGCTGCGGTTCAAGAAAGACTCATCCATGCGGGTGGCCATTGATCTGGTCAAGAATGGCGACGCCGACGCCTGCATCAGCGCGGGAAACACCGGCGCGCTGATGGCCACTGCCCGATATGTCCTGAAAACCCTGCCGGGCATCGATCGTCCGGCGATCTGCACCACCATTCCCTGCCGCGACGGGCATTTCCGGATGCTCGACCTGGGAGCCAACATTGATTGCACCGCCGAACACCTGTTCCAGTTCGCGGTCATGGGCGCCGTCCTGGTTGAGGCGAGCGGGGATAGCGATCGCCCTCGGGTCGGGCTGCTGAATCTGGGCGAAGAAGAAATCAAGGGCAACGACCAGGTCAAGCAGGCCGCACAAATGGCCCAGAACAGCGACCTCAACTACATCGGCTACGTTGAAGGCGACCGGATGTTTCGCAATGTGGCGGACGTCGTGGTCTGCGATGGCTTCACGGGCAATGTGGCCCTGAAAAGCAGTGAGGGCGTAGCTGCCATGATCTCCGACTATCTGCGCGAGGAGTTCCGGCGAAGCCCGTTCACCCGCCTGGCCGGGCTGGTGGCTCTGCCGGTGCTGCGCTCACTGCGGCGGCGAATGGACCATCGCCGCTACAACGGCGCCAGTCTGCTGGGACTGCGAGGCGTGGTGGTAAAAAGCCACGGCAGCGCCGATCAGACGGCTTTTGAGCAGGCCATTGAAACCGGCGTGCTGGAGGCGAGGGAGCGCATTCCGGACCGCATTGACGAGCGCCTGAGTGCCCTGTTGCACGGGGAGAACCGGCTGTGAGCCATGCCCGTATCGCTGGCACCGGCAGCTATCTCCCCGCCCGAGCCATGACCAATGCCGAGCTTGAATCCCTGGTGGACACCTCTGATCAGTGGATTCGTGAGCGCACCGGCATCATTGAGCGCCACATTGCGGATCCCTCGGAATGCTGTACGGATCTTGCCGAACAGGCGGCCCGCCGGGCCATTGAAGCGGCCGGTCTGATGCCGGAGGACATCGACCTGGTCATTGTGGCCACATCGACACCGGATCAGGTCTTTCCCAGCACCGCCTGCCGACTCCTTGAGCGCCTGGGCATTCATGGCGGACCCCCGGCCTTTGACATGGCAGCGGCCTGTTCGGGATTCGTCTACGGCCTGGACACGGCCACCCGGTTCATCGCCACCGGTGGCGCCCGTCGCGCTCTGGTGGTCGGCGCAGAAGTCTTTTCACGAATTCTGGACTGGACGGACCGAAGCACCTGTGTGCTGTTCGGGGACGGGGCCGGCGCCGTGGTCCTGGAGCAATCCGAGCAGCCCGGAGTGCTGTCCAGTCACCTGCACGCCGACGGCCGTCAGGAGCCCCTGCTGAACGTTCCCTGGGGCGTCGGGCAGGGATACGACGCACTCAACGGCGACACTGGAACCGTCAGCATGCGTGGCAATGAAGTCTTTCGTGTCGCGGTCCGTACCCTGGGCGCCCTCGTGGACGAAACTCTGGCGGCGAATAGCCTGGATCGCAGCGACGTGGACTGGCTGGTTCCCCATCAGGCCAACATCCGCATCATGACCGCCACGGCTCGCCAGCTGGGGCTGTCGGTGGACCGGATGGTCAGCACCGTTGAGCGGCATGGCAATACCTCCGCCGCGTCCATCCCCCTGGCACTGGACACTGCCGTGAGGGACGGCCGCATCCAGCGGGGTGACCTTCTCCTTCTCGAAGCGTTCGGCGCCGGATTCACCTGGGGATCCGCGCTGGTGCGCTACTGACCGGAGTCATCATGACCGCACGAGCTGATCTTGCATTTCTTTTCCCGGGTCAGGGATCCCAGTCCATCGGCATGCTGGGGGATCTCGCCGAGCGCCACGCGGTGGTGCAGAAAACCTTCATCGAGGCCTCGGCGGCCATGGGGGAAGATCTCTGGAAACTGGCCTCCGAAGGGCCAGAATCCCTAATGAACCGCACCGACCACACGCAGCCTCTGATGCTCACCGCCGGCGTAGCCGTCTGGCGAGCCTGGCAGGAGGGCGGCGGCCCGTGGCCCGGTTTCATGGCCGGACATAGCTTGGGGGAATATACCGCCCTGGTGTGCGCCGAGTCCCTGGATTTTCCCACCGCCGTGGAACTGGTCCGTGACCGCGGCCGGTTCATGCAGGAAGCGGTGCCGGAAGGTGAGGGCGGCATCGCTGCAGTGCTGGGTCTGGACGACGACGCCATCCAGTCGGTGTGTGCCACGGCCACCGCTGACGGAGTCGTTGAGCCGGTGAACTTCAATGCGCCGGGTCAGGTGGTGATCGCCGGTCATCGGCAGGCGGTAGACGCGGCACTGGAAGCGGCAAAAGCCGCCGGCGCCAAGCGCGCGGTCCATCTGCCGATGAGTGTCCCGGCGCACAGTTCGCTAATGGAACCTGCCGCTGAAAAACTCGCCGAGCGACTGACCCGGATCAATATCGAGATGCCCGCCGTGCCGGTGGTCCACAACGTGGATGTCCAGGTGAGTGACTCCGCCGAAGCAATCCGCCAGCGGCTGGTGGATCAGGTCCGCTCCCCGGTCCGCTGGACGGAATGCGTTCAGGCACTGGTCCGGCGCGGGGCCGAGCAGGCAGTTGAGTGCGGCCCGGGTCGGGTACTGGCCGGCCTCAACCGGCGGATCGACCGTCGCATCAACTCACAGGCCATCTACGACGCTGATACGCTGGCATCGGCGCTGAATTCACTGGAGGAACCATGAATCTGGACATGCAGGGATCCGTTGCGCTGGTGACCGGCGCGAGCCGGGGCATCGGTGCCGCCGTCGCACACGGTTTGGCCGAGTGCGGTGCCACGCTCATCGGCACGGCCACCACCCCCCATGGCGCCGAACGAATCACCAGCCAGTTCACCGAAGCCGGCCTGAACGGTCGGGGGGTCGCGCTGGACGTTACGGATCGGGGCGCGGTGGACAGCCTGGTCGCCGACATCACCAAAAGCGAGGGTGCGCCCGGCATTCTGGTGAACAACGCCGGCATCACCCGGGATGGTCTGGCCATGCGCATGGCCGACGACGACTGGGACCAGGTGATCGACACCAACCTGAGTGCGGTTTTCCGGGTCAGTCGGTCCGTTCTCCGGGGCATGATGAAAGCCCGTGGCGGCCGGATCATCAACATCGGCTCGGTGATCGGCCTGATGGGCAATGCCGGCCAGACCAACTATGCAGCCGCCAAGGCCGGTCTGCTGGGGCTGACCCGATCACTGGCCCGCGAGGTGGGCAGCCGCAACATCACCGTCAACGCCATCGCCCCGGGGTTTATCGCCACTGACATGACCGACGAGCTGGAAGCCGCCCAACGGGACGCGCTGATGGCGCAGACGCCGCTGCAGCGCCTCGGCACGCCGGAGGACATTGCCGCCGCCGTCTGCTTTCTGGCGTCGCCGGCGGCCGGCTTTATCACCGGTGAGACCCTCAGTGTGAATGGCGGATTGTTGATGCCCTGATTCACCGCTGGCAGATTGCAAGAGGATTCCCTAGAATACGGGCGCATTCGGGCCCGGCCCAATTCCGTAAACCGAGAGGTAGGAGCGAGATGAGCAGTATCGAGGAACGCGTCAAGAAGATCGTCGTGGAGCAACTGGGGGTGAAGGAAGAAGAGGTCAATGCCGAAGCTTCCTTCGTCGACGATCTCGGTGCCGACTCCCTGGACACGGTGGAGCTGGTAATGGCGCTTGAAGAGGAATTCGAGTGCGAAATTCCTGACGAAGAAGCTGAGAAAATTACGACGGTTCAGCAGGCGATCGACTACATCAATCGCCATCTGGAACAGTGATCGCGTTATAGACGAGCCGGACTGCCGGCACGTCAGGCGAGCAACCTCGGGGCCGGCTTTGTCCGGCCCGGTTTTTGTCTGGTGGTCGAATCCGGTGAGGGTGAGCACTTGAACGGAAGACGGGTAGTCATCACCGGCCTGGGAATCGTCTCACCGGTGGGGAACACGGTGGCCGGCGCCTGGGAAGCCATTCGGGAGGGCCGCAGTGGCATCGGACCCATCACACGGTTCGATACCGAGGCTTTTCCCGTCCGATTCGGCGGTGAAATCCGTGATTTCGATATCACGGAATATCTCAGCCGAAAGGACGCTCGCAAAATGGACCCGTTTATCCACTACGGCATTGCCGCCGCCGTGGACGCGCTGGCCGACGCGGGTTTAACCATTGGTGAGGACAACGCTGAGCGCGTGGGGCTATCGGTGGGCTCCGGTATCGGCGGCATTCATTCCATTGAGGAAGGCCACAAGACCTGCCTTAATGCCGGGCCGAGACGCATTACTCCGTTTTTCATTCCCAGCGCCATTATCAACATGGTGTCGGGCAATCTCTCCATTCTGCTCGGGGCCAAAGGACCCAACCTGGCCACCGTGACCGCCTGCACCACGGCCACGCACAACATTGGCCAGAGTGCGCGACTGATTGCCTACGGCGACGCGGATGTGATGATTGCCGGCGGAGCTGAGTTCGGCACCACCCCCACCGGATTGGGGGGATTCGCCGCGGCGCGGGCGCTCTCCAGCCGCAACGACGATCCCACCGCTGCCAGCCGGCCCTGGGACCAGGACCGGGACGGATTCGTCCTCAGTGACGGGGCCGGCGTCCTGATACTGGAAGAGTTCGAGCATGCCCGCCAGCGCGGTGCCGATATCTACGCCGAAGTTGCCGGATTCGGAATGAGTGGCGATGCCCACCACATGACCCTGCCTGCGGAAAGCGGGGAAGGGGCCTCACGCTGCATGAGCCTGGCGCTGCAGGACGCCGGCATGAACCCTGAGGACATCGATTACATCAATGCCCACGGCACCTCGACGCCGGCCGGAGATCGGGCCGAGGTGTTCGCCGTCCAGAGCAGCTTTGGGGATCATTCCCGACAGCTGGCAATGAGCTCCACCAAGTCAATGACCGGACATCTGCTGGGCGCCGCCGGGGGCGTCGAAGCGGTGTTCACGCTGATGGCCATGCGGGATAGCGTGCTGCCACCGACCATCAACCTGGAAAATCCCGATGATGACCTGGTGATGGACTTTGTGGCCAACGAGGCCCGGGACGGACGGATCCGTGCGGCACTGTCCAACTCCTTCGGTTTCGGGGGCACCAACGGCACGGTGATATTCCGCGCCCTGGAAGCGTGAGCAACCCCGGCACGCAGCGATTGATCAATGGCGAGGCCGGCGCCGCGCTGGACCCGGGTGATCGAGGGCTGCGGTACGGCGATGGGGTCTTCGAAACCCTGGCCATTGTCGATGGCGCCCCCGCGCTCCTTGAACCGCATCTGGAACGTCTCGAAAACGGCTGTCTTCGTCTCGGCTTTGACGCGCCATCCAGACCCACATTCCTGGCCGATATCGGCCAGCTGTCACTGCCCCGGTTCGGACTGCTGCGACTGACCTGCACCCGGGGGCCGGGTGGGCGCGGTTACCAACCGCCCGCGTCACCTGCGGTCAATCGCATCGTCGAGGTCTCGGAAGCGCCGGCCCGTCCCGCCGCCTGGTGGCGGGACGGCGTCAAGGTCCGGCATTGTGCCACGCACCTGGCGGTTCAGCCGCGTCTCGCCGGCATTAAGCATCTCAACCGCCTGGAACAGGTGCTGGCGCGGGCGGAGTGGACCGATCCGGAGGTCGCTGAAGGTCTGATGACCACACCGGACGGCCGCCTGGTGGAGGCCACCGCCTCCAACCTGATTATCGATGACGGAGATAAGCTGATTGTCCCGGATACCCGCAATGCGGGCGTGGATGGCATCATGCAGGCGGCACTACTGGATCGGGCCATCGTCCGGGGTATCCGCCACGAGCACCGGTTCATTGCTTCGAGGAGCGTCGATTCCAGTCTCGGCGTAATGCTCTGCAACAGCCTGATTGGCGTCTGGCCCGTTCGCTCCATCGATGGCCGCGACGCCCGCTGGCCTGATCGGGTTCGCGAGCTGCAGGCGATCGTTAATGAAGAACGGCTGGCCCTGTCACCGGAGGTTCTCGGGACACCATGATTCGACCCGTGTTGCTTGCAGCAGGCCTGGCGATCATCGCAGTGGTGGCGGGTGCCGGCTATTGGCTCTGGAGTGGGATCCACGAGATCGAGAATCGCTCGATGATCGAGGAGGCGACTGTGGAACCAGCGCCGGTGGAGGTCCGACCTGGTCAGAGCTTTGCCGCGGTGGCCAATCAGCTGGTGCAGCGGGATCTGGTGACCGACAGCACCCGCCTGCGGCTCCATGCCCGCTGGCACGGCTACGCCGACCGGATCCAGCCGGGCGAATATGCGCTCGAACCCGGACTGACCGTCGCCGAACTGGTCCGTCGGATGGCCCGCGGCCAAGTGATTCAGTATCAGTTCACTATTATCGAAGGCTGGACCTTCGGCACGCTCTGGGAGCAACTCGGACTGCATCCGGCGGTGACGCCGACGCTCCCCGCCGACGCCACCGAGTCCGAGATCATGGCCGCGATTGATCGTGATGAAGTGGCCGCCGAGGGACGCTTCCTGCCGGAGACCTACCAGTTTGCGCGGGGCACCCGGGATATCGATATCCTGCGACGCGCAAACCGCGCTCTGGAGCGCGAGTTGACCCGAGCCTGGGAGCAGCGGGTGGGCCAACTTCCGCTGGATGAGCCGGATGAGGCCCTGATTCTCGCCTCCATTATCGAAAAGGAGACCGCCGCGCCGGAAGAGCGCCGCCGCATTGCCGGGGTATTTGTTCGTCGCCTGGAGCAGGGCATGCGGCTGCAGACCGACCCGACGGTGATTTACGGCCTCGGCGATCGCTTCGATGGCCGCCTCCGAACCCGGGATCTGCGGGAGGACACGCCATTCAACACGTACACCCGTCACGGCCTGCCACCAACGCCCATCGCCATGGCGGGACGGGCATCCATCCACGCCGCGGTTGACCCGCTGCCAGGTGATGCGCTGTTCTTTGTGTCCCGGGGCGACGGAACCCACCACTTTTCCGCCACCTATGATGAGCACCGCCAGGCCGTGCGACGCTATCAGCTGGGGCTGGACGAGCCATGAAATCCGGAGGCTTCATCACCGTTGAGGGCATTGAAGGTGCGGGCAAATCCACCGCGATCGCCCGCATCCGGCAATGGCTGAAGGGCAAGGGCCATGACGTCGTCGTTACCCGGGAGCCCGGCGGAACGCCTCTCGGGGAAGAGATCCGGAGCCTTTTGCTAGCCCATCGGCAGGGCGGCATGGCCCCGGAGACCGAGGCACTGCTGATGTTCGCCGCGAGGGCAGAGCATCTCCGCACGCTGATCGAACCGGCCCTGGCGACGGGACAATGGGTCGTTTGCGACCGGTTCAGTGACGCGAGCAGCGCTTATCAGGGGGCAGGGCGGCAACTCGGGATGGATCAGATCAAAGTCCTCGCGCAGTGGACTCATCCCGGGCTGGAACCGGATCTGACCCTGTGGCTGGATGTGCCGGTGGAGCTGGGACTGAGACGCGCCAACGGACGCAGTCGCCCGGATCGGTTCGAGTCCGAGAAAGCGGTCTTTTTCGAGGCCGTGCGTCAGGGGTACGCGCAGTTGACCGCCGAGGCGCCCCAGCGTATCCGGCGCATTGACGCCAGCGCTGACCTGGCAACGGTCACCGCTGGAATCGAAGCGGTCCTGGAGCGCCACTTCAATGACTGAGGAGGCCACGCGCTCCGGCCCGCTGCCTTGGCAGCGTCAGGCCTGGCAGCGGTTTATCCAGACCGTCGTCGATGGCCGCGTGCCCCATGCCATCCTGCTCGCGGGTCCGGCCGGCATTGGCAAAACAACACTGTCCCACCTGATGGCCGCCCAGCTGCTCTGCGAGACGCCGGGCGCCACGGAGCCCTGTGGTCATTGTCGGGGCTGCCACCTGCGACACGCCGGCAGTCATCCGGACGCCCGGCTGCTGGTACCCGAGGAGGGCGGCAGCGGCATCCTCAAAATCGAGGCTATCCGCCAGCTGGTGGATTTCAGTCAGCGCACCAGCCAGTACAGTGGATACCGGGTAGCTCGCCTGTTACCGGCGGAGGCCATGAACCGGTCCGCGGCCAACGCCCTGTTAAAGACCCTGGAGGAGCCGCCCGCCAGTGTGTGCCTGCTTCTGGTGAGTCACCAGCCCTCCCGGTTACCCGCAACCATTCGCAGCCGCTGCCAGATCTTCCGGCTGGGCGTGCCACCCCGGGCCGAGTCGCTTCAGTGGCTGAAGACCCAGGGCATCGCCAACGCGGCGGAGGTTCTGGACCTGGCAGGCGGGGCGCCGTTCCTGGCCCGGCAATTGGCGGAGCACCAGGCCGTGGATCAGGACCAGGCCCTATTGACGGCTCTGGCCGGGATTGTGAGCGGTCGAGTGGACGCCACCGCCACGGCGGCGGACTGGCGGGAGACGGGGGCGCGGCCCCTCGCGGTCATGATGCAACGAATCACACTCCGGGTGGCTCGGGCCCAGGCCGGATCGGCCACCCCCGGTGCCCAACCGGCCATCACCGCCATTGCCAAACGGCTACCGCCGGCTGCCTTGCACGCTCTGGCCGGTCGGCTCAATCGGTTGCGGGCTGCCTCCGAACAGCCCCTCAGCCGCGAACTGTCCGCCGAAGCACTGTTTCTCCTCTGGCGCAATTCTTCTGCAATCCAGGAGGTTACGGACGATTAATGATTGTTGACTCCCACTGCCACTTCCATCTGCTGAAACGCCCGGAAAGCGCCGACGAGGCTCTGAGAGAAGCCCAACGGGCCGGCGTGGATTATTTCCTTAATGTTTCTGTCGCCTTCGAGGAAACCCCGAATCTGTTGGCCTTTAGCGAGCGCCACGCGGCGGTTTTCACCTCCGTCGGGGTCCACCCCTGCGGTAGCGGAGAGGACCCAGCAGCGGAACAGCTTGCCCGTCAGGCCAATCACCCGGGGGTGGTCGCCATCGGCGAGACGGGCCTCGACTACGGGGATGGGCCCGGAGACTATGGGTGGCAGAAAGAGCGGTTCCGTCGGCACATCGCCGCCGCCCGGCTGGCGGGTCTGCCGATTATCGTCCACAGTCGTATGGCCCCGGCGGACACCCTGCGACTGCTCCAGGACGAGCGCGCCGATGAAGTCGGCGGCGTAATTCACTGCTTTGTTGAAGACCTGGCCACCGCCCGGGGATTTCTGGAGTTGGGGTTCTATCTGTCGCTCTCCGGGATCCTGACATTCCGGGCCGCCGATGCCCTGCGGGAGACCGCCGCCGCACTGCCCATGGACCGGCTACTGGTGGAGACCGACTGCCCCTATCTGGCCCCGGTGCCCCATCGCGGCCAGGAAAACCGGCCCGCCTGGGTCAGCACCGTGGTCGATAAACTCGCCGAAATCCGCTCGCTTTCCTCGGCGGCGGTGGCCCAGCAAACCGCCGAGAACTTCTTTGCCTGCTTCCCGCGGGCGGGCGAATCGGTCAGGTCAGCGCCGTTCTAAACCAGCCGCCCCAAAATGCGGAACCCCGCTAGATAGGTGCCGATGCCGGAACCGATACCGGCGAAAAGGAACACCAGCAGGGTCCGAGCGACCCGGTTATGCCACCAGCCGCTCCAGTGGGCCACGGCATCCCGCAATTCGCGAAAATCCGCCACCCGCGGCCGGCGCATCATCACTTCGATGGCGCCGGCCACCATGCCTGCACCCACCGTCGGATTCAGTGACGTGAGCGGGGCGGCCACAAACGAACCGGCGATGGTGAGCGGGTGCGCCCGCGCGAGGGCCACCCCGAGGGCACACAAGGTGCCGTTGATGAGCACCCAATCGCCAACCAACTGAAAGCCCAATTGCGGGCTTCGGCTGAAGCCAATGGCGAAACCGGTCAGGATCACCGCCACCACCGCCCACGGAATCAATCGCGGCCAGCGTGACGGCGGCGGCATCTCCTCCAGCGCCTGGCGGGTTTCCACGGGATCATCAATGCCTTCACGCAAGTGGGCTTCGAGACCATTCAGATGCCCCGCGCCCACAACCACCAGGACCCGCCGGGGCGGGCCCGCGGTGGCCTCGTCGGACTCTTCCAGCAGGCGAGCCGCCATGTACTCATCACGTTCTTCAATCAACGGCCGGTACATAGCCCGGGATTCCGCGGCGAATTCATTGAAGGTGGACTCGAGGATGTCGCCTTCCTTGAGCCGCTCGATGTCCTCGGCAGTGACTTTCTGGCGGGAGAGGAGACTGGCAATCAACCCAGTAAATATCGAGTAGCGCTGCCACCACGGCACACTGCGATAGACCCGCTTGAGCGTGGTACCGATTTCCCGATCCACCAGCCAGACCGGCAGGTGGCGGCCGCGTGCGCCTTCCACGGCGGCTTTCAGCTCTTCGCCGGGGCGGATGTCGAATTGCTGGGCGAGCCGCTGCTGATAGGCCCCCAGCGCCAGTGTCGCCATCACCATACCCGCGCGACCGCTGCGCAGGACCTGAAAGAGATCCAGTTTCTCGAGGGCATCCGGATCCATCAGGCTCTGATAGCGGCTCTGACAGAGTTCAACGGCGACGGCATCATAGTCGCCTGTCGCTATTTCCCGGCGAACGTCAGCCACACTGGCTGGTGACACGTGGGCGGTGCCCAGCAGGACATAGGTGGTTTCGCCGGCCTCGACCCGCCGGATCAGATGAGTATTCTCGATCTCTGACATATTCTCTTTTCCCGGGAACACGCTGCATTATCAGTGCTGCAGCCAATATTGACCAGCCAACGCACCCATTGGCTCCGTCCTCGAAGATCGGGACCGGGCGGAGGGCGTGATTGACGCTTTCTCCGCCCTTCTTTTCCCATGGTCTACTGCGTATAAGATATATTATGTTAAATAATTGAATGAGCAGACTGGGACGAACTCAGAGGACTGCCATGGCAGGTACTACCCGTTCAGAGGGTAATGTTCGCGGATGTCCCACTCCCCGCGACTGAAGTGCTCGGTATCCGACAGGCTCAGTACCTGCTCCATGAAAGCGGCCACATCCACCGGATCGCTCAGCTCCCCGGCGCTTTTCAGGGCCCGGAACCGCTCCACCGCCGGAAAATCCTCGATGGATTGCTCCCGAATCAGCGTCTGCATGGGCGTATCCACAACCCCCGGGCGGAGCGTGCCGATGGCAACGCCAGTCCCATCCAGCTCCTGGCGCAAGACCTCATAGGCCATGTAAAGCCCGGCCTTGCTGATGCAATAAGCGCCCCAGCCGGCCAGAGCCCGGTGGGCGGCACCCGATGAGACATGCAGGATCCGCCCGCCCGATTCCATGACCGGTAGCAACTGGCGGGTTAACGCGATGGGGGCTTCCAGGTTGATGGCCAGACTGCCCCGAATGGCCGCAGCGTCCTGTGAGAGCAACGGCCCAACAGGCTCAAGCACCCCCGCATTGTGGATCAGCCAGCGCACCGGGCGCTGGCTCACGGCCGCGACAATGGCCGCCTGTCCGCCCTCCGTGGCAACATCGGCCACACAGGCCTCGATGTCGGGAGCGCTTGCCGCCAACGCCTCGAGCGGGACAGCGCGCCGGCCGATGGCCACCACGGTCTGACCCTGGCTGGCCATCCGCTGCGCCATTGCCCGTCCAATGCCACTGCTGGCGCCGGTAATCACCACCAATCCGGTCGACATGATTGCTCCTTACACCACGATTCGCACAGGGTCGCCCTGCTCCCAGGCGTTAATATTCTCTACGGTTTGTTCGACGATTCGCTGGCGGGCCCGGCGGCTCCCCCAGGCGGAATGTGGGGTCACCAGCAGATTGGGGATGTCCGGTTGCAGCAACGGATTGCCCTGGCGCGGGGGCTCTTCGGTCAGCACATCCATGCCAGCACCGCCAATTTCACCGCGACGCAGTGCATCCGCCAGCGCCTGTTCATCAACGATCCCGCCCCGGGCGGTGTTGATGACAAAGGCGGTGGGCTTCATCCGAAGCAACACCGCCTCATCGATGAGGTGACGGGTCTGGTCATTCAGGGGACAGTGCAGCGTGATGACATCCGCCTCGGCGACAGCCTCATCGAAGGCGACCCGCCCTTCTCGCGGCGACTCGACACCTGGGCGTTCCGCAATCAGTATCTCCATTCCATGGGCTTCCGCCAGACGAGCCACTGCCCGACCGAGTTCTCCGTAGCCCACGACCAGCAGCTTCATGCTTGCCAGCTCCCTGATCGGAAAGTCGAGAAAACAGAAGTCCGGGGCCTGCTCCCAGCGTCCGCTCCGGACAGCGTTGACGTAGGACACCAGGCCGGTGCTGAGCGCTAGCATGAATCCTATGGCGTGCTGAGCCACGGAGTCGGTGCCATAGCCACGACAGTTGACCACCTGAACGCCCCGGGCCGCCGCCGAGTCGGTGTCGATGTTGTTGACGCCGGTGGCAACCACGCAAATCAGCGCAAGCCGGGGGCAGGCCGCCATGACCTCCGCGTCTATCACCACCTTGTTCGTTATGATGATCCGGGCATCCTTCGCCCGCTCAATCACTGTTTCGCGGGAGCTTCGCTCGTAGCTGATGAACTCGGCACTCCCCTCCTCCAGTGCACTCAGATCCAGGTCCCCAAGATCCAGTGTGCCGCGATCCAGCATTACGACGTCAGCCATTTGCTCGCTCCCCCATGAATTCCAAGGTCACAGCCTAACTCAGGCAATGCACCACAACGAAGCGCCAATGGACCATGCTGTTATGCACAAGGGCCATTGACAGTTGCCGAGAACAATGAGCGAGCGCGATAAGTCAGAGGTTGCAGGAATATGACGAGGCGGATTCTTATAAAGGGCGGGTAAACTACTGTTTACAAACGTTTTATGGCATTGGTTAAATAATCAACAATTTGAGGACAACCCCCGGTACCAAAGGGTTCCCGACCGCTGAAGTTTTTTTCATCCACAGACTTATCCACAGGTTTTGTGGATAACAGACATTGCCGGTCAACCTGCTAGGCTATACCGATGCAAATCGGTAGCTATGCACTCGAGGGCAAGGTATTGCTGGCGCCCATGGCCGGAGTAACCGACCGCCCTTTTCGAATCCTCTGCCGCAGACTCGGAGCGGCATTGGCAGCCTCCGAAATGGTTGCATCCAATCCGGCACTTCGGAATACCCGCAAATCACGGCTGCGAATCGATCACCGGGGGGAGCCGAGTCCGCGGGTGGTGCAGATCGCCGGGGCCGATCCGGCGCTGCTGGCGGACGCGGCGCGCTATAACGTCGCGCAGGGTGCCGAAATCATCGACATCAACATGGGTTGTCCGGCGAAAAAAGTCTGTCATCAGATGGCGGGGTCGGCCCTGCTGGCCGACGAACCGCTGGTCGCAAGGCTTCTTGAGGCGGTGGTGGCTGCCGTTGAGGTCCCGGTCACCCTGAAGATCCGCACCGGCCCGGATTCCGAGCGCCGCAACGCCGTGCGCATCGCCCGCCTCGCCCAGGCCGCCGGTATTTCGGCCGTGGCGGTCCATGGCCGTACCCGGAAGCAGCACTACAAAGGACAGGCGGAATACGACACGATCCGTGCGGTGCGAGATGAGGTCGCGATCCCGGTCATTGCCAATGGCGACGTTGACAGCCCGGAGAAAGCCAGGCGAGTCCTGGAGGAGACTGGATGTGACGCGGTTATGGTCGGCCGAGCGGCACAAGGACGTCCCTGGATCTTTCGGGAGATCCAGCACTATCTGGATACCGGCAGCCGCCACCCGTCCCTGTCAGCGGGTGTCATCCGAGCCGTCATGCTCAAACACCTGCGGGACCTGCACGACTTCTATGGCGAGCATCAGGGTGTCCGAATTGCCCGAAAACACATCGGCTGGTATCTGAAAAGCGCCCCGGGGGGTGAGGCGTGGCGGCAGCAATTGGTGAGGGTCGAGGCCGCCGACGAGCAGCTGGGCATGGTCGACGAGGCGCTAGCCGCCCTCAACGCATGAGGATGCGTGAGGGCTTGATCGGCAGCTTACCCCGCCAGTAGAGGATCATCACGAAACCGAACGCCATGCCGCCCAGGTGGGCGAAGTGGGCAATCCCGGAGAGCGTGCCAGTCACACCCGCCCAAAGCTCGAAGGCCCCATATCCAAGGACAAAATACTTGGCCTTGATCGGAATCGGCGGGAATATCAGCACCAGACGCTCGTTGGGAAACATCATCCCGAAACCCAAAAGCATCCCGAAGACCGCTCCCGACGCGCCCACCGTGGGATAGATATTGCCCTGCTCCACGGCGTTGGTGGCCACCACCAGCTGGATCAGACCGGCACCGATCAAACAAACCATGTAGTAAGTTAGAAACGGCCTCGAGCCCCACAGGCTCTCCAGTGCCGTGCCGAAGATGAACAGCGCGAACATGTTCACGAAAAGATGCAGCGGGCCGCCGTGCAGAAAGCCGTAGGTGACCAGCTGCCAGATTTCAAAACCCGGGATGTCAGTGGCAAACCGAAGACTGGCTCCCTCGGTGCCCAGCGGCCACAGCCCGAAGTTGACGATGAGTGCCGGGCCGATGGCGATCAGCGCCAGAAAGGCGAGCCCATTGGCGATTAGCATCCCCAGTACGACGGGGGTCTCGGACAGATTTCTTGGTCCCATGGATGGATGATACGGGTCAAGTCCGGGGCGACGCCACTTGCTCGCCGGCACTCGGGGCGTTAGCTTGCTGTCCTGTTCTCCCGCGGGAATCAAAAAATGCCGGAAATCATCGGAATCACGGCCCATCCCCTTCGGGGAGCCCTGCTGAAAGAAGCGCATGCGCGGCCATTTGAAAGCCTGGATGCTCCGCTGCGGGTGTCCCATCTCGTGGTTCAGACCGGTACCAGTGGGCGCTCAGCCGAAGTCGCGCACATGGCAGCGCTGTGCCACGAGTTGGGTGTCGAAGTGCCCGGTGACGATGCCACCCACTTCATTCTCGAGGCCCGGGGAGTCCGGGTGCGCTGGGAGCGACACACCGAATTCTCCACCTACACCGTGTTCGTCAATGGCCCGGAGCCTGAGCCATTCCGGGAACCCGCCATCGAGCGCCTGCCAGCGCGCTGGCTTCCCACCATTCCCGGGGAGCTGCTCGCCGCTATGCATGTGAGCGTGATGCCGGCGAATGATCTGGACAGCAACCCGTCCACCCTGGGTCACTATCTTGAGCCCGACAGTCTGGCCGGCAGCCGATGCTCCGGCGGCGCCGCCACCGTCTGGACGGATTTTCTGGCGCATAACGACGGATTCCTGCGTTTCCTGGTGCTGGATCACTCCCTGAGTGCCCCCCAGGCCGGCCGCCTGGTCCAGCGTATCCTCGAGCTCGAAACCTACCGGTTCATGGCACTGCTCGGCTTCCCCCTCGCCCGGGAACTGGCGCCAGACATCACCGAAATGGAAAACCGCCTCGGTACCCTCATGGACGAGCTGACCACCGTATCGGATCTAGCGGATGAACGCGGGCTGCTGGACGCCCTGTCCGCCCTGTCGGCCCGGGTAGAGCGCCTCATGGCCCGCACCAATTTCCGGTTCAGCGCGACCCAGGCCTATGGAACACTGGTGCGGCGGCGCCTCAATGCACTGCGCGAAGAGCGGATCGAGGGCATCAGCACCCTGGATGAATTCATGGAGCGCCGCCTCGCGCCGGCACTGGATACCTGCGTCAACATGGGGGACCGCCTGGAGCGGATCTCCGGACGGGTGAGCCGGGCGGCGAACCTGCTGCGCACTCGGGTTGACGTCGCTCTGGAAGCCCAGAACCGGGATCTGCTGGACTCCATGAACCGCCGGGCCCGCCTGCAGCTGCGACTGCAGCAGACGGTCGAGGGACTGTCTGTGGTTATCCTCAGTTATTACAGCGTCTCACTGGCAGGATATGCGTTCCGTGGCGCCGCCAGCGTCGGGTGGATTGACAATCCCGAGCGAGCCACCGCACTGAGCATCCCGATCATTGCCCTGACGGTGGCCGTCGGGATCCGTCTGGGTAGGCGCCGCGCAACCCAAGCCGATTCCGATCTCGGCTGATGTTCGCAAAAAATCAAACGAAAATAACTGGTGGGACCGACCAAACCCCTTTAGAATCCAGCGCCAGGTTTAACGGCCAACGGGAGGAGCCTGGGGAATGGATACTATCGGCCAACTGCATCAGACCATCGAACGACTAACCAGTCCGGGGCGCGGCATCCTGGCCGCCGACGAAAGCTACCCCACGATCACCAAGCGACTGGCCGATCACGGCATCGAATCCACCGAAGAAAACCGCCGCTTCTATCGCAGCCTGCTCGCCTCGACACCGGGCATTGGCGAATATGTCGGCGGCATCATCTTCTTCGAAGAAACCCTGGGGCAGAAAAACGACGACGGCGTCCGGATCCCGGAGGCCTGCGAGCAGAACCACATCGTGCCGGGCATCAAGGTGGACAAGGGGCTGGTGGAGCTGGCCGGTAGCCCCGGCGACAAAGTCACCCAGGGCCTGGATAACCTTGGCGACCGGCTGGATGGTTACGTCGAGCAGGGCGCGCGGTTCACTAAATGGCGCAACGTCTACGCAATCACTGACCGGACCCCCAGCCGCCAGGCCATCGATGCCAACGCTGAGGTGCTGGCGCGCTACGCGGCGATTGCCCAGTCCCGAGGCATGGTTCCCATTGTTGAACCGGAAGTCCTGCTGGACGGCAACCATGACATCGAGCGCTGCGCCGAGGTAACGGAAGCGGCCCAGACCGCCGTCTTCGATGCGCTGCGCCGGCATAACGTCAAGCTTGAGTACATCATTCTCAAGCCCAACATGGTGCTTCCCGGTCAGGACAACCCCCGCCCGTCGGTGGAAACCTGTGCGGAATACACCCTGCAGGTGCTCCGGCGCACGGTGCCGGCGGCGGTTCCATCCATCAACTTCCTGTCGGGCGGCCAGACCGCCGAGGAAGCGACGGCTCACCTGAATGCCATGAATCAGGCCGATGGCGCCAAACCCTGGGTGCTGAGTTTTTCCTACAGCCGGGCCCTGCAGAACCCGGTTCAGGCGGCCTGGAAAGGCGACCCGGCCAACAAGGCCGATGCCCAGCAGGCGTTCCTGAAACGCGCCCGCCTCAACTCGATGGCGCGCCAGGGACAGTACTCACCGGACATGGAGGCCTGAGAAGCCTCTTTTCCGGAAGCAATCGGGAGCCCCGCGGGGCTCCCGATCTGCCACCCCAACCGCACGCCCAGTTGGCTAACGCACCACGATAAAGAACGCCTGGCCTCCCCGGCGCAGGTTCAGCAACAACTGAGACTGATCGTCAACGGACTGACGGAAGTCCTCCAGTGACGCCACCCCGCGACGATTGACGGACGTGATGACATCACCGGCCCGCAGGTACTCCGAGGCACGACTTCCCCGCTCCACATCGCTCACCAGCACACCACTGACTTCTCCGAACAGCGGAGAGCGCTCATCCAGTTCGCTGAAAGCGGCGCCCTCGAGTGAGGGATGCAGAACCGCCGCGCTCACCTGACCCGCCTCCGGGTCGCCCACCACGGCGGTGGTCTCGCGGGTTTCGCCGTCACGCAGGTAGGTAATCGCCACCTCATCGCCGATCCGCTGCATGCCGATGGCATTCACCAGCTCGTTGGAGCCGCTGATGGAACGTCCAGCCACCGCGACCACCACGTCACCGGCCTGCAGGCCCGCCTCGTCAGCGGATGAACCCGGGGTCACCTGGGCGATCAAGGCCCCCTCGTTGCGGTCGATGCCAAACGCCTCCGCGATGTCCGCCGTCAGATCCTGCACGCGAACCCCCAAGACACCGCGGCGGACCTCACCGAATTCCAGAATCTGGTCCATCACCTGGGCGGCCATGTTGATGGGCACCGCAAATCCGATGCCGATATTGCCGCCACCCCGGGAGAGAATGGCCGTGTTGATACCAATCAACTCGCCCCGCAGGTTGATCAGGGCACCACCGGAATTGCCGGGGTTGATGGAGGCATCGGTTTGAATGAAGCTCTGCATCCGCACCGGACCGCCTCCCGGCAGGGTGCGCTCCAGTCCGCTGACCACCCCGGTGGTCACCGTGTGGTCGAGACCGAATGGGTTGCCGATGGCAATGGTGTAATCACCCACCCGCAGCGCATCGGAGTCCGCCAGTGGCAGGGCTTCCAAATCCTCCGGCGGCACCTGGAGCACCGCAATATCAGTGGCCGGGTCCGAACCCACTAACTCGGCGTTGAGTTCCCGGCCGTCATGCAGACCAATGCGAATGCGGTCGGCGTTGCGCACCACATGGTGGTTGGTTAGCAGGATCCCCGCCTCGGCATCGACGATCACCCCGGAACCCAGCGACTGAACCTGGCGCTCTCGCGGCTGCTCGGGCATGTCGAAAAAGCGCCGGAAAAAGGGGTCATCCAGCAACGGATTGCGTTCGGCTTCCACGGTACCCCGGGTGGCGATGTTGACCACCGCCGGGGAGACCTGCTCCACCAGAGGCGCCAGGCTCGGCGTACTGCCATCCCGATCAACAATCTGCGCGGTGGCCGCCTGAGACAGCACCAGGAGCAGGATCATCACGCCACCGGTCAAAATATTGCGATTCATGTGGAACTCCCCAAAGATCGTGACAGCCTTGTATATAGGGTCGGGACAACAGACTCTCAAGCCCTGATTCACACCGGGCCGAAACTGGAGGACCCCATGGATTCATCGGTCAGAGCCCTCATCGTTGTCGACATGCAACCGGACTTTATGGAAGGCGGCCCACTGGCCACCCAGGCCGGGGCTTCAATTCTGCCCTCGGTCGCCGAGCGCATGAAAAGCGAAGACTACGCCAGCATTGTGGCCACCCAGGACTGGCACCCCGCCGGTCATGTCTCGTTCGCCAGCGAGCACAACGCGGAGCCCTTCAGTGTCATTGATCTTTATGGACATGATCAGGTTTTATGGCCGGATCACTGTATCCAGGGGACCGAAGGCGCCGCCCTCCATCCCGACCTGCCCTGGCAGCGGGTGTCGGCGATCATTCGCAAGGGTGATAACCCGCGGGTGGACAGCTACAGCGGATTTCTCAATAACTGGGGCCCGGATGGCAACCGCCCCCCCACCGGCCTGGCCGGCTGGCTGCGGGAGCGGGGCATCACCCACGTTGACTGCTGCGGCCTCGCCCGGGACTTCTGCGTGAAATGGACCGCGGAGGACGCCGCAGCCGCCGGCTTCGAGACTCGATTCCTCTGGACCCTGACCCGACCGGTTGACGACGGCAATGACGACAACGTGCGGGCGGATCTGGAGAAAGCCGGCGTCCAGGTGCTGGACACCGCCGGTTAGTGTTCTCGAGTGGCCCGAAACTCGATCTCGGGCCAGCGCTCCTCGGTCAGCTGCAGGTTCACGCGTGAGGGAGCGATGTAGGCCAGCGCCCCCGACACGTCCAGCGCCAGGTTTTCTTCCTGGCGCTCCCGAAACTGTGCCAGCCGCTTGTCATCATCACAGTAGACCCAACGGGCGGTGGACACACCCACGGGCTCGAACTGGCAGTCCACGCCGTACTCGTTGCTGAGGCGGAAAGCCACCACGTCAAACTGCAGGGCGCCGACGGCGCCGACGATCAGATCATTGCCGATCAGCGGCCGGAACAACTGCGATGCCCCTTCCTCGCAGAGCTCAACCAGGCCCTTCTGCAGCGCCTTCATGCGCATGGGATCCCGGAGCACCGCCCGCCGGAACAACTCCGGAGCAAAGTTGGGGATGCCCGCGAACTTGAGATCTTCGCCCTGGGTGAAAGTGTCTCCGATCTGGATGGTGCCGTGATTGTGCAACCCGATGATGTCCCCGGGATAAGCCGTCTGGACATGGTCCCGGTCCGAGGCCAGAAAGGTAATCGCATTGGCAATGCGAACATCCTTGTCGATGCGCGCATGGCGCAGCTTCATGCCCCGCTCGAAGGCACCGGAGCAGACCCGCATGAACGCGATTCGGTCGCGGTGATTGGGATCCATGTTGGCCTGGATCTTGAAAACAAACCCCGACAGGGCCGGCTCGTCCGGCTCCACCATGCGGGTTTCTGCCTCCCGGGGCCGAGGCGGCGGCGCATGGGCCACAAAACGATCGAGGAGCTCTCTCAGCCCGAAATTGTTGATCGCGGAACCGAAGAACACCGGTGTCAGCTCGCCGGCCAGATAGGCGGTCTCATCAAATGCGTTACCCGCCTCCTGCAGCAGTTCCACCTCGTCGCGCAACTCCTCGATCTGGTCCCCCAGCAGTTCGTCGAGACGCGGATTGTCCAGACCCTGGATCACCTCGCCGCTCTGGATGCCTCCGCCATGCTGGGCATCGTAAAGGTGGACCTGGTTATCCAGCAGATGGAAGACGCCGCGAAATCGCTTGCCCATGCCGATGGGCCAGGTCACCGGCGCACAGCGGATCTTGAGCACCTGCTCCACCTCATCCATGAGATCCATGGGGTCCCGACCTTCCCGGTCAAGCTTGTTGATGAACGTCATGATGGGCGTCGTCCGCAACCGACAGACATCCATCAGCTTGATGGTGCGCTCCTCCACCCCCTTGGCCACGTCGATCACCATCAGCGCCGAGTCCACCGCGGTCAGGGTGCGATAAGTGTCCTCGGAGAAGTCCTCATGCCCCGGGGTGTCCAGCAGATTGACCATTTGATCCTGGTAAGGGAACTGCATTACCGAGGAGGTCACGGAGATTCCGCGCTCCTTCTCCAGCTCCATCCAGTCCGAGGTCGCGTGCCGGTCGGACTTGCGGCCCTTGACGGTCCCGGCGAGCTGAATGGCACCGCCGAATAGCAACAGCTTCTCGGTGACCGTGGTTTTGCCCGCGTCCGGATGAGAAATAATGGCGAAAGTGCGGCGTCGAGCCGCCTGAGAGGCAAGTGACTGATCTGACATCCCGACGATGATACCAGTCGCGGTACAATTGCGTGATGAGCGATGCCCATCGACCCTACTGGGAAGTCAAATCCCTGGCCGACATGTCCTGGCCGGAATGGGAGGCCCTGTGTGATGGATGTGGCCAATGCTGCCGGCACCGTCTCGAGGACGCCGATACCGGGGCCATCTATCCGACCCGGGTGGCCTGCCAGCTGCTGGACACTCAGACCTGCCGCTGCAAGGATTATCCCAATCGCCGGGCCACCGTGCCGGATTGCATCCAACTCACCCCGAAAAAGGTTGCCGAATTCCGCTGGCTTCCGGACACTTGTGCCTATCGGCGAATTCATGACGGGCGAGGACTGGCCGAGTGGCATCCGCTGGTGTCCGGTGACCCCGACAGCGTCCACAAAGCCGGCATATCGGTGCAGGGCCAGCTGCTCAGCGAGCAAGAACTTCCGCCGGGCAGCCGACTCGAAGACTACACGGAGGAGGAGGCTTAGATGGACATGAGTGCCTATCCCTTGCTCGAAGGCATCGACGAACCGGCACACCTGCGCGAATTGCCACCCGGTCAACTGCCGCGGCTGGCCAGCCAGTTGCGTGAATACCTGTTGAACAGCGTGGCCCGTTCCGGGGGGCACCTGGGGGCCGGTCTCGGCGCGGTCGAGCTCACCGTGGCCCTGCACTATGTGCTGAACACCCCCCACGACCGGCTGGTCTGGGATGTCGGTCACCAGTGCTATCCCCACAAGATTCTGACCGGCCGGCGTCGGGAAATCGGACGGATCCGCAAAGTCGATGGCCCGGCCGGCTTTCCCGCCCGCGACGAAAGCGCCTATGACACCTTCGGCGTCGGCCATTCATCCACCTCCATCAGCGCGGCGCTGGGGATGGCGCTGGCGGCCCGCCAGCAGGGCGCCGGCCGCAAGACCTGCGCGGTGATCGGGGACGGTGGCATGACCGCCGGCGAGGCGTTCGAGGCCCTCAATCACGCCGGCGATGTGCGTCCGGACCTGCTGGTGGTGCTGAACGACAACGAGATGTCCATCTCGGAGAACGTCGGCGCGCTCAACAAGACCTTTGCCCGGCTTCTCTCCGGCGGCGTCTACGGCAACCTGCGCGAAGAGGCCAAAAATGTGCTGGAGCGCATGCCCGCGCCGATGCGGGAATTCGCCAAGCGCGCCGAGGAGCACGTCAAAGGCATGATGGTGCCCGGCACCTTTTTTGAAGAGCTGGGTTTTCAATACTTCGGCCCCGTGGATGGCCACGACGTCGAGGGCCTGGTGGAAGTCCTGGGGCGGCTGCGCGAGCTCGACGGCCCCCGGATCCTTCACTGCGTGACCCGCAAGGGAAAGGGCTATCCCCGGGCCGAAGCCGATCCGATTGCCTACCATGGCGTCAAACCCTTCGATCCGGCCGCCGGCCTCAAGTCTGGCGGCCAGCCGGCGCCGCTCAACTTCACCGATGTGTTCAGCCAGTGGCTGTGCGACATGGCCGAGGCGGAGCCGCGCCTGTGGGGCATCACCCCCGCCATGCGCGAAGGCTCCGGGCTGGTGGAGTTTGCCAATCGCTTTCCGGATCGCTATCTGGACACCGGCATCGCCGAGCAGCATGCCGTAACCCTGGCGGCCGGTATCGCCTGCGAGGGCGATCGGCCGGTGCTGGCCATTTACTCCACTTTTCTGCAGCGGGGCTATGATCAGCTGATCCATGATGTCGCGTTGCAGAACCTGCCAGTGCTGTTCGCCATTGACCGGGCCGGCCTCGTGGGAGCCGACGGCGCCACCCACCAGGGGGCATTCGATTTGAGTTTCATGCGTTGTCTGCCCAACATGACCGTGATGGCCCCGGCCGATGAAGCGGAATGCCGGCAAATGCTCTCCACCGGTCTGTCAATTCCCGGGCCCAGCGCCGTTCGCTATCCCAAGGGACGCGGCCCGGGCACGGTGCCCTCCAGCGACCTTGACACCCTGCCCGTCGGCCAGGCGCAGGTCCGCCGGCGCGGCCAGCGTGTGGCCCTTCTGGCGTTCGGCACCATGACCGCACCGGCGGAAGCCATTGCCGAGGAGCTGGATGCCACGGTGGTCAACATGCGGTTCGTGAAGCCGCTGGACGAGGACTGTGTCCAGGCCATGGCCCGGGACCACGACTGCCTGGTGACCCTCGAGGAAAACGTGGTGGCCGGCGGGGCCGGATCAGCGGTAGCCGAATGCCTGCAACAACAGGGCATCCAGCGCCCCATCCTCCATATCGGCCTGCCGGACGCTTACGTCCAGCATGGCGAGCGGGACGAGCAGCTGGAACTGGTGGGGCTCGATACCGATGGCATCCGCCGCCGCGTCAGCGAGTGGCTCGGCATTGAGCTTGCCAGCCCGCAGACGACCGATTAGTGTTGCGTCCACTTGGAGGCGACCACCCATCGGCCCGCGGGTCCGGCCCCATGGCCGGACCCGCGGGCCGATGGTAACCAGCGGAAAACAATGACTCAGAAATCAAGCTACAACTACGATGAACTGCTGGCCTGCGGGCACGGCCAACTTTTCGGCCCGGGCAACCCGCAGTTACCCGTCCCCAACATGCTCATGTTCGATGCCATTACGCATATCGATGATGATGGCGGCGAGCACGGCAAAGGCCGGATCGAGGCCGAGCTCAAGGTCCATCCGGACCTCTGGTTTTTTCATTGCCATTTTCCCGGTGATCCGGTGATGCCGGGGTGTCTCGGCCTGGATGCCCTCTGGCAACTGGTGGGCTTCTACCTCGGCTGGATCGGCGGCACTGGCAAAGGCCGGGCCCTGGGCTGTGGTGAGGTCAAATTCACCGGTCAGATCCTGCCCGACAACGCCAATGTCCGTTATCGGCTGGACGTCAAGCGCGTGATCCGGCGGCGCCTGTACATGGGCATTGCCGACGGCCTGGTCGACGTGGACGGCGAAGTGATCTATCGGGCCTCGGACCTGCGGGTGGGCCTGTTCCAGAATCCTCAAGACGCACTGTAGAGGGACACGTAGTGAAGCGAGTGGTGGTCACTGGCCTTGGCATCGTTTCTTGCCTGGGCAACGATCTGGCATCGGTTACCCGCTCCCTGCGGGAAGGTCGCTCGGGCATCGCCCATGAGCCGGCCTATGCCGAAATGGGGCTCAGAAGCCAGGTGGCAGCCTCCCCCGAGGTGGATCTGGACGCCGCCATCCCCCGACGGGCCCGTCGTTTCATGGGCGATGCGGCCGGCTTTGCCTACCTGGCACTGGATCAGGCCATTCGACACGCCGAGCTGCCCGCCGAGTCGGTCAGCGATCCCCGCACCGGCCTGATTGTCGGTTCCGGCGGCGCGTCCACCGAAAACGTCGTCCGGGCAACGGATATCCTTCGCGAACGCGGCGTGCGCAAAATCGGGGCGTTCGCCGTGCCGAAAGTCATGGGCAGCACCACCTCGGCCTGCCTGGCGACGCCTTTCGCCATCAAGGGCGTGAACTACAGCATCTCGTCGGCCTGCGCCACCAGCGCACATTGCATCGGGGCCGCCATGGAGCAGATCCAGCTGGGCAAACAGGACGTGGTGTTCGCCGGCGGGGGTGAAGAAGAGCACTGGAGTCTGACCATGTTGTTTGACGCCATGGGCGCGCTCTCCACCAGTTATAACGACACCCCGACCCGGGCATCACGGCCCTTTGACCGGGACCGGGACGGCTTTGTCATCGCCGGCGGGGCCGGCATGATGGTGCTGGAGTCCCTCGAGCACGCCCAGGCTCGCGGCGCCCCCATCGTCGCCGAACTGGTGGGTTACGGGGCCACCTCGGATGGCTACGACATGGTGGCGCCCTCGGGTGAAGGGGCGCAGCGATGCGTCAACCAGGCCCTGCAGATGGCAGAGACCGAGAACAATCAGAGCGTCGACTACATCAACGCCCACGGCACCAGCACGCCAGCGGGTGACATCACGGAATTGCGGGCACTCCAGGCGGTGTTTGGTGATGCCTTGCCGCCGGTGAGCTCCACCAAGTCCCTGACCGGTCATTCCCTGGGCGCGGCGGGCGTTCAGGAAGCGATTTATTCGCTGTTGATGATGCAGGGCAATTTCATTGCCGGCACGGCCAACGTCGAGAACCTGGATGAGGATGCCGAGGGGATGTCGGTGGTCACGGAAACCCGCGACGATCAATCCCTGGATCTGGTGCTCAGCAACAGCTTCGGATTCGGTGGCACCAACGCCAGCCTGGCATTCAGGCGCTTCTAGCGACGGGGCCGGCGCTCAGACCAGGTGCCGGCCTCCATCAAGCCCGATGCTGCGCCCGGTGATGTACGGGTTATCCAAAAGAAACTGGAGCGTCTCCACGGCGGCCCCCTCCCCCGGCTCGATGCCCAGGAGCGATTTCTTCAGCGTTTTCGCGCGATAAGCATCGCTGTCGCCCTCATTGAACATGATGAGCGACGGCGCAACGCTATTGACCTTGACCCTGGGGGCCAGTAACCGGGCAAAAGACCGGGTCAGGTTTTCCAGCGCCGCCTTGCTGGCGGCGTAGGCGATATGCTTCGCACTGCCCTTCTCCACCACGTAGTCCGTCATGTGGACGATGTCCGTGGTGCAATCAGTGTTCTCCAGAAGCTGCCGACACGCCAGGTTGATTCGGTAGGGGGTCATGACATGGATCTGCATCATGGCTGTGATCACGTCTGCCGGGTCGGTGTCCGGGCTCTCGGGCAGCCAGTCCGAGGCGTTGTGAATGATGGCTCGCAGGGATGGGGTTTCGGCCTTGAGCGTGTCAATAAAAGCGTCAACGCCCGGGTTGGTCGCAAAATCGGCGTGTAGGCAACGCGCGCCGGCTCGCTCCAGTTCCTCCACCGCCGGCCGATGGGTCCGGTAGGTGGCAATCACGGGCTGGTTCCGCTCGAGACAGTGCCGGGCAAAGGCCAGCCCGATGCGCTGACTGGCGCCGGTGATCAGGATGGGTGAGGTCATTGAACGCTCCGGCTGAATCAAACCTTTGAGAGCAATGGTGCCCGGAGTGGGACTCGAACCCACACGGCCAAGGCCTCGGGATTTTAAGTCCCGTGCGTCTACCAGTTCCGCCATCCGGGCGAGACACTGGAGGCTAGGGCCGGAATCGAACCGGCGTACACGGCTTTGCAGGCCGCTGCATCACCACTCTGCCACCTAGCCGGCGTGCGCTGACATCATAGCAACCGGGCGGATGGCTGGCGATTGCCTGGCCGGTGCCCGGATACAAAAAACCCCGACCGAAGGCGATCGGGGTGATATTCTGGAGCGGGAAACGAGACTCGAACTCGCGACCCCAACCTTGGCAAGGTTGTGCTCTACCAACTGAGCTATTCCCGCGTCAGAGGCTGTATTCTAGTTTGCCCCGCCGTTCTGTCAACCCTGGGAAATGCGGTTGAGCGCCCGCATGGCCGCCCCCGTGTAAAGGGCCATGGAGTACAGCGTCAGTGCTGCCGCCAGGTACAACAGACCCAGTCCGATCTCCCACACCGGCCATCCCGCAAAGTCATGACGGTAGAGCAGCAGAGCAATGGCCGTCATCTGCGCCGTGGTCTTGAGTTTGCCGGTGAGGCCAACGGCGACGCTGGAGCGCTGACCGAGCTCCGCCATCCACTCCCGCAGCGCGGACACCGCGATTTCGCGGCCGATGATGACCGCGGCCGGCACCGCCAGCCACGCCGTGGGGCTCTCCACCACCACGATGATCAGGGCAATCGCCACAATTAGCTTATCCGCGACGGGATCCAGAAATGCACCAAACGGTGAACTCTGATTCCAGCGTCGAGCCAGATATCCGTCCAGCCAGTCCGTCAGGCTGGCGATCACGAAGACTGCAGCGGCGGCAGCATTGGCCCAGGGCGCCGGCAACAGAAACAGCAGACCCAGCACCGGAATCAGCAGAATCCGGAGCCACGTCAGCAGATTTGGCAGGGTCATTTCCATGGGCGCAGATTATCATGCTGGCCGCGGGTCTCCAGCGCCGCCCACCTACCCGTTCAGATAGGCGTGGATCCGCTCCGCCAGCGCCGTGCTGATGCCCTGAACGCGGGCCAGGTCCTCCACCCCGGCGCGTTTCAGTCCCTTGAGACCACCAAACTGCTTCATCAGAGCCTGGCGCCGTTTGGGCCCGAGGCCGGGGATTTCCTCGAGGCTGGAGGTGGTGCGGGACTTACCCCGGCGGCTTCGGTGGCCGGTGATCGCAAAACGGTGCGCCTCGTCCCGGGCATGTTGCAGCAGGTGCAGCGCCGGCGATTCCGGCGGCAATCGGAACTCCCCGGGCTGCCCGGCCATCATCAGGACTTCCTCGCCCGGACGCCGCCGTGGCCCCTTGGCAATGCCCACGATGGTTACACCGGTAACCTGGAGGTCCTCCAGTACCGACTCCGCCTGGGTAAGCTGCCCCCGACCGCCATCGATCAGCAGCAGATCCGGCAACTCCCCTTCTCCCTCCCGCAAGCGCCGGTAACGACGCTCCAAGGCCTGACGCATGGCGGCGTAATCATCCCCGGCCGTCACGCCGTCGATGTTGAAGCGGCGATAATCCTCCTTGATCGGTCCCTCCCGGCCCATCACCACACACGAGGCCATGGTGGCTTCGCCCCGGGTGTGGCTGATGTCGAAGCACTCAATGCGCTCGGGCATCTGGTCCAGAGACAACGCCTGCTGCAGATCCTCGAAGCGCCGTTCGGTGGTGGCTTCAGTGGTCAGCCGGGCGCTCAGGGCGTGTTCCGCATTGCGCTCGGCCATGTTCAGCCAGCGACGGCGCTCACCCCGCAGGCGTGATGTGATCCGCACCCGGTGACCCGCATCCGCCGTCAGCGCCTCTTCAAGCACTTCCACATCCGGCAGCTCGTGGCTCACCAGCAGTTCCCCCGGGGTCTCCCGCCCCAGGTAATGCCGGGCCACAAAGCCGTACAGAATCTCCTCCGGCGCGGTGTCCGGCGGCGCCTTGGGAAAGTAGGTCTGGTTGCCGAGGTTGCGGCCATCGCGGATGACGAACACCTGAACACAGGCCAGCTGCTCGCGAAGCCGGCAGGCGATGACATCCACATCGCCTTTGGCGCCGGAAACGTACTGACGCTCCTGGATCCGGCGCAGGCTGGCGATGCGGTCACGCAGACGGGCCGCCTTCTCGAACTCGAGATCGGAGGCCGCCGTCTCCATGCGCCCAACCAGTTCGTCAATCACCTCGTTGCTCTGCCCCGAGAGAAACATCTCCACATGCCGGACATCCCGGGCGTAGTCCGATTCGCTGATATAGCCCACACAGGGCGCCGTGCAGCGACCGATCTGATACTGAAGACACGGGCGGGAGCGGTGCTGGAAAAAGCTGTCCCGGCACTGCCGGACCGGAAACACCTTCTGCAGATGGTTCAGTGTCTCGCGCACCGCCCCGGATGAGGGAAAGGGGCCGAAGTAGCGTCCGGCGTCCCGGCGCTGACCCCGGTGAAAGGACAACCGGGGAAACTGCTGATGGGTGGTGAGGTGGATGTATGGATAGCTTTTGTCGTCCCTCAGAAGCACGTTGTAGCGCGGCCGGTGCTCCTTGATGAGGTTGTTCTCGAGGATCAGCGCCTCGGCTTCTGTGTGGGTCACCGTGACCTGCAGATCGGCTACCTGGACCACCAGGGCCTGGGTGCGGCTGTTGTGAACCGTGCGCTGAAAATAGCTGCCCACCCGGCGCTTGAGATTGCGGGCCTTGCCCACGTAGATCACCTGCCCGCGGTCATCGAACATGCGATAGACACCCGGGCTGGTGGGCAGTGTCTTGATGGCCTGGCGGGGATCGAAGGGGGCAGTGTCAGTCATGTCCCCATTCTAGCTTAGAGAGCGGACCCTCAGGCCTTTCCGGTGAGGGCCCGCCATGCAACGATCAGTCGCTGCCGGGAATACCCCCGGCCGTGAGGGCCGCTGGATCCAGCAGCCGCTCCAGCTCCTCATCGGAGAGATCGGTCACTTCCCGGGCCAACTCCATCAGGGGGCGCCCCTCGGCATAGGCCCGTTTGGCGATGCTGGCCCCGAGTTCGTAGCCGATAACCGTGTTGAGCGCGGTCACCAGAATCGGATTTTTGCCCAGCGCTTCCTCGAGGCGGGCCTGGTTCACCGTAAAGCCCGCCACGGCCCGGTCTGCCAGCGCCCGGGACCCGTTCGCCAGCAGCTCGATGCTCTGCAGCAGGTTGTGGGCGATCACCGGCAACATCACGTTCAGCTGAAAACTGCCGGACTGCCCGGCGACAGTAATGGTGGAGTCATTGCCGATCACCTGCGCCGATACCTGAGCCACCGCCTCGGGGATCACCGGATTGACCTTGCCGGGCATGATGCTACTCCCCGGCTGCAGCGCCGGCAGGGCGATTTCGCCAAGGCCGGCCAGCGGCCCGGAGTTCATCCAGCGCAGATCATTGCTGATCTTCATAAGGCTGACCGCCACCACTTTGAGCTGCCCGGACAACTCCACCGCCGCGTCCTGACTGCTCAGGCTTTCAAAACGATTCTCGCTGCTGCGGAACGGCAGCCCGGTGCGCGCCGAGAGCGCCTTCGCCACCGCATCCCCGAACCCATCCCTAGCGTTAATGCCCGTGCCGACGGCAGTGCCGCCCTGTGCCAAGGCATGGACCCGTTCCAGGGCCGCCCGAACCCGATCCTGCCCCAGCCTGATCTGCTGCGCCCAGCCGCCGACCTCCTGCCCCAGGGTCACCGGCATGGCATCCATCAGATGGGTTCGGCCGGTCTTGGTGATGCGCTCCAGCTCCTGGGCCCGCGCCTCGAGGGTCACCGCCAGGTGCTCAAGGGCCGGCAGCAGGTCTTCGGCACAGGCCACCGCTGCCGACACGTGAATGGCCGTGGGAATCACGTCGTTGCTGCTCTGGGACATGTTGACGTGATCGTTGGGATGCACGGTGGACCCCAGCGCTCGAGAGGCCAGATGACCAATGACCTCGTTGGCGTTCATGTTGCTGCTGGTCCCGGAGCCGGTCTGAAAGACGTCCACCGGGAAGTCGGCATCGTGATCACCCCGGGCCACCGCCTCAGCGGCGGTCACGATGGCACCGGCCACCGCGTCGTCCAGGTCACCCAGATCGCGGTTGGCTTCGGCCGTGGCGGCCTTCACCAGCCCCAGGGCCTGAATGAAACGCCGCGGCATGGCCAGACCACTGATGGTGAAGTTGTCCACGGCACGCTGGGTCTGGGCGGCATAGAGCGCCTGCGCGGGCACCTGGAGCTCGCCCATGCTGTCTTTTTCGATGCGGAATCCCTGTTCACTCATCATCTTCTCCCCGGTTCTAGTAAACTTCTGGCCTCTGGCTTTGCAACGGATCGGAGACCATGGAGCTCAACCCCCTGACCGCCATCTCGCCCATCGACGGCCGCTACGGTGGCAAGACCGAGTCACTGCGTCCACTGGTCAGCGAGTATGGTCTCATCGGCCACCGCATCCTGGTTGAGGTGGAGTGGCTCAAGGCCCTGGCTGCCGATCCGGCCATTCCCGAGGTTCCATCACTCAGCGACGGCGCCGCCCGCGGGCTGACCGCCATAGCCACGGGATTCGACGAAACCGCCGCTCGGCGCGTCAAGGCCATCGAATCGGTGACCAATCACGACGTCAAGGCGGTGGAATATTACATCAAGGAGCAGATGGCCGAACACGAGGAGCTCGCGGCAATCAGTGAGTTTGTCCACTTTGCCTGCACCTCCGAGGACATCAACAACCTCGCCTATGCCCTGATGCTTCGCAGCGCCCGGGACGACGTCCTGCTGCCCGCCATCGACGCCATCATCGACGCGCTGACCGATCTGGCACGGGAGCATGCGGCCCAGCCCATGCTGGCCCGCACCCACGGCCAACCCGCCTCCCCGACGACCCTCGGCAAGGAATTTGCCAACGTCGCCGCGCGCCTGAAGCGCCAGCGCGCACAGCTGGCGCGGACGCCGATCCTCGGCAAGATCAACGGCGCGGTGGGCAATTTCAACGCCCATGTCACCGCGTATCCCGAAGTTGATTGGATCGCTTTTTCAAAACGTTACATCGAGAACCTCGGGCTAGACTGGAACCCCTATACCACCCAGATCGAACCCCACGACGGCATTGCCGAACTGTTTGACAGCCTGGCGCGACTCAACACGGTGGGCATCGACCTGGTTCGGGATCTGTGGGGATACATTGCCTTCGGCTACTTTCGGCAACACACCGTGGCGGGGGAAGTGGGATCGTCCACCATGCCCCACAAGGTCAACCCCATTGACTTCGAAAACGCCGAGGGCAACTTCGGCATGGCCAACGCGGTCCTCGACCATCTGGCCCGCAAGCTGCCGGTGTCCCGCTGGCAGCGGGATCTGACTGACTCCACGGTGCTCCGCAACATCGGCGTCGGACTGGCTCACAGCGTCATCGGATACCAGGCGGCCCTGCGCGGCCTCAACAAGCTGGCCGTGGACCCGGGACGCCTTAAGGAAGACCTGAATGACAACTGGGAAGTGCTGGCGGAAGCCATTCAGACGGTGATGCGCCGCCATGGCATCGATGAGCCCTATGAGCGGCTCAAGGCCCTGACCCGGGGCAAACGGGTGGACCAGGCGGGCCTGCAGGCCTTTGTGGATGACTTGGAGCTGCCCGCCGAGGTTCGCGCGGAGCTGCGGGCGCTTACACCGGCGGGATATACGGGTCTCGCGGCTCGTCTTGCCAGCGATCTTTCAGCCAGTCGCGATTGAGGGCGAACCACTGCAGGGCAATGATCGGCATCGCCGCCTCAAGGGCTCCGGCACTCAGCATGCCGATGGCCTCGTCGGCGTCGAGGATGTGCAGACGGATGTCCTCGCCCTCTTCCGCGTGCCCATGCCCATCCCGCCGCAGCGAGCGGCTGTCCACGGGGGCGCAATACAGATGAACGGTCTGTGAGGTCCCTCCCGGGCTGACCAGGTAATGGGCAATGGGGATCAGCTCCCCCAGGGTGCAGTCCGCCTCCTCCCGGGATTCCCGATGGGCCACCGCCTCCATGGACTCGCCAGGCTCGACAATACCCGCCACCGTCTCCAGCACCCAGGGGCCCATGCCCGTGTCCAGGGCACCTACCCGGAACTGCTCCACCAGAACCACCCGGTCCTCCCAGGGGTCATAGGGCAGCACGCCCACCGCATCACCCCGCTCGAAGCGCTCACGCACCATGGGCTCGCTCATCCCGCCGGCGAACAGGCCGTGCCGGACCGTGAAGCGGCTCATGCGGAAAAAGCCGTCGTAAACCGTCTCTCGATTAATGACCTGATAGTCCATTCAGCGCCCTCCCGGATGGCGTTCAAACAGGGCAATGGCCTCGGCATGGCCGGTGTGGGGAAACATGTCCATGATGCCGGCGCAGGTCAGCCGGTAGCCATGCTGATGAACCAGCTCGCCGGCATCCCGCGCCAGCGTTGCCGGCCCACAGGAGACGTAAACGATCCGCCCCGGCGCCAGCCCAGCAATCGCCGGCAAAACTTCCAGCGCCCCGGATCGCGGTGGATCCAACAGCACCCGATCCACCGGCCCGCCCAGCCAGGTCGCATCCGGACTCATCCGGGTCAGGTCCGCCGCCTCGAAGCGGACATTGCCAATGCCGTTATGGCGAGCGTTCTCCCGACCCCGTTCCACTAGCGGCTCATCGCCCTCCAGGCCGATGACTTCTCCCGCCCGCCGGGCGATGGGCAGCGTGAAATTGCCCAGGCCGCAGAAAAGGTCCAGCACCCGCATTCCCGGCTCCACCGACAGCAGATCCAGCGCCAGCGGCACCATCTGGCGATTGATCGCCGCGTTTACCTGGGTGAAGTCCGTGGGGGCGAAGGCAAACTCCAGATCAAAGTCCGGCAGGGCGTAATGAAGGCGGGTGGCCTCATGGCCCACCGGCTCGACAGTGGATTCGTTGCCGGGCTGTTGAAAAATGAGCAGCCCATGGGCGGCGCCGAAGGCGACCAACTGCCGCTGATCCTCATCGGTGAGCGGGCGCAGGTTGCGGAAAACCAGCCCCACTGCCTCATCACCCGCCGCCACCTCAATCTGGGCGATCCGGTCCGGGATGCTCAGCCCTCGAATCAGTGACGCCAGTTCCGGTAGGTGCCGGGCAACCCGCGGGTCCAGCACGTGACAACTGTCGATGTCTGCAACAAAGGGACTGAACCGCTCCCGAAACCCCACCAGGACCCGATCGCCCTTGCGAGGCACGTACTTGACGCCCAACCGGGCACGCCGCCGATAGCCCCAGGTGGGGCCGGTGACCGGCGGCAACCACTCCGCCGGCGAGACCCCGCCGGTGTGGCTCAGCAGATCGGCCAGGGTGGCTTGCTTGTGGGCAATCTGAGCGACGGGGTCCATGTGCTGCAGGCTGCAGCCGCCACAAACGCCGACGTGGGGACAGGGCGGCGACACGCGATCCGGCGCCGGATTGTCCACCGCCACCGCCTGGCCTTCTTCCTGCCGGCGACGCCGCCGCCGAATCTGCGCCGAGACGGTTTCACCCGGCAACGCCCCCTGGACGAAAACGGTGCGCCCGTCCCGGTGGCCGATTCCCCGACCCTCGTGGCTGAGCCGTTCAACCTCGACTTCCACCGGCTCCGCCGGCAAGCGCCGTCCCCGTCGTCCTCCCATGAGCCTCAGCCGGTCCAGGCCTGCAGGAATTCATCCAGGTGGGGGCGCTGCGCGTCCACCAGCGCCTCGTGCACCCGCTGGCATTCGTTGTCGTAGCCCTCGCTGTCCAGGGCGCCGCGCATCAGCTCGAAGCGCAGCCACAACAGATAAGTGTTGAGCACGTCGTGCTCACAATAGTCGCGAACCGCCGAAAACTCACCGGCTTCGATGCGGGCGCGGACATCCGCGCCGCTCATGCCGAGTTTCCCGGGGAGACCACAAAGGGTGGCCACCTGGTCCAGCGGCGCCACCGCGCGGCCTGAATAGCCGGCGAGGACATCCATCAGATCGGTGTGCCGTTCATGAAACCGGTTCAGATAGTTATTGAACCGAAAGCCGCGATCTTCCTCGCCCTGCTCCCAGTAGCGCGGCGCGCTGATGCCATGGATGAGCGCCCGATAGTGAAGCACCGGCAGATCAAAGCCGCTGCCATTCCAGCTCACCAGCTTGGGGACGTAGCGCTCGATGCCCTCGTAGAAACGCTGAATCAGGGCGGCCTCGTCATCGCCCCCCTCTCCCAGGGAGAACACCGTAAAGCGATCACCGATACGGGCCGCCACAGAAATCACCACCACCCGATGCAGCGGCAACCGCAGGAAATCGCTGCCGGTTTCCTCTCGACGCATGGCCAGCATTGCCTCCGCGGCGGATCGGTCATCCAACCCCTCGAGCCCGTGCAGCCGACGGCCCCCGGCCGTGTCCGGAACCGTCTCGATGTCGAAGGCGAAAATGTTCATTCGTCGGGGAACACGCCGCTGGAGAGATAGCGGTCCCCCCGGTCACAGACGATGCTGACGATGGTGGCGTTTTCGACCTGGCGGCAGATCTCCAGGGCGGCCCAGAGCGTCCCTCCGCTGGATATGCCGGCCAGGATGCCCTCCTTCGCCGCCAGCTGCCGGGTCATCTCCTCGGCCTCTTCCTGGCCCACCTCGACGATCCGGTCGATGCGATCCGGCTCGTAGATGGCCGGCAGATAGGCCTCGGGCCATTTGCGGATGCCGGGTATGCTGGCGCCCTCCCGGGGCTGGGCTCCGATAATCTGAATGGCCGGATTCTGCTCGCGCAGATACCGCGACACCCCCATGCTGGTGCCTGTGGTACCCATGGAGCTGACGAAGTGGGTCACCGTTCCCCGGGTGTCACGCCAGACTTCGGGGCCGGTGCCGGCGTAGTGGGCGCCCCAGTTGTCCGGATTGGAAAATTGATCAAGGACCCGGCCCTCGCCGTTGGCCTGCATTTTCATCGCCAGATCCCGGGCGCCTTCCATGCCCTCTTCCTTGCTCACCAGCACCAGCTCGGCACCATAGGCCCGCATGGACGCCCGGCGTTCTGTGGTCATGTTGGCGGGCATGATCAGGCGCATGCGATAGCCCTTCACCGCCGCGGCCATGGCCAGGGCGATGCCGGTATTGCCGCTGGTGGCCTCGATGAGCCGGTCACCCGGCTGAATCTCACCCCGGGCCTCCGCCTGGGCGATCATGTTCATGGCGGGACGGTCCTTCACCGAGCCGGCCGGGTTATCGCCCTCCAGCTTCAGCAAAACCGTGTTCGAGCCGGTGTCCGCCAGGCGCTGAAGCCTGACCAGCGGGGTGTTTCCGACGCACTGATCAACGGTTGGATAACTCATGGGGGCAGTGTAAATGATATGTTTTTGACATGCAGATGAGCGCCATTGCGACGGTGCGAAGCGACTTCACTGATCGCTTCGGCATCCCGCGCCAGCCCGGCCTGGTGCCGGCGTCGCGGGGCGAGATCGTGATGACGCCGCCCTACGATGACCCCGACGCGCTCCGGGGGCTGGAAAACTGCAGCCATGTCTGGGTGATCTTTGGCTTTCATGCCACCGAGCCGGGGAACTGGCGTCCCACGGTGCGTCCCCCACGCCTCGGCGGCAATCGCCGCTACGGAGTATTTGCGACCCGCTCGCCCTATCGCCCCAACGGCCTCGGCCTGTCGCTCCTCACCCTGACCGGCCTGCTGACGCCGGCGGGCCGGGGCCTCGCCGTGGCGGGGCTGGATCTGCTGGACGGCACACCGGTTTACGACCTCAAACCCTACTTGCCCGCCATTGAGGCTCGGCCGGATGCCACACCACCCGCCGGCTTCGAGACCGTCCCCCCGCCGCTCACTGTAGTGTGGAGCCAGCCGGCTCGCACCCAGGCCGAAACCCTGGCGCCACGCCAGCAACAGCTGGTGGAAGAAACCATTGCCGCGGACCCCCGGCCCGCCTATCAGACCGGCGGGGACACCGCCGTTCACCGGACTTATGGCATGCGAATCGCCGGCCACGAGGTGAAGTGGCGGGTCCATGATGACACCGCCACCATTGAGGCCATCCAGCCCGCTGGCGAAGGCGACTAGAGACAACCCCGCGGAATGCGCCGGTGCCAGTTCCGCGAAAATACCCGGTGGCCGGCTTCCCAGGCATCCAGCTCCGCATAGACATGGAACGCCTCGGTGTCCGCCTGAAGCAGGGTTCGGGTACGGGTCTCGATGGACCAGTCGTCCCGGGCCAACTGGCGCCAGGCAATCACCTCGCCCTCGATGCTGCCGAAGTCCTCCCCCACCGACCGGTAGTACTCCCGGGTGGCATCGCCGATTTCCAGATCCACGTCCTCGATCCGGTAGGTGCCCTCATCCTTGGTCACTTGCAGCACCGAGGCGCTGGTCTCCAGGTCACGGTGCACAATCCAGCGGTGCTCGGCCTCCTGCTCCCGAGTCTTGACCGTGGGGTCGGGGAAGTCCGGGCGGTCGAACGAGACCACCGGGGCGTCCATGGACGCGTCCCGAACCGGCAGATCGAGGGAAGTGCCTCCGGCCAGTACGTCCATGCACACCGGCTCCGGGGAGGGCCAGATCAAGGGCCAGTAGGAAGTCGACAGGGACAGGCGCAGGCGATGTCCGGTGGTGAATCGGTGACCGAAATGATTCAGCGGGACCTCCACGGTGATTTCTTCGCCGGGCTCGATGCGCTCCGGGGCGTGGTGACCCTGCCGGTGGTTGAGGTTGAACACCCCGTAGGTCACGCGGGTGGCTTTGCCATCCACGGCCACGTCGGATATGCGTGCCGCCACCTGGGCCACCGGGCGGTTGACCCGACACCGCAGCGTCAAGGTCGGCGCCCCGAGCAACTCCAGCGGCTCTTCCAGAGCGTCGGTCTCAAAGACCAACGCACCGCCGTCCTCCTCCCGCTGGTCATAGGGCAGGTCCGGACCGGTGGAATAGCTGCACCACTTGCCGGCAAACAGGCCCAGACTCAGGGGTGATTGCAGGGTATAGGCCCGCTCGGTCTGCTCCGGCGGCTGGTGCTCCAGCGCGCCGCCGTTGGCGATATAAAGGGTCCGGGTTTCAATCTTCGGCGATGGCCAATGCTTTTCGCCGACCCAGCGCCCGGGCCGATGGTGATAACGGGTGGCCGGCTCCGCCGCCTCCTGCACCCACGCCCGCAGCATGGGCTCGTCCATGACGTCGTTGTCCTGCGTTTTAAGCCAGCGATCCCACCAACGCAGCGTTTCGCCCTGAAAATCAATGGCCGGTCCCGGCACGCCCTGATGGGGGTATTTGTGGCTCCAGGGCCCCACCAAGCCCTGACGCGGCACGGAGAGTCTTTCCATTAATCGGAACACCGCGTCGGTGTAGCCGTCCGCCCAGCCACTCACCGCCATTACCGGGCATTGAACGGCGTCGTAGTCCTCGCAGATGGAGCCGTGGCGCCAGTAGTCGTCCCGGGACTGGTGCTCCAGCCAGCGAATCAGCCAGGGATCATTGGCCTCGAGCCGCTCGTGCCAGAGGGCTCGCCAGTCCTCGCCGCGCAAATCCGGATCCGGCGGCAGGCTGTTGTAGGCGAACATCACCGACGCCCAGGACAGGTTGTCCCCCAACAGGCATCCACCCATGTAGTGCACGTCGTCGGAATAACGGTCATCCGTGGAGCAGACCGTCACCACCGCCTTGAGCGCCGGTGGCCGCATGGCCGCAATCTGCAGGCCATTGAAGCCACCCCAGGAGATACCGATCATGCCCACCTGGCCACTGCACCAGTCCTGCTCTGCCAGCCACTGGACCACCGCATAGCCGTCATCCAGCTCCTGCTGGCAGTACTCATCGGTCAGAATCCCTTCGGATTCACCACTGCCTCGCAGGTCCACCCGCACACCGGCATAGCCGTGCTCCGCGTACGACCGATGCAGGGTCTCGTCGCGGGCGCGGGTGAAATCCCGCTTTCGATACGGAATGTATTCGAGAATGGCCGGAACCGGTGACTCCGAGACATTCTCCGGCAGCCAGATCCGGGCCGAAAGCGACACGCCATCGGCCATGGGGATGCGGACATCCTCGTGAACACGGACGGACATCAACCCTCCTCGCTGGATTCGTTGCGTATGGCCAGACGGGCCGGCGGCGCACTCCCCTTTTTGTCCTCCCCGAAGTAGAGCGTCGTATGGGGGAAGGGAATTTCGATCCCGGCCTCGTCAAAGACTTCCTTGACGGTGCGGTTCATGGCTCGACCCACCGCCCACTGCATGCCGGCGGTGGTCCGCACCCGCACCCGGATGTTCACCGAACTGTCCCCGAGGGAGGTGACGCCATCCACTTCCAGCGGACCCGTCACTTCGGGGCCGATCACCTCGTCCTCGCAGAGCCGCGCGTAAGCCTTGTGGAGGTGTTCAATCACGTCACCAATGTTTTCCCGGTAGGCGACACCGTACTGCCCCAGATGGACACCGAAATCCCGGGTGAAATTCGACACGGTGTCCACCGAGGAGAAAGGCACCACGTGCAGCGTTCCGGAAAGATCGCGCAGACCCAGGGATCGGATGCTGAGCCGCTCGACGGTTCCACTGATGCCGCCGGCGGTGATGAAGTCATCGGTATGAATGGCGTCCTCCAGCTGGATGAAGACCCCGGTAATGATGTCCTGAACCAGTTTCTGAGCGCCGAAACCAATGGCCAGACCAATCACACCGGCACCGGCAATGAGGGGGCCGATGTTAATCCCGATCTCCGCCAGCGCCACCATGCCGGCAATGGTCACAATGGCAATCGCCAGGGCGTTGCGGAACAGCGCCAGCAGGGTTTTCTCCCGGGCTCCCGGTTCCCCCTCACCGGTGTCCGGACTCAGCCGATACTCAATCCAGCTAACCGCCGCCAGCCAGGCCACCAGCGCAATCAGCAGAATGACCAGCACGCCGGCCACGGCACCCACCACGGCGGCACCCGTGGGCCCCGCCAGCCAGCTGCCCATGTCCACCAGGTTCCAGATATGCAGCAGCAACCCAAACGCCACCGCGGCGATCAACCCATGAACCACCAGCAATACCCGCGGCAACCAGAGCCGCAGCCGCTGGCCCAGCATGGGGTGGCGCTCAACAAAACCCGCCGGGATGGGCGGGCGTTCCCGCAGCAGGATGCGGCTCCAGAAACCCGCATACCCGGCCAGCAGCAGGGTCACCACGCTCCACAGCGTGGCGGTGCCGACGAACACCAGCGCCGGGGTGGAGCCGCTGAGGCCCACCAGGACCACCGCCAGCGCATACCCGCCGGCGATCCAGTGCCAGATCGGTGCGACGGCGGAAAGGACCGGGCCTACAACGCCCTGGCGCCGCCCGGCGGCCAGACGCCTGAGCCATGCCGCCACGGGCTCGCGGGCATCCCGAAGCGCCCGCAGGATACCAGCCAGCAGGCCCAGCACCACGATTAAGGCCAGCAGGCGGGCCACGCCCTCCATCCAGATCGCGACACCCCCCGCGATTAGGAACAGGCCGTAGGCACCGAACCCCACCAGGCGGACAAGACGGGTACGCCACACAGATGCCGTCGGCTCATCCACCGGCAACAGTCGCGCATCAGCCATGGTGTCGGTGAGAAAGACATCCAACAGCAAGCGCCCTGCGCCCGTAGCCGCGAACGCCAGCAGAATTGCTTCCGCGAGCCTCGCGCCCACTGGATCATCAAGGAACAGCCCCACTACAACCAGGTAACCCGCGCCCAGCGCAACCGCCAGCGCTGCGGCATTGAGGATCAGAAGCAACGCCATGGCCAACAGCGTGCGGAAAGGCTGGAGCCGGGCCGGCAGACTGGCCACTCGTCGTCCGCCCGCCCGGGCCCATCGGCGGGCCAGCCGGCCCGTGACCAGATGCACCGCCACTAGAATGCCGAACACCGCCACCAGCTGAAGCACCACCACCGCCGCCTGTGGCTGGATGGAGGCGATGAGCTCATCAATCCCCTGAATATCCGTCAGCAGGGCGTTGAGCCATGCCATCAGGTTCTCGCGAAGCTGAGTTATCCATCCCACGGTTGCATTGCCCTGTTGCTCCAGCATGGCCTTTCCGTAACGCTCATGAGTTGCCGGCGAGCATATCATCGGCCACAACCCGCCCTGAAAAAGATCCGATTCGCGGCCCGGGGAAAAATTGTTGCAACGCACCAAACCCGTTGATATATTGCGCTGCAACAAGGTCAAGAGCGGCCTTGGACCTTAGCAAAGAGACGATGAGGACAGTGCAATGAGCAACGATACCTTTGACAAGTACAACGAGCAGGCCGAGAAGCTTTTCATGGCGCCGACCCGTGATTACGCCAAGCTGGCCATGGACTATGCGGAAAAGCTGATCGACGCGCAGATGGAAGCCGCCCGCACCTACAGCGAGATCGGCATGCAGCAGGCGCGTGCCGCGCTGGAGGTCAAGGACACCAAGGCGCTGCAGCAGTACGCCGAAAAGCAGCAGAAAGTGGCCAAGGATCTCAGCGAGCGGGTCAAGACCGACGCGGAAAAGGTCGTCGCCATGAATCAGGATTTCGTGAACGAGGCCCGCAAGCTGGTCGAGTCCAACGTCAAGACGGCCTCCGAGACGGCGACCCAGGCCACCACCGGTACGCAGGGCGGCTCCAAGAGCAAGTAACCCGCCACCGGATCCGGACCGCGGTTCGGATGATCCAGACCGCCGGCCTTGGGCTGGCGGTTTTTTTATGTCCGCCCCCCCATCTGCTCGCGGGACGGGTGAACGATGTATCATCAAGGCAATGAAAACCCGCCGTTATTCCCTCCTGCTTGCAGCGGTCTGCTGGCTTGCCTTCTCACCGGTCAACGCCCAAATGGAGGCCCCGGTGGTGGTGACCCCGGTGGAATCCGCCCGTCATGCGCAAACCATTCAGGCTGTGGGCCAATCGCGGGCTCTGCGCTCGGTAGAACTTCAGGCCGAGAGCAGCGGCATCGTCACCGAGGTACTCATCGAGGCCGATCGGCGGGTGGAAGCCGGCGATGTCCTGTTGCGCCTGGATGACCGTTCCGAGCAGGTGGCGGTGGGCCTGGCTGGCACGCGCCTGGCGGATGCCCGCCAACTGCTGGCCCGCTACCGCCGGGCAGACGGCACCGGCGCCTTCTCGGAAATCACCCTGGACGAAGCCCGGCGTGAAGTGGAGCTCGCCGAGCTTGAGCTCCGGGACGCGGAAATCCGCCTTGACGATCGCACCCTGCGGGCGCCCTTTGCTGGCTTCACCGGCCTCAGTGACATCGAGCCGGGTCAGCGCATTACCGAAGACACGGTGGTCACCACACTGGACAACCGGGAACAGTTGCGGATCCGTTTCTCGGTGGCCGAGCGCCATTATGGCGGACTGCAGATCGGCGAGGAGATCACGGTCGCCGCCTGGGCACAGCCGGGGTCACAGCCCTCCGCACGCCTCACCCGCATCGACAGTCGAGTGAGCGCCAGCGACGGCACGGTGAGAGCCGAGGCGCTGCTGGACAACGCCGAAGACCGGTTTCGGCCGGGCATGCGCTTTCGGGTATCCCTGGACCTGCCGGGCGACAGCCACTGGCGAATCCCGGAAACCGCCCTCCTCTGGGGCGACGATGGCGCCTATGCCTGGCGGATCCGCGACGACCAGGCCGAGCGGGTCCGCCTTGACCTGATCAGCCGCAACGGTGCCCATGTGCTGGTGGACGGGCCGTTAGATGAGGGCGATGACATCGTCAGCGAAGGGGTTCAGCGCATGCGACCGGGCCGGGCGGTGCGCGTGATTGATTCCGCCACCCTGGATAACTACCCCGCCCTCGAAGCCATGAGGGACACTCAGGCCGATGGCTGACGCCCCCCGCGGCCTGCCCGCGCTGGGCATTCGCCGGCCGATTCTGGTAGCGGTGATCAATCTGTTGATCGCCATCGCCGGCGTGGCGGCGCTTCTGGGAGTTGAAGTCCGGGAGCTCCCCGACGTCGACCGCCCCCGCATCACGGTCACCGCGGCCTTCCCCGGCGCGGCCCCGGAAACCATGGACGCCGAAGTCACCCGTCCCCTGGAAGGGGCCGTGGCCCGGGTGGCCGGCGTGCGCTCAATTTCGGCCTCCAGCGAAGAAAGCAGCACCCGGATCGTGGTGGAGTTCGACCCGGACAGCGACCTCGACACCGCCGCGGCCGACGTCCGGGAGGCCGTGGGTCGTGTCGAGCGGTCACTGCCCGAGGGCGTGGATCGGGTCAGCATCATCAAGGCCGATCAGGACTCCAGGCCGGTGGTACGGGTCGCTGCGCTCACCACCGAACTGGGGCTGGAAGATCTGACCCGGCGCATCAATAACGACGTGGTGCCCGCGCTGAATGCCATCCCGGGGGTGGCGGATGTCTCGGTCTTCGGTGATCGGGAGCGAGAGCTGCGGGTGGTGCTGGACCCGCTGCGCCTGGCCGCTCATGGACTGGACACCCGGGACGTCATCGACCCGCTGCGTGATGCCGATCTGGACGTGCCGGCGGGCAGCCTGCGGGCCACCGACCTGGAGCTTCGCGTGCGCACCGAAGCCGTGCTCGATACCCCGGCCCGCATCGAAGCCCTGGAAATCCGCCCGGGACTGCGTCTGGGTGATATCGCCCATGCGGTATTCGCACCGGCCAATGCCCGCAGCAAAGTGGAGCTTAACGGCGAGGCCATCCTCGGCATGGGCATCATCCGTCAGGCCCAGTCCAACACCCTGGAAATCAGTGCCGGGGTGGACCGGGTGCTGGCGGAACTCAACCCGCGCTTCACGGACCTTGAACTGGTCAAGACCTCGGACGATGCGCGCTTCATTCGCAGCGCGATTCAGGAGGTGCTGATCACGCTGGCCGCCGCGGGGTCCATCGTGATTGCTGCCATCTGGCTGTTCACCGGGTCCGGGCGCGCCACGCTCATTCCCGCCATCACCATTCCGCTGGCCCTGATCGGCACCGTGGCTGCCATCTGGGTACTGGGGTTTTCCATCAACCTGATTACGCTGCTTGCCCTGGTGCTTGCCACCGGGCTGGTGGTGGATGACGCCATCGTCGTGCTGGAAAACATCCAGCGTCGTCGGCGCCAGGGCCTGGGAGCCAGTGCGGCAGCCTTACTGGGCACGCATCAGGTGTTCTTTGCGGTGGTAGCCACCACCATGGTCCTGGCATCGGTGTTCATCCCCATCTCCATGATTCCCAGCACCGCCGGGCGACTGTTCCGCGAATTCGGGGTGGTGCTGGCGGTGGCCGTGGTCATTTCGTCCTTTGTGGCGCTGTCGCTGGTGCCGGCGCTGACCGCGTGGCTGCTCCGGCATGAAAAGCCGCCGGGCGCCCTGGTCACCGGGCTGCGACGCTTCGGCCAACGCCTGGCCGACCTGTACCTGCGCCTGCTGACGGGCCTCCTGCGCCGACCGGTGGCCGCCTCCACCATGGCGGCGCTGGTGCTGGGCGCCGGTGGCTTTCTGTTCCAGCAGATTGACCAGGAACTGCTGCCCTCCGAAGACCGCAGCCTCCTCTTCATCTCCGCCACCGGGCCGGACGGCGCCGGCCTGAGCTACAGCGAACAGCAGGCCTGGCGCATTCAGTCCCGCCTGGAGCCCTGGGTCGAGAATGGCGAAATCGCCCGAGTATTCACAATCGCCGGCCGTTGGGATCCCAACCGAATCTTTGTGGTCGCGCCGCTGGTGGACTGGGACCAGCGGGACCGCAGCCAGCAGACCATCATGGGCGAAGTCCAGGCCGCGCTGGCGGATCTGCCCGGTGTCCAGGCCCGGGTGGGCAGTTCCAACAGTCTGGGCCTGCGGGGCGTGGGCGGCGGTCTGGAGATTGCCCTGCTCGGGGACGACTACGAAGAAATCTATGTCGCGGCCCAGAACTATGCCGCCGCCATCGAGGACCGGATCCCCGGCCTCAGCCAGCCGCGCATCGGCTACGCCGCAACGCAACCGCAGATGCGGGTGGAAATCGATCGCCAGCGCGCCCGGGAGCTGGGGATTTCTCTGGATGGCGTGGGCGATGCCATCGAAACCATGGTGGCCGGTTTCAAGATCGCCGATCTCAGCATCGCTGATCAGTCGATTCCGCTGCGACTGCAGGCTCGCCGGGACACCCTCACCCGGCCCTCCGACCTGGAACTGATCCAGGTACGAAGCGATGAAGGGGCCATGGTGCCGCTGTCCACGTTTGTGAGCCTGCGCGAGGAAGGCGTGCCCGCCGAACTCGACCGTCAGGCCCAGCGCCGCGCTATTAATATCGGACTGTCCATTCGCGACGACTACCCCCTCCAGCGGGCCGTGGATGAACTCCGCCAACTGGCTGCGGAAGAACTGCCCCAGGGGGTGAGCTTGCTTACCACCGGCGAGGCGGAAACCCTGGAGGAAACCCGCCGGGACATGACCATCACCTACCTGCTGGCGCTGGTGATCGTGCTGCTGGTGCTGACCGCGCAGTTCGAGAGCGTCATGAGCGCGCTGGTGGTGATGGCGACGGTGCCCTTTGGCCTGGCCGCCGCGGTGTTTGCCCTGACCCTCACCGGGACCTCCATCAATATCTACTCACAAATCGGACTGCTCCTGCTCATTGGCCTGATGGCCAAAAACGGCATTCTGCTGGTGGAGTTCGCCAACCAGCTGCGGGATCGGGGCGAGTCGGTGCGTGACGCGGCCCTGGGCGGGGCCCGGGTCCGCCTGCGGCCGGTGGCCATGACCACCATCGCCACGGTGCTCGGCGGTCTGCCGCTGATTCTGAGCGGCGGCGCGGGGGCGGAAAGCCGGTCCGCCATTGGCTGGGTGGTGTTTGGCGGCCTGGGAATGGCGGCATTTTTCACGCTGTTCCTGACGCCGCTCATTTATGTGGCGCTGGCACGTTTTGCCCGGCCGCGTGCCGCCTCGGCGGCCATCCTCGAGGAGGAGCTGGATCAGGCAGTCAGCAACAACGCCAGTAGCATCGCCGGCAGCGCGAACAAGTGACTGAGCGTGATAACGCTGGCGATCAGGGGTACATCACCGTCCATTTGCTGGACCAGTACATAGGCGGCCGCGGCGGTGGGACAGGCGAGAAAGATCAGGGCCAACCGAAGTTCCTCCGACCCCAGGCCCAGTGCCATGCCGATGACATAACCCGCCACCGGCCCCACGCTGCACTTTAAAAACGCTGCTGCCATTGACCATTGCAGGTGACCCCGCAAGCGGCTGACCTGAAGCCCGGCGCCGATGCCAAGCAGTGCCAGCGGCAACGCCATCTGGCCGATGGCGCCCAATGTCCGCGAGGCCACCAGGGGCAGTGAAAAGTCGGACAGGGCCACGCCCAGGCCCACCACCGTCCCGATCAGGATCGGGTTGGTCGCCAGCCCGATCAGCACCCGTCGAGCGGTCTGCAGCACCCGGGTCGGGCCATGCAGCTGCATGAGTGTCACCGCCACTACGTTGTAAATCACCACCAGCGGCACGAACGCCACCAGTGCCGCCGACTCATAAGTGGACGCCTGGGAAGTGCCCGCAAAGGCGTAAATCACCACCGGCAGGCCGATAAAGGTGATGTTGCCCCGAAAGGCGCCATGGACAAAGGTCACGAGGGATCGACCCGGCATGCCCCACAGCCCCGCCACCAGGACCGCGACGGCGATACTGACGACGGTGGCGAGCACCAGAACCAGCAGAATGCCCAGCACGCTACCAAAGTCGGGCGCGGCACTGCCGATGCGCTCGATCAGCAGCGCCGGCAGACCGACCCAATAAGTCAGGCGGTTGAGCTCCCCAATGGCCGCCGAGGAGATGAATCCGGTCTGGATCAGTCCCCGGCCCAGCACGATGATGAGCACCACCGGCGCCAGAATCTGCAGGATGGTGATCAGGCGGTTGTCTCCCGGTCAGTCCCTGTCCTTGTCCGGTGAGTCCCGCCGCTCGAACTCCCCTTCGATCACCCGGTGGCCTTCCCGGTCCCGATAAACTGGCCCCTGCCCGGATTCATGCGGGCCACTCGGCCCACCGGGCGGGCCATGCCGGATGACCAGCCGACCCACCGCCAGACTGACCATCCAGCGACGGGTCGGCGGCAGCAGACACAGAAAACCCAGAAAATCCGTGACAAAACCGGGGGTCAGCAAAAGCACGCCCCCCAGCAACAGCGCCACGCCCTCCAGCAGCTCGAGGGCCGGCAACTTCTGCTGATCCATGTTCTGTCGCGCCCGGTTCAGGGTCTGAAGCCCCTGCTGGCGCAGAAAAAAGGTCCCCAGCGCAGCGGTTCCCAGGCACAGCGCGATGGTTTCCAGGCCGCCGATGATGGAGCCGATTTCAATCAGCAGAAAAATCTCGCCCAGCGGGACGGTGACGAAAAGAATCAGGGCAAGGGGCACGGTGACTCCAGCAGGTGAATTGAATTAGGGTTAAGCCTAACATTGTCGTCGGGCCCGGATCGGGGCACCAGGAGGCCGACATGAGAGATCGCCGGGCCATGGCAACCATTGCAGCCCTTCTGCTGGCGCACGCCAGCGTCGGAATGGCTCAGAGCGATTTCACGGGCTGCGTCGAGACCATTGAGCGCGAGGCGGTCCAGGACCATCAGGTGAATCCCGTCACCGCCCGCACCCTGCTGGCTGACCTGACCCCGAGCGCGCGAGTGCTTCAGCTCGATCGTCAGCAACCGGAGTTCACCAGCACTCTCGCCGGCTATCTGGACCGGCGGGTCTCCGAGTCCCACGTCCGCCAGGGGCGGGCGCTGCTGGAGGAGCACCAGCCACTGCTTGACGCCATCACCCGGGAGTACGGGGTGCCGGGGCGGTATCTGATCGCGTTCTGGGGGCTGGAAACCAACTATGGCCAGTACACCGGACGGCTTTCCACGCTTCAGTCCCTGGCCACCCTGGCCTGCGATCCACGGCGGGCGGATTTCTTTCGCGGTGAGCTGATCGCGGCGCTGCAGCTGGTGGACCAGGGCACGGTACAGCCGGATCAGTTACGGGGTTCCTGGGCCGGGGCGCTGGGCAACTTCCAGTTCCTGCCCAGTGTCTACCGCGACTATGCGGTGGACGCCAGTGGCGATGGTCGGGCCGACCTCTGGGAGAGCTTCGAGGACGCCGCCGTTTCAGCGGCCAACTTCCTGAAGGCCCGTGGTTGGCAGGCGGGTGAACGCTGGGGACGGGAGGTCCTGCTGCCCGCTGACTTCGACCTCGACCTGCTGGAGCAGCGTCAGCCCCTTGAAGCCTGGGCGGATGCGGGGCTGCAGCGGGCCGATGGCGCTGCCCTGCCCGTAGCGGATCTGGAGGCGCAACTGCTCCTGCCCGCGGGGGTTAATGGTCCGGCGTTTCTCGTCTACGAAAATTTTGACGTCATCATGCGCTGGAACCCCTCACGCTTCTATGCTCTGGCGGTGGGGCGGCTGGCGGATCGACTGGCCGGCGCCGGCGAGTTGACCCGTCCGCCACCGGCAACCGAACCGCTGGCCATTGAAACTGTCCAGCGCATGCAGGAACAACTCAACGCCCTCGGCTTCGACGCCGGCGAGCCGGACGGACGCATCGGGCCGGTGACGCGATCCGCGCTGCGGGCCTTTCAGCAACAACGCGGTATCCCGGCGGACGGATTCCCGGATGAAGTGACCCGACAACGTCTCGATGAGCAGGCGCGGGAGATTTGACAGATGACCACAGCGACAGGGAGAACCAGCCATGTGGAATGATCTGATGCGGCGGTGGATGGAACTGGCTTTCTGGTGGGTACCCGGCCAGAAGGACAGCGATTCGGCTTCGAGGGGTTCCGCACCGGAGGCACCGGCCCGGCAGCCAGAACCCGCGCCCGAGCCGGAGCCAGCGCCGGAGCCTGAGCCGGAGTCTGCCTCCGCCCCCCCTGCCCGACCCGAGCCCGAGCCAACCCCTCAGGCCTCCGCGACCACCGCGTCTGACGCGGCGGGTATCGACCTGACGGACATCAAGGGTATTGGGCCGGCCATGGCCAAACGCCTTGAAAAGCTGGGGATTTCCTCGGTGCTGGAACTGGCCGATGCCGATGCCGCGTCGCTGACTGAGCAACTCAAAGCGGACGGCGCCGTGGTCTCCGAGGCCAAGGTGGCAGGCTGGATCGAGGCCGCCAGGGGGTAATCCCGGAGCATCGGTTGTAATCGCCCGAGGCGGGGCTACCATGAGCGGTTTGATTGCGAGGTATGAGGATGAAAACCGCTGGGGCAACGCCCGAGGATCTGCTGGCGCCTTTCCATGCCCTGAATGAGGGGCAGGTGTGCATTTCGGCGGCTCAGGGGAGCCGATTCGCCAAACACATCGCCGGCGACCACAACCCGTTGCACGATGAAGACGCCTCCCGCTTCTGCGTACCCGGCGATCTGCTGTTTGCTCTCATCGTTCAGCGATGTGGTCTCGCCCGGGTCATGCGGCTGCAATTCCGCGGCATGCTCCGCGGCGACACACCGCTGACTTTTCCGGACGCCCCCGGTGAACAGTTGGCAGTCACTGACGCCCAGGGGCGGGAATACGTCATCGCCCACTACGAAGAACCGCTGACCACGCCCTCGGCGGCCCTGCAGGGGCTGATCCAGCAGTACGTAGCCTGTTCCGGGCAGACCTTTCCGGGCCTGCTCCATCCGCTGTTGCGCGATCAGGGTGTGATGTTCAACCCGGAGCGGCCCCTGGTGGTCTACGACAGCATGGGCATTCAGCTGCAAGCGCCGTTGACCGAGCCACCGGTGGTGCGGCTGCGACACTCCGAGCTCACCGTCAGCGGCAAACGCGGCGAGGTGGATTACCAGTACGACATCCTGCAGGCGGGTCGCCTCATCGGCGAGTGCTGGAAGAAAATGCTGATCAGTGGCCTGCGCCCTTACGACGACGCGGCCATGGAGTCCATGATCGAGCGTTACCGACAGCGCGCCGCCGCGGCCGCGGCCGGTTGAAACGGCCTCAGCCGTCGGCCAGCCAAGCGCTGGCCACCGCGATCACGATCATCAGGACCAGCAGCACCCACCCGGCGATAGCCTGCGGCGTTATCCGGGGAGCGGTGGCTTCGTGCTTCGCCACCTCGGCGGCACGGCGTCGGGCCTTGACCACCAGATAGACGGCCAGGGCTACCGCCAGGGTCAAAAGAATCTGTCGAATCAACCGGGGTCCCCTTCAGTGATCCGGCGGGCATAGATATCGCCCGAGCCGGCAGTTCGAGCATTCTGCCTGATCCAGCCCGCCATTGCCTCGGGCCCCTGCCATGGCTCGAAAGCCAGCCGCCGTCGCTCCCCCTGCACCAGGTTATAGCGGTATTCGCCCAGTTCACCCAGCCGGGTCATGCAGGCCAGCGCAATGTCCTCACCGCCGGCGACAAACTCGAAGGATAACGCCGGCAGGGGTTGTGAAAGCCCCTGCAGAATCGCGGCCTCATGCCCCTCCACATCGATTTTGCAAAAGCTCGGCACCCCGTACTGCGCAATCAGGTCATCCAGAGTGGTCACGGGTACCGTCACGGATCGACCCCACTCCACCGCCTCGAAGCTGGCGTTGTCCTGGCCGATCCTTCGCGTCCATTCCCGGGACAGGGTGGCCAAGGTCGGATGACGATCGCTGACCGCCAGACTGGCCTCGCCAGCCGCCTCGCCCACCGCCTCCGCCAGCACCACCACCTCGGGACGACGCCCCAGACGCCAGCTCAGATAGCGCCGCGGACCGGGCTGTGGCTCGCAGGCGATCACCCGGGCGCCCAGCGCCGCGAACGCCCAGCTGCGGTCGCCCACATGGGCGCCGATATCAAACACGGTGTCACCGGGCTGAACGAACTGCCGGTAAAACCGCCGTAATCGCGGCTGTCGCCAAGGCCCGCCGTAAACCAGCACCGAGCGCATCAACCCCAGGGTCGCCGCCATGCTCATGCAAGTGTCCCCCAAACCACCCAGCCGAGCCCCACCAACGCCACCGCCCCGAGGGCCAGCGCCAGCAGCCGTCCCATCTGACCCCGAGCGATCACCACCGCCAGACCCAGCTTGACCAGCGTATTGGCAATGGCAGCCAAGACAATCCCCCGCGCCGCCACTTCCGGGGTCAGGTCGCCGCCGGCCATGCGTCCGAGGGACAGGGTAATCGCATCCACGTCACTCAGCCCGGAAATGGCGGCGAGCAGGTAAATCCCCGCATCACCCGCCCAGCGCCGGAAGGCCTCCGCGAGCAACACAATGCCCACCAGAAACACACCGAAACGAAGCGCCGTGGCCAGTTCGAAAGGCCGATGCATGGGCGGATGACCCTGCTCTCCGGCGTCTGCCGGTGCTCTGGACACCAGCCAGGCCACGCCCAGCAGCCCGGCGACGGTCAACAGTCCAATGGGCAGGTAAAGCGCCGGCAGCAAGGCGGGGGAGACCAGGCCCACCAGCAACAAAATGCGCGGGAACATGGTGGTGCTGGCAATGGCCACCGCCCCTGCGAACAGCGGCTGTAGTCGAGGCTGATCGCGACCCGCCCGGGAGAGCGCCAGTGTCAACGCCGTGGATGAGGCCAGGCCCGCAAAGAGCCCGGTGTAGAGCACTCCGCGGCGGGGTCCCATCAAGCGGACCGCGAAATGCCCGGAAAAGCCGATGGCGCTGATGAGCACCACCATCAGCCAGATTTCATAGGGGTTCAGGGCGTTCCACGGCCCGTAGCCCTCGGCAGGGAGCAGCGGCAGAATCACGGCACTGATCAACGCCAGCTGCAGGATCGCCCGCACTTCCGGGCCATCCAGTTGATGCATGAGCGCATGGAGCCCCGGCTTGGTGCCCAGCAGAAGGGCGGTGATGACCCCGCCGGCAATCGCCGGCAACGGGTATCCGGTGGTGGCCAGGACGCCCAGCAGAAAAGCGAGCACCGAGGACACTTCGGTGGTGATCCCGGCGTCGCCGTTTCGACGGAAGGTGCGTCGGTAACCCAGCAGCAGCAGCACCCCGAGAACCAGGAACACCGCCACCACGATGACCACGCCCAGATGGGCGGCGATGAGTCCCGCCACGCCGCCGCTGAGGGCGATCAGGGCAATGGTCCGCACCCCCGCCACCCGATGACCTTCGGCGGCCTGACGCAGCCACCAGCCCCGTTCCAGCCCGATCACCAGACCCACCGCCAGAGCGGCGCCCAGCCCTAACCAGTGCTCGGCGTCCGCCATGGCGTCAGGTCCGCCGGCCGGGTTTAATCGTTGCCCTCCGACTCGCCGCCGGGATGCGCCAGGCCCACGGCCTGATCCAGGCGCGGGTGGTTGCCCCGGAACGCTGCCGCCAGCCGGCCCGGCTCGGATTCCTCGACGTCCATGGCCCGCAGGGTGGCCGCCACCGCATGGGTGCAGGCCAGCACATCGCGGGTGCAGCCGCTCTCCGAGATGGTGTGCATGTTACGGATGGGCATGCCCACCGAGGTGGCGGCACAGTCCACGTTGCCCAGCACGCCCGCCATGCCGTCGGTGCCGGTGTCGGCGCCCACCACGTCCCGCTGCATGGGGATGCCCTCGGCCCGGGCGACGGCTTCGATGCGCTGATTGAGCTGCTCACTGACGATGGAGCCGACACTCATGGTGAAGCCCTTGCCCATTTCAATGGGGGCCATGCGCTTGTCACCGATCCCCGGGGCGGCCACGTAGTCGTGGTTCACATCAACGCCGATAATGGCGTCCGGCCGCATCTCGCTGACCAGCACCCGACTGCCGAATCGCCCGATTTCCTCATAGGTGGCCGCCGCAAACAGCATCCGCACGTGCTCGGCGCCGCCGGCCTCCGCCACCAGGCGAGCCGCCTCGGCGGCGACGAAGCATCCCAGCCCATTGTCCAGGTACGCCCCGTAAAAGGTGTCCGGGCCGAATCCGCGGCGAATCGGCCGATTCATCAGGATGCTGTCCCCCGGGCGGATGCCCAGCGCCTCCACCTGCTTTTTCTTGTCCGCGCCGTGAATCTGCAGCTCCACATAAAGCTGCTCCTTGCGCACGCCCTTGTCGCCGGACCGCAGCTTGGGATCGGCGAAATGGATGGCGCCCAGCGCCTCCACCGTGCCGCCGTCCAGGCGTCGATACTGCCCGGGGTTGTCCGGATCCTCGCTGAACACGCTGACTTCGTGCCCGATCAGGGTGGTGGGCAGGAAGGAGTCGCTGTTGATCCAGACCTTGCCGTCCTCACCGATGCTGCGCACCTGCATGCGAATCTTGTCGGCATGGCCAATTACCATCACCGTAAAAAGATCATCCCGCCCCGGATGGGTGTCGAGCACCACGCCGGCATGACCCTTGAAGTTGTGAACCTGCCAGCCGGCCGGGGCGATGCTTTCGAAATGAGGTTTCAGCACGCCCTCGGTCATGGCGGCCTCGAGCCCGATGGGGCTGGGTGCCGCCAGAATGTCATGCATGAGGTGGAACTGGGCGTCGGGCATCGAGGCCGCCCAGGGCTTGGCATTATCGGCCATATCAGGCTCCCTGTTGTTGTTTCACGAAAGGTGAGACAGCCGGTAGGATAACGTGACTCACCGCCGCGGAGCAGCCCGTGCTGACAGCGCCACCGCTGATTCGCCTCTGCCAGCAACTACCATCGGCCGAACGCCGGGCCATCTGGCACGGCCCCTGGGGTGCCCTTCGGCTTATCGGCACCCGGCATGAGATCATCCAAACGGTTTTTGTCGACCCATCCGACCCGGCGGACCGGGCGAGCGGCAACGAACCGGCCTGGTCTTCCCAGGGGCGCTGGCGGGTGGCCTTGACCGGCACTGCCTTTCAAATCCGGGTCTGGCGGGCCCTGGCGCGGCTGCAACCCGGTCAGCGGATCACCTACCGGGGATTGGCCGAGCAGATCGGTCGCCCCCGGGCGGTTCGGGCGGTGGCCAGCGCCGTGGCCCGCAATCCGGTGCCAGTGCTCATTCCCTGTCACCGGGTGGTGCGCTCCGATGGTGATCTCGGGGGCTATCTGGGTGGGCGCGAGCGCAAATGCCGAATCCTTCAATGGGAACAATCACAGGAGTCCGCCTAGTGGACGACACCGCGATCTCACCCCTGTCCGCCACCCGCGAGGCGGGTCTGCAGCGCCTGCAGCAGTTCATCCCCCACGCGGGGCGGGCTTACACCGACTGGCGCAATCACGACTTCGGCCCAGGGGGGGATAACCGGGTGTCCGGCCTGTCGCCCTGGCTGCGTCACCGCCTGATCCGCGAAGACGAAGTCATTGATGCCGCCCTCGCCCGGCATGGCCTGGAGGGCGCGGAGAAATTCATTCAGGAGGTCTGCTGGCGCACCTACTGGAAAGGCTTTCTGGAACGCCGGCCGGTGCATTGGCACGACTACGGCGCCGCCTGCCTTGAGGCACGTCAACAGGTGGCGCGGGACAAGCGCCTGGCCCGGGACCTGCAACAGGCCCTGGACGCCGGCACCGGCATTGACTGCTTTGACGCCTGGGTGGAGGAACTGATTGCCACCGGCTATCTGCACAATCACGCCCGCATGTGGTTTGCGAGTATCTGGGTATTTACCCTGCAGCTACCCTGGGCACTGGGGGCGGACTTTTTTCTGCGGCAGCTGCTGGACGGTGATCCGGCCTCCAACACCCTCTCCTGGCGATGGGTGGCGGGCCTTCACACCCCGGGCAAGACTTATCTGGCCCGGCCCAGCAACATCGAGCGCTACACCAATGGCCGATTCAGCCCCGGTCAGGCTCTCAGTGCCGAAGCGCCGGCGCCGGAAGGCATCGAACGCCCGCCGGTGGGCCCGTCACCGCTGCCGGTGGACTGGCAGCTCACCCCCCGCACCGGCCTGCTGATCACCGAGGACGACCTGCACCCGGAGTCCCTGTTCGGCACCCCCGACTGGCCCCTGGTGGTGGCCATCCAGGCCACGGACTGGCGCAGCGCGGACCCGGTGAGCGATGCCGTGAGCCGGTTCGCGGCGGCGGGCCTCGGCGACGCACTGGCCCGCAACGGCGCCACCCCTGACCGGACTCCCTTCACGGTGGATCGCGGCGGCAAGGCCGGGGGACTGGCGGAGGCGTTGGCCGCTGCCGGAGTGGACCGGCTGCTCACCCCCTGGGCGCCCACCGGCCCCATCGCTGATGCGCTCAACGGCCTGCGGCCCGCCCTGGCAGCCCAAGGGGTGGAACTCCAGGCCGTGCCACGGGACTGGGACGTCCAGCACTGGCCCGCCGCCACCCATGGATTCTTCCGCTTCTGGAAGGCGGCGCAGCCCTTGATCCGGGACCGTCAGGCCGCCAGCGCGTCGTGATCGATGCGGAAATCGAGGATCTGCTTGGCCTCTTGGTAGCGGCGGAGCAGATCCGCGCGATTCTTTCCGCCCAGGAAGATCTCACCGAGCTCAAAGCTGTAGCTGTCCTGAAAGCGTAGTGCCGACAGCCGCTGACCTTCGGTGACCCCCACCCGGGCGCAGGCCTCGGGGAAGCGCTCCTCGAGGCGCTGCATGTCGTCGTCACTGGGCACCCGGGTCACCTGGCCGTCCCGATGCGCCCGCAACATGAACTTCGCTGCCACGGAATAATGCCCGGCCCGATGGGGCATGGACGGAGCCTCACCCAGCCCCAAGTGCGCCATCACCTGAAAGTGGGACGCCCCATCCACCATGTGAAACATGGGGGAGTGGGATTTGGAGCAGCGCGCGTTCACCTCCAGCAGTGCCAGGGCATCGGTGCGCCGGTTCCAGAAAAACTCCATGTTGAAGGGCGCATTGTCATAGCCGGAATGCGCCATCACCCGAATGGCCGCGTCGGTCATGCGGCGCTCGACGCTGTTGGGCAACTGCGAGGGGTACTGATAGCGGGAAAAGCTGGAGCGATGCGGCCCGCCGCGAATGGAGTCGATCACTCCGTAGACCCGGGGCTCGCCGTTGTAGACATAACCCTCCAGGGTCGCCTGCTTGCCGGCGCTGATGATGCCCTCGGCGATGCATTGATACCCGCGGACCGGCGCGATGTCCGGCGGTAGCTCCGCTTTGTCGAGAATGGCGTTGAAGGGTTCACCGAACTGGTAGATGCCGGCACGGATTTTCTCGATGGCGTCGCGGAATTCGCGGTGGTTGTGAATCTTGAATCCCAGATAGGAGGAATGCGCCTTAATGGGCTTGAGCCAGAATGGGTAACCCAGCGCCAGCCCCTTGCCGGGTTCATCGGCAAAGGGATCCACCCAGTCAAAGGGCGGGATCAGATCGGGCACCACCACCTGCTGCTCGAGACGAGCCCAGTATTTGTGCTCCAGCTTGAGGACCTCAGTGAGCCCGGCCCCCGGCAACCCGAGGCGCTCACGGAGAATCGGGACCAGCGTGCTGGTGGGAAAGTCCCAGTAGGTGCACACCGCATCCACCGTGCCGGGAAATGCCTCCAGGGTTCGCACGCTCTTCGCCAGCATGTCATCCACCGGAAAATACTCCGGATGGATCGCCTCGTCGTGCTCGAGGAGCTGATGGAACCTCAGCCGATGGGCATCCTCGATGGTCGCGAGCTGCTCGCGATGAAAGTCATCCAGACCGAAAACAAAGACATCCCGTTGTCCTTTCAAGCGACCCTCCCCGGCCCGCTCCGGGCCTGTTGCCACTCCAATTGGTGTCAGCGCACCTGCGCTTACGACTCTTCACGCATCGGTCAGTAATGACCGGGGGAAGTTCCCTGCTTTCAGGCTGCGGCTGTCTTCGCGGCCCCGAGTGTGGAAAAATAACGCGACTTTTGAGTTGGCCAAGCAAGGGAGAGAGACATCATGAGCACACCCCAAGTCCCCGCCGACGGCGCGCCGATTACCCTCGACAATGGCGTTCTCAACGTCCCGGACAACCCCATTATCACCTACATCGAAGGCGACGGCATTGGCGTGGACATCACCCCGGTGATGCAGCGCGTGGTGGACGCGGCGGTGGCCAAGGCCTACAACGGCCAGAAGAAGATTCACTGGATGGAAGTACTGGCCGGCGAAAAAGCCAACAACGAAGTGGGCGCCTGGCTCCCCGATGAGACCGTGGACGCCATCCGCCAGTATCTGATTTCCATTAAAGGCCCCATGACCACCCCCGTGGGCGGCGGCATTCGCTCCCTGAACGTGGCCCTGCGCCAGGTCCTGGACCTGTACGTCTGCCTGCGGCCGGTGCGCTGGTTCAACGGCGTCCCCTCGCCGGTGAAAAACCCGGATCAGGTGGACATGGCGATCTTTCGCGAGAACACCGAAGACATTTACGCCGGCATCGAATTCGAGGCGGGGTCCAGCGAAAACGAGCAGTTCAAGAAGCTGCTGGCGGAGCATTTCCCGTCCGCCTACGCCAACATCCGCTTCCCCGACGAGTGCGGTTTCGGCATCAAGCCCATTTCCCGGGAGGGCACTGAGCGGCTGGTGCGCGCCGCCATCCGCTATGCCATCGACAATGGCCGCAAGTCGGTGACCATTGTTCACAAGGGCAACATCATGAAGTACACCGAGGGCGCCTTCCGCACCTGGTGTTACGAGCTGGCCGAGCGCGAGTTCGGCGCCGAGACCTACACCTGGAGCGAGTGGGAGCGCACCGTCGCCGAAAAGGGCCAGGAGGCCGCCAACGCCGAGCAGGACGCCGCCGTCGCCGCGGGCCGGATCCTCATCAAGGACTCCATCGCTGACATCACCCTGCAGCAGGTGCTCACCCGCCCCACCGACTTTGACGTCATCGCCACCATGAACCTCAATGGCGATTACCTCTCCGACGCCCTGGCGGCCCAGGTGGGCGGCATCGGTATCGCCCCTGGCGGCAACATCAACGAGCAGTCCGGCCACGCCGTGTTCGAAGCCACCCATGGCACGGCGCCGAAATACGCTGGCAAGGACATGGTGAACCCCGGCTCCATCATCCTCTCCGCGGAGATGATGCTTCGCCATCTGGGCTGGTCCGAAGCCGCCGACCTGGTGCTGGAGGGCATGGACGCCGCCATTGCCAGCAAGCACGTCACCTATGACTTTGCGCGCCTGATGGACGGCGCCACCAAGGTGAGCTGCTCGCAGTTCGGTGAGGCCATCGTCAAGCGCATGACCGACTGACCCGGCGGAGCGCTGGGCGATGAGACCCGCGGATCATCTCCACAGTCCGTCGCGGCCCCTGGTGGCCGCGGCGGCCCAGCGAATTCATCGCGGTTTCGAGCAGTACAACCGCCAGTTCCGGCGGATCACCACCCGGGCCCGGCGGCGTTTCGAGCACCGCGACTGGAAGGGGCAGATGGCCGACATCGCCCTGCGCATCGAGCTCTACGAGACCTGGGCCCGGCGGACGGTGAAGGGGCTGCGCGAGGACCTGGGCGAACAACTCCTCGACCACGAACTGTGGCCGGCCATTCGGGAATACTACGGCCTGCGGGTGGGCGCCATGCCCGACGCCGGCTTCATGAAGACCTTCTTCAACTCCATCACCCGCCGGGTCTTTGGCACCCGGGGTGTGGATGCCTCCTTGGAGTTCGTCCAGCCGCCCCCGGAGGAAGGCATCGAGTCGCTGACCATGCGGCGCTATCCCGCCTGGGACAACCTCGAACAGAGCTGTGCTGAAATCCTGCACGACTTCCGTTTTCGCGGTGGCTACGCCGATGCCGACGGCGACGCCCGGCTCATGGCGGATGCCATCCGCCGCTCACTGGGCGAAGACGCCGACGCCCGCTGCCTGCGGTTCGAGTTCATTGATACCCACTTCTTTCAGGGCACCCGAGCCTACCTGGTGGGGCGCATGCGGCTGCCCGACGAAACCCGTCCCATCGTGGTGGCGCTGCGCAATGACGACGATGGCATCTGCGTCGACACGGTGCTGCTGACCACCGAGCAGATCGGGGTGGTGTTTTCCTACACCCGCTCGTATTACTTCGCCGATCCCACCTCGGTGGTGGCGGCGGTGCAGTTCCTCCACGACATCCTGCCGGACAAACCCATTGACGAGCTCTACACCGTGCTCGGCCGGTTGCGCCAGGGCAAGACCGAACGCTATCGCTCGCTGATTCGGCATCTGGATCGCACCAACGACGACTTCGTGCACGCCGCCGGTGAAGCGGGACTGGTGATGATTGTCTTCACCCTCCCCTCCTTCAACCTGGTGTTCAAGGTCATGCGGGATGTCTTCCGTCCCCCCAAGACCACGACCCACGACGATGTCCACCAGAGCTACCGGCTGGTGTCCCGTCATGACCACGCCGGCCGGCTCATCGACACCCAGCACTTCCGCAATCTGGAGCTGCCCCGGGAGCGCTTCAGCGCCGAACTGCAGGACGAGCTGCTACGGGAGGCGGCCAACAGCGTCAGCTTTCACGGGGACCAGATTGTCTTCCAGCACGCCTACGTCGAGCGCCGGGTGCGGCCGCTGAACCTGTATGTGCGCGAGGTGGAACCGGCGGAAGCCGATCGGGTCATCCTGGACTATGGCCGGTGCCTGAAGGATCTGGCGGAGACCAATATCTTCGCTGGCGACCTGCTCCTGAAGAATTTCGGGGTCACCAGCGCCGGTCAGGTCGTCTTTTATGACTATGACGAGGTCAAGCTCATTACCGAGTGCAATTTCTACGAGTTGCCGGAGCCGGACGAGGATTATCCGCTGATGGACCATGGCACCCACCGGTTCGTGGGCGCCAATGATATTTTCCCCGAGGAATTCATCCGCTTTCTCGCCATGCCCGTCCGCCTGCGCCAGACTTTCCTGGCGGCACACGGCGATTTGCTCACCGCCGATTACTGGCGCGGGGTGAAGCGCCGCCGCCTGGCGGGCGAAGTGGCGGAGCTGGTGCCCTATGAGCGGCGCAGCGTGGCCAGCCGTGCGCTATCGGGCTGATCCCCCGGATTAACCCAGACCACCCTCAACGATAATCGGCTCGGCGGTCTCGGCGGATATCAGCCCCTGCTGCTTCAGTCGCTGCACCGCCTGGGCCATGGTCTGCATGCCCGATGCCTGCCCGGTCTGCAGCGCATGAACGCGCTATTGATGATCGCTTAATGCAAGTGAATTTCCCTCTTTAACTTAAAGATAGACGACAAATCATCCCGCAAATTGATGGGTTAAAAGTAATGATTGAGAACTCTGCTGGATGCAGTAGGTCTCTAACATTCCGTAGATCATAGTGGGTAACACATGGAACAGTTCAGCGTTGAGTCATTGAATCCGGTGCAGATGGCCTACGAGGTCCGCCGCCGCGCCGTGAAGCATCTCCCCATCGCTGCATCGAATATCCCCTGTGATATTTGCCTTGCCGTGGCGAGGGCTTCTGATCAGGGCAAGCCGCTCTCCATGAAACAGCTGGTGCAGGAATTGCCGTACTCCGAGGCGGGGATTCAATATAACCTTCGGCAGTTGCTGGCAGACGGGTGGCTGGAGGTCACCAACGGATCGGAGGATCGTCGAGTGCGCTATCTCAGCCCGGCCCAGCGATTGCGTGACGCACTGAGTGATTTCCGGGACGAATTGGTGGATGTAATCGAATCCGTCGCCAGGTCAGGGAGATCAGGAAACTAGGTCTCGCGTACCCGCATTGTAACGATACGAACGCCCCAGCGTGGCCAGTCGTGCGCTATCGGGCTAATCCCCCGGATTAACCCAGGCCACTCTCGCCAATAATTGGCTCGGCGGTCGCGGCAGATATCAGCCCCTGCTGCTTCAGTCGCTGCACCGCCTGGGCCATGGTCTGCATGCCCGATGCCTGCCCGGTCTGCAGCGCGTTGGGGATCTGCGCGATATTGCTCTCCCGAATCAGATTACGGATCGCCGGCATGGCCACCATGACCTCGAAGGCCGCCACGCGCCCGCCCCCCGCCCGGGGTAGTAGGGACTGGGAGATCACCGCCAGCAGTGACTCGGCCAGCATGGCCCGCACCTGGGCCTGCTCTTCCCCCGGAAAGGTATTGATGATCCGGTCCACACTGCTGGCCGCCGTGCGCGTGTGCAGGGTGCCGAACACCAGGTGACCGGTCTCGGCCGCCGTGAGGGCCAGGCGGATGGTGTCCGGGTCTCGCATTTCCCCCACCAGTATCACATCCGGGTCTTCGCGCAACGCCGCCCGCAGGGCGTGATGGACATCGTGGGTGTGGTGCCCCACCTCCCGCTGGGTGATCAGCGCCCGCTGCCGGGGATGGACGAACTCAATGGGATCCTCAATGGTGAGGATGTGCTCGGGATAGGTCTGATTGCGATGGTCCACCATCGCCGCCAGCGTGGTGGACTTGCCAGACCCCGTCGGCCCGGTCACCAGCACCAGCCCCCGCGCCCGATCCGCCAGTGACTGCACCACCGACGGTGCCCCCAGGGATTCCAGCGAGGGAATCGCCTCCGGGATCGCCCGCAGCACCACCCCGGGCCCGTTGAGCTGCTCATAGACATTGACCCGAAATCGCCCGGCGCCCTCCACCTGCAGAGCAAAATCCACCTCGCGGTGATCGGCGTAGGCCGCGCGCTGACGCTCGTCCATGACATCCAGCAGGGCCCGTTCCAAGGCCTTCGCCGTCACCGCGTTTTCATCCACTGACACCAGCTCACCATCGATTCGGGCGAGTGGAGGAACTCCGGCGGACACATGCAGGTCCGACGCACCATGGTTAATCGCTTCTGAAATTAAGGCATTAAGTTCCATGAAAAGGCTCGCTAATCAATTGACTGAACTGAAGGCTAGCATCGCGACCAGGGCCAGAAAAAACGCATTAACTTCATGTGTGTTTTTAGATTGTTAATTCTGCTGGCGTTTTTCTGAGATTTACCGTTGATTATTGTATACCTACGTTGTAATTGCGGATCGATTGTCCGTCTTTGCATCGTAACGATCCCTGAAGTCGCCGAATTTTCTAAAACAGTCAGGAACTTCATTCAATGAAATACCGAAATCTCAAAACCTTGTCCGCCCGCCAGCTCATCCGCGAGCGCAAGGAGCGGGGCTTTACCCTTATCGAACTGGTCATCGTCCTCGCCGTGCTCGGCGTGCTGGCAGCGATTGGTATCCCCCAGTTGACCGGGCTGCAGGACCAGGCGGAACTGCAGGGGGCCGCGACCAACGCCGCGTCGGAAATCGGCAACTTGTTTGCGCGGGATTTGGCCGTGGACGAATTAGACGGCTCAGGCGATAGTGGAGTTAATTGGAGCGGCGGTGACGTTTGTGATGAAGTTAGCAATAGCGACATAAATGCTCTGGGCGAAGGTGACTTTACAATAAGCGACGGCAGCGACGGTGTAGAAATTACCGTTCCGACCATCGACGACGGCGAAATCGGCCAGACGACCTGCGACTTCGACTTCGTTGACTAAGAACTACCACTGAGCGCCTATTTGATCTCAACTCGAACTGCCCCACGGCAAACGGCCGTCCACTTCGCCCCGTCCTCCGTCGCACTGGCCGTGCGGTCGGCGGACGGGGGGATGCTGGAGTTGTGCGTCCATCGCCCGTGCGGTCGTGAGGATGCCGGCCAGGTGCTTGCGGGTCTGGTGGCGGAGTTCGGGCTCAAGAGCACGCCGGCTACCGTGACGCTCGCCCGGGCGGATTACGAAACCCAGTACGTCGATCTGCCGGGGATCGCCGATGAAGAACTCCGGGAGGCGCTGGCCTGGAAGGTCGCGCCGCCGGGGGTGCTCGACGCCAGTGAAATCGTCACCACCGGGGTTCGCCTGAGCAACGATCGCGGCATTGGCATGGATGGAGCACCGCCGGTGCGGGCCACGGTCATGGCTGCCAGCACCCTGGAGCGTGTGACCAACGCGGTCATCGGGGCCGGCCTGGAGTTACAGGCCGTCTATCCCCGGGAGATGGCGCTGGTGGCCCTAACCCGGAGGCAGCTTTCGGCGGACGGACCCAGCACCCGGCAGCCGGACACGGAACCGCCGGTGGTCTCGGTTTTTGTCGGTCCACGCAGCAGCAGCATCACCGTCACCCGCGGCGACCGGCTTTATCTGTCCCGCACCATCCATGTTGAAGTGCCGCCGGAGACGGGGCTGGATGAAGCCGCCCGGTCCCGGCTGGCTCAGGAGGTCCTTCGAACGGCCGAAAACTTCAACAAGCGCTTGTCCAATCGGGCGGTCTCGGTGGCGTTGCTGGGCCCCGAAATCCCCGGCATCGACCGACTGCGACACCAGCTGACCAGTGAACTGGACGCCACGGTCAAGCCGTTGGGTCGGCCCGCGGATCTCGAAGCCGCGGATGAATCCACGGCCAATACCGCCGCCACACAAGCGGGGTTGCTGGCGCTGGCCGGGCTGTATGGCGGGGAGTTACGGGGCACCGCCTCGGTCTACCAGCGGCCGCCGCGCCACCTTTCCGCGACCTCGCCCCCGGTGCTGGCCGCCGGCGTTCTGGCCGGGTGTCTGGCACTGGCCGCCATCAGTGGCGTGCAGTCGTTCATGCTCAGTCAGGCCGAGGATCGGCTGAGCACCGCCCGGGACAACCGGGATGCGCTGCAAATCCGGGTGACTGAGTTGCAGGAAGCCACCGACGGCCTGGAGACCGTGGAACCGTCCGCCGACCTGTTGGCACAGCGCGAGCGCCTGGAGGCCCGTCGGGACTTCTACACCACCATCATCGAGGATTTCGAGGGGGTGGACACCTCACTCAAAGCCGGGTTCTCGGAGCCTCTGAAAGCGATTGCCCGCGCCTCTGTGGACGGGCTCTGGCTCCGGCAGATCCGCATCGAACCGGATCGCATACAGCTTCAGGGTCAGGCCCTTGGCCTGTTTGAAGCCGAGACCCTGGCCAGTGAACTGCCCGAGCAACCGGCTTTCGCCCACTGGTCCCCGGAATCCATCGACATCAGTGACCCCCGGGACCACGAGCGCGGCGTGACCATCCGACGCTTTTCCATTAGCGGGGAGGGGCTGGTGGCCGACGCCAATGGCAATGACACCGAGACCGATCCCCCCCGGAGACAGGTAGACGGCATCCAGGCCCTGCTGCGCGGACTGAGAGACGCCGATGGCTGAGCGCCTCCGGCAACTCCAGGCCCTCTGGACGCGATACGCGCGACCTGTCCGGCTGGCGGCGGATCAGGCCAGTGACTGGTTGATGGGGCGCACCCCCCGGGAGCGCGTGCTGCTGGCCAGCGCCATCTTTCTGGTACTCGCCACGTTCTGGTACCAGTCCGGTTTTTCGCCGGCGGCCACCCGGCTGGGTGCCCTGAACAGCGATCATCGAAGCCTCCAGAACCAGCAGCAGCAACTGGAAGCCACGATTAACCGGTTGGAGCAACGCATTGCTCGAGCGGACGATCCGGACGAGGCCGTCCGAGCCGATATCGACGATCTGGAGCTGGAACTGGAAGCGCTTAACGAGGCGCTGGTCAATCGGGGCCTCGACTTTATCGCCACCATTCCCATGCAGGCAGCCATGAGCCGCCTGCAGGATGCCCTGGACACCGAAGCGAGACCGCGCCTGATCAGCTTCGAGCGCCGCCCCGGCTCGGGCATTACCAGCGCGCAGGGTACCGGTGGCAGCGGGCTGGACATCCGTCATCGCGAAATCCGGGTGGTGCTGGAGGGCACTTTCGGCGACATCGTGGATTTTCTTGAGACGCTGGAAGACGACGCCATTCAGCTGGTGTGGCGATCGCTGGAATATTCGGTCACGGAGCATCCCATGGCTCGAATCAACGTGAGGTTTGATCTGTATGCCCCAGCTCAGGTGGATTAGCGCCGGCTGGCTGGCAGCCGGCATCCTGGCGGTCAGTGACGTCGGGGCGGACGAGCTGTCCGACCCCACCGCACCGCCAGAGGTTCTGGAAGCGCCAGCGGAAGAGTCCATGACACTGCTGGACCCACTCACCGGCGTTGAGGCACCGGAGGGTGCGGTGGAGGAACCGCCCTCGGAACCCCAGCCAAGGTTAGTGGTTCGGGAAGTGGTGGGTGGCACCTGGCAGGGCCGCACGATCATTAACGGTGCGCTGCTGCGTCCCGGTGAGGCCACGCCGCTGGGGACGCTGGAGTCGATTGGCACCCATGGGCTCCGGGTCACGGATAACAACGGAAATCGCCGAGAACCCGTGGTGGACCACGGGGTGATCAAAACCCGACCGAAAGACCAGGGACAGGATCAATAATTCATGAAAACCTCCGGCAAACTGCTGCTCACCCTCGGGCTGCTAACTCTGACCGGCTGCGCCGCCACTTTTGGCCAGACCGAGGAGGAGCGTCGCGCGGCCATTGCCGAGCGGCTGAGCACTCCGGCGCCACCGGCGGCTCATGAGGCGATTCCGCCCCTGCCGTCAGCCGCCGAAGCGCTGCTTGAACCGCCGCCATTAATGGACGACACCCAGCGCCCGCTGGACGAGCTGCGTTTCGACATCACCGCTGATGGGGTGAGCGTGGCGGATTTCTATCACGGGCTGGTGGAAGACACCCCCTACAACGTGGTGGTCCACCCCGCCGTCTCCGGGGAAGTGTCACTGCGATTGACCGATGTTTCGGTGCCCGAGGTGATGGAGATCCTCCGCCAGGGGTATGGCTACCACTTCCAGCGCACCGGCAGCTCCTATCTGGTGCTGCCGGAATTGCTGGAAACCCGGGTGTTCCGGCTGGACTACATCAATGTCGAGCGCGATGGGCTCTCCGGCACCCGAATCAGCGGCGGCGAAATAACCTCCAACGAAGAAGACCGTAGCGCACGCCGGTACAACGAAATCAACGGCAGTTCCCTCGTCACCCGCTCACGCTCCAGTCTGTGGGCGGATGTTGAAAGCGCCATCCGCCAGCTCATTGCCGGGCGAACCCTGCTGGACGACAGTCGGAGTCAGCAGGTGATGGCCCTCATGGACGCCGATGGCGGCAATGACAATGGCAACGGCCAGGACACTCCCCGCGTGGTAGTCAGTCCTGAAGCCGGCACCGTCGTGGTGCGGGCCACCCCCGACACGCTGGATGAGGTGGAAACCTTCATGGACGGCCTGCAGGCGACCCTCAACCGCCAGGTGGTGCTGGAAGCCCGCATTGTCGAGGTCAACCTAAGCGATGAATTTACCGCCGGCATTGACTGGAGTCGGGTAGGCAGCGTTGACGGCCGCCAAACCACTGTGGATGTGAGCTCACCGTTGGCCGAAGACGACACCGGGCTGTTCGAGCTCGGCATCCTCCGGGGGGCCGAGGAACCCTTTGGATTTGACGCCACGATCCAGGCGCTGGAGGAACAGGGCAATGTGATGGTCCTCTCCTCGCCCCGGGTCTCCACGCTCAACAATCAAAAAGCCCTCATCAAGGTGGGCACCGACAGCTTTTTCCAGACCGGCATCGATCTGGATACCACCACCACCAACGGTACCCAACAGACCGAAGTGGACCCCGAATTCCGGTCGTTTTTCTCCGGGATCTCTCTCGACGTGACACCCAACATCGATAGCAACGGCTGGGTCACCCTTCACGTCCAGCCATCCGTATCCAGCGTCAGCGAAACGCCACGCACCGTGGAACGCGGCGATGAGACGGTTCAATTCCAGCTCGCCAGCAGTGACGTCCGCCAGTCGGATTCTATCGTTCGAGCCCGCAACGGTGACCTGATCGTCATCGGCGGACTCATGGAAGAGCGGGAACGCAGCAACGATGCCCGTGTCCCCGGTGTAGGTGACATACCACCACTGGATCTGTTGTTTGGCACCCAGCAGCAGAGCGCTGAGAAGATCGAGCTGGTCATCCTGCTGCGACCCACGGTGGTGGAAGAGGACACCTCCTGGCAGCGTCTGATCGACGAGCAACTGGAGCAAATGCTATGAGAGCGCAGAGATCCCGGTGCCTGGCGTTGATCCTCGCCAGCGTGTTGATCATGGCGCCCTGCGCTTTTGCGCAGAGTGACGGCCTGGAGCGTTCGCCATCCACCCGCGAGGCCGGGGAGCGGGCGCTTACCCTGTACCACGATGGCCGGGAGGCCCTGGATCGTGGCGAACTGGCGGAAGCGGCACAGCATTTCCGGCGGGCGCTCTCCCTGGATCAGGCACTGGATGCCGCTCGACGGGACTACGCCCGCATTCTGATCACGGCGGGGCGCCCGGAGCGCGCTCAGACGTTGCTCGCTCAGGGCATCGCCCTGCCCGATCCGGAGCCAGCCACCGCCCGACTACTGGCCCGCACCGCCCGGGACAACGGCAATCTCCGGACTGCCATTCGAGCGCTGGAGCGCATTCATCCCCGGGTGGACCCGGATGATCGCGTGGTTCGCGCCAATCTGGCCGCCCTCCATCGCCAGCAGGGCGACCACCTGGCGGCGGCTTCGCTGTATGCCGAGCTCCGGGATGCGCACCCCACGGAACCCCAGTGGATTCTTGGTGAGGCGGTGAGTCGGGATCATGCCGGCCAGGCCACCGATGCCCATGCGGCCTGGTCGGCCCTGACCAATCACGATGGCCTGGATCCGGCGATTCAGGATCACGCCAGCGCCCGGATCCGGGCGCTGGAAGTCGCTCAGTTGCCCTCGGCGGGTGATTAAGATGGCGGCGACGCAACCGGCACAGCCGCTTCGCCTGGGCGACCAGCTGATCCAGCGGGGTCTGATCGGCGAGGACGATCTGCGTCGCGCACTGGCCGAGCAAAAGAACTCCGGCCTTGCACTGGGGGAAACCCTGGTGCAGATCGGTCTGGTCAGCGAGCAGAGCCTCAATGAGGTTCTGGCAGATCACTACGGCCTGAAGGCGGTGGATCTGACCCAGTACTGGGTCGATCCGGAGGGCGCCCGTCAGTTACCGGAGGACGTGGCGCGGCGCTTCGGAGCCGTGGTGGTGGAAGAGGATAGCCACCGGTTCGTGGTGGCCACCCACGACCCCGGCGACCTGATGGCCCTGGATGAAATTGATCGTCTTCTGCCAAAGCCCGTGGATTTCCGGATGGCCGGGCGTCAGGCGATCGTCGACGTCGTCAACCTGGTTTATGGCCGGGATGAAGAACTCGCCAGCATTGCCGACGAGATCAACCAGGAGCTGGAGGGCGCCGACGAAATCGACCTGAGCAGCCTGAGCATGGGCGCCGGTCGAGCGAGCTCGCCGGCGGTGCGGCTGCTCAAGTCGCTCATGGACGACGCCATTCAGCGCGGCATCTCCGATATCCACATCGAGCCCGATGACAAGCTCCTGCGGATACGGTCCCGGAAGGATGGGCTACTACAGGAACGCCTCGTCCGGCAAGGCAACATCCAGAACGCACTCATCTCGCTCATCAAGCTGATGGCCGGGCTCAACATCACCGAACGGCGTCTGCCCCAGGACGGCCGGTTTCACACCACCATCCAGGGACGCAGCGTTGACGTGCGCCTGTCGACTCTGCCCCAGCAGCATGGGGAGAGCGTCGTGCTGCGGCTGCTGGATCGGAACGGCGCAGTGTCCTCGCTGGAGCAGACCGGCATATCTTCAGATCTGCTCAAGCGCTTCCGCCGCCAGCTGGGCATCCCCAATGGACTGATCCTGGTGACCGGACCCACGGGCTCGGGCAAGTCCACCACCCTCTACGGGGCCCTCAGCGAGATGAACTCCCCCGAGGTCAAGATCATCACCGTGGAGGACCCGGTGGAGTATGCCCTGCCCCGGGTGACCCAGGTGCAGGTGCGCGAGCAGATTGGCCTCGACTTTGCCCGGGTGCTGCGAACCGCGCTGCGCCAGGACCCGGACATCGTCATGGTGGGCGAGATTCGCGATACCGAAACCGCGGAGATAGCCCTGCGAGCGGCCATCACCGGCCACCGGGTGCTCTCCACCCTGCATACCAATGACGCCGTCTCTACCGCGAACCGTCTGCTGGACATGGACGTCCCGCCGTTCATGCTGGCCGCCGCGCTGCGCGGCATTGTCGCCCAGCGGCTGGTCCGCCGGGTTTGCCCCCAGTGCACGCGACCCCGCGCGCCCACCCATGAGGAGATTGACTGGCTGGAGCGAGCGGGTCAGACCGAGGCTGCCCGGGTTCGGGTTCACGAGGGAGAAGGCTGCCCGTTCTGCGACCACAGTGGCTACAGTGGCCGGGTCGGCTTGTTCGAGCTCCTCGAGATCAACCAGCCCATGCGCGACGCCCTTCGACAGCAGGACATTTCTGCCTTTGCCCGGCTGGCTCAGCAAATGCCGGGTTATCAGCCGTTGAGAAAAACCGCCCTGGATTTCATCGCCCAGGGCACCACCAATGTGGTGGAAGCCATTCGCGTGCTGGGCGAAACCACCGGTGAGGAGGAAGGCTGACATGCCACGCTTCCATTACCGCGCACGCACCAGCGAAGGCCAACTGATTCGGGGCGAAGTCGATGCCGACGATCAGCGTGGCGCCGCCAATTACCTCCTCGGCATCGGTGCGACCCCCCTCGCCCTGGAGCCCGAAGAGGACCAGGCGCTTCATGCCGGCACCGATGTCGGCAAACTCCTCGCCCGCTACTTCGGCCGGCCGGTCCCCCTGCAGGATCTCATCATTTTTGCGCGCCACCTTCGCTCGCTGCTACACGCCGGCGTACCCGTTGTCCGCGCCCTGCGGGGCCTCGCGGATAACAGCCACAATGACCGCTTGCGCAAAGCGCTGGTGGACATTGCCGCGGAGCTCGAGGGCGGTAGTGCCCTGGCCGAGAGCATGGGAGAGCACCGCGAGGTATTCCCGGCCCTGTTTATCAACATGATCCGGGTCGGCGAACAGTCCGGCCAGATCGAGACCGCCCTCGCCCGCATGGCCGACAACCTGGAGCAGGAGCGTCAGACCCGCGAGCGCATCAAATCCGCCATGCGCTACCCCACATTCGTCCTGGTCGCGATTGTCGGGGCTTTCCTGATGGTCAACCTGTTCGTCATGCCCACCTTCGCCCAGCTCTTCCGGAGCCTCGATGCCGAGTTGCCATGGGCCACGCGTCTGCTGCTCAGCATGTCCGAAACGTTTCAGGCCAACGGTCTGCTGTGGCTGGTCATGGCCGCTGGCGGAGGGTTTTTTCTGCGGACTTATCTGCGCACCGACGCGGGACGACTGCAGTGGGATCAATTCAAGCTGCATATCCCGGTGGTGGGGCCCGTGTTGCAACGCGCCCTGCTGGCCCGCTTTGGCCGCACGTTTGCCATGGCGTTGCGCGCCGGCGTCCCACTGCTGGCGGCCCTCGACTCAGTCGCGGATGCCACTGACAACCGCTATATCAGCCGGGGCATTCGGGGGCTACGCTCGGGGATTGAGCGGGGCGAAAGCCTTCACAACGTGTGCCGACGCAGCGGCCTGTTCACGCCCATGGTGCTGCAGATGCTCGCTGTTGGCGAGGAGACCGGACAGCTGGCGGACCTGATGGACCAGGTCGCGGATTTCTATGAAAGCGAGGTCGACGCTGACCTAAAACGCCTGCCCTCTTACATCGAGCCGATCATGGTGGGCTTTATCGGCGTGCTCGTGCTGGTCCTGGCGGTGGGCATCTTCATGCCCGTCTGGCAAATGAGCTCGGCCTTCTGATGCGGCGGCAGAACGGATACACCCTGATTGAAGTGATCTTCGTTGTGGTGCTCCTGGGGGTGCTCGCCACCATCGGATTTAACGCCGCCGGATTGATTGGTAACGACCTGTCGCGGTTGTTGCAAGCCGAGGATCGGGTCATCGCGGAGCTTAGACGCGCGCGGGCGGCGGCCCTGTACCAGTTGCCGGCGGCGGACAGTGACGAAAACCCAACCGTAGAGGCTTTTATTGAAGCCCGCGCCGGTGACAATGTCGACGTCTGCCCCGACAAGGTGGAGTTCGGGTATGCCTCACTCGGCGGCGTGGAGAGTGATGGTGAGTGGGGCTGTGGTCAGGACCCGTATGTCGTCAAGATCACGCTGAGCGATCTGAACCGCTGTCTCAAGCTGGGACCGAACACGGGCCGCGCGGAATCTATTTCATGCGACTAAAACCGAGTCAGGCCAATGACCGCCTGAGGCATCAACAAGGGCTTTCCCTATTCGAGCTCATTATCACTTTGCTCGTGGTCGGGATCGTCACCGCCACCGTCACCGCCCTGGTGGTCACCGCCTTTGACCGCATTCAGTTCAACGAGCGCTTCGGCCAGGACGTGCGGGCCGCCGAGTCCTGCTACGAAACCATTCTGGCCATCCACGAGGGGAACGCCTGGAGCATCGTCCCCGGAAGCGGCGGGGACCCTGAACCCTGGCAGGCATGTGGGCCCTGTGGCCCTGACGAGGCTGACAGTTGCCCCGCCGACTGGACCGAAATAACGAACACAGATGGTTGGGTGGACTCCACGGAGACAGAAGAACTCCTCAATGCATGCAGCGTTCCGGCCATTCCCAGCTCTAATGGCAATTTCGAATGCCGTGGCGTTAGTCTGGCTGGAGACCGGGCAACTCAATTCCGTATCCCGATTCGCGGCAACAACAACCTGGAACTGGTGATCCCGATTGATTAATGAGAATCGGCGAGAACGGGGGCTAACCCTCATCGAGATCGTCGTCACGCTGGTGATCCTCGGTATCGTCGCGGGCGTTGTCGGCCGCCCCCTGATCAGCGTAATCGAAAGCCGAACGACCATCGGCGAGGCAGCGAGCCGCCAGGCGGATATCGACTACGCCCTGGGCCGCATGGCCAGTGAGATTCGTCTGAGCAGTGACACCGAAACGGTCGAGTGTCCAGCGCCGCCGCCCACTGATGACACAGTCCTCAGCATTGGCGACTCTGAATATTCGTTAAACAGCAGCAATGGACAAGCTCTGTTACTCAACGACGAAGTGCTCCTCAAAAACGTGGATGTTTTTTCTTGTAAAGAGCTCGATCCATCCCTACGGTTGTATCAGCTGGAAATTAAAGTGCCTGACAAATCCGATAATTATTCCGTTCGGGCATTCAAGAGGATTCCATAATGAACAGGAAGACCTCTCAAAAGCCACTGACCTATCAACGCGGCGCCGCCCTGGTGGTTGCCCTAGTGGCCGTCACGGCCGTCGGCGGTGTGGCTGCAGGGACGAGTGTACTGCTGCAGCAAAACACCCAGACCAGCGGCGAAGAGGTCCGCATGATGCAGGGCACGAGCATTGCCGACTCTTTTAGGCTGGCAATATTCGCCGGCCGAAATGCGGATAATGTCCGTGACGACCTCGAGGAAACCATGTACGCGGAGGGCAACACGCTGCTGTCGTCAGATGGGTCCGCTCACTCGGGGAGCACGGAAGCAGGTGGATCCCGGTACGGATACGAGTTCATCGTCGGCGGGTCCGGCGACGGCAGCGATGAAGGCGCAGGCAGCGGCGCGCTGGACTGGGAAGACCCCCTTGCTACAAATTTCTGTGAGGTAACGAATACACACGGGGCCAGCGGTAAGAAAACCATCACCTGCACGTGGTCTGAACATGCAACCGTCGAAAATTCCTGGCGATTCACGGACGACGATGAGCTGACTGTAATCTTCGACCTTGGGAACAGCAACGATGTGAGGTTCAAGAGTATCGTCATTGTTGACGGCGAACTTGATATCAGAGGACAGGGGAATAGTGGGCAACTATGTTTCGAGGAGTCGGTGGGGATAACCGGCGACTTCAAACCGGCCCCTTACCACGCCCGAGGCGGGGACGGGACTACGAGCTGTGACTCGTTCGATGGAAGTAAAACATCGGTGTTCGAGAAGTTTCTGGCCGTCGGTGATCTGAAGGGCAATGAGAACGATGTCGTATATTCCGATCAGTTGAGCGAGGTTGAGATCGGCGGCGGCAATACGCTTGCTGATGCGTTGAATGACACCATGGTGAGCAACTGGAGCATTAACCGGACCGCGTCTGCTACTGACTAGGCGTTATCGATGGCCCTATCTTTTGCGGGTGCCGCCCTGGGCGGCGCCCTGATCGGTAGCTTTCTCAATGTCGTGATTGCCCGCCTGCCGGCGCAGGTGGATTATGCGCTCGGGCAAATGCCCCCCGGCACCACCACTTGCTCAGCGGATGACTCCCCGCCACCCGGCATCGTTTGGCCCGCCTCCCACTGCCCAACCTGCAAACATCCGATTCGCCTCCGCGACAATATTCCCGTGCTCAGCTGGATGCTGCTCCGTGGCCGTTGTCGGGACTGTGGCACCGCCATTACAGCGCGCTACCCGCTGGTGGAGGTCCTCACGGCACTGCTCACCGTCACCGTGGTGGCCATCCATGGCCTGACACCCCTCACCGGGGGCCTGTTGTTAATGACCTGGTGGCTGGTGGCCCTGGCGTTCATTGATCTGGACACCCAGCTACTGCCGGATGTGCTAACCCTGACCGGCCTGTGGGCAGGCCTGCTGTTCAGCCTGTGGAATCCGCTGGTGACCCCCTACGTGGCAATCGTTGCCGCAGCCGCCGGGTATGCCGTGCTCTGGACGATCAACGCGGGCTATCGCCAGCTCAGGGGACACGACGGGCTCGGCTATGGCGACTTTAAGCTGTTTGCCATGATCGGGGCCTGGGGCGGCGTCGACGCGCTGATCACCACCAGCCTGATCGCTCCCGTCGCGGCCCTCCTGGTGGTCCTGGTTCAAATGCCCCGGAAGGGTCTGCACGCCAGGCTGGAACTGGCCTTCGGGCCCTACCTGGCGCTGGGGGGATGGATCGCCGTGGTCGCCACCCCGTCCATCATTACGTAATCACTCCGCGATGTTTGGAAACTGTCATGGGACTGACGAGTCCGATGCTGTTGTGAAGGTGGAAATATGACTCGCCCACGTGATCACGGTGGCACATCGCCTCCACGCGTATGAGGTGCAATGGAGAACCGGAGCCCGAGAATGGTCTCGATCATCAAATCCATGCCGACGCTGATACTGGGTCTGCTGCTGGTCATTGGGCTGGGAGTGACCGCCCTTCTGTATCGAGGCCATCTGGAAGCCGCCGAGGCCATTCGCACCGACACGCGGGCGGCTGTTGCCGAAACCGCGGAGCTGATCGCAGATCGCATTCCATCTGCCGTGCTGCTCGGGAATCATCGTAGCCTTCGTGAAAATCTGGACCTGGCAAAGAGCACCCCGGCCATCCAGAGGCTGGAAGTGTTTCGGTTTGACGGCGCCGGCCTCCTGGCGGGTACCCGAACGGAGGACAGCTTTGAGTATTCCGAAGCGTTTCAGGCCGTCATCCAGCACGATTCTCAGGGTTTTGAAGACACCGAGAATGAGCAGCGTTTCAGTTACATCGAGTCATTGGAAATGGGAGGCCGCACCATCGGCTGGCTGCGGCTAGTCGCCGACGCAGACAGACCACGGCCGGTCATTCGGGAGAGTTTTCAACGGTTTGTGGTGGAGTCCGCGGCCCTGTGGCTGCTGATCGGCCTCATTGTATCCGCCGGCTCCTCAAACCTTCGGATGCAGAATCGTCTGGAACGGCGCCTTCGCACCGATGAGTTGACCGGCGAACTAAGCCGTTACGGCTTCAAAGCCGACTACGCCGATGGCGGGAGAGAACAGGCTTACGGGCTCTTCCTGCTGGACGTCCATAATTTTAAAGCCATCAATGAAAGCCACGGCAGCGATATCGGGGACCAGATCCTGGCCGCCATCCCCTCGGCAATACGACGCCGAGTCACCAACGCGACGGACATCGCGCGGCTCGACGGCGACGATTTCGCCGTGGTGGCCCCGGCAAGCAACTGGGACGAAGCCCGGGCAACCGGAGGCGCCCTCTTGCAAGCCATTGGTGGATTGCACAAAGAGCAGCCATCCGTCATGGCGCCAGTCCGCGGTGCCATCGGCGGTGTCCTGCTTGGTCGAACGGATGAGCTTTCGCGCCGCCTTTCCGAGGCCGACCGCGCTCTGGAACGCGCCAGAGAATCGTCATCCAGCGAAGTCGTTCTGGCAGATGCGAATTTCCTGAGTGAGTCTCAGCAGCAGGGCGATTTCATCACCGAGAAGGAAATTCGCGAAGGGTTGGAAAAAGGTCAGTTCCGTTACTACATTCAGCCCATCGTCGATGTTCAGCGGGATCTGACGGTGGGCTATGAGGCGCTGATCCGCTGGCAGGCCGATGACCAACTCCGGCCTCCAGCCGTCTTCCTGGATAAATTCAAAGAGGTGGTTCAGGACCCGGACATGTACAAGCACGTCGTGTCCCTGCGACAGCAACTGTCCGCCCGCGCCGCCAAAAATGGCGTGCCGATGCTGTGTTATAACATCCGCCTGGAGGATATTGGGCGCCTACCCAGCGCGGAGCGGCTGAAAGTCGATTTCGGCGGTAATGTCGCGGATGGTCTCCATGTCGTCATCGAGATTTCGGAGAGCGGTATTCCGCGATATCTCGGGAGCGACATCTCCTGGTTAGGGGAAGCTTGGAAGCGCATCAGCAGCCCGGAAACAATGCTGGCGCTGGATGACTTTGGTGCGTTGGAGAGTAACCTTTTTCGGCTACTGGAACTGGACATTGACTATCTGAAAGTCGACAAGGCCATGATCTCTGCCATCGATCACGACCTTCGCTCCCGCGCTATCCTGCGCGCGGTCGCCAGCCTATGCAAAGAACTGGACATAAAAGTCATCGCCGAGGGGGTGGAGCAGCAGGCGCAGGCCGAGGCGCTCAGCGAGCTGGGCGTGTCGCTTCAACAGGGTTTTTACCACGGCTATCCGCAGCCGGCGGAGAAGTACCTGGTGTGATGCCTTCAGGCATCGCGATCGTCATGTGTGCCCCCACGCCGGGGGCCGAATATGGCCCAGTGCCCCCCACCATTGCTTTTCACCCGGTAGGCCGCCTGGTCCGCCTGTCGCAGTAACTGATCCCCATCCAGCGGATTGGCCGGATCAAACAGGGCGACTCCCAGACTGCCCTTCGCCTGAACTTCCACACCGAAACGATCCAGGCGAATCGGTTTATTGAGACTGGCGAGGAGGCGTTCAAATGCTGCTTCACCTGAGAAGTTACGCAGCAACACCACGAACTCATCGCCCCCGAGCCGAGCCACGGTATCGCTGTCTCGCACCGTCGCGTTGAGTCGTTTAGCCACTTCCACCAGGACTTGATCGCCGGCCTCATGACCGTTTTGATCATTCACCGGCTTGAAGCCATCCAGGTCCAGCACGCCCACCGCAAACCGCTCGCCGGTTCGCTCGGCGTGTGCCATCGCCTGTTGAAGTCGGTCCGTCAGTAACCGGCGGTTCGGCAACCCGGTCAACGCATCGTGGGTGGCCAATCGCTCCAACTCCGCCTCCTGCTGTAACTGTTCACGCATATCGCGGAAGACGCCAACATGGTGAATCGATTCCAGTTCCTCGGTTTTCACGGTGGCAATCGACAGCTCTACGGGGAGGGTTCCCCCGTTTTTGGTGCGACAACGGATTTGGCCTTTCCAGGCGCCGCTCCGTTGGTCGAGCTCCTGGATCAGGCGGGGGGCCAATTCCTCCCGATCCGTCTCGAACATGATCAGGCTCGCCGGCTTGCCGAGGATTTCCGCTGCCTCATAGCCCAGCAATTGGGTACAGGCGCGATTGACCTTGATGATCCGGTGCCTCTCGTCGCTGATCAGGATACCCTCCTGAACCGTTTCGAACGCGCTGGCCGCAAGCTGGCGCTGGGCCTCAAAGGCTTTAAGATCGGTGACGTCCTGAACATAGCCATGCCATGTCACGCCGCCGTCATCATCCTTCGAAGGCGTAGCTCGACCCCGCATCCAACGACGCCCATAAACCGGGTGATTCACCCGATAGCTTGCATCGAAGGGGGTGAGACCCTGCCGCGATGTTTCAAGGGCGTCAGAGAGCTCCAAGCGGTCCGCCGGCTCGATCAAGTCGAACATGACCGATGCGTCCTCGGCGACCTCCTCAGCGCTGCAGCCGTGAGTTTCCACAATGCGAGGGGACGCGAACGGGAAGGAAACGGCCCCATCCGGACCCTGCCGATACTGAAACAGCATCCCCGGCACGTTCTCGCAGAAATCCCGAAACTGATTCAGCCACCGTTGCTCGTGGCGGCTTAACCAGTCCTGAAGCACCGTCTGTCGTCGATAAAAGATCACCAGTGCCACGAGCAGCGCCACAACCATGACCACCAGCGCCCCACTGACTCCGATCGCGGTCTGATATCGCGCCAGGACATCGTCAACATCAAACCACGGACCCTGCTCGAACGGAGCCCGTTGCATGCTGGACGGCGCTGTCGGCTCACCCCGAGCCAGCACCACACTGGAAGACGGCGGTGATGCCGCGGACGACTGGACCGGGGGGAATTGATTCAGGTCACCCGTCGTCAGTGTGATGACGGCGATTCCAATCGCGCAGACCAGAATTCTTAGGGGTGCGCGCGAGGGGCGGAACCGGCGGCGCCCGCCGGGACGCCGTGCCATCAGATCTCCGGAGCACTTAATGCCAGGTGGCGTTTTTGAATCACGATATAGGATGGCGCAAAAAAGCCCGTTTATTAGGGAATATCGGCCATAACCCCAGACGAAGGATATGGACCGGCATCGGGCCCTGGCAGCCGTATCGATAAAAAAAGGGGCCGAATGGCCCCTGATTTTCATAGCTGGCGGAGAGGGTGGGATTCGAACCCACGAAGGGCGTTTAAGCCCTTACTCCCTTAGCAGGGGAGCGCCTTCAGCCACTCGGCCACCTCTCCATTTGAGAGCCGAAGGATACGGTAGTCAGGGCACTACGTAAACGGGTTCGACCGGGTCTAGCGTCCAGTGGTTCCATCACCTGGGGTGTCCTGCTCCTCCCGAATGCGTTCGTAAATCTCTTCGCGATGGACCGAGACATCCCTCGGTGCCTTGACGCCAATGCGGACTTGGTTGCCTTTGACGCCAAGGACTGTCACGGCAACATCGTCGCCGATCATAAGGGTTTCTCCGACCCGCCGGGTCAGTATCAACATCCCTTGTCTCCTCTTTTTCCGCCGCTCTCACCCCTGAGACTATGAGCGACCCGATAAATATCCACAGCAGGTGAAGGAATGCGACTGCACCATCAAGACGATCCAGTTTTATTGCTTTATGCCGCCGTGTTATCGACGAATTATAGCGATGTTGCTAAGACGTGTCTCTAATGCGATCCGAAAAAATGTTGCCGTTAGCCGGCTGACTCGCCCTCGACGCTGACCGTCTGACCACTCCGGTCATCCAGATCGAACGCCCGGTGCAGCGCCCGGGTACCCAGCTCGAGATACTTTTCGTCCACCACCACGGAGATCTTGATCTCCGAGGTGGAAATCATCTGGATGTTGATGCCCTCGGCGGCGAGCGCGTCAAACATCTTGCTCGCGACGCCGGCGTGGGAGCGCATGCCGACACCCACCAGCGACAGCTTGACGATGCTGGTGTCGCCGTAGACTTCCCGGGCGCCCAGGTCGCCGGCGAGCTCCCGAAGCGTATCCAGCCCGCGCTGATATTCGCTCTTGTTCACGGTGAACGTGAAGTCCGTCAGGCCATCATTACTGATGTTCTGGACGATCATGTCCACTTCAATATTGGCCTCGGCAATGGGCCCCAGAATACGTGCCGCGATGCCGGGGGTATCCGGCACTCCGATCATGGTGAGCTTGGCCTCGTCGCGATTGAAGGCGATGCCCGCAATCAATGGCTCTTCCATACTGCCCTGTGACATGTTGTCTCCTTCCATCGTAATCAAAGTCCCCGGCCCCTCCTCGAAGGACGACAGCACCCGCAACGGCACCTGGTATTTGCCTGCAAACTCAACCGCGCGGATCTGCAGCACCTTCGAGCCGAGACTGGCCAGCTCGAGCATCTCTTCGAAGGTCACCTTTTCCAGACGCCGGGCCGTGGGAACCACCCGGGGATCGGTGGTGTAAACCCCGTCTACATCGGTGTAAATCTGGCACTCATCCGCCTCCAGGGCGGCGGCGAGGGCCACCGCGGTGGTGTCCGAACCGCCCCGGCCAAGCGTAGTGATCGAGCCGTTTTCATCGACCCCCTGAAAACCCGCGACGATGACGATTCGGCCCGCGCTCAGATCCTCGCGGATGATTTCTGCATCAATGTCCTGGATCCGCGCCTTGCTGAACGCGCTGTCGGTAAGAATGCGGACCTGGGCGCCGGTGTAGCAGCGGGCCGGGGCACCCATGCGCTCTAACACCATGGTTAACAGCGAAATGCTCACGGTCTCGCCGGTGGACAACAGCAGATCCAGCTCCCGAGGTCGCGGGTCCGCCGTGTGGCTGGCCCGATGCGCCAGGTCGGTGAGGCGATCGGTTTCCCCTTTCATGGCGGAAACCACCACGACCACCTGGTGGCCGGCGTCCCGGGAGGCAATCGCTTTGCGGGCCACATTTTCCATGCGCTCGATGTCGCCCACGGACGACCCGCCATATTTCTGCACAATCAATGACATGGGTTTCTCAAATGATGCTTTTACTGTTTTTCGAGCCGGGCAGTGACCCAGCCCGTGACGCTTTCCAGGGCCTGAGGCAATGCCGGGACGTCAGTGCCGCCGGCCTGGGCAAAATCCGGCCGCCCACCCCCTCGACCACCCACCTGTTCCGCGACGTGGTTGACCAGCTCCCCTGCCTTGACCCGCTGGGTCAGATCCTTGGTCACCCCCGCCACCAGGCGGACCTTGTCATCCTTAACCGTCGCCAGCACGATCACCGCCGAGCCAAGCCGTTTTTTCAGCTGATCCACGGTGTCTCTCAGCGAGTCCCCACCCTCTTCAATCCGCGCTGCCAGCACCCGGACGCCAAGCACCTCTTCGGCGCTGTCCGCCAGCGCATTACCGGCCTGACTGGCCAGACGCTGCTGCAGTCGCCCGAGCTCCCGCTCCAGCTGACGGCTACGCTCCTGCTCCTGGTCCAGCCGGACCAGAATGTTATCCGGGCTGGCCTTCAGGCGTGCCGCCGTGCCGGCGATCAGTTCGGCCTGACGCTGCATGTGCTGCAGGGCGGCCTCACCGGTGATGGCCTCAATACGGCGAACCCCGGCGGACACCGCGCTTTCGGCGGTGATGGCAAAATTGCCGATGCTGCCGGTGCGCGAGACATGGCAGCCACCACAGAGCTCGGTGGAAAAATCACCAAATCGGACCACCCGGACCCGATCGCCGTACTTTTCGCCGAATAGCGCCATGGCACCAAGTTCGAGGGCACTGTCGTAGTCCGTCTCGAAAATCTCGGCGGTTTCATTGCGGCGGATCCAGGCACTGGTCAAAGACTCGATCCGATTGAGGTCATCCGGGCCGATTGGCTCGAAGTGCGAGAAGTCGAACCGAAGACGGTCCGGGGTGACCAGCGAGCCCTTCTGGTGAATATGCTCCCCCAGCACTTCCCTTAGTGCCGCATGCAGCAGGTGAGTCGCGGTGTGATTGAGGGTGGTGCGATGGCGCCGCAGGCCGTCGATGCGGGCGTCCACGGCATCGCCAAGGCGCAGCGTGCCCTGCACGAGTCGACCCAGGTGGCCGCGGGCCTGCGCATATTTCTGGGTGTCTTCCACCTCGAAGCGAAGATCCGCTGCCAGCAGCTCGCCGGTGTCACCGACCTGGCCCCCGGCCTCGGCATAAAACGGCGTGCGATCGAGGATCACCATGCCGGACTCGCCGGCCTGGAGCTCGTTGACCGCGCCGCCATCCTTGTAGAGGCCGATCACCTGAGCCGCGTCCTCCTCCACGTCGTAACCGCTGAAGATGGTTTCGCCACCGAAGTCAGCGGCGCCACCGTATTCCGCACGAAATGCGCTGGCCGCCCGGGCGCGTTCCCGCTGGGCGGACATGGCGGCCTCAAAGCCGGCCATGTCCAGATGCAGACCCTGCTCCCGGGCGACGTCAGCGGTCAGGTCCACCGGGAAGCCGAAAGTGTCATAGAGCTTAAATACGGTCTCTCCCGGAATGGTGTCGCCCTGCAGGTCCGCGAGATCCTGGGCCAGCAGCTTGAGCCCCTGCTCCAGGGTCTCTCGAAAGCGCTCTTCTTCCTGGCGCAGCACCCGCTCCACCGTGGCTTTTTCGGCGGCCAGCTCCGGGAATGCCTCGCCCATTTCGTCATTCAGCGGCTCCACCAGCCGATGGAAGAACGGCTCATCAATGCCGAGCTTGTAACCATGACGGACGGCACGGCGGATGATCCGCCGCAGCACGTAACCCCGACCTTCATTGCTGGGCAGCACGCCGTCGACGATCAAGAAGGCGCAGGCACGGATGTGATCGGCGATCACCCGCAGGGAACTGTTGTCGGTTTCCGTGGTTCCTGCCAGTTCGGCCGCTGCGGTCACCAGCCGGCGGAAGAGATCAATATCGAAATTATTGACCACGCCCTGAACCACCGCCGCCATGCGCTCCAGGCCCATGCCGGTATCAATGGAGGGCTTTGGGAGCGGCGCCAGGGCACCATCGGCGCCGCGGTCGTACTGCATGAACACCAGGTTCCAGATCTCGACGTAGCGATCGCCGTCTTCCTCTGGGGTGCCCGGGGGCCCGCCAGGCACTTCCGGGCCGTGATCATAGAAAATTTCGGAGCATGGGCCACACGGGCCGGTATCTCCCATGGACCAGAAGTTGTCCTCGGCGCCAATGCGGGAGAATCGCGCCGGATCGACGCCGATGTCCTCAAGCCAGATGGCCGCCGCCTCGTCGTCTTCCTCGTAAACGGTCACCCAGAGGCGCTCGGCGGGAATGCCGAGCTCGTCGGTGAGAAATTCCCAGGCATAGCGAATGGCATCGCGCTTGAAATAGTCGCCAAAACTGAAATTGCCCAGCATCTCGAAGAACGTGTGATGACGGGCGGTGTAACCGACATTCTCGAGATCGTTGTGCTTGCCGCCGGCTCGAACACAACGCTGGGAGGTGACCGCACGGACATAATCCCGGTGCTCCCGACCGAGAAACACATCCTTGAACGGCACCATGCCGGCATTGGTGAACAGCAGGGTCGGGTCACTGGCCGGTACCAGCGACGCGCTGGGCACAATGTGATGACCCCGCTCGGCAAAGAATCGCTGAAAGGCAGTCCTTATCTCGGCGCTTGTTTTTGTCATTCCCACTCGCTTTCAAAGGTCATGTCACCGTCGTCACCGGCTGCCGCCAGCACACGCCGCACCTGGGTGCCACTAAAACCGCGACCGGCAAGGAATCGGGACTGCTTGGCTCGATCCCGTTGATTCACCGGTGCGGTTCCGAAGCGTCGCCGCCAGGCCGAAGCACAGCGCGCAGTCCATTCTTCCTCGGGCAGATCCAGATGCATTGTAGCCAGATCCGGGCCGATACCCCTTTCCATCAAGTCAGCCCGAATCCGCAGAGGGCCGTAGCCCGACTCAAGCCGGTTGCGCACGAACTGTTCCGTGAACCGCTGCTCGCTCAGCAGACCTTCCTGCAGCAGTTCAGCGATCACCGGATCGATAACCCCCGCGTCCCAGCCCTTGCGACGGAGCTTCTGGGCGAGCTCCCTGATTGAGTGCTCGCGGCGCGCGAGCAGCCGAATGGACTGCTCACGCGCCGCGTGCTCGTCATCGGAAACCGTCATGCCGATCAGCCGTTGGCCTGATCCTCTGCCGCCGCCTCGGCATCATCCCGCCCCGCCGGCTGTCGCAGCAGTTGGGCCCGGAGCGCGCGATCGATTTCTTCGGCGATTTCCGGATGCTGCTTGAGGTGGTTACGGACATTGTCCTTGCCCTGCCCGATCCGGTCGCCGTTGTAGCTGTACCAGGCACCGGACTTGTCCACCAGGCCGTGTTTGACACCCAGATCAATGAGCTCGCCCTCGCGGGAAATCCCTTCGCCGTAGAGAATCTCGAACTCGGCCTGGCGGAAAGGCGGCGCCATTTTGTTCTTGACCACCTTGACCCGGGTCTCGTTGCCAATCACTTCATCACCGCGCTTGATCGCCCCCAGCCGGCGGATGTCCATTCGTACCGAGGAGTAGAATTTGAGCGCGTTACCGCCGGTGGTGGTCTCCGGACTGCCAAACATCACCCCGATCTTCATGCGGATCTGGTTGATGAAGACGACCGTGGTGTTGGAGCGCTTGATGTTGGCAGTGAGCTTGCGAAGCGCCTGGGACATCAGACGGGCCTGCAGCCCGACGTGAGAATCCCCCATTTCGCCCTCGATCTCGGCCTTGGGCGTAAGCGCCGCCACCGAGTCCACAACCACGATATCCACCGCGCTGGAGCGGACCAGCATGTCGGCGATCTCCAGCGCCTGCTCGCCGGTATCGGGCTGGGACACCAGCAGCTCGTCCACATCCACCCCCAGTTTGCCGGCGTATTCCGGATCCAGGGCATGTTCGGCGTCCACGAAAGCCGCGGTGCCGCCGGCCCGCTGAGCCTGGGCAATGGCCTGCAGGGTGAGCGTGGTCTTGCCGGAGGACTCCGGGCCGTAAATCTCGATCACCCGACCGCGGGGAATGCCACCGATGCCGAGTGCCACGTCCAGGGTGAGTGAGCCGGTGGAGATGACCGGCACATTGCCCACGGCTCGGGCGTCACCCATGCGCATGACGGCGCCTTTGCCGAACTGCTTCTCGATCTGCCCGAGCGCCGCGCCCAGCGCCTTTTTCCGATCTTCGTCCATGCTTAACCCTCGGTTTGGACCGCAACTATAAAGGCTTGAATTATCCCACAGTCCCGGTGAACCGCCCACCCCGGCAGGCGGCGCTGCGGTGCCGGCCGTCTCAGAGCCGCCGGGTCAGTCCATCGAGGGCCATCAACACGCTGGCGCGTCGCACGGCATCCCGATCCCCTGGGAAACGGGCCGCCTCCACGGCCACCTGGCCACTGGCCAGCGCCCAACCGAACCAGACCAGCCCGACGGGCTTATCCCGGGTGGCGCCGGCGGGCCCGGCGATGCCAGTCACCGCCAGCGCCACCCGGCCCGGGACGTCGCCCCGGGCGCCCGCTGCCATGGCCTGCGCGGTTTCCGCACTAACCGCGCCGTGTTGCTCGATCACGTCGGGCTGAACGCCCAGCAGGTCGGTCTTGGCCCGGTTGCTGTAGGCCACCAGCCCGTGAGCAAACCAGCCGGAGCTGCCGGCCCGGTCCGTACAGACTTTCGCCACCCAGCCGCCGCTGCAGGACTCCGCGCAGACCAGCTTGAGCTGCTGATCCAGCAACGTCGACGCCAGTCGGTTGGCGGCCGCGTCCAGGGCCACGTCGGTGGGTGGCGACATGAATGACCTAGCGGACCACGGTCACCGGGCAGTTGGCGTGATGCAACACCCGATGGCTGACGCTCCCCAGCATCATTTCCCGCAGACCGGACAGCCCACGACTGCCGATGACGATCAGGGGGTCACCGGCCTCATCGGCATGCTCAATGATGGCCTCGGCCGGACTGCCCGGCACCACCGTTTCTTCCACCTCGGCTTCGGTCTCACCCATCACCTTGCGGGCGCGATCGAACGCCTCGCGGGCGCTTTCATCGCGAAGCCGGGCAAACGCATCCGGCGAGAAATATTCGAGCTGCTTCGGCGTCGGTGCCTCCGTGGGCACGCCGAACATGTCCACGGGATCCTTGGGAAATGCGTACAGCAGCCGCAACGGCACCTTGAGCGCTGCCGCCAGGTCCGCTGCGTAGGCCGCCGATGCCCCGGACCCCTCGGATCCGTCCACCGGTGCCAGAATGATCGAAGGTTTGTTCGCCATCTTTTTCTCCTCACTCCGCTGGGTTGAATGGCCCGGCTCAATGCACCACCAGGCCAACATCGGCCATCATCGGCTCAAATATGCCGCCGACCAGGTAGGCGATGACCGCCGCGCCGCCGCCCATCAGCAGCGTTTCCAGCCCGGCGCGCCAACGGCCTTCGCCCAACACCATACCTTTGGCAAAGCCGATGCCAAAAAACGTCAGGGCGGTGAGGGTCGCGCTCACCGCAAACGCCACATCCAGGCCCATCGCGGGCAGCATGAAGGGCAGCAGGGGCACGGCGCCCACCAGAACGAACGCACCGAACGTCCAGAGGGCTGCCCGCAGTGGCTCGGACCCCTGCAGATCCAGCCCATGCTCCTCACGCAGCATGGTCTCGACCCAAAGGGATTCGTCGCCGGTGATGGTGTCCACGATCTGCTCGAGGACCTCGCCTTCAAAGCCCTTGCGGGCAAAGATCTGGCGGATTTCTTCGCGTTCGCCATCCGGTGTTTCCCGGATATGGCGATTTTCGACCCGCCGTGTCTGCTCCAGGGCGTCGCGGTCGCTCTTGACCCCCTGGTAGTTGCTGACACCCATGCTGAATCCATCGGCGATGAGGCTGGCGAGGCCGAGACCGAAGGCGACGATCCCGGGCAGACCCGCCCCGGCCACACTGGCCACCACGGCGAAAGTGGTGACGCATCCGTCGATGCCACCGAGCAGTGCATCCCGCAGATAACTGGGGCGGCGTCCGTCGTCCAGGCGTCGGCGAATGGCCTCCGGGTGGTGACTGTGCTCAAGCTCTGTCATCGCGGTGCCAGCGGCGTTACTCTGCGTGCCGCGCATGATGCCATAGCGGCTTTGGTCACGCTCAGGAGTCGGAATGACCCAGCAGGTTGCGATTAGCGGATTCGGTCGTATCGGTCGCAGTGTTCTGAGGGCCTGGCTCGAGCGAGCGGACACCAGCGAATGGACCGTGACGGTCATCAATGAGCCCGCCGACCCCGAAGCCATCGCACTGCTCACCCGCTATGACAGCAACTACGGACGCCTCCGGGAACCGGTGTCCGTCCAGGAGCATCACCTGCAGGTGGGCGGACATCGCATCCGGTTGCTGCCCGGCCTTGATCCAGCGGCGGCGGACTGGGGCGGCCTTGGCGTCGATCTGGTACTGGACTGCACCGGGCTTGCCGCCGACCGGGCCGCCGGCGAAGCGCACCTGAACGCGGGCGCCCATCGTGTGCTGTTCTCCCAGCCCGGCACGCCGGACCTGGACCTGACCGCGGTGAGGGGCTTCAATGATTCGTCCATCGAGCCCGGGAACCGCCTGCTCTCGGCCGGTTCCTGCACCACTAACTGCCTGATTCCGTTGCTGTCCATCGTCGATCAAGCGGTCGGAGTGGTGCGTGGTGCCACCACCACGCTACACGCGGCCATGAACGACCAGCCGGTGGGAGACACCCTGCAAGGTAACGAGCTGCGCCGCACCCGCTCGGCACTGAATGCATTCATGCCCATCGACACCGCCCTCGGGCGTGGCGTGGAGCGCCTGATGCCGGCTCTCGCAGGCCGAATCGACTGCCTGCACATGCGCCTGCCCACCACCACGGTCTCGGCCATGGACCTCACCCTGGTCAGCGAGCGAGCGACTTCGACGGATGCCATCAATCAGGCACTGATCAAGGCCAGCGAGCAGCGCTGGCGGGGACTCATCGGGGTTTGTGAGGACCCGGTGAGTTCGGTGGACTTTTCCAAAGACCCCCACTCCGGGGTGGTGGATCTCACCCAGACCCGAGTGATCGACGGTCACCTGATCAAACTCATCTGCTGGTTTGATAATGAGTGGGGTTTTGCCAACCGGATGGTTGACCTGGCTAACGATTTGGCCCGGATGAATCGCCCTCCGGCGGACTGACCACCCGAACCCGCAGGCTCCAGACCTCCGGGCCCTCGTCCACGGGCTGGATCACCAGGCGAGCGCCGTATTGCTGATGGAGATAGCCGAGCAGTCGATCCGGCGGCTCGTGAAACACCAGCAGGACATCTTCATCGGCTTTCAGGGCGGTGAGGGTCTGATCCACCAGCCCCAGCCGCAGTCGTGGCTGGAACAGTCGCAGATCCACCACCCCACCGGCATAGGCCGTCGGGCTCCAACCCTCAGAAGCCAAGCTCGTTGGCCTCATCAAGGTCCGTGGAATACGCCAGCGCTTCCTGCAGCGCGTCGTCACTCATGGATTCCAGCTGGCGGGCGGATTCCAGGTGGGACTCGGCGTCCACCGGCGCCTTGCGGACTTCTCCAGCCCCCTCGCAGGCAAAGATCAGATAACAGGCTCCGTAGGAGCCGGCCATCACATCCACGCTCCACGGGTTGCCCTGTTGATCACGGACCGTGCGCATTCTCGGATCTCCCGGGTGTTAAGGTGTCCGTCCCACGGCACCGGAGCATCTGCTGCATGACGTCAGGCCACGGCCAGGCCGCCCCTTCGACGCCAGTCATCATTCTCCTGCTCTGGGGCGCCGGGCTCTACCTCCGACTGACCGTCATGGTGGCACCGCCGCTGGCGCCTGTCATCGCCGAGGACCTGGGCCTCGGGGAAGCGCTCACCGGCTCGCTCACCACCCTGCCCATTCTGATGCTGGCGGTGGCGGGCATTGGTGCGTCCTTTCTGATCAGTCGCATCGGTGCCCGCAACACCCTGATTATCGCTCTTTGCCTGGTGGCGCTGACATCGGCCATGCGGGGCGCCGGCGAGACGGTGACGCTTTTCATCGCGACCGCCGCCATGGGGTTCGCCATCGCAGCCATCCAGCCGGCGCTGCCGACGCTGATCACCCAATGGTGGCCAACCCGTATCGCGCTGGGGACTGCCGTCTACATGAACGGCATGCTGGTGGGCGAGGTGCTGGGTTCGACCCTGACCATCCCGCTCATGCTTCCGCTGGCCGATGGCAATTGGCGGTTGGCGATACTGCTCTGGTCCATGCCGGCCCTATTGCCTGCGCTTGCCCTGCTGCTGTTCTCCCGCTCACCCGCCCGAGACCGGGATGACAGCGGCCGGTGGATGCCGGAATGGCGCAAGCCGCTGGTCTGGCGTCTCGGTGCCCTGCTGGGTGCCAGCGGGGCGCTATTTTTTGGCAGCAATGCCTATCTGGGCAGCGTGCTCGGGGCCCGAGGCGAATCGGATCTGCTGGCACTGGGATTGATCCTGCTGAATGGCACCCAGCTGCTGGCTTCATTGCTGATGTTTCGGCTGGCGCGCTTTTGGACCGGTCGCTCCGCTCCACTGATTCTGCTGATGCTGCTGGGGATTACTTCGCTGACGCTGTTCGTGCTGGTCCCGGGCTATCCTGGCCTGGCCATGCTGTTCCCGGCCGGGCTCGCCGCGGGGATGATGCTGATACTGATGGCCGGGCTGCCACCTCTGTACGCCCGCGGGACCGAGACCGCGGCGCTGGCGGCCGGGATGTTCGGCATCGGTGCGATCATTAATTTTGCGGTGCCCCTGGGGGGTGGCCTGGTGGCGGACATCACCGGTGCACCCGGCGCCGCGATCGTCCCGATTCTGGTGTACAGCGCCCTGGTGGTGCCCCTGGCTCGGGGGCTGCCACCCCTGCCCCGTTAGCGCTCAGGCCTCGGGTTTGTCCCAGCGGAAACAGTACATCGGCGGGATGTTCACCCACTCCCGCTCCCGGGCGGGTTCCCCCATGATCGTGCGTGCCAGCCGATAGACCTCATCGCGGAACTGATAGGCCATGAACCGGCCACCCGGTGCCAGCAGGCGCCAGGCATCCTCCAGAATCTTCACACCCACTTCCCGCGGCATAGTGGAGAAAGGAATGCCGGAAAAAATGGCCTCGGGCGCGGGCAGGCCATGCTGTTCCAGAAAGCCCTCCATATCCGCCGCGGTGCCCTGCTGCGCAATCAGCCGGGGATCACCCAGACCTGCCAGCCCGGTGACGAATTCCTCACTGGTATCGATGGCCAGCAATCGCCCGTCGCCGGGCATGGCCTTGAGCACCGCGCGAGTGGTCCCCCCGGTGCCGGGGCCAAGCTCTACCATCACCCGGGTGGAGGCAGGATCCACCAGCCGGACAATTCTCGCTTCCATACAGCGGGAGCTGGGGATGACTGATCCGACCTCTTTCGGCCGGCGCACAAACCCCTGAAAAAATCGTGCCCGTTCCGATAACTCGCCCATTATCCCTCCAGGTAACGTTGAACGTCCGGCCGCCAGCCGGCAAAGTGGCGCCATGGTAATACGATTCTTGAGGAAAATGCTTGGTGGGACGGACACCGACACCCCGCCGGAGCCGGTCAGCGAAACCACTTATCAGGGGTATCAAATCATCGCAGCGCCCATTGAGGACGCCGGTGGATGGCGAGTGAGCGGCCGAATTGTCCGCACCACCGGGGATGGCGAGGAGGCCGTGCCGTTTGTGCGGGCCGATGTCTACGGCAGCCGCGAGGTGGCCGCTGAAATGACCACCCACAAAGCCCAGCGGCTGATCGACGAGCAGGGTGGACGGCTATTCGACAGCGGCCACTGACCCCGCCGTTCAGACCATGCACTGGCCGCCATTGATGCTGATGGTGGAGCCGGTCACAAAAGCGGCGGCGTCACTGGCGAGATAATCCACCGCGCGGCCGATTTCCTCGGCTTCACCCAGGCGATTCACCGGGATCTGGGAGACAATCTGCTCCAGCACCTTCTCCGGGACCGCCTGCACCATTTCCGTCCCGATGTAACCCGGCGCTACCACATTGGCGGTGATGCCCTTGCGGGCATTTTCCTGGGCGATGGACTTGGTGAACCCGATGATGCCGGCCTTGGCCGCGGCGTAGTTGGCCTGGCCCATCTGCCCTTTCTGGCCGTTGATGGAGCTGATTTGAATGATCCGGCCGAAGCCCCGGTCACGCATGCCATTAATCACGGCACGGGTCATGTTGAATGCTGAGGTCAGATTGGTGCGGATCACGGCGTCCCAGTCCTCGGCCGTCATTTTGTGCAATGTGCCATCCCGGGTAATGCCAGCATTGTTGACCAACACGTCCACCGGCCCGATGGATTCCTCGACCTCGGCGATACCCGTCTGGCAGGCATCAAAATCGCCCACATCCCACTTGCGAGCCGGAATGCCGGTTTCGTCGGTGAATGCCGCGGCCTTCTCGTCATTGCCCTGGTAAGTCACCACCGCCTTGTGTCCCGACTGGACCAGAGCCTGTGCAATCGCTGCGCCAATGCCCCGGGTGCCGCCGGTGATCAGTGCTACTCTCGCCATGGGATGCCTCCTTTTTAAAATGCTTCTCTCCGTCATCCTGACCATACCGACCCCCACGGGGCGGTGACCAGACGCAATGCAGCATTGGCATTTCAAATGCCGGGCGCGACGGGCACAATCTGCGCTTTCTGACCGAACCGCATCGGAGAGACATGAACGCGAGCGTCGATAATCGGGTGCGTGGGGTGCAGGCCGGCGGACAGCGGGGCCTGCTTCGCGGCAGCTTCAAGGGACTGGAAAAAGAAAGTCTGCGCGTCACCCCGGATGCCCGCGTATCCCAGCGTCCCCATCCCCGGGGCCTGGGATCCGCGCTTTGCCATCCACAGATCACCACGGACTATTCCGAAGCGCTGCTGGAATTCGTCACGCCGGCATTCCAGGACAGCGAAGATGCCCTCGCCCGTCTGCACGCGCTGCATCAGTACACCGCCCGGGTGATCGACGACGAAATCCTCTGGGCGACCAGCATGCCGTGCCTGACCGATGGCGACGCCAGCATCCCGATTGCCGACTATGGCCACTCCAACATCGGCCAGATGAAACATGTCTATCGACGCGGTCTGGACTGGCGTTATGGGCGTGCCATGCAGGCCATCGCCGGCATTCATTTCAATTATTCGTTCAGTGAGCCGTTCCTGCGGGCGGTTCAGGCCAGCGAAAATGACCGTCGCGAATTTGCCGCCTTTCGCTCGGATTTCTATTTTCGACTGATCCGCAATTTTCAGCGATACGGATGGTTGGTGCCTTTCCTCATGGGAGCCTCCCCGGCCATCTGCAAATCCTTCACCGGCGGGCAGAATCTGGACTTTGAGAGCTTCTCGCCACGAACCTTTTACACCCCCTACGGCACGTCACTGCGCATGAGTGACATTGGCTACAAAAACAACGCCCAGGCCGCGCTCAACATCAGCTACAACGATCTGGACTCCTACGTGAGCAGCCTTCGGCATGCCATAGAGACACCGGATCCGGAGTACGCTCGCATCGGCACCCAGGTCGCCGGCGAGTGGCGTCAGCTCAACACCAACGTCCTCCAGATCGAAAATGAGTACTACAGTTTCGTGCGGCCCAAAGCGGCTGCCCGCTCCGGTGAACAACCCACCTGCGCACTGCGCCGCGCCGGGGTGGAATACGTCGAGATCCGGGCCCTCGACCTGGATCCGTTCTCTCCGATTGGTATCACCCATGATCAGACGGATTTCCTGGAAATACTCCTGCTTTTCTGTCTGCTCTCGGATAGCCCAGCCATCGACGCCGCCGAGCAGAGCCGCATTAACGCCAATCAGGGCCTGGTGGCCCGCGCTGGCCGGGATCCCGAGCTGAAACTCCATCGCGCCGACGGCGAGCGGGTCGGTCTCAGGGACTGGGCGCGGGAGATCTTCGACGGCATGGCCGGGCCGGCCGAGCTGCTGGATGAAGTGCACGATCAGCACCACTACCGCCATATTCTCTCCCGGTACCGGGAGCGCATCGACGATGCGTCACTGACGCCCTCAGCCCGGGTGCTGGAGGTCATGGACCGCAACCACGAGGAGTTCGTGGAGTTTGGTCTGCGGGTCTCTGCCGATCATGCCGAAACCCTTCGTGACCAGCCGCTGGAGCCGACCATGGCCGCAACGCTGGCCGAAGAAGCCGCCGAGTCCCTAGCGGAGCAGGCTCGGCTGGAAGCCACGGACCAACCCCCCTTCGAGGCATTTCTGGCGGCCTACTTCGCCCAGAAGCCGACGTGCGGTAGTTGATTGGACCTCGCCAGAGCGGTTGACTGAATAGCGCCGCGACAGGGACGTCGTGGCTTGCCATCACAGGGATGGAGTTCATGCTCAGTCAATCACCATTTATTGCGATTGCCGCGTTCGCGGCCTCCAGCCTGGGGGTGGCGGCGCTCGCCGTTTTGGGTCCGGCGGCGATTCAGGGCTACCAGCGCCACATGAACGACGAGGTGGGCGGTCAGCTGCGGGCCCAGTTCATCAACATGCCGACTTCCCGACTGGTCATGGCGGCCTTCGTCAGTGCGGGTCTGGTCCTTATCGTCACCCTGCCACTTCTGCCCTGGCCCGTAGCGGTGAGTCTCGGACTCGCCAGTCTCGCCGCGCCGCGTCTACTGGTGGGGTTCATTCGCACCCGGCGCCAGCGCACCCTGATCCGTCAGCTGCCGGATGCCCTGCAGGCGCTGGCCGCCTCACTGCGGGCCGGCAGCAATCTGGGCCGCGGTTTCGAACTGGTTTCACAGCGGCAACCGCGTCCACTGGCGGAGGAGTTTGCCCTCATTATTCAGCGTCAGCGCCTGGGCGAAGATCTGGAACCGATACTCGATGATCTTCACCGTCGCATTCCCACCGAGGAGATCGCGCTTTTTCGAAGCGCCATTCTGATCACCCGCCAGGTTGGTGGTGACCTGGCCAGCATTCTCGACAGCCTGGGGGCGACCCTGCGGGAGCGCGCCGCGGTGGAGGATCGGGTACAGGCGCTAACGTCGATGGGTCGCATGCAGGGCCGGGTGATGGCGCTGCTGCCGGTGGGCATCGGCGCCATGCTGTATCTCCAGCAACCGGCCCTCATGAGTCAGCTTTTCACGACCCTGGCCGGTCAGGCGCTTCTGGGAGTGATTGGCGTGATGACCGGGGTCGCAACCCTCTGGATCCGTCGCATCGTCCGAATCGATGTCTGAAATCGGCGCAACGGCCATTGCGGGACTGCTCGGCTTCAGCGCGGCGCTGCTCGCGCTGAGTCTGGCGGACCTGCTCCGCCCCGGCCACTGGCAAAGTCGGGATACCTGGCGGGATCCCGCCCCGGCATTGTTCCGCTGGTTGCTCCCCATCGCCCGAACCCTCGCCGGTTACCGCGCCGTTACCCCCCACCGCGCCGCCGCGCTGCAAAAAGCACTCGACCGTGCCGGCGTCGGCTATGCGATTCTGCCCGCCGAACTGCAGGCCCTGCAGGCGCTGCTGGCCCTGGCCGCGGTGGTTCCGGGCCTGGGAGCGGCACACGGCCTCAATATGGCTGGCAGTCAGGCCGGAGCCCTCGTCCTGTCAGCCATCCTGCTGGGGGTTGTTTACCCCAAGCTCTGGCTGCACGAGCAGGCCCGGCGCCGTCAGCAGATTGTTGCCCGCGAGTTTCCCGCCCTGCTCGAGCTACTCACCCTGTCCATACGGGCCGGTCTGGGCTTCAGCGCGGCACTCAATCAGGCCATCCGCTTTTTGCCCCCGGGGCCATTGCGCCAGGAGTGCCAGCGACTCGGCCGGGAGATCCGCACCGGCTCCAGTCGCCATCAGGCACTGGAAGGGCTTGCCAACCGCACCGACCTGGCGGCGGTGAAAAGTTTTGTGGCCGCTCTGATCCAGGCCGACGAGACCGGCGCGGCCATTAGCGATGTGCTCGGTGAACAAGCGCGCCAACGCCGCCGGGAGCGCTTTGCCGCGGCGGAAAAGCGGGCCAACGAAGCGCCGGTGCGCATGCTGCTGCCACTGGTCACCCTGCTGTTCCCGGTGACGTTTCTCATCATCGGCTTCCCGATCGCCCTGCAATTCCTGAACCTCGGGGGTCTGCCGTGAGCTGGCGCCGGCTTAAGCGATTGACACTGGTGAGCACCCGGGAGCCCGGCCGGTCGCTCAAGGTTTACCGCGCCCGGTCTTTTCAAGACCGGCTGGTGGGGCTGCTGGGCACGAAACACCCCCCGGAAGCCAACGAGGCATTAATGCTCTCCCCGGCGGGCAGCGTTCACACCATCGGGATGCGCTACCCGCTGACCCTGGTTTATCTGGCCGCCGATTGGCGGGTCCTCGCCATTCATCCGGCGATACCCCCCGGGCGCGTCATCAGAGCACCCCGGGGAGCCGGCCACTGCCTGGAGATGAACCCCGCGCCGGTCTGGTGCCCGACCGCCGGTGAGCAGCTACAGGAGGCGATGACACCACCATGACACGCCGATCCCGTTTGATACCGCTGCTGCTGATTCTTTGCCTGAGTTTGACGGGCTGCGCCACCAACGGTCACTCCACCGGTGGCAATGCACGCACCGATGCGGTCATCGAGGATCTTGAAGCCGCTGACCGGGCCATGGGACGTGGAGATCTCGCCGAGGCCGAACGTCTTTACCGGGCCCTGATCAACGAGGCACCCGATCTGATTTCACCGCACTTCCAGCTTGGCGTTATTGCCTACCAGCAGCGACGCCTTGAAGACGCCCGACATGCCTTCGAAGCCGTCCGCGAGCGGGATCGAGGGCATGTCCTGGCGATCCACAACCTCGCCATCGTCCATCTTGAGGCCGCCCGGCAACTGCTGCTGGAGCACCAGCGACTGGCCCCCGTGAGTGCCCAGCGACCGACCCTGGTGGAGATTCGCCGTGCCCTTCATGAGCTGGGCGAGGACCACGCCGCGGCGCCCTGACCCGCGTGCATGGACTCCTCGCCGGTCTGCTGGCGATTCTCGCCCTGCCGCCGCTGGAACTGAGCCTCGCCGGACTGTTCTGGCTTGTCCCCTGGGTCATGGGGCTGGCCGGTCCCCTGACCCCTCGTCTGCTCCACACCCTGCCTTTGACCCTGGCCCCGGTGTTCTACGTCAGTGCCGTCGCGCTCACCGAAGCGCCATTGACCATCGCCGCCCTGCTGCTGGTTACCGTGGCCCCGTTCATGACCGCCGCCTGCCTCGCCGCGGACGGATCCGGGCGCAGCAGCGGCCTCCGCATCTTGTCGGCCATCGTCGTCCTGGTCCTGATGCTGCATGGGCTGCGGTATGCCGGGTCGCCGGTTTCCCTGACCCTGCCGGCGACGCCAGTGCCCGGCGTGGTCCGGATCGTCAACATCCTCGGCCTGCTCGGCTCGGATTTGGTGTTGGGCCTCCTCCAGGCCAGCACCGCCCTCGCCCTCAGGCATATCCTGAACGGTCGGGGTCTTCGCTCGGTGGCATCCAGCGGCCTTGCCAGTGGTTGTTTGCCGTTGATGGTATTGGCCGGTGCCCACGACGGTGCCACGCCCGCGCCCGCCAGCACCGATGCCTCCCCATCCATCCGGATTGCCCTCATGGAAACCCACCTGAGTGGGCTGGAGCGCGACTGGGTGGCCGCCGACGGTGTCCTCGAGGACATCCTCCAGCGACAGGCCCACGGGCGGGATCAGGCGAAGGCGGCGGGGGCGGACTGGATTGTCTGGCCGGAGTCGGCGACACCCGGCTACCGTCAGCCGCCGGTGGCGGAGTGGCCAGAGCGCCCCGAGGCTGAATCACCGCAGCGCCAACCCCTGGAAATCCTTCACGGCTATATCTACAGGAGCCCGGGACAGCTCGGCAGTGTCGGCATCGCACGCTCCAGTGACGGATCCACTCAACGCGTCGAAAAGGTACGCCCACTGCCGTTCGCCGAGGATTATTTAACGCCCTCGACGGGCGAACCGCCGCTGGTCGACATTGACGGCGTCCGCGTCGCGATCCTGATCTGCTCCGATACACTGCGCCAGGGGACCGTCCAGCGGATCCGGCAGGCTGAGGCGCAGTTGATCGTTAACCTCAGCGGCACGGCCCTGGCGGCGGGACCCCGACTGGCGACCATCCATCGCTGGGCCACCCACCTGCAAGCCGCCAATGCCAACATTCCGGTGGTGGTGGCCGAGAACGGCCGGCCGGGTGACCTACTGCGGCCGGATGGGCGCCTGGAGGCCGCCAGCAATCCGGAGCCGATGCCGTTTCGCCTGGTGACAATGGCGGTGGACAGCCACCACCCGGAACACCGGTCGTTCATTACGGTGGTCGCCGCGATTGGGGTGCTGGCAACACTATGGGGTGCCCTTCGGTGCCACCCGTCTGCCATCAGCGGCCATACCGGCAACCGGATGGCGGGGCTGGCCGTCTTTTTGAGCCTGCCGCTGCTGTTCCTGGGCCCGCCGGATCGCACCTCAACCCCGGGTTGGCTCACGTCCGGATTCACTTACCAGGCGGTCACCTCGGCCTCGAACCCGGACGCGGGTGCCTTAGCGCTGGTCGCACGGCAATTCGGCGTACCCGCACACTGGCGGGATGTGCCCGAGGGTCGCACTGGCAGCCTTCGCTGGCTCTGCGAAACCGCGGGGGTCATCGCGGATGGCCGAGGGCCGGTGGCTGCGCCCGCGTATGGCTTGCTGCGGCAGGACGATCGGCTGTTGGCCGTGCGCAAGGAAGCGGCCGGCCATGCGGTGCGCTTCGATCCGTTCACTGGCGGATTCCACTCCGTCGATCCCGACTCCCCGATGATCCACTGGCTGCGGGCCGCTAGTCCCGATGAACACTGCCGCTCGGCAGGAATGATCCGCTAATGGACTGACGGTACTGGTGGCGTTGGAACCCCGCCGATAGCCTCATCCCCCACACAGGCAAAGGAGGTCATCCATGGCAGCAGAATCCCGGCTCCGGAACCGCCAGCTCGGGCAGGGCATGTCCGAGTACATCATCATCACCGCTTTGATCGCCGTCGCCGGCATCGGCATCTTCTCGGCATTTGGCGATACCATCGCTAACCAGGCGGCGGCCATGGCTCGGGAAATGGCCGGTCAGGACGGCAGCGAGCAGATCCAGCGCGCCGAGAGTGACTCGGACCGGGCCGCCAGCCGCGCCTCTCAGCAGACCACGCTGCAAAACTTCGATGCCCAGAACTAGGGATGATCGGGGACAGGTCCTGCCGGTCCTGCTGGCAGTGATCCTGATCACGGTTGTGACTCTGTTGGCGACCCACCGAATGAGTCAGGCGGTTCATCAGTCAACGGTTGTGGTCAACGCCGCTGATGGGGCCGCCTACAGCGCGGCGGTGTGGACGGCGCGGCGCATGAACCTGCTGGCTTACAGCAACCGCGCCATGGTGGCCAATCACATCGCCGTGGGACATCTGGTGGCCTACATCAGCTGGCTCCGCTACGCCGACAGCGCCATCGACCGAATTGCCCGGCTCGCCCGGTACTTGCCCGGCGTGGGCACCGCGGTGGCTCAGGGCCGTGAAGTGGCCCGCCGGGCGCGGATACTGGCCGCCACCACCAGCGGCGTCATGATTCGCGGCCTTGATGGGCTGAATGCGCTGTATGCCACCGCCCAGCTGGACCTGCGCCGGGAAATCATGCCCTGGCACCTCAACACCATCATGCGGGAAGTCGCCACCGGGTATGGCTCCGAACTCGACGTCAATCGCATGAGTCACCTGAATCGAATCCCCTCACCCTACCGGCAGGCCGCGCAGGGGCTGCTCGGCGGATGGGCCGTGAACATGGCGCGCCACGTCACCGGTGATCGGCCCGGCCGTGACGACCGCTACTTCTCCCGAATTCTGAGCGAGACCATTGACCATGACTCGGATCTTTCCCGCTGGATTCGGGGCCGGGAAAGCACCGGGTCTCCCCGCTTCGGCACCGGCGGTCGAACCTGGTCGAGCCGCATTCCGCTGCTGATCCGGTTTCGAAAGCAGGGGCCCACCAACCGGGCCGACAACCCATCCGCCGGGGGCTGGCGGTCAGCCGACCGGCTGCAGTATGGGGAGTACAACGTGACGAAGCTGCGCTGGGGGAGCTGGCGCACCCTGGCGAGCGGCCAGGCCGACGCCCGGGAACTCGCGGGGGGTTACCGCGGAATTCGGCGTTATCAACGGCTTTCGGAGGGCATTCGGGAAAACCGCGCTTTCCGTATTCCGGCGCTGGTCAGCACGGGGTCTCCGGCGGAGACTGACGGCCGGGATAATCATCATCATCTCAGCACCGCCGAGGTGCGCTACCAGCTGCCGGAGGCCTGCCGCGGCGCTCGTCAATGCCCGCGTCAGAGTGACCTTGCCAGTCTTTTCAATCCGTACTGGCAGGCGCGACTGGTGAATGCGGCGGAGTTGTCGCTGTGACCCGGCCGAGGAACCAACGCCGGTGCGCCTGCCAGTGCGGCAGTGCATTCACCGAAGTGATCCTGGGCCTGCTGGTACTGATCCCGGCATTCTGGGCCGTCGACCACCTCGGCCGGCTCGCCGAGATCCAGCGGGACACCACTCTGGGCGCGCGCTATGCAGTCTGGGAGGGCCTTACAACTCCGCCAGGACAACCGGTCAGGAGCAGCGTCGTCACGGAGCTGCGCGACCGGATCCATGGTGATGTTCGCGCACCGGTGGTGCCCGTCGAGACCATCGAGCAGGACGGCTACAGCCGTAATGCTCTGCGAGAGGGCGGCCGGAGGCCGCTGGTGACTGACACCGAGGCAGCAGGCATTCAGGCGCGTTATCCAGGCCATGAAGAGACGGGCGGCCTGAGCGACGATGGACCAGGTGCTGCCCTACTGGCACAGGGCCGATTCATGCCCACGGGCGTGGGGCTGGCCGGACTGTCCTCGGACATGCTGGGGTTGGCGGACTCGCCGCTCATCGTTCACGAACAGAGCGTCACGCTTTCCCTCGAGGAGGCGCCCCGGGACACGGACACGGGTGACTCCGCCCCGCAAATCACCGCTTCAGCAGCGCTGCTCACCGGAACGTGGGCAGCCCGATCCAACCGCGAATACCAGCGCCGGGCCAACCGGATTGTTGCAAGCCGGCCGGTGGATGTCTTCACCCGGCCGGCTCGATTCATCGGACGTTTTCCAGTCTTCAGGGAGGGAAGATATGCCGCAGGCACCGACTTTGTACCGCCATCCGTCGTTCACTGATCGGGTTTCGTCACCACTGATTGCCGGCCTGGTGCTGTTGGTGGGACTGTCCCTGCCGTCCAGCGCCAATGCATCCGATGCCTGCACGGTGCTAACGGCCGGCAATCACCGGCCGTCCGACGCGGCACTGGTGATGGACACCGAAGTGGCCGAATTCAATGGCCTGGAGATCTGCTTTCAGGCCTACGAGACCGAGCTGGCACCCCGAGACGTAATAAGCCATTACCGCAACCTCTGGTCGGATCGAAGCGGGGTGCTGGATGAATGGCAGCCCGAATCCGGTCAAAGGCAGCTGTCACTCAGATCGCTGGAACGAAGCGTCCAGGTGACGGCTTTTTCCAGTGGCCGTGGCAGTGCCGTTCAACTCTCGGAGATCCAGATGCCGCCCGCGGGAACTGAGCCAGCCATCGCTCCGGAAGTCCGCATCCCCGGACTCGAACCCATTCAGGATCTTCGTCACGAGGAAGCGCGCACGATATCCCTGATCTCGCAACGCCCCCCCGCCGTCGCCCTTGCCCGTATCACGGACTGGCTGCAGATGCAGGGCTATGAGTCCCGCCCCGTCCCGTCCGATCTGCCTTCGCCGGATCGACCCATGAAAACCCGGTTATTTGAGGGCCAGCCGGGTGACCCACGCCTTTATGTCGCGGTGGCTCATGAAGCTCAGGGCAGTCAGGCCCATATTCTTTTTCTGCCCGGCCAGTAAGGGGATCAATCCATGAGCACCGCAGAGTATCTGGCGATCGCCGCCGGACTGGTGGTCGTCTGGCAGGGCGCGGACGCCGTGATCGCGATGCTTTCCCTTCGCGAAGAACGTCTGCTGTGGACCTTTTCGCTGCCTCTCTAAGGGGATCGGTGTGAGATGAACCCGATTGTTCGCGGACTCCTCCTGGGGGCGGGGGCATTGATGGCCGGCGGGGCGGGAACCTTTCTCGCCGACCGGCACCTGGCCGAGCAGACCGCCGCCATCGAATCCTCCCTGCGCGCCGATCACCAGGCCCGGCCGGTTCTGGTGGCCAATCAGCCCCTGATGCAGGGGGACCGACTGGCTGCCCAGCGCGTGGCGCTGCGCGAGGTGCCGGTCAACTACCTGCATGCCGCCGCGATCACCGAGGATCAGTGGCCGGACTACGCAGGAGCGCTGCTTCGGGCGCCGGTGGAACCGGGAGAGCCGTTGCTACCCAGTCATCTCGAGCATGACCAGACAACCCGACTGGCGGAGCTGATCACCCCGGGTGACCGCGCGATCACCCTGCCGCTGTCCGGGGCATCCACCCTCAACACCCTGCTCAACCCGGCGGATCGGGTGGATTTGATGATCACATGGCGGACTGAGGGAGAGCGCCAGACCGCGCCGCTGCTCTCGGATGTGCCGATTATTGCCATCGGCGATGACCTGGGCGGCAACGACCCCCACGGCGGATTCGGCAGTGCCTCCTACCGGGATATTACCGTCGCGGTCTCCCCCGAGAACGCCGCCAGGATCACCCAGGCTCAAACCATGGGAGAAATTCACGTGGCACTGCGTGGCACCGACGACCATGGCCCGATCGATCCGTTTTTGGTGGACGCTAGGTCGATTTTCAGCGAGGACCGCGCCGATGCCGACCGAACCCCCGGTGTGGAGGTGATCATTGGAGGTCGACGATGAGAGAACACGGCCGGGTCAGAGGCCGGATACTGGGTCTGCTGTTGTTCTTCATGGCGGGAATCCTGCCGGTGCAGTCCGCCGGTGTGGTGGAGGTCCCGGTGGGGCGCTCGCACATCGTCGAGGCAGATGATATCGAGCGAGTGGCGATCGCCAGCGGCGAGGTGGCGGCCGTGGAGGTGATTGAGGCCCGCAGCGAAGTGCTGATATTCGGTCGCTCGCCGGGGCACACGGATCTGGTGATCTGGCATGGCAATGGACAGCGAAGTGTCTACCCGATTCATGTCCATGCCCCCGGCGCCGGCACCGACAAGGCCACCGTGCAGCATCTGGTCAGCCTGATCGACGGGGTCACCATGAACGCTGTCGAGGACCACCTGATCCTGACCGGAACACCGGAGTCGCCCCAGGATGCCGCCCGGCTGCAACGCCTTTTGACCCTTTATCCGGACATTCGCAACTTTTCCGCGGACTTTGATGCCCCCCCGCCGAAAACCGTTCGGCTGGAGGCCCGTTTTGTCGAGCTCAGTCGCTCGAAGCTTGAGCAGATCGGCGTCGACTGGAGTCCCCGGTCTCCCGCCGTCAGCTTCGCCTGGGCCTCGGATCTGCGGACCAACAACGTCTTCCGCGGCGATTTCGGTGGCTTCCTCCCGGCGGACCAGTTGCCGCTGGATATCGGCCAGGCCAACAGTTATCTCGGGGTCGGCCTCAACCTCAACGCCATGATCGACCTGCTGGGCGAGTCCGGCGAGGCGCGGGTGATTGCCGAGCCCATGCTTTCGACACTGAGTGGCTCCAGCGCCCAGTTTCAGGCCGGTGGAGAAGTCCCCATTCCGATCCAGGGCGACGACGGCGCGACCACGGTGTCTTTCAGGGACTACGGCATCCTGCTGCGGGTGGAACCGGCCGTGATGGCTGACAACCAGATCCGCACCCGGGTGGAAGTGGAAATCAGCGATGTGGACGAATCCGTCACCGTCATGGGCATCCCCGGCTTCTCGGTCCGTCAGGCCAACACCGAAATGCGTGGCCCCAGCGGTGAAGCCATGCTCATTGCCGGTCTCATCGACGGTCGGCAGTCCGAGGCGGTTAGTCAGGTCCCCGGCCTCGGCGATCTGCCCGTTATCGGTGAGCTATTCCGGTCCCGGCGCTTCCAGAGCGATGAAACCGAACTGGTGGTGGTGATCACGCCCTATCTTCAGGAAGAAGCGCCGCCGGCGCCGGTATCGGTCGCCACGCCCTCACCCGCAGAACCCACACCCTCCGGGGTTCGGGAAACCGCTGAAATCGAGCCATTCACCCCGGACGCCGGTCATCAACCATTGCCCCTGGAGTTACCGCCGTAATGACGCCGCTGACGCTATCCATCACCACCCAATCCGGCCAATTCGAGCAGACCGTGCCGCCGGACAGCCGGCAGGTGGTTGGCCGCAGTCGCTACTGCGACATCCCGATCCGGCCATCGCAGATGGCGCGCCGGCACGCCGAGATTCGCTACGACGCCCAGGGGCTCTGGCTGCGTGCCCTGAGCGCCCGCCACCCCCTCCTCCACGACGGCGAGCCGGTCCGGGAAGTCGGCCCCCTGGCCCCCGGCGACCCGGTGGAGCTCGCCGATGTGGTACTGCAACGGCCCGCGTCCGATCCGGTGGACCCCTCCGCGCTGGTGGAGGAGGCAGCCATTGCCGACGAACCGGAGGCACCCGCGGGCCCCGTGATCGGACCGGCACTGGCCCGGCAATTCCAGGAGGCAATCAGTCAGCGCCTGGATCTCTATCAACGGGATGTGCTGGAAACGCTTTCAACGGAGCGCCTCCGTGAGGAGGCTCAGGCGACCGCCTGGGCGCTGCTCAATGAGGGCGCGCTTGAGCTGCCGCCGAACATCGCCGCCGAGGAAGCCGTGCAGGCGGTGGTGGCCGAGACGGTCGGGCTCGGCCCCATCGAGCCCTTGCTGGCCGATAACGACGTCAGCGAAATCATGGTGAACGGACCGGACAGGATTTACGTGGAGCGTCATGGGCGACTGGAGCTGACGCCCCTGCGCTTCAGCTCGTCGGCTTCGCTGTTCGGGATTCTCGATCGCATCGTCTCGCCACTGGGGCGCCGTCTGGACGAGGGGTCACCGCTGGTGGACGGCCGCCTGCCGGATGGTTCCCGGGTGAATGCGATTATTCCGCCCCTGGCACTCGGGGGAGCAACATTGACCATCCGCCGATTTCCCGAGCGGCATCTGACACTCAAGGACCTGGTGAAAGCCGGCGCGTTGAGTGATTCCATGGCGCAATTTCTGCAGATCTGCATCGAACAGCGTCGCAACATCATCATTGCTGGCGGGACCGGGACCGGCAAAACCACAGTGCTCAACGCGCTGTCGGGTTTTATCGCTGAAGGTGAGCGCATTGTCACCATCGAGGATTCGGCAGAACTCCGGCTCCAGCAGGATCATGTGGTCGCTCTGGAATCCCGTCCCGCCAACATCGAGGGCAGTGGCGAAATCACCATTCGGGACCTGGTCAGAAACGCCCTGCGGATGCGACCGGACCGCATTCTGGTGGGTGAGTGCCGGGGCGGCGAGGCCCTGGACATGCTGCAGGCCATGAACACCGGTCATGACGGTTCACTTACCACCGCCCATGCCAATTCACCGCGGGATGCGGTCGCCAGGCTGGAGGTCATGACTATGATGGCGGGCTTCGACCTGCCGGTCCGGGCCATCCGGGAGCAGATCAGTTCCGCGGTGGACATCATCGTGCAGCTGACTCGGTTCGGCGATGGCGCCCGCCGCATCACGAAGATCACCGAGGTGGATGGCATGGAGGGCGAGCGGATACTGCTCAATGATCTATTCGTCTACCACGCGGCCGGCGGAAGGGGGAGTCGGGTCGCCGGTCACCATGCTCCCACCGGGCTGATCCCGTCCTTCATCCAGCAGGACAGCCACGACGGCGGTGGCGCGGACCTCGGTCTTTTTCAGGCGCCGACGGACGCCCGATTACATGAAACCGAGTTCCAGGCGGGCGCGCTCTGACATGCGGTCCTGGGTCCAGGGCGGATCCCAGGTGAGCTCCACCTCCGCCGCCTGGACACCGATGACGTCTTCAACGGCGGCCTTGACCATGATGGGCATCTGGCCGGCCACCGGACAGGCGGGTGACGTCAGGGTCATCAGGACATCCACGAACCCTTCTTCGTCCACGTCGATTTCGTAAATGAGGCCGAGTTCGTACACATCCACCGGAAGCTCCGGGTCATAGACCTTTTTCAGCGCCTCCACGATGCCGGCCCGGAGTGCGGCGGGATCAGCGGTTTCTGCCATGGCTATTCCGTCGAGACCTCAGGCTGATTCTGGAGTGCCGCCTGCAGGGTGTGCCAGGGCAGCGTCGCGCATTTCACCCGCATCGGATAGTCCCTGACGCCGGCGAGAACTGCCAGCTTGCCCAAATCCGGATCGGAATCGGTGGCCTCCTCAGTGACCAGTCGGTGGAACCGATCAAACAGTGTCCGGGCTTCCTCAACGGTTTTGCCGCGCAGGCACTCGGTCAGAATGGACGCCGAGGCCATGGATATGGCGCAACCCGTGCCTTGGAAACCGATGTCCTGAATCATCCCGTTGTCGTCCACCCGCAGTTCGAGTCTCAGGCTGTCACCGCATAACGGATTGTGGCCATCGGCGCCGTGGCTATGCGGATCCACCGCCCGGAAATTCCGCGGGTGCTTGTTGTGATCCAGGATGACCTCCTGGTACAGGGCCCGCAGATCTGACATGGCTAACCGAAGAGCTCGTTGACCTTTCGCAGACCCGCCACCAGCTGGTCCACATCGGCTCGGTCGTTGTACAGGCCGAAGGAAGCGCGCACGGTGGCCGGCACCCCGAATCGCTGCATCAACGGCTGGGTGCAGTGATGGCCCGCCCGCACCGCCACGCCTTCCATGTCCAGGATGGTGCCGATGTCGTGGGGATGGGCATGGTCCATCACGAACGAGATAACGCCGGCCTTGTCCGGTGCCGTGCCGATCACCCGCAACCCGTTGATTTCCTTGATCGCCTCGTTGGCGTACTCCAGCAATCCCACTTCGTGGTCGAGGATGCGGTTCCGCCCAATGCCCATCATGTACTCAAGGCCCGCGCCCAGAGCGATAACCCCGGCGATATTCGGCGTGCCCGCCTCGAAGCGCTGGGGCGGCTCGGCGTATTCGGTTTTCTCGAAGGTGACGGTGCGGATCATGTCACCGCCGCCCTGGTAGGGCGGCATGGCCTCAAGGTGCTCCAGACGACCCCACAGCACCCCGGCGCCGCTGGGCCCATAGGTCTTGTGGGCGGAAAAGCAGTAGAAGTCCGCACCCAGCGCCTGCATGTCGACGGTCATGTGCGGCGCTGACTGGGCGCCATCCACCAGCACCGGGATGCCCCGCTCCCGGGCCAGGGCGGTGATGGCTTCCACCGGGTTGATGGTTCCCAGGGTGTTGGATACATGGACAACGCTGATAAAGCGGGTGCGATCGCTGATGCGCTCCCGCAGGGCGTCCATGTCCAGTTGGCCGTCATCGAGCACCGGGGCCACCACCAGCCGCGCGCCGGTGACCTCGGTGATCATCTGCCACGGGACGATATTGGCATGGTGCTCCATGCCGGTGATTAGAACCTCGTCCCCAGGCCCCAACATCGGCCGCACAAAGGACTGAGCCACCAGGTTGATCGCCTCGGTGGCGCCCCGAACGAACACCACCTCGCGTTCGCTATCGGCGTTGAGGAACTGCCGGACGATTTCCCGCACGCCCTCGTAGGCCTGAGTGGACTGCTGGGAGAGCTGGTAAACGCCGCGATGGATGTTGGCGTAGTAACGCTCGTAGCACCCTCGCTCAGCGTCGATCACCGCCTGGGGCTTCTGGGCGCTCGCCGCGCTGTCCAGAAAAGCTAGCCGATGGCCGTTCATCGGCTGCTGGAGCACGGGGAAGTCACCCCGCAGCTGCTGGACGTCCAGCGGCTCGGCGTTCACCGGATCTGGCTCGACGCTCACTCTCAAAGGATATCTCCAATATCGTCATCCTCGACGCCAAGCCGGCGCATGAGGACTTTGCGGACGTGGTCTCGAACCCCGCTCACCCGGAACATGTCCACGATCTCGCCGGCGAAGGCCAGGGTCAACATGCCCTGCGCCCCGGCCGCATCGATACCCCGGGTGCGCAGGTAGAAATACGCTTCCTGATCGAGTTCGCCCACCGTTGAACCGTGGGTGCACTTCACGTCATCCGCGTAGATCTCGAGCCGCGGATTGGAGTGGGCCAGCGACCGCTTGCCCAGCACCAGGTTGCGGTTTTCCTGCACGGCATCGGTCTTCTGGGCCCCCTCGAACACCTTCACCAGGCCATCAAAAATGGTCTCGGAGCGTCCCTGGAGAATCCCCTTGAAGCGCTGCCGGCTATAGCAGTTGGGCACCCGATGGTTGAACCAGTTATGGAAATCGGTGAACTGCCGGCCCTCGGTGAGATAGATGCCGTTGCAGTCGATTTCGCCATGCTCGCCTTCCAGGTCGGCGATCAGATCGAGGCGGGCCAGCCGCCCCCCATCACCCACGAATGCGCCCCGCAGGGAGGCCTCGGCCTGGGCCGTCAAATTGACCGTGCCAATGTTGATGGTGGCGATCCCGTCTTCCTGCAAGCGGCTGTAGTCGAGGATGGTGCGCTCCCCGGCAAACAGCTCACTGACCGGGCAAACCATGGCACCGGTTTGCGCATCGCCGATGAACCGCTCGACAACGCGGACCTCCGAACCATCTTCGGCGTCCACCAGGACCCGCGGATAGATGGCCCGGCCGTCCGCCTCGGGGGTGGTGATGTGGGTGATCGCCAACGGCTTCTCGATGAGCGAGCCGGCGGCCACATGCACATACGCCCCGTCGGCGAAAAAGGCGGTGTTCAGCGCCGCGAACGGATGCCAGTGGATGTCGGCCCGACTGGCGAGCCGGTCGGTGAGATGGGTCGGGGCGCTGTCTCCATATTCACTGAACGGCGCCACGGTGAGGCCCGCTGCCAGCCCCTCCAGATCGGAGAGGGCCGATGAGAACTGGCCATCCACAAACACCAGCCGATGGCACTCGCCCAGGTCACCCAGCCGCTCGATCAGCTCGGCCGGCGCGGTGCCCTGCCCCTCGGCCACCGGGAAATGGTGCTCCGTGACCGGGCGCAGGTTGGTCTTTCGCCAGGCCTCTTCACGGGGACCGGGGAAGCCACGGGCTTCAAACGCATCAATCCCGCGCCGGTTCAGATCCGCCAGCCAGCGCGCCGAGGCGGCCGGTGCCGACTCGAAGCCTTCCAGATAGGTGCTCTTTTCTCTCGCAACCGCTTGCATTGGTCCGATTCCTCCCGGGCCTCAGGCCGCGTTTTCCTCAAAGCCTTCGTAACCCTGGCTCTCGAGCTCATGGGCCAGCTCTTTGCCACCGGTCTTGACGATCCGACCATTCATGAGGACATGCACCACGTCCGGCACGATGTACTGCAGCAGCCGCTGGTAATGGGTGATCACCAGAAAGGAGCGGTCATCGCTGCGCATGGCGTTGACACCATCCGAGACGGTTCTCAAAGCATCGATGTCGAGGCCGGAGTCGGTCTCGTCGAGAATACCGATCTTCGGCTCCAGCACCGACATGTGGAAGATTTCGTTGCGCTTTTTCTCACCGCCGGAGAATCCCTCGTTCACCGGGCGCTGCAGCAGGCCTTCGTCAAGCTTGACCCGCCGGGCGCGCTCGCGCACCAGCTCCAGAAACTCCATGGCGTCAATTTCGTCATGGCCGTGGTGCTTGCGGATGGCGTTCACCGCGGCTTTCAGAAAATAGGTGTTGGACACCCCGGGAATCTCCACCGGGTACTGAAACCCCAGGAACACGCCCTCGCGGGCCCGCTCCTCGGGATCCATCTCGAGCAGGTCCTGGCCATTGAACAGCACTTCGCCCTCGGTGATTTCGTAGGCTTCATCGCCCACCAGCGCTTTCGCCAGCGTGCTCTTGCCGCCACCGTTGGGACCCATGATGGCGTGAACCTTGCCCGGCTCGATGGTGAGATCCAACCCTTTGAGGATCTCATTGCCCTCCACATTGACGTGGAGATTGCGGATTTCCAGCAGTGCCATGTCTGACTCCTGAATTGGTTTTTTCAAAAATTCTTTTCACGGAGCGGGCTACACCCGCTCCGGCTCGTTGGTCCGCGGGAACCGGTCGGCGATGATCAGCCGACGGAATCCTCCAGAGTGATCTCCAGCAGCTTCTGCGCCTCCACGGCAAACTCCATGGGCAGCTCCCGGAAGACTTCCTTGCAGAAGCCGTTGACGATCAACGAGACCGCGTCTTCCTCGGCAATACCGCGGGAGAGGCAATAGAGGATCTGGTCCTCACCAATTTTTGAGGTGGTGGCCTCATGCTCCAGCTGGGCGGTGGTGTTGTTCACGTCCAGGTAGGGGAACGTGTGTGCACCACACTCCGAGCCCATCAGCATGGAGTCGCACTGGGAGTAGTTGCGCGCATTGGACGCGGTGGGAGCAATCCGCACCAGGCCCCGGTACACCTGCTGACCCTCCTGAGCGGAAATGCCCTTGGAGACGATGGTGCTGCGGGTATTCTTGCCCAGATGAATCATCTTGGTGCCGGTATCCGCCTGCTGCCGAAGCCGCGTCACGGCCACGCTGTAGAACTCGCCCACGGAGTTGTCACCGCGCATCACCACGCTCGGGTATTTCCAGGTGATCGCCGAGCCGGTCTCCACCTGGGTCCAGGAGATTTTGGAGTTATCTCCCTCGCAGACTCCCCGCTTGGTCACGAAGTTGTAAATGCCGCCCTTGCCTTCGGCATTCCCCGGGTACCAGTTCTGAACCGTGGAATACTTGATTTCGGCGTTGTCCAGCGCCACCAGCTCCACCACGGCGGCGTGCAGCTGATTCTCGTCCCGCATGGGCGCCGTGCATCCCTCGAGGTACGAGACATAACTGCTGTCCTCGGCGATGATCAGCGTCCGCTCGAACTGACCCGTGTTCGCGGCATTGATCCGGAAGTAGGTGGACAGCTCCATGGGGCAGCGAACGCCCTTGGGGATGTAGACGAATGAGCCGTCGGTAAAGACCGCCGAGTTCAGCGCCGCAAAGAAGTTGTCGTTGCGCGGGATCACCGTGCCCAGGTACTTCTTCACCAGCTCCGGGTGATTCTCAATGGCTTCGGACATGGAACAGAAGATGATGCCCTGCTCGGCCAGTTTGTCCTTATAGGAGGTGGCCACCGATACAGAGTCGAACACCGCGTCCACCGCCACCCCGGCCAGCATTTCCTGCTCGTGGAGCGGAATGCCCAGCTTGTCGTAGGTGGCCTTGATCTCCGGATCGATGTCATCAAGGCTCTCCGGGCGATCCGCATCCGACTTCGGTGCGGAGAAATAGGAAATCGCCTGGAAGTCGATCGGGTCGTAGTGGACGTACTGCCAGTCCGGCTCCGGCATTGTCAGCCAGTTCCGGTAGGCCTCCAGCCGCCACTCGAGCATCCACTCCGGCTCGTTCTTCTTGGCCGAGATGAAACGAATGACATCTTCGTTAAGACCCGGCTCCACCGTATCCTGCTCGATATCGGTGACGAAACCGGCTTCATAACCCTTGTTGGTAAAACGCTCGATGGTCTCGGTGCTAGCGGACATAACGCACTCCGGTAAACTCCAGGGTGTGGGACTGACCGATGGACTCCGCCGGGTTGGCGTGGGTCATTTCGGCCAGACTGATCTCGGAGAGCGCCTTGAGCACCGCATCATTGATTTGGTGCCAGACGCCACTCACATGGCAGTTTTCGCCGTACTGACAGGCCGACTGGCCCTCTTCGATGCAGTCGGTCAGGGCAATCGGCCCTTCCAGTACGGTGATGATCTCGGCAACCGAGATATCCTCGGGACGGCGAGCCAGGCCATAGCCGCCTTTGGCGCCGCGATAGGAAACCAGAATCCCCCGACGGGCGAGGTGCTTGAGGATCTTGCTGACCACCGGCTGCGGCAAGCCCCGTGAGGCCGCCAGTGAAGCCGCGTTAAACCGCGCCTCCGGCTCCCGCGCCATGAGCGCCAGGATGCCTACACCGTAGTCTGTTTCCCGGTTCAACCTGATCATGGTTGGAGATCATACCGGAAACAGGACCGCTTTGGTACATTTTAAACTAGAAAATTTCAGCGAAGGTCTTCGTCGGCGCTACCGGGGTCTTCCTCGCCGGCCACGGAATACCAGTCAGCGCTGGCGGCACCGGGTTCCGAGTGCCGGCTCTCCCCGGGCACCCGCCGCCCGGAGGCGCCCGCCGCCAGGGCACTGATTCTTGCCCAGTCGCCTGCGGCAACGGCATCCGGCGGCGCCAGCCAGGTCCCGCCAACGCACAGCACATTGGGAAGCTGCAGATAGTCCAGGTAATTCCGGGGGCTGATTCCGCCGGTGGGACAGAAGCGCGCCGCGGGAAAAGGCCCGCCCAGGGCTTTCACGGCGGCAATGCCCCCGTTCACCTCCGCCGGAAAAAATTTCAGATGCGTGATCTCAGCCTCCGCGGCGCTCATGAGCTCGGACGGCGTTGCCACCCCTGGCAACAAGGGCAGATCGGCGGCGTCGGCGGCTACCGCGAGGCGATCCGTGAATCCGGGGCTGACCAGAAATCGGGCGCCGGCATCGGCGGCGGATCGCGCCTGGTCCGCCTGGGTAAACGTCCCCACCCCCAGCAGCGCGTCCGGCACCTGCCGGGCAATGGCCTCCACCGCTTCCAACGCGACGGGGGTGCGCAGCGTGACCTCCAGCACCGGTAGACCGCCGGCCACCAGCGCTTCCGCCAGGGGCACCGCATGGTCCGGTTCCTCGATGGCCAGCACCGGAATCACCGGCGCCCGGCCCAGAACAAAACCCATGGACAGTTGACCCGTCATGGCTTCGCGCCCCCGTGGCTGGAAATCGCCTCACCCGCGGTTGCCGCGGTGGCCACGCCGGGCATGAAGGTGATCGCTCCGGTCTCGGCGCCGCTGGCAACCGCCCGGAAGTTGGCGAACATCTCCCGGCCCATGCCGTGCTGGGGCTCGGAGACACCCCCGATGGATTCCCGACGCGACCATTCCTCCTCGGGGACCTGCGCCTGCAACTCGCCGCGCTCGGCATCCAGGCGAATGACATCGCCCTCGCGAATGCGGCCGATGGGCCCGCCTGCCACCCACTCCGGCGTGACATGAATCGCCGCCGGGACTTTGCCAGACGCCCCGGACATCCGGCCGTCGGTCACCAGCGCCACCTGCTGGCCCCGCCCCTGCAGAACGCCCAGCTCCGGGGTGAGCTTGTGCAACTCGGGCATGCCATTGGCCCGAGGACCCTGACCACGGACCACGCAGACAAAGTCGCCTTCCAGCTCACCGGCCCGGAAGGCGGCCAGCACCGCCTGCTGATCGCTGAACACCCGCGCCGGCGCCTCCACCACCCGATGCTCGGGCTTGACCGCCGAGACCTTGATCACGGCACGGCCGAGATTGCCATCCAGCACCCGCAGCCCGCCGTCGCTGGCAAACGGGGCGTCCACCGGGCGAATCACACTGTCGTCCCCCGCCGTGGCGGGAGCGGGCTGCCAGCGCACGCCGCCATCGGCCAGCGCGGGCTCTTCGCTGTATGCCCTCAGGCCGCGGCCGGCCACGGTCAAGACCTCGTCATGCAGCAGCCCGGCATCCAGCAGCTCGCGAACCAGGAACCCCATGCCGCCGGCGGCATGAAAGTGGTTCACGTCCGCCGAGCCATTGGGATAAATGCGGGTGAGCAGCGGTACCACCGACGACAGGGCATCGAAGTCATCCCAGGTGAGTCGAAGCCCGGCGGCGCGGGCGATGGCGATCAGATGAATGGTGTGATTGGTGGACCCGCCGGTGGCCAACAATCCGACAATGCCGTTAACGATGGCCCGCTCATCGATCACTCGGCCCACCGGCGCGAAGGCCTCGCGGTCCGCCAGGATCTCCATGACCCGGTGACCCGCGGCGATGGTCAGCGCGTCCCTCAACGGGGTGTTGGGGTTCACGAACGCCGCACCGGGCAGGTGCAGGCCCATCACCTCCATGAGCATCTGGTTGCTGTTCGCCGTGCCATAGAAAGTGCAGGTCCCAGGGCCATGATAGGACTGGGCTTCGGACTCGAGCAGCGCCTCCCGGCCCACTTTGCCCTCGGCGTAAAGGCCGCGAATGCGCGCTTTCTCATCATTGGGGATGCCGGTGGTCATGGGCCCAGCGGGCACGAAAATGAACGGCAGATGACCGAAGTGCAGCGCGCCGATTAACAGCCCGGGGACGATCTTGTCGCAAACCCCCAGACAGAGCCCGGCATCAAAGGTGTTGTGGGAAAGCGCCACCCCGGTGGCCATGGCAATGACATCACGACTGAACAGCGACAGCTCCATCCCCGGCTGCCCCTGGGTAACCCCATCGCACATGGCGGGCACGCCGCCGGCAAACTGAGCGGTGCCGCCGGCTTCACGGACCGCCTGCTTGAGAAGCGCCGGTAAACGCTCCAGGGGCTGGTGCGCCGAGAGCATGTCGTTGTAGGCGGACACGATGCCCACATTGGGTTTCTGCAGACCCTTGAGGCGCGCTTTGTCACTGTCCGGCGAAGCCGCAAAGGCGTGGGCCAGATTGGTACAGGACAGGGCAGTCCGCATGGGCCCGTCCGCCACGGCCCAATCGAGCCGCTGCAGGTAGTCACTGCGCAGACCATCACTGCGTGACCGAATGGCCTCCGTCACCCGCTCCACTACCGAATTAATCTGGACCATGAAAACCTCTTGATGCCTCTGGATGCCTGATTCGCTGAAACTTTACTACGCAAATGCCGATCCATCCCAGGGAATGCTCCCTTTTTAAGGGTGAAATCGATAAGCTAGCTGAAAGATTCCTACAGCTCGCTGTCATTGTCCCGGGAGGCGATTTGGAAACCGTCGAGCCATTTGACCTGATTCTTTTCGGCGCCACCGGCGACCTGTCCATGCGCAAGTTACTGCCCGCGCTTTATCGGCGCCACCGCAGCGGCCAGCTGGGGCCGGACGGACGCATCATTGCCACCGCCCGCAGCCAGATGAGTGCGGAGGAATTTCTCAGCCGCGCCGAGGCTAGCCTCGTCGAGCGGCTCACGCCTGAGGAGTTCACCGCCGAGGGGTGGGCTGGCTTTGTCCAGCGGCTGGTCTTCATCTCCGTGGATGCCGAAGCCCCCCGGGGCTTTCAGGATCTCGCGGACTGCCTGGCAGACCGCGAGGACCGGGTTCGGGTTTTTTACCTTGCGGTAGCGCCCGGACATTTTGTTGCCATTTGCGAGCATCTGGCCGCCCATCAGCTGGTGTCCGCCCGCTCCCGTGTGGTCCTGGAGAAACCGCTGGGCCACGACCTCGCGTCCGCCCAGGCGATCAGCGAGCGGATCGGCGCGATCTTTCCGGAGGAGGCGATCTACCGAATCGACCACTACCTGGGCAAGGAAACAGTCCAGAACCTCATGGCGCTGCGGTTCGGCAACATGCTCTTCGAGCCGCTGTGGCGCCGTGACTGGGTTCGGGACGTCCAGATCAGTGTGGCAGAGCAAGTGGGTGTGGATGGCCGAGCGGGTTTTTATGACCGCACCGGCGCCCTGCGGGACATGGTCCAGAATCACCTGCTTCAGCTGCTGTGCATTATTGCCATGGAACCCCCCACCAGCCTGGAGGCCGGCGCGGTGCGGGATGAAAAGCTCAAGGTGCTGCGCGCGCTGACCCGCCTGGAAGGCAAGGATGCCATGCGCAACACGGTGCGAGGTCAGTACCGGGCCGGGGCGATTGCCGGACAACCCGTGCCGGGCTATCTGCAGGAGGATGGCGTTGCGCCGGACAGCCGCACCGAGACCTTTGTCGCCCTGCGCACCGAGCTGTCCAACTGGCGCTGGGCCGGTGTGCCCTTTTATCTGCGCACCGGCAAGCGGCTGCAGGATCGGGCGGCGGAGATCATCATCAATTTTCGGGATGTCCCCCACTCCATCTTTCACGTGGTCTATGGCGCCGGCCAACCCAACCGGCTGGTGATCAAGCTGCAACCCGATGAGGGCGTGCGGATGCACATGATGGCCAAGAGCCCCGGTGATCGCATGGAACTGCGCCCGGTCTCCCTGAACCTGGACTTTGCCGAAGCCTTTCAGCAGCACCAGGCGGACGCCTATGAGCGGCTGCTCATGGACGTGCTGCGGGGCCGCCTGACGCTGTTCATGCGGCGCGATGAGCTCTATGCCGCCTGGAACTGGATCGAACCGATCCTTCAGGCCTGGGATGAAGCCGCCGATCCGCCCAAGCCCTATGTTGCCGGCACCTGGGGGCCCGCCGCCTCCAGCGCCCTGCTGGGCCGGGAAGACGCCAGTTGGCACGAGGAGTCCTGATGGCGGCACGTGAGGTTCTCGAGAGTGCTCAGCGATTCCCGAGCGGAGCGCGGGCGGCCAGCGAGCTGGCAAGCCGGGTCAGCGAGGTGATTGACTTCGCGGTCAGAGCCCGGGGGCGGGCCAGTCTGCTGGTGCCTGGCGGGCGAACCCCCGTTGCTGTTTTCGAGGCGCTGCGCACCCGCACACTGCCCTGGGACCAGGTCTACATCAGCCTGACCGATGAGCGCCGGGTGCCCGTGACCGATGAGGCCAGCAATGCCCGGCTGGTCCAGACCCATTTGCTGCAGGATCGCGCCGCCGCGGCGCACTTCTGCCCCATTCATCGGGAATCGGTGGATGATCGCGCCGACGAGGCGGCCTGCGGCGCGGCCCTTGGCATGCTGCCGCGACCCTTTGATGCGGTCATTCTGGGCATGGGGGCGGATGGCCACATCGCCTCGCTATTCCCGGACGATCCGAATCTGGCGCGCATGCTGGATCCGCGAAACGAGGCGCGTTGTGCCACCGCCAGGGCACCCGCCGAGCCGGTGCGGCGGTTGACCCTCACCTTCTCGACACTGCTGCAGAGCCGGTGGATGGCCCTGCACATCAGCGGCGAGGACAAGTGGGCCACGCTGGAAGCCGCGGTGGCCAGTGCCGACCCGCATCAGTATCCCGTCTACGCCCTGTTAAATCAGCGCCAGGTACCCGTCCGTGTCTATTGGTCGCCCTGAGCCCACTCCGCAGCTCATTGCGGATATCGGCGGGACCAACGCCCGCTTTGGCCTGGTGGACCCGGACAGCCTGGCACCTCAACCGCTAATCACCCTGCCGACCCGGTCATTTCAGGACTTGAGCACCCTGACCGAAGCGGCCCTGGAAGCCCATCCGGGCCCGCGCCCCGCCATCATGGCCTGTGCGGTGGCAGGACCGGTTCAGGGGGATGAAATTTGCCTGTTGAACGCCGGCTGGGCCTTCTCGGTGGAGGCCACTCGGCAGGCGCTGGGCCTCTCCCGGCTGGAGGTGATTAACGACTGGGAAGCCCAGGCCTGGGCCATTCCCGCGCTGGGTGCCTGTCATCTGGCGCCGATCCAGTCCGGCAGTGCTCATCACCGCACGGCACCCAGCCTGGCACTGGGTCCGGGCACGGGGCTGGGCAGCGCGCTGCTGGTCCCCACTCGTGATGACTGGCAGGTCTTCCCCACCGAGGGTGGGCACATCAGCTTTGGCCCCGCCGGCGCCCGCGAAGCCGAAGTGGTGCTGGCCATTCAGGCACGCTTTGGCCACTGCAGCGCGGAGCGGATGGCGTCAGGCACCGGACTCGAGGCGATTCACGGGGCCCTGAGGCAGCTGGACGGCGACCATTCGGCCCCGCTGGACGCCCGACAGATTGCCGATGCGGCCGAGGCCGGTGACCCGGTGGCTGAAGAAGCCGTGGATCTGTTGCTGAACGCCATTGCCAGTGCCGCCGGCGATCTGGCGCTGGCCACCGGTGCCCGAGGCGGTGTCTATCTGGGAGGCGGACTCATCCCGGCCCTGGGTGAGCGGTTCTCGGCCACGGCCTTCCAGGCCCGGTTTCAGGCCAAGGGGCGTTTCCGGGACTGGCTGGCGGCCATCCCGGTCTACCGCATCACCCACCCGCAGCCGGCGCTCCTGGGGCTGAGCCGATACTTGCAAGGACGATCATGACCCCAATGCCCGTCACGGAATCCAGCACGGCACTGCTCACCCGTATCGAACAGATCCGGCCCTCGCTGCCCCCCTCGGAGCAGAAGGTGGCGGACCGGATTCTGGCCCAACCACACACCGTCATTGATCAGTCCGTGGCGCGCCTCTCGGCCCAGTCCGGTGTCAGTGAGCCCACGGTGGTGCGTTTCTGTCAGCGGCTCGGGCACAAGGGCATTCAGGCATTCAAACTGGCGCTGGCGCGAAGTCTCGCCACTGATCATCGCCCAACAGGGCCACTGGGTGACACCGGCGACGAGCCGCTGGAAGCGCTGGCGGCCAAGGTGATGGACCGACAGATCGCCGCGCTGATCCAGACCCGTAATCACCTGGATCACAACACGCTGGAGCACGCCATCGACTGGCTGGCCCAGGCCAGTCGAATCGAGCTCTACGGCCACGGTGCCTCCGGCGCCGTGGCAGAGGACGCCCGCCACAAGTTCTTCCGACTGGGCATGCCCGTGGCGGCCTACACCGACCCGCACAACCATGCGATCTCGGCAACCGTGATACCGCCGGATGCCGTGATTATCGCGATCTCGCACACCGGGCGCAGTCAGGATCTGTTAAGCAGTGTGGCCACCGCCACCCGCCGCGGCGTGCCGGTGATCGCCATTACGGCGCCGGGGACGCCGCTGGCTGCCCAGGCGCGGTTGTGTCTGCACGCCGACGTCAATGAAGACATCGATATCTACGCCCCCATGCTCTCCCGGCTCGCCCATCTGGCGCTCCTGGATGTCCTGGCCGTGGGCGTGGCCCTGCGGGGCGGGGCCGCCACCCGCCGCCAGCTGGCGCAAATCAAGGCCTCACTGGACAGCCACCGTCAGACTGGCAACCCCAGCGACTGATCCCGTACCCAGGCCTTCGGGAACAGGCTCTCGAGTTCACCCGAACGGGTCAGGCGGGCCACCCCGAGGGGATGGCCGGCATGGGTCACGACCACCCACCCCGGGCCATCCAGCTCGGTGGCCGGCTGGAACCCGCCGGCGGCAACCGGCCGGCGCTGAAGATAAGCCGCCGCTGCCTCGGCACCCAGGGCAATCCGATTGCGCGTGGCCCGCGTGCCAAGCCACAACGCCAGCGCCGTGGTCGGCTTGACCGGCCTCATCTGAAGCCCCGCCACGGCCAGTCCATGCGCGTCCGGAATCGGGCGCCCATTCCATGGCTGTTCACCGCTGGCATAGTGCAGGTAGCGGCTGCCATCGCCACTGATCACGAGGCCGGCCAGGTGGGTGTCATCGATGCCAAAGCGGGTCTGCAAAACCCCGGTGGCCGGATGGTTGAGGCCGTGACTGCCCGCCTCTGCCCGGTTGCCGCCGTAATCCGCGGGCTGACGGCCCGCCTTTTTTAGCACCGCGACAAAGAATCCGCCGGTGTCCGTCATCCCCGGCCAAAGCCTCAGACACTTCGCCACCTGGGGATCATAGGATTGGCCTTCCCAGTGAGTGAAACCCGGCTGAACAGCGAGACCGGGGACCCGGGCCGTCTCAACGGCGACCGCCCCGTCGGCCCGGGTGAGCAGCGCATCCACCACCGCTTCGTTTTCTTCCGGCGCAAATGTGCAGGTGGAGTAGACAATCCGTCCGCCTGGCCGGCAAAGGCGCACCGCCCGCTCCAGCAACCGCAGCTGACGCTGCGCCAGAGGCTCACGGGCCGGGGTCTCCGCCGCTGCCCGGACCCGCCGCTCCGCCGACAACCGCCGCCAGGTGCCTTCACCGCTACAGGGCGCATCCACCAGCACCCGATCAAACGGGCCGGTTTGCAGCGGCAGTGCCTCGCCGGCGCCCCGCACCGTTAGAACATTCAGCAAGCCCAGGCGCCGCACGGTCTGCCGAAGCGGCGGCAGACGCCGGCTCTGGAGGTCGTTGGCCACCACCAGGCCCTGATTGTCCATGGCCAGGGCGATCTGCGCGGTCTTGTTCCCCGGGGCGGCACACAGGTCCAGCACCCGCTCCCCCGGGTGCGGATCAAGCAGCGCCACCGGCAGCCGCGCCGCCTCTTCCTGGATCTGGAATAAACCGGCGAAATAGCCCCAATGGCGCGCCACGTCGCTGTCGGCGTCGAGCCTCAGGCCCAGTGGATCCCAGGGGAGCGTTTGCGCGTCAAGACCCGCGGCTGCCAGCAGCTCCTGTAGGGCGTGGCGGGACAATCGATGGGGATGGGCCCATATCCCGGTGGGCAATGGCTCCGCCATGGCCTCGCGAAATGACTGAGCATCCGGCGCCGCCGACAGATAACGCCCCAGCCCCGGGGAAAAATCCGATGCCACCCGGGATGTCAGACCGGCAGGCCGGGGGCGTGATGACCGCGCAACCAGTCGCGCATGAATCGCCTGACCGCCGGGGTGTCATCCTGGGCGGGCAGTCCGGCCAGGGCTTCTTCCACCGCGTCGTCTCCGGCTTTCTCACGCACCCGCTGCATCAGGGCCTGAAAGAATTCGCGATCAAACTCCGGATGGCCCTGGATGGTAAACACCCGATCCCGGTAGCCGGCATACCAGGGCACTTCGGCGCCACTGGCGAGACGCTGAAACCCCGGCGCCGGCTCCAAGACCTGATCCTGGTGCACCGACATCAAGCGCAGCGGCTCGCCGGAATTCCGATCCGCGAACGGCACCTCACACGACACGGGATAGCTCCCCAGATGCCAGCCATGCCCGGATCGTCCGGTGCGCCCGCCGAGCGCCGCATGAATCAACTGATGGCCGAAACACACGCCAACCAGGGGCTGGGCGGCCGCCTCGATCTGCCGGACCAATGCCTGCAGGGGGGCAATCCAGCCGGGATCTTCGTGGACGCTGGCGCGGCTCCCGGTAATCAGCCAGGCATCAGCCGCCTCCGGACCCGCCGGCCACTCATCGGCATGCACGCGATAGCCCACCGCCGTTAGATCGGCGGGTTCATCGTCAATCAGCTCTTCAAACAGGGCCAGGTAACTCGACCAGCGGGTCTGCAGTTCTTCGTGAAGGTCATCGCAGAGAAGAATACCGACCCGACGCTTGGGCTTAACCATGCTGTTCATACCCCCATGATGCCACCGGGCGGGCTGGATGATCGAGAGCGATCAGAACCCGTAGCCGACCTCAATGGAGACGATGTCCGCTCCCGGGTTGCTGCTGTAAAGCCGGGCATTGGAAGTGTGTTGTACACGTATGCCCAGCACCAGGGCCCGCTGCGGCGCCCAGGCCAGGCTGGCGTGGCTGGTGAACTGGAAAGGCCCGCCCAGATCCCGGTCCCCGGCCTCATAATCGGACAGCAGTGTGGGTTGGAGCCCCAGACTCAGCCGCAGGTCGCCCACCGGAAACGCTTCAAGGGCCGGGCCGAAGGCCACGAAGGCACTGTCACCATCACTCCCCCGCCAGCGGCCCACGGTCAGGTCCCAGCGGGCACGGACGGCCTGGGGCAACCAGGGGTCCACCACGTGCCGATCAAGCCATGGCGATGACTGCCGATAATAAAGCTCAAAGCTGTCGAAGCCGTGACCGTTGCCGCCACGCAGGCCCGCCTCCCGGACCAGGGGCGGCTCCAGCGAAGGCTCGGCGCCCTTGGATACGCCGTGGGACAGACTGGCAAAACCCAGCACCGCCAAACAGATGCCTGCGAGCCGCCGCCCCCGAGCGGTATTTTTATTTTTCATGGCCTCGGCCTGGTTGCTATCCACACATTATAGCGGCACGAAAAAGTAACGCATGGCGAGCCGCCAGCGCCTCAGTATCCCGGTCATAGCCGCCCCCAATCACCCCCGCCAGCGGCACGCCCCGACTCCGCACCCGCTGGATGACCCGCTGATCGCGTCGCAGCAGGCCCTGGTCACTGATCGACAGATGCCCCAACCGGTCATCCGCATGCACATCCACGCCGGCGTCATAGATCACCAGATCCGGTTGCAGAGCCTCCAACAGGGCCGGCAAACGTCGCTCCAGCTCCGCCAGATAGGCCTCGTCTTCCATGCCTTTCGCCAGCGGGACATCCAGGTCGCTATTGGCCTTCCGGCCCGGGAAATTGCTGGCGGCATGAAAAGAGCAGGTGAAGGCCCGGGGCTCGTCCGCCAGCAAGCGCGCTGTGCCATCCCCCTGATGAACATCCAGATCCAGCACCAGCACCCGCGACACCGCCCCTTCGTCGAGCAGTACCCGTACCGCCACCGCCAGGTCATTCAACAGGCAATAGCCGCTGGCAAAGTCGGCGTGGGCATGGTGAGTGCCACCGGCGGCGTTCAGGGCGAGGCCGTGCTCAAGGGCGAGCCGCGCGGCGAGCAGCGTGCCACCGGTTTCCAGGCGCACCCGCCGGACCAGCGCATCGGACCACTCAAAGCCGCTACGACGCTGGGCGGCCCGGTCCAGCGTTCCGCCCAGCAGGGAATCCAGATAACTCCGGGTGTGAATGCCGGCAAGCTGCTCAACCGCGATCGGATCCGGCGAGTGCCAGGCCAGGTCGTCGTCGAAGGCCTGCAACTGTTCCCGCAGGACCCGGAATTTTTCCATGGGAAACGGGTGCCGTGGGGGCAGCGCAAAGGTGTAGTCCGGGTGGTGGACGGCGGGAACTGGCATGGCCGTAGTGTGGCGGATCAGGGGGACGACGGTCGATCGAGCACTCGCAGACCGACCTCGCTGATCCGTTCCTGGGCATCACAGGCTCGGATGATGAGCTCGATGTAGCCCAGCCGAACGCGATCCCCAGGTTCCGGGCGCGGGAATTGCTGCTTGAGGTACTCGCCCACGGTCAAACCGGCCACCTCGGGTTTCACCTCGGCGGCATAGGCATCAACCAGGGTGCGCATCGGTGCGGTGGGGTCAATGGCGAAGTCACCGGCGCCGAGTCGCCGGTCGGCGGCCTCCCGGGCCGGCGGTGCGAACAGATGATCCAGCGCCGAGGCATACTGCGGCGACATGAAGATATACAGATAGTCATCGGGCTGCAGGCGGCCGGCCTTGCGAAAGTGCATGGAGTGCCCGTCCCGTAACACCAGCGCCGGCCGGGCCCAGCGGGGCAGTCGGGCCCCCCGCACCACCGGGCTGCCCGGCGTGACGTGATAGACCACCAACTCGTGGTGAGCCGTTCCCGGCAGTTCCAGCTCAATCTTCTCCACGGGACCCAGGCGTTGCGGGACCACCATCCCCAGCCAGCGAGCCACCGGCTTGATGGTCCAGCCCTGCACCAGCAGCGAGGCCAGCACCATCATAAAAGCGGTGTTGAAGAACAGCTGCGAATTCTCCAAACCCGCGAGGAACGGCAGAATCGCCAGCAGGATGGATACCGCCCCGCGCAGGCCCACCCAGGCAATGAATGCGACCTCCCGCAACGAAAATCGAAAAGGCAGCAGGCAGACAGCGACGGCCAGCGGTCGGGCCACGAACATCAGAAACAAGCCAAGCCCAATCGCCTGCAGGGCAATGGCGGGAAACTCGGAGGGGGTTGCCAGCAGCCCCAGCACCAGGAACATGAGGATCTGCGCGAGCCAGGTCATCCCGTCCTGAAACCGTCGCAGGGTGGCCAAATGAGGCACCTGACGGTTGCCCGCCACCAGGCCCGCCACATAAGCCGCCACAAAGCCGCTGCCCCCCAGCTGGGTGGTGGCGCCGAACACCAGCAGCGCTCCCACCAGTACAAACACCGGGTAGAGTCCAGTCTCCAGCTCAATGGCGTTCATCAGCCGGTTAAGCACATACCCCCCGAGCAGTCCCAGGGCGATGCCCAGGCCCATCTGTAGGCCGAATCCGACGGCCAGTGCCCCGGTGAACGCCTCCAGCCCGGCCGGGTGGAGCACCAGTTCCACCAACGTCACCGTCAGAAAGATGGCAATGGGATCGTTGGAGCCGGATTCCACCCCCAGGGTGCCCCGAACCCGGCTCCGCAACGTGATACCGCCGGCGCGCAGCAGAAAGAAAACCGCCGCGGCATCGGTGGAACTGATGACCGCACCCAACAGCAACGCCTGAGGCCAGGGCAGGTCAAATAGCCAATGCGCAGCAACCCCAACCAGCCCCGTGGTCAAAACCACTCCCGTGGTTGCCAGGGTCAGCGCGGGCGCGGCCACCCGCCGAAACGCGGCCAGGCGTGTACCGAAACCCGCGTCAAACAGAATAACCGTCAGCGCGATACTGCCGATAAGAAAAGCGCTGGCCTGGTCGTCGTAGGCGAGACCGAGCCCGTCCTCACCGGCCACCAGGCCAATGAGCAGGAACACCAGCAGCAGCGGCGCCCCGAACCGAAAAGCGAGCACGCTGGTCAGGATGGAGAACAGCACCAGAGCCGCCCCGATCAGTACCAGGGGCGCCAGCCAGTCAATCATCGGGAATTGCGTCCGCTCACCCGGACTCCTTTATTCGGGTTCTACCTAAAGGATAGCACCCGCGTCCGGCTATTCCGTGATCGTGGAAGTGGTGGATGGCGGCCTCGGGCCCCATAGGGCATCATCGGAATTCAACCTCAATGGGGCTGGAAACCGTATATCCCTCACCCCGCCAGGACTGAATCGCCGGTTTACACACTTGGGGCAGCATGCAGTCAGTCGTCAACATTGCGTTGCCGTTTTTCGCGCTGATCTTCACGGGATACTTCGCGGCGCGGAGCGGACTGCTGGGCGAGAAAACCGTGGGTGGGCTGAACACCTTCGTGTTTTATTTTGCCCTGCCGGCGCTGTTGCTGGTCACAACCTACGAATCGCCAACCCCAGACGGTGCCGTCTTTGGGCTATTAGCAAGCTACTATTTGCCCAGCTTCGCCCTTTTTTTTGCGGTACTGTTGCTTGCGCGCCGACTGTTCGGCCTACGTCTCGCTGATGCGGCCATACAATCGCTCGGAGCCACTTTTTCAAACGTCGGCTTCATCGGCCTACCGCTGATAATCCTGCTTTACGGCAGCGCAGCGGCCCTTCCGGCAGTCCTCATTGTCATGGTTGACAGCATCGTCATGCTGGGACTGGCAACAGCCCTCGTTGAGGCTGATCTGGATCGCGGACGCCGCAACTTCAGATTCTTCCTCCGTCTTCTCGGCGGAGTGGTTCGCAACCCTATCGTCACCGCTTCGTTCGTGGGGGTGTCACTGAATTTTCTACAAACCCCGATGCCAACGCCCATTCTCGCTTACGGCGGACTCCTTGCAGACGCAGCGGGACCCTGTGCGCTCTTCGCACTCGGCGCCACACTGGCTTCCCGACCGATGCGAGAGGGTGCTCTGGAAACCAGCTACCTGGTTTCTATCAAGCTGGTCATCCACCCGACCCTGGTCGCGGGATTGGCCCTTTGGGTTTTTGATCTGCCACCGGTTTGGGCCGCCGTAGCCATACTGCAAGCCGCGTTGCCCATTGCCGCCAATGTCTACCTACTGGCACAGCGCTACGATCAACGCCCGCAACAGGTTTCGACGGCCATCTTTGTTTCTACCGCTGCGGCAGTGGTGACCATCTCGCTTCTGATCAGCTGGCTGGCTCCGATATCCTGAAAATGCGGTCATTGGCTGAGAAGGAAACCCAGACCGTGGCTGCTGGTCAGTAAATACTGACTTGGTCTGACACGTGGCACTCGTGCGAAACTTCTGATATGCGGCGGTTTCTTGGCATACTATTGGTGGTGTTGGCACTGCGATCGGTGCTCCTGATCGTCACCGGCATCCATCCCCCACCGATTACGGCACTCTGGGCGGACCTGCTCACCGCCGCGTTTTTATACGCCATTACACCGCTACTTCCGGGCCTTTTCCTGCGTGCCGGCGCGGTGGCCTTAATCGCCACCGGCTATGCGGCGGGTGCCGAGCATCTGGTGACTCATGGCACCTATTTCCGGATCGGCCATTTAGGACATCTGACTGACCCGGGCTTTGTTGGCTCCTCGGTTAACGGGCTGAGTATCCTCTGGTTCGCGGTTTTCGCCATCATCAGCAGCCCCCTTCTGTGGCTATTGAAGGGCAACAACAACCCGCCACTCGAACGAACACTGGGCGTCCTGGCCGGCGTGTTCGTCATGCAAATGCTGACCATGCCGACACTGACCACGCCGTCCAACAACGTGGTGGTTGGCTCCCTGGGCCAGGTCCCACCTCTGGTGGTGAGACGATCGCTGCCACTCGAACAGGATGAGGCAAGCCCTCAGGAAGAAAAATTCTACGAGGCCAGTCCGCGGGCTTCCCACCCGCCAGGCGCGCAGCAGAATGTGCTTCTGGTGATGATCGAGGGACTCTCTGGAGGTTACTTTCCTGGCGTTGCAAGGCATCACGGCATCGAGCCCGCGGTCCAACTGGCCGAACTTGAATCGGTGCTCGATGAGCGTGGCTTTCGGATCTACCGAAACACGCTGGCGCCACAGCGCCAGACCGATCGTGGCAGCTATGCACTGCTCTGCGCCGATCATCCCAGGATGCGGCTCCTGCGATCAGAGATGCGCGAGTCACCCACTCTCGAGGGGGAATTCGATTGCCTCCCCCACCGCTTGAACAAAGCCGGCTATAAAACCGCTTATCTGCAGGCGGCGGACCTCGAATTCATGGAAAAGGATCAGTTCATGCCGATGGCGGGCTTCCAGCGAACCGTTGGCGAGCTGGGTGCGCCGGAAGACCCCGAGGACACCCGGCAGTCGGGCTGGGGGGCTAATGATCAGCGTTTTTTCGATGCCGCCCTGCCAGAGTTGCAGCGACTGGATAATCAGGAGCAGCCGTGGTTCGCGACCCTGCTCAACGTGGGCACCCATCACCCCTACCTCAACAGCCCCAAGCAGGTCGATTCAGCCCGGGCCGCCTCGGCACAACGTCCCAAAGAGCGAATGGAACGTCGCCAGGAGGCGTTCACGTTAATGGGGAAGGCGTTGACGGCGTTTATACGCAAGCTTGATCATCAGGGCCTGTTGGAGACCACCACGGTCATCGTCACGTCTGACGAATCCGACGGCATCGTCCGCCAGGCCTCCGAACCGGCCCCACTGGATGGCAACTTCGGTGTGATTGCCATCCGACCGGCGGACCGCACTTCCTCGGAACTGCGGTGGAGAGATCGGGATAGCCTGACCAGTGCCATTGACCTGCCGAAGACGGTGCTGGATCTCACTGGGGGTGCGCCGGGGGAGAAAATGATCGGGCGCAGTCTCTTGAACCCGGATGCACAAAACCGGCGCCACCTGATTGTGGGGGACACCTACGCCAAGCGGGTTCACTTCATCCGCAGTGATGGCAAAGCCATCGGGTGTAACGAGGCAGCGCTCAGCTGCACCAGCTTCGAGTTTCAGCCATCCCGTCTTTTCGGCACGCTAAAACCGAGTGAGCACCCACCATTTATGCCGCTGCGGGACCGGGTCGCCGTGATCCAGCGCACCGACGAAATCCGCGCACTGCGGGAAACTCGCTAGGCGGACATGGTTGTGAAAGCCTTCATCAGGTCGGTGATTGCGTTGATCTGTACCTGCCTTGTTGTCCTGCCGGCGCCAAGCGCCATCGGCAAGGACCGTCTGCAAGCGCCCTCCTTCGGCAACCTCGGAGACTCCCAACTGACTGACGAGTTCCCGGGGCTGGCGTCACTGCTGGTCGGCGGACATGTCATTCCCGGCTTGCACCGAAACTTCGTGCCCCAGGGTGTTGATCGCCTGGATGACGGCGAGATGGTCCTGTCGGGATACTTCTGCGAGCGATTCACGCCGAGATTTCAAAACCTGCTCCGGCGCTGCGTCAAGAAACGCTCCGCCATCTATCTGATGAATGCCGAGGACGGCAGCGCGAAACGCTTGGCGCTGCTGAAAATGCCGGATGGTCGTCCCATGCGGCTGCATGCCGGCGGCATTGCCGAGCTTCACGGCAAATTGTGGATTCCGGATAACTTTGTGGTCTTCCGGTTCAGCCTCGAGCAACTCCGCCATGCCGATGATTCAGTGATCTCGATGGCCCCCCATAACCAGGAGCCCATCGGCGTCGATGCCAGTGGGGATTTCATTACGGCGCACCAGAGCACCCTGTGGATTGGCAATTTCCAGCGCTCGCGCCGCGGCAATCCACTGCCAGGTCACTACCTTGCGCCGGAATGGGATACCCGCGGTTGGACGGCGGCCTATCAGATTGACCCGGAGACTCTGCGGCCCGTGAATCAATCCACTTATTCGGTGGCCTTTGGGGGGACTCACTATGAGGTCCACCGACCCGATGCCGCACTTCACCATCGTAATCTCGTTCAAGGCATGGCTTTTCTGGATGACCGGCGGGTGGTGATCAGCACTTCCTACGGCCCCCGGCGAAGTGCCCTTGCCCAGCACAAACTCCCGTTTTCTCCCTTGGCAGACCAACTGGTGGGCCCCGCGGTGCCACTGCCGGATGGCTCCGAAATGGTAGTCCAGGCGCTGAATCTGCCCACCCGCGAGGCGGTGGTCTCCATGCCGCCCGGCTCAGAAGGGGTCACCTGGGACCAGCAGCACCTTGCCGTAGCGTTCGAGGGCGGCGCATTGCCCTATCGCAACCGCTGGCGGTTACTTGAGGACCGTGTGCTGTTTATATTGCCTCCGTTCGACCCCCGCGGCGGGTCGGGCTAGCGGATGGGCGAGCATTCTGGTCACTCATCGCTGGCGCGCCGATGTTAAAAGCCAGTGTGGGCAGCGTTCTGCTGAAGCTGACCAGCGCCGCGCTGGTCCTCGGCCTGACCGTGCTGCTGGCTCGGTCCCTGGGGCCCGCCGGTTACGGTCTTTATGCCTATATTTACGCGCTGGTCTGGCTACTGTTCGTGCCGGTGGCGCTGGGGCTGCCGATGCTGGTGGTTCGCGAGACAGCGGCCGCACGAGCCAAAAGTGAATGGGGTGTGATTCGCGGTCTGTGGCAGTGGACCATGCGGATGGCCGTGGGGGCCTCCCTGGCCACCGCCGGGCTCGCTCTTTTGATCGGGCTGATGCTCTCGGGGCGACTCGACAGCGATCCATCCAGCACGCTGATGTGGGCGGTGGTCATGGGCGCGTTGATGGCGCTGACCAATCTGACCGGGGCGGCGCTTCGGGGACTCAGTCACACCCTTCAGGGCCAGGTCCCGGACTTTATCGTCCGCTACGGCGTTGCGCTGGCGCTGTGTGCCATCGCTGCCGGGTTTTTAGGGGATGCGTTCAGCGCCGATCTGGCCATGGCACTGCACGCACTGGCCGCTGCGGTGGCTCTCGGTATCGGACTGACGATGCTCGCCCGACAGTGCCCCGCGGAGATCACCCGTGCCGCCGGCCAGACCCGGGGGCGAGCCTGGTTGGGCAGCGTGATCCCGCTCGCGATGGTGTCCGGAACGTTTGTAATGCACCAGCAAACCGATCTAATCATTCTCGGGCTTTTTGTGGATGACGCCGAGGTGGGGATTTATCGAGTGGCGGTGCAGACCGCGGCCTTCGTCGCCCTGGGGCTGCATGCGGTCAACCTGGTGGCCGCGCCACAGTTCGCGCGCCTGCACGCCCTGGGTGAAACGAGACAACTGCAACGCCTTGTCACCAATACGGCCCGAATCATTCTTGTCCTCACCGTGCTGGCGGCGGCGGCGTTGATCACGGCGGGCGAACCGGTGATCCGGCTCGCGTTCGGCACGGATTACACCGCCGCCATCGACATCATCCTGATCCTGGCCGTTGGCCAGCTCTTCAATGCCGGGTTTGGTTCCGTGGTGTTCCTGTTGAACATGACTGGGCGTGAACGCCTGGTGGTCCGCGCTCTGGCCATCGCCCTGACTCTCAATATCGGCTTGAACTTTGCGCTGATCCCGCCCTTCGGCAGCCAGGGGGCGGCCTCGGCCACCGCCATCACGCTGGCGCTCTGGAATATTCTGCTATGGAGAACAGTGCGCCGGGAGCTCGGCATCGACAGCACCGCCTACGGCGCGCCACTGCGCTCGTAGAGCTGCCAGTGAGCGTCTCCCATGGTCTGCAGTGACAGCGCCTGACGAGCCGCCTGATAGGCATTGCGCCCATAACGCTGGCGGCGCTCGGGGTCGGCGAGTGCCATGAACGCTGCCTGCAATGCCACAGAGTCTCTCGCGTCAACCACCAGCCCAGACTCTTTTGCGGATACCAGCGAGGCCAGTCCGACGTTTTTGCTCACAATCACCGGCCGCCCCATGGCCATCGCCTCAGCCACGGCAAATCCGAAATTCTCGGAGCGTGATGGCAGCGCCAAGGCGTCTGCTGTGTTCCAGAGGGCGGCCCGCTCATCCGCATCCACATGGCCCATGAACATCACCCGTGAACCCAGCCCGTGCCATGCAACCAGGCGATGGAGCCACCAGCGGTAGTGCCGCAATCCGGATCCGGCCACCGTGAGGTGCACCGACACGCCCCGGCGACTCAGGGCTGCCAGCGCCTGGACCAACCGGTGAACTCCCTTGTGCGGGTGAAGGCGCCCCAGGTAGAGCAGACGCAGACACGACGTGTCCGCAATGGGTCGTTCGGGTGGCGGCGGCTCACTGGCGGGTACATCCAGACCGGGCAGTACCTCAGCGACATGGGCAGCGGGGGCATGGAGGCGCAGGCAATGGGCCTCTTCCTCGGCGGTCACAGTGACCGCAGCGGCGTCTTCCAGTACGCGGCGCCCGAAAAGGCTCAAACAAAGCCATTTGGCCAGTCGCCGCTCGCGCAGCGCATCAGGGTGGAGGTGGCCGTGCAACGTCACGACATAGGGGCACTTCGCACGTCTCGCCGCCATGACACCCAACAACACGTGCCAGCCAAAGACACCGTGCACATGCAGCAAGTCCGCCCCGTCCAACCGGGCCCGAATACGGGCCCGGAATAGCCAGGGCCATCGGAGTGCGAGCACCCGCCAGTGGCGGCTGGAGGGAAAAACCGCTTCGCAATGGAGCTCTACCGAGCGTTCCGCCAGACTGCGGCGTAGATGCTGGACATAAGTCACCACACCGCCACCGGCCGGGTCCAGGGTGCGCAGCGCGTGCACCACACGCCGCGGGCTGACAGCTTCCAGGTTGTCGATGACGCGGCCAGACATCAGCGGTACCCTGCCTGATCGAGATTGGGAAAACCATGACCGAAAGCCTGGACAGGCGGCAATCGCTGGGAGGTAACGATTCGCAAGCCGGACTTTTTCATCATTGGCGCGCCCAAGGCGGCGACCACTGCCTTGGCCGAATGGCTGTCCCAGCACCCCGCCATCTATTTCAGTCCTCGCAAAGAGCCCCATTATTTTAATACCGAGGGCATTGTCGGCACCGCCACCCAGGCCGACTATGAGGCGCTTTTTGCCAATGCCGGGCCACAGCATCGGGCGGTGGGCGAGGGATCGACCCACTATCTGTATTCGCCGGTGGCTGTTGGCAATATCCTGGCCTATCAGCCCGAGGCCCGGTTCATTGTGTCGCTGAGAAACCCTGTTGAGATGGCACCCGCGCTGCATGACGAGTGCCTGCGCCAGGGCTGGGAGACCGAGCGGTCCTTTGCCAAAGCCTGGGCGCTGCAAGCGGGACGGCGGGAAGGCCGCGGTGTACCGGCCACCGCTCGGCGAGACCCGGATCGATTGCTCTATGGGCCGTACTGCCAGCTGGGGCAACAACTCGAGCGCCTTTATAACCAGGTCAGCGCCGATCGGGTGCTGACGCTGCTGGTGGACGATCTGCGCGGGAACCCGGCCGTGGTTTATCGCCAGTGCCTGGAGTTTCTGGGAGTGGACGATGACGGACGCCAGGCCTTCCCCGTGGTCAATTCGGCACCCCGGACCAAATCCGTGCTGCTCTCGCAGCTTATTCGCCGGACATCGATGCTGCGGGATGCTCTGTGTCTGCCGCGAGACTGGGGCCTGGCCAAGGCGATGCGGCGGCTGAACACCGCCACCGGTGATCGCCCGCCGCTACCCCCGGCGCTAAAGGATGAACTGGCCGACTACTTCGCCGCCGATATCGCCAAACTCGAGGGACTAGTGCGTCGCGATCTCTCCGGATGGCATGCTTGAGCCGATTCCCGGGTTGGTCGCATCGCTGGTCGTGTAACCCAGTTGATTGATGTCGTCGGCGTAGAGCTCTGCGACCCGCTGCCAGGTCTGGTCGTCGTAATAGTCTGCCCAACGCCGATGTTGACTCAATGGCCGGCCGGAGAAATTGCCGAACGCGGCGCTGGCGGGCGAGAGCGCGGTTAACCACTGCCGGGATATCGCCGTCAGCATGCCGCGGCGGCCCTCGGACCGATTGATCATTGGCAGGCGGTCATCAGGGAGCCCCAGCCGCTCAGCCACCACCGAGAAATCCGAATCCAGCGACTCGAATCGACCCACAAAGTCCACCAACTTATGACCCTCATCGAATAGATAATCCACTTGGGGTCGGACAAACCAGTGCATCCTGTCCCACAGACGCCCGGGCAGCCGATCCAGAACAAACTCACGGAAACTGCACTCACCGGGACGGCCAATGTACTTGTAGAAGGAGACTACCCGGTCCCAGGGGTTGCGGACAAAGGCAAAACGGAAATATTGGGCGAATTCCTCGGATGACAGATAGCCCAGCCGAACGTAGTCCCGGGCCAGCAGGTGGGCGAGCCTGGGCGGTCCCAGTGCGGGATTGCGATTGCGCCGCAGCAGCAGGGCACCGCGGCTTTGCCAGCCCAAACCCAGCGCATCAAGGAATACCTGTTCAATGCTCTGCCCGGCGGTCTTCGGGATGTGGACGAAAACGCAACGATGCGAGGTGGAAATCATTGGCTCACCCGGCTGAGAAAGAATGGCAAGGCGCGAGCATGCCATTAAGCGGCGCGGACTGACACCCAACCCCGGAGTCGGCCCACCGGCATGTCGGGTATTTGCTGATCTCTGGCCACGGCGTTCCGATCCCACAGCAGTCTACCGGTCACACGCCTCGGCCCAACGCCAGACTTTGCCCTCACGGCGGCATCATGACGCCGTGAAACGCGCCCCCGGACGAAGCCAGGCAATCAGCAGACTCACCAGCGTGGAGGCCAGCAGTGCCCCCAGGAACGGCGGGAGGGTCGGGATGCTGTCGGGAAAGGTGGCCGCCAGAACACCCGCCGAGAAACTGCCCGAGCTGATCCAACCCGGCACGATGGCACCGAGCAGTCCCGCCACCCCACCGGCCACCGCCGCCAGCGGCGACATGCGCCGCCACAGACCCAGCAGCACCGGCAGCAGAATGGCGGCACACAGCAGATCGGCAATTAGGAACAGCCGAAGCACGGAGAACCCCTGCAGCGCCACCCAGACCACCGGCACCATCAGTCCAATGGTGACCAGCCGTGCCGTCCGTACCGAGAACCCCTGGCGACCGGAACTCGCCACCGCCATCGAGGCGATGGCGTTCTGCAACGTATCAACGCTGGAGGCCACCAGCGTCACCGCCAGCACCAGGGCCGGCAGCGTCAGCCAGGCCGGCGCGGCGGAGAGCAATGCGAAGAATGGCATCGGCGGTTCACCGAGAGGCAGCGCGTGCATGACGGCCAGCATGCCGAGTCCGCCAAGGGCCATCACCACCACCAGGGTGCTGGCGCCGCCAAGCAAGGCACCGCGACCCAGAGCTCGATCATCTTCTGCGGCCCATACCCGCTGCCAGTAGCCCTGATGAAAGAGATTGGCGGCGGTGACGGCAATGACCAGGGTGAGTGCCACCGATAGTGCGCTGCTGGTGGGAATGGAGGGCATGACCGCCTCGGCCGGCAGGGGCGGCAGCTGCCACCAGGCCACGCCGCCCACCAGGATCAGCAGCGCCAGCAGTAACCAGGCCTGCCAGCGGTCGGTGGCGAGGCTTGCCCGCAACCCGCCCAGGGTGGTGTAGACCAGCGTGACCACCGCCACGCCGAGGACCACCAGCGGCGGCGGGACGTCGGAGAGCAGCGCGGCGATGGCACCGATGGCGGTCAGTTCCGCCGCCAGAAAAATCGCCATGTAGGCCACCGAGACGACGGACACCCAGCGGCGCACACCGGTGCCGTAGCAGGACTCGGCGAATTCGCCAATGCTGCGCCCCCGCGGCAGATGGCGCCGGATCGCCGGGCCATAGAGCCCAAGCACAATGAAGGGCAGTGCGGAGCCGATGGCATAGCCAGCCAGCGCCACGGGCCCGGCCAGGGCACCGATTTCCGGCGGCGCAAACAGGATCCAGGCTCCCATGCCGGAGGCCAGGAATGACAGTCCGATGGCCTGGGCGCCTTGGGAGTTGCGTGCGGTGACGTAGTCGTCCAGCAGGCCATCAGCCCGCCGGGCCCGGAGACCCAGGTACGCAAAAAAAAGAAGCGCCGCGCCGAGCACGGCAGACGTCAGGTAGGGCATGTCGCGCTTCCTCCGCCGGTGTGAACCGGATCAGGTTCCAGGGTCGGACTCTGCCCTCTCAGCCCCGTGAATTCGGCGGGACTCCCCTGGCGACAAATGAACAAATTGTAATGATTGGTCGGGGTGAGAGGATTCGAACCTCCGACCACCTGCACCCCATGCAGGTGCGCTACCAGGCTGCGCTACACCCCGTTCGGAAGACGGAAATATACATCACACGCTCCGCCACCGCCAACGCAGAATCAGCGCCTGAGCGCGACAAGGATATCCTCAAGCTCACTGCGGATCTGCCGGATCACCTGCTGGCGCTGGGTGGCGTCATCGCGGGCATGGTCACCGGAGAGCTGCTGGCGTGCACCGCCAATGGTAAAGCCCTGCTGGTAGAGCAGTGCCCGAATCTGACGGATCAGCAATACGTCCTGGCGCTGGTAGTAACGACGGTTGCCGCGGCGCTTGACGGGATTGAGCTGATTGAACTCCTGTTCCCAGTAGCGCAGCACATGGGGCTTCACCGAGCACAGTTCGGCCACCTCGCCGATGGTGAAATAGCGCTTTGCCGGAATGGCGGGGAGTTCGTCGTTACTGCTCGCGTCCAGCATACGCCTCGACCCTCGCCTTGAGTTTCTGCCCCGGCCGGAAAGTCACCACCCGACGCGCCGAGATCGGTATCTCTTCGCCGGTCTTCGGGTTGCGCCCCGGTCGCTCGTTTTTATCCCGCAGGTCGAAATTGCCGAAACCGGACAGCTTCACCGGCGTGCCGCTCTCGAGGGCGGCGCGAATTTCTTCAAAAAAATGATCCACCAGTTCTTTGGCTTCGCGCTTGTTCAGCCCGACTTCCTCGAACAGCCGTTCCGCCATGTCTGCCTTGGTGAGTGCCATGCGCCCCCTACTCCCGCAATTCCGCGCCCAGTGTTTCCGCCAACCGCTCCACGGCCCGTGCCACAATGGCGTCCACCTCGTGGTCGGTAAGAGTGCGGGAATACCCCTGCAGAATCAATCCCATGGCCAGACTTTTGAATCCGTCACTGACCCCGGGGCCGCGATAGACATCGAAGAGACTGACGTTCTGCAGGGTTTCCCCCGCGGCCTCGCGAATGCAGTCCAGGGCCGCCTGCGCCGTAACCGCCTCCGGCACCACGATGGCAAGGTCCCGCCGAATGGCCGGAAAACGCGAAATGGGCTGAAAGGTGGGTACCGCTCGGTGATCAAAAGCGCTCTGGCGAAGCTCGAACACGTAAACCGGGCCATCCAGATCAAGATTCATCAAGACCTGGGGGTGTAACGCGCCGAGCCAGCCCATGGGCTCCCCGCCGCGCTCGATGCGGGCCGACTGCCCTGGGTGAAGGGCCGGATGGGGGGCACTGACAAACCGAAATTCCCCGCCGGGCGCCGCCAGCTCCAGTAACGCCTCCACATCGCCCTTCAGATCGTAGAAGTCCACCGGGCGCTCGCTGTCGGTCCAGGCGGCTTCGTGTACCGGGCCGGTGATGACCCCGGCGATCACCGGCTCCTGTTCCAGCGCCTCCAGGCTGCCGCGGAAACGCAGGCCGGACTCGAACAGGCGAACCCGGCGCTGCTGGCGATTGCGGTTGTGCTGCACCGCCTTCACCAGACCCGGCCACAGCGAGGTCCGCATGACGGAAAGATCGCTGGACAACGGGTTCGCCAGCGCCAACGGCGTGGCGTCCGGATCCAGCCAGGTCTGCAGCTCGGCGGACACAAAACTATAGGTGATGGCTTCCTGGTAACCCCGATCCACCAGCAACATCCGCTGGCGATCGATCCGCACCCGGGATTCGGACTCCGGCGGGATGCGAGCGGGTGCGGCGGTGCGACGCAGCGGCAAGCGGTTATAGCCATGCACCCGGGCAACCTCCTCGATGAGATCCACCTCGCGGGCGATATCGAAGCGCCAGCTGGGCGACTGGATCTGCCAGGCCCCCTCCACCTGCTGGGGCGCCATGCCCAGCCGAGTCAGGGTGTCGTGCATTTCGTCCTCGCTGATCTGGGTGCCGAGCACCGCGTTGGCCCGCTCCGGGCGAAACCGCACGGTGGATGGCGCCGGCATGGCCGATTCGTCCAGAGCATCAATGCCCGGCCCGGGCTCACCGCCCGCCCATTGCAGGAGCAGGGACAGGGCCCGCTGCAGCGCCACGGGGGCGAGCTGCGGGTCCACGCCCCGCTCGAAGCGATGGGAGGCGTCGGTGTGCAGGCCGTAATGCCGGGCGCGCCCGGCCATCGCAGCGGGCTGGAAAAACGCGCTTTCCAGAAAAATATCCCGGGTTTCGTCCCCCACGGCGGATTCGGCACCGCCCATCACCCCGGCCAGCGCCACCGGCTTCTGGTGGTCGGCGATCACCAGGGTGGCTTCATCAAGGGTCACCTGCTCATCATTGAGTAGCTTGAGGGTCTCGCCGGCCCGGGCCAGGCGCACGTCAATCCCGCCAGCCAGGGTATTGAGATCAAAGGCGTGCATGGGCTGGCCGAGTTCAATCATCACGTAGTTGGTGATGTCCACCACAATCCCCAGGGGCCGGATACCCGCCCGCCGCAGGCGCTCCTGCATCCAGATCGGCGTGGCCGCCTTGACGTTGACGTCCTTGACCACCTGCCCGCAGTACCGCGGGCAGGCCTGCGGCGCGCTCAGTGTCACCGGCAGCGTGGACTCCACACTGGCGGCAACCCGTGGGGGGGAAGGCTGGAGGACGTCGGCACCGGTCAGCACCCCGACTTCGCGAGCAACGCCGGCCATGCTCAGGCAATCACTGCGATTGGGGGTCAGCTCCACCTCGATGACCTCGTCATCCAGGGCCAGCCACTCCCGAAAATCCATGCCCACCGGCGCATCCGCCGGCAGCGTCATCAGGCCGGCGCTGTCCTCGGAAAACTCCAGCTCCTTGCCCGAGCAGAGCATGCCGTGGGATTTCACCCCCCGGAGCTTGGCCGCCTTGATCTTGAAATCCCCCGGCAGGCGCCCGCCTACCCGGGCGAAGGGAGCCTTGAGACCCACCGCGGCGTTGGGCGCTCCACACACCACGGTCAGCGGCTCACCACTGCCATCGTTCACCTGACAGACTTTGAGCCGGTCCGCATCGGGATGGGGCTCGCAGGCGGTCACCTCGCCGACCACCACATCGCTGAAGGCCGGAGCCGCCGGCTCCACCGCGTCCACTTCGAGTCCCGCCATGGTCAGGCGCTCGGCCAGGTCCGCCGTGTCATCGGGCACCGCCACCCATTCACTGAGCCACTGCTTGCTGATTCTCATGCCCGCTCCTAGCGAAACTGCCGCAGAAAGCGCAGGTCGTTGTCAAAGAAGATCCGCAGGTCGTTGACGCCGTAGCGCAGCATCGCCAGGCGCTCGACCCCCATGCCAAAGGCATAACCGGTGTAGCGCTCCGGGTCGATGCCCACCGCCTCAAACACCGCCGGATGCACCATGCCGCAGCCGAGAATCTCCAGCCAGCCGGTACCGCTACAGACCCGGCAGCCCTGGCCGCCGCAGAACATGCATTCTACGTCCACCTCGGCGGAGGGCTCGGTGAACGGGAAATAGGATGGCCGGAAGCGCACCGCCAGATCGGCTTCAAAGAACGCTTTGACGAAGTCGTCCAGTACCGCCTTGAGATCGCCGAAGGTCACGCCCTCGTCCACCAGCAGGCCTTCCACCTGATGGAACATCGGGGTGTGGGTGAGATCGGAATCGCAACGGTAGACGCGGCCCGGAGCGATCACCCGAACCGGTGCGCCGCCTTCCTCCATCACTCGGATCTGGACCGGTGAGGTGTGGGTGCGCAGCAGATGCCGTGCATCAAAGTAAAAGGTGTCGTGCATCGCGCGGGCGGGATGATCCGCGGGGATGTTCAGCGCCTCGAAGTTGTGGTGGTCGTCCTCCACCTCGGGGCCCTCGGCCACGGCAAAACCGATCCCGCGGAACATCCGCTCGATGCGCTCCAGGGTGCGGGTGATGGGATGCAGCCCGCCGGGGGCGACACCGCGCCCGGGCAGGGTCACATCCACCCGGTCGGCCTCGAGGGCGGCATCCATCTCGGCCTGCTGAAGCGCAGCCCGCCGGGCCTCGATGCGATCGGCGACTTTGGCCTTGGCCGCATTAATCGCCTGGCCGGCACCGGGACGCTCCGCCGCCGGCAACTGACCAAGGGTTTTCAACTGCGCCGTGATGTAACCCTTCTTGCCCAGGTAAGCCACACGGACGTCGTCCAGCTCGGCCACCGAGGCCGCCGCATCCACGGCCGCTTCGGCCCGAGCGGTCAGGGCCTGAAGATCCTCACTCATGATTCATCCCGTCGAGAGACAAAAAAAGGGGAAGACCTGAGCCTTCCCCCGGACTGCCGGCAGCCGGGTCCGGCTGCCTAGGCAAGTGCCGCCTTGGCGCGCTCGGCCAGCGCGCTGAAGCCGGCGCTGTCATGCACCGCCATGTCCGCCAGCACCTTGCGATCGATTTCGATCTCGGCCTGCTTGAGGCCGTTCAGCAGGCGGCTGTAGGACAGCCCGTTGAGTCGGGCGGCGGCGTTAATGCGCTGGATCCACAGCGAGCGGAACTCGCGCTTGCGAACCCGGCGATCCCGGTAGGCGTACTGGCCGGCCTTGATGACCGCCTGGTTGGCTACCTTGAACGTCTTGCGACGTGCGCCGTAGTAACCCTTCGCCTTCCCGAGGACCTTCTTGTGGCGGCGGCGCGCAATGACGCCACGCTTTACTCTGGCCATCTTCAGAATCCTCTTTGTTCAGTAAATATTAAACGTATGGCAGCAGCCGCCGGATGGCCGGCGTGTCCTGCTCCGATACCAGCGTGGTGGCACGCAGCTTGGCTTTCCGCTTCGCATCCTTCTTGGTGAGGATGTGATTGTGGAAAGCGTGCGCCCGCTTGAACCGGCCACTGGCCGTCTTGCGGAAGCGCTTGGCGGCGCCACGGTTCGTCTTGATCTTCGGCATGAACCGTTTCTCCGTTACCACAAACAAGAACTCCCGGCGGTGCCGGGAGCTCGCCCCAACGGGACCCGCGGGTCCCGCTTTATTTCCCCTTGCGGGGAGACATGGTCATCACCATCAGGCGGCCTTCCATTTTCGGCCGCTGGTCGACGGTGGCCTCGTTTTCGAGGTCTTTCTCGACCCGCTCCAGCAACTCCAGCCCGAGTTCCTGGTGGGCCATTTCCCGGCCCCGAAAGCGCAGGGTCACCTTGACCTTATCGCCTTCCTCGAGGAACCGCTTCAGGTTGCGGAGCTTGACGTCGTAATCGCCGACATCGGTGCCCGGCCGGAATTTCACTTCCTTGACCTGAATCTGCTTCTGCTTTTTCTTGGCGGCCTGCTGCTTTTTGGACTGCTCGAACTTCCACTTGCCGAAATCCATGACCCGGCAAACTGGCGGGTCGGCGTTGGGATCGAGCTCCACCAGATCCAGGGACACGCCCTCGGCGCGCTGTATCGCTTCATCGGTGGGTACGATGCCCACCTGCTCTCCGTTTTCGTCGATCAGACGAACATTGGGTACCTGAATGTCTTCATTGACCCGCCGGTTTTCGCCGGCTCCGGGCTGTTGCCGACGCGCGCCCGGCTTTCTGCGTATAGCGATGTCTTCAATCCTCCACTAGGGTTCTGCCCAACCGACCGCGTTCGGCTTCGATCCGTTCCATGAACGCGTCCAGAGGCATGGCCCCCAGATCTTCGCCGGTTCGAGTTCGCACGGCGACCTGCCCCGACTCGCGTTCCTGATCACCCACCACGATCATGTAGGGCACTCGCCTGATCGTATGCTCGCGAATCTTAAAGCCGATCTTCTCGTTCCTCAAGTCACACTCGGCCCGATAGCTCGCCGCCACCAGCCGCTGCCGGACTTCTCGGGCGTACTCGGCCTGGCGATCGGTGATATTCATCACCTGCACCTGGACCGGTGCCAGCCACACCGGCCAGTCACCGCCATAGTGCTCGGTGAGCACGCCAATGAACCGCTCGAAGGAGCCGAAGATGGCCCGATGCAGCATCACCGGCACCGCCCGGTCACCGTCCTGGGTCACGTATTCCGCGCCCAGCCGGCCGGGCATGGAGAAATCCACCTGCATGGTGCCGCACTGCCAGACCCGGTTGAGGCAGTCGCGCATGGCCAACTCGATCTTGGGCCCATAGAAGGCGCCCTCCCCCGGGTTGAGGGTCCAGTTCATCTGCTTGTCATCCAGCGCGTGCTCCAGCGCCGCTTCGGCACGATCCCAGAGGGCATCCTCGCCCACCCGGTTGGCGGGCCGGGTGGACAACGCCACCTGCACGTCATCAAACCCGAAATCCTGGTAAACACTGAAGGCCAGATCCAGAAAATCCGAGACCTCCGCCTGCAGCTGCTCCTCGGTGCAGAAGATGTGGGCGTCGTCCTGGACGAAATTGCGCACCCGCATCAGCCCGTGCAGCGTGCCCGAGGGCTCGTTGCGATGGCAGTTGCCGAACTCCGAGAGCCGCAGGGGCAGATCGCGATAGCTCTTCAGCCCCTGGTTGTACACCTGCACGTGACAGGGGCAGTTCATGGGCTTGACCGCGTAGTCCCGGTGCTCGGACTGGGTGGTGAACATGTCCTCGCGGAACTTCTCCCAGTGCCCGGAGCGCTCCCAGAGGCTGCGATCCACCAGCTCCGGAGTGCGGATCTCCTGGTAGCCGTGGGCGGACAGGCGGCCGCGGAGGTAATCCTGCAGTTCGGTGTAGATCCGCCAGCCGTTGGGGTGCCAGAACACCATGCCCGGGGCTTCATCCTGGATATGGAAGAGATCCTGACTGCCGGCGATGCGGCGGTGATCCCGCTTTTGCGCCTCCTCCAGGAACTTCATGTAGGCCTTTAGCGCCTTGCGGTCGGCAAACGCCGTGCCGTAAATGCGCTGAAGCATTTCGTTGCGGGCATCCCCCCGCCAGTAGGCGCCGGCCAGCTTGGTGAGCTTGAACGCCTTGAGGAAGCGGGTGTTGGGCACGTGGGGCCCGAGGCACATGTCCACGTATTCCTGGTGATGATAGAGCGCCATGGACTCCACATCGGCCAGGTTTTCCACCAGTTCGACCTTGTAGTTCTCGCCCCGCTCCCGGAACAGCTGCATGACCTCGAACCGCGGCGTCACCCGTTTTATGACGTCGTATTCCTGATCAATCAGCTCCGCCATGCGCTTTTCGATGCGCTCCAGATCCTCGGGATGGAAGCCGGCGTCGTAGCGGATGTCGTAGTAAAAGCCGTCCTCAATCACCGGCCCGATGGCCATCTGTGCTTCGGGATACAGCTGCTTGACCGCCTGGCCCAGCAGGTGGCAGCAGGAGTGACGGATGATGTCGACGCCCTCCGGGTCCCTGGGGGTGATGATCTGGAGCTCGGCGTCGTCTTCGATGAGGTCGCAGGCGTCCACCAGCGTGCCATTGACCCGGCCCGCCAGGGTCGCCTTGGCAAGACCGGGGCCGATGTCCTGGGCGATGTCGAGCACGGAGACGAGGCCGGCATAGTCGCGCTGACTGCCGTCCGGGAGGGTGATCTGGGGCATGAAGCGGCTCCACAGTGGTGACCCATACCAAAGGCCACATGCTGTTGTCGGGAATGAATGTGGTAGGCGCGAGTGGACTCGAACCACCGACCCCCACCATGTCAAGGTGGTGCTCTAACCAGCTGAGCTACGCGCCTGTCGTCAGGGAGCGGAGTATAGCGGGATTGGGGGGCGTTGCCAAAGGGGTATGTTAAGTTGCTGTTTTTGCGATTAAATCAGGACATAGCAAGGAACCTGAAGATGGGTTCAAGGCAATCTCGACCGGGGATGAACTTAACCAGTCATAAGCGCCTCTGTGCATTGAATGTGCCATGGATGTGCCAGCTTCTCCCAAAAGCCAGAAGGTCGAGAGCCTCCCTGGGGTGGCCCTGATCCACCCCCGGTGCCCTGCGCCAAGCCCCAAGCCCTTTTCCAGTACATCGGAGTGGAGTACCCCGAACCCGTCGCCATTCTGCCCTCGGATACATCAGCCCCGATGCGTTCGAAGCCCGGATAGCGACTTAATCGAGTGTCCACTGTTACTGGGCAAGATCACTTCTTTGTCTAGCGTTTGCCGGGTACTTCGCCGCTCATAATGCCCTCCTGAAATCCGCACTTTAACCTGTGCAGATCTGGAGGGCGCCACAACAAATTTCTTATTTGGGACGGATGCCGATGACATTTGATTTCCCATATTGCATTTCTAGGAGTTTCCTAGCTTGCAAAGCACCTCCCGCTTGGACTTCTACATCCTGCCTTCCCCCACCGGGGAGCCTTACCGCACCGATAAACGTATATGTCGCCATAATGAATCTCCTTTTTACCTTGATCAGGAATTTGACAACGGGAATTTGAGAGGCATATTCAAATATCCGACGGTTAGGCAGTATTATATTTATTGATTTCAGATAGCCCTCCCGACAGTTCCTCAACGGTAACCGAACGCTGAAACGCTTTGCTGTCCATTACCTGTCTCATGTCAGCACATACGGTAAGCATACGATGGCCGCCAGTAATGCCAATGTTCTTCGTCACTTCTGACACCAAGCCGGAATCATCGATCTCATATTGAATATCGTAACTGAAATCACGGTCTTCCCCGTGCCGCTGCTCCGACGCTGTGACACCCTCGATAACAGGCTCAAAAATTTCCATTTTCTCAAATATAGCTTTTTTACCCCCGATCTTAGAGAGAATCGTTGCTCCAGTTCTCGTTATTGTGTAATTCAAAGAGTCCGCGACCTCAATTAGCTTATCGCAAATAGTTGTCGCTTCTTCATGAGACAATAGCCGCCAAGAGGTATCATACTCAGAGGTTGACTCTGCAGCGGCTCGGTGAGTCGACGCAGGGATTTCCTCTTCGCCTTGTAACAGGGTGCTTCTCGGAGCGATGAGAACGTAAAGGCCGAGTTCTGGGCACACATACCCTCGACTGACTAGGCTGTTGGAATCTCTCGTAGGATATAGCCCTACTTCCCGGTAAATAGCAGTCCTTTTCTGCTGCCCCTCTTCGGCCACCTCTGATTCAATACGGGCAAGAAATCTGTTCGGGTAAAAAAAACGTGCATAGATAAAAAGGGCTCCGTAACCAATAGCAATAAGAACGATCAACTCTATTGGCAAAAAGGCCGATAGAATGAATATACCAACTGCAAGAAGGATGAATTTAACCAGCCAAGGTGGCATATCTCCGCCGCCTGATGCGCCTGACCCAGACGAAGCAGGTGGTACCCCTCCGGTGGCTTTCCTTAAACTGCCCGCGAGATCCTCAATTGACATACATTCCTCCTTGATTCAGATGCGTCGGTACCTGCGTAGGAGACGAAAAGTCTATTCCAGGCAAAAATATTTGGATTAGTGTAAGATACTTATTCATGCCGGTGTCCGTTAACCTAGTTTTCCAGATCATCAGATGGCCCTTAACAACCCCGAAACAGGAGGTAGTCATGGCCACCTGATAAACTCTACTCATCGCCCCGGTTATAGATTTGGGGACTACCAGATTACCTACTCACAAATCGCCATTGACCGCGAGTCCTGCACGCTGTCTCTTGCCAGTTTTTCCAGGAATCGCGATGAAATACCGAGTTATATAGCGTCGTGCAGTAGCTGCCCTCCTGCTCTCTATGCGCCACCACCTCCACCTGTCCTTTTGTAGACCCGTTTGACGAGTACCAGTCGCACTTTTCACCCAAGAAAAGATGATCCAACGCGAAGTAAACACATTGCTCGTGCTGATCGCGACTCCCGCGCGGGACTGAATAAGCGTTGTGCCGAGTGATATTCGCTATGATACCAATCATGGAATCGTTGGAGTAATAACCATCTGCGGTGCTAATCTGACCATAATATGACCCATTACTGGCGGTGCATCCGCTAATAAGCGAAAACACCATTAACAGGCTCCCAAGTACCATCCGGGAATTTGCAGAGGAAACCCTTGACATGCCGCGTAACACCTTTTTGTCTGATCGTGTGGCGATAAGATCTGCACTCTTTTGATACACCAGCAGACCTGGTTACATGATTTACTTTCGGCTTGTCGGAACATTTGATCACTGCCTGCGATGAGGTAATCTCATCATCAACGACTTGCAGCTCCTTGTCCGTGTAGCAATACTGTCCTAGCGGCTGTTCCGGGATTGTCGTACTACAACCAGCTACGATGATGCTAGCCATTGCGACCGCGACGCCTTTCATTGGAAGCTTCCTCCATAAGATTCTCGAACGTGCTTCTTGCCATTTTCAGCCGGACGAAGGTGTGGAAACTCCCACCATGCCGAAAGGTCGCTTTTTCTTCAGTTACATGTTCGCGGATCAGGGTGGTATCGACAGAATAAGTTATCGAGGAGGTGGAACTTTTAGCTCCATCTTCAAAATAAACACTTGTACGAGAATCGACGGTACCGCTCATTCTTCTGGCAAAGTTATTGAGTGCGATCGCATACATCTCCTCTTCTGCCGCTTGCACAAATCGACTCTCACCCAAACCACAGGCATAGACATACTCTTCTCTCCACCAAAATCGGCCTTCAGCTCCAGATTCAGCGCAATCCACATACCAATTCGGCTGTGCATAGGCGTCGCGTTCTTCTACTTCGGAGACGGTTGAGCATCCGACTGCAGCCGCAGCAACGCCTACCGCTGCTAAATAATGTTTCAATTCCTTCATCGCCGTCTCCTCTTTGTCCAGTACGAATGCGCTATTCGTAATGAAGCTGACCTAAAAGCACTCCAATTCCAGAGAGTCGAGTCGATAATGCTGTCCAGGTTCTGGGCGGTCGCACGGGTGTTCATGTGGGTAAAAAGTCAAACCACCTGTATTACACCCGATCTGCCCGCACGCGCTGTCCAGTGCTCCTGATTGACTGACAGGGTAGGAAGAACATCCAGCCATGAGCGACGCTGCTAAACAAAAAAGGACCGCTGAACAAATAAGGCTAAAGCCTGCCTTCGCTATCCGCGAGGCGCGTACCGGATCATAAATTTCATCGCTGCGGGCCTCGCGCGCCTTCACACCCATCTCTCACCTTCGCCTCGAACATCCCCGACCATTAAGGAGACCTATTCATTCTTGTTGAGCATCCCTAACTAAGACCAGAGAATACTAATACCCGACGACATCTTTTGTCGTAGATGGTATTTCCCAAAATACGATCGGCGGCTCAGTCGACCATGAGCCTATGAATACACCGCCTCGACGCGACGTCCGCGCCAATTTTTCATCTGTCACCCGCGCGGTCGAATCAGGGCGCTTAACGAGACCGTCCACGGTGGTGGGGTAGAACCCCCCTGATGCTCTTGTCGGATGACTGAATGTACGCTCTCGTCTTCGGTGTCGTCGTCGCGTTGGCGTGCAACCGGATGTTCAACGTCGGGCCTTCTCGAGCACAGTGTTCAGCAGTTCGCGTGCACACCACAAAGGATAGCTCCTCGGGAAAAAGAATCATCCGGGACGTAACAGCTAGAAGTTTTCGGTGCCTGTGCATGGTTTAGAGACGACCCGGATTGGGACCGTGTGAGCTACGCGAACGAACACAGTGCGGCAGAACAAAATTCTTAAGGATGAGAATGCGTGGATATCGGGTCGTGATCGTACCCACTTGCAGTGGACCCCAGAGTTATTTAATAAAATGGGTTGGGTCCGGTTATTTCACTTATTACCTAAACAACACCGTGACGGTTTGAGTTACTGATCATGCGGAAGGCAGTTCATCCGTATTAATAGGCTGCAATTCTAAGTGCTTGCCACCAATACCCTCGAAAAGTTGTTCACGACAAGTCAACACGATGACCTGAACGTTCTTCCCAACCATATTTAGGATGTCGAACATGCGCTCCATTCGGTGATCATCAGAAAAGACCAGCGCATCATCTAAAACTACCGCCGCGGGATGGCCTTTTTCGACAAGCATCTCTGCAAAAGCGAGACGGACGAGAACAGCGATCTGCTCCTGCGTTCCCATACTCAAGTGTTCGAAAGACTCTTTATGGCCATTCTCCCGAATGACATCAACGATATGGAAGTTCTCATCAATAGCGATCTCAGCGTTGGGAAACAAACACTTCAAGTAGCGACGGACTTGTTGCAGGACGGGCGAGAGATAGCGCTCCTTCGCATCGGTCTCTGCAGACTGCAATGTAGATAACAGCAGGGTAAGCACGGCGACTTCGCGCTCATGGCGCTGAAGCTGATCTCTGGCCATTTCCACTTCGCGTTCTTTCTTCTGAATCAACTCATCTAAGCCCGCACCCTCAAGCGCTTCTACATGCGACTGCAGCCGAACAACCTTCTCTTTCAAACCAGAACGCTTGTCACGGCGCTTTTGGAGCGCCGTTTCCAACCGGGCGATACGCGCATCTAGTTGTTCCAAGGTCTCATCTTTGCGCTGCCGTTCCAGCTCTGAGACAGCGCGCTCCTGATCCGCCAGCGCCTTACGCGCGGTCGCCACAACGGCCTCAAGATCCTTATCTGAAACCTGCTTTTCGGCTTCAGTCAGATTGATCTTCAGCTTATCGATACGTTTGTGGCTCTCATCGTATCGCTCCTGCACACTCCCTAACTCGTTCTGCACCCGGCTCATCTCTCCTTCCGGGCCGGCAAGCGCCGCTCGCGCGGCGATCTGAGTGTCCCTTGCTTGCTGCGCGCTTCCCTCGGCAGCCTCCACGGCCTGCTCAGCATCCGTTTCGGATGGCAAGTTCTCAATCTCGAGATCCGCCATCTCACGTTCGAGAATGGCCTTCAGGCGAGTAATGTAGTCAAAAAGCGGCTCGGCACCAGCAGCGTATTCATCTGTCTCCGGTGCATGCAGCTCAGCTTCCTGTCGCGCGAACTCTGCTTCACGTATAAGCTCTTCGCGCCTCGCAAATTGGGCCTCGGCATCTTCAACCGATTTAACGCTGCACTCTTCCAACGCCGCCTTAAGCACGTTTTCGGCGTCACGCTGCTGTGCGATAAGCCGGTCTCGGTCCTTAATCGCAGGCTGAATAGAAATGCTGCCGTAATCGGGAATGCTGATGGTCGTCTCTTCAACCGCTTCCATCGATGGCTGACCGGCCCCAAGAGCCACGCCATTGACCTCGATCCTATTTAGGCGGTCGTAAGGCATATCGAACGCAATGATAGTGGCGGCAGCAGCAAGACGGGAGCGGGACATTTCCAGCTGCCTCATCGCATCTCGTATGTGTTCAATTCGCTCATTGGTCACGAAAATGGCCATCGCGCCCTGTTGGGCGTCTCTTTGCTTCGCCTCGGCCACTTGTGCTTTCTTGTACCGCTCCTGAAACCCTCGGATACGATCCCTACGCTGAACCGCAGTGAGAACGCGGCGGGCCATCGACACAGCTTTGTCACCCTCGGCGACCACTTCCTCAGCTTGCTTTGAATCATTGCGAAGACTCTCGACCTGTTTCTTCAACTCCTGCTCGGCCTGCCGAACCTCGTCGAGCTTCTTCTTCGCTGCCTGGACGGCCGCTTCTTCGCTCTTGATTTGATCCCTCAAAGCGCCACGCTCGGCAATAGCCGCTTCCGCCTGTTCGAGCTTACGTTTCTTCAGCTCAACATCAGTCGTCGCCGCCTCAATACTTGACTCCAGCTTGGCAAGCTCGCTGAGTCTCCTCCGCGCCCGGTCTAGCGCTTCCTTGTCCTCCTGATCTTGCGCTCCCAATGAAAGCCGCGCCAATTTCTCCTGCGCTGCCTCCAATTGATCCAAGGTTTGGGAGAGATCGCTACGACGACCTTGCAGCGTTTCGAGCTCAGACCTCCGCTCCCCGACCTCTTCAATTCGCTGTTTGTAGCTCCCTCGCGGATTACCGTTGGAAGTGAGGAAGCCGGAGAGCTGTTTGCGCACTGTGTCGATCAAACCCTGTCCGCGCCGGCCACCGAGTACCTCTCCGACCTCCGACTCAAGCGCGCTGTGAAGGTTTGATCGCGCGCTATCAGGCAGTTCAAGCGCACCAAAGGACTGGCCTTGCTGAACCCAAAGCACATTCCACATCCCAAGGGTTTCGGGCGTCGCACCCACATTGCCCGGTCTATCGAACCCAAGAAGGCGGCGCAGATTGTCTTCGGCCTCATCACCCTCCAGCTTTCGTCCGTCCGGACAGCACAAGTGAGCGTAGGCATTTTTTAAAAACCGTTTTCCGACCCGATAAACTTCTTCATCGATTTCGAATTCGAGCTCGACAACAGGTGCCGCCTTATTTCGATCATTTTGAAGCGCTCTAATCGGCTGCGCCCTGGAACTATATCTCTCAAACAGCGCGGCACGCAGCGCATCGAGCAACGTTGACTTCCCCATCTCGTTAGGACCAACAACGATGTTCAAGCCGTCGCAAATATCGGCGAGACGCATTGGCGTTGTGAATTTCTTGAACTGATTGACGGCGATGGAGCGTATTTTCATTGGCTGCTATTCTGTAATTTCATGTGCTCAACGAACAGACGCTGGAGCGCCAATGCAGCAACCTCGTGCTCGGAGTCACTTTTATCCTCGGCCTTTTTCCGAAGGACATCGGCGGCCGTTCGCACGAAACCACCTCGATCGATCTGCTCGAGGTCTTGGTCGTTGGGTCGAGGAAACAGCCCAGTATCGTCGACTCGCAGGTAACCGAAAGCTGCTGAAACCTGATCCACGATCTGTTGTTCAAAAAACTGTCGGTCCTGAAGTGAAACCGCACCCTCAACAACAAGGCGCACCAGAATTCGGTTCAGATCACCTTCACTGCCACGCAAGGTCTTGACGAGAGTATCGATATCTTCACGGCTGTTAATTTGTTCACGGTACGTCATCCACCGATATTGGCCGGTCTCGATCGGTGTAACGACGGGTCCAGAATCAGCTCCTTGGATTTCAACCAACAGCGCCTGACCACCACCAGCGACCTCGAACCCATCCGTTTCATGTGTGCCGCTGTACCAGACCTTCTCGTTGATTTTCTTCTGTCCATGCCAGTCGCCCAGTGCCAAATAAGCAAGCCCCGCCGCCTTCGGCCTTTCCGGGCTAATGTAGTTCGAGATGTCCTTGTCATCCGAGCCAAACCCCTTGACCGTGCCGTGCGCCAGACCTATACGGATAATTCCGGCCGGTGTTTCCACTTTATCCATGTATTCAGTGGGATCTCGCAGGGTGTGCCGGTACTGAAGAGGCGCCGGAAGCACTGCAAAGCCATCTCCGTTAAAAATCCTCGGTTCGGCCGACAGGTGCAGCACTACATTTTCCGGGACTCTATTTCGCTGGAACTGGTCCCAGAGGCCGTGAGGGCGGTTCGGATCGTGGTTGCCGGGCATCAAATGCCAGGTAACGTTTTCAAATCTCCGCATGCGTTCCAGCGGCTGATTGAGGGAACGGGGGGATAGTGCCTCCATGTCGTAGACATCACCCGCAACCAACACATGACTGGCACCCTGTTCAACCGCTATATCACCTAGCCGGGTGATCGCTGCAAGTCGTGCCTCCTGAAGAAGCCCCATTGTGCCGTCATCGACGAAACGGAATACCTTGCCGATCTGCCAGTCAGATGTATGGATAAACTTAATCGTCATCGAGACGCTCGATCTCTGCTAGCATATCCAACTCTGCTTGTTGCTTTTGCGTGTATGGCGTCAGCTCTATCCCTCGCACTCGCTGGTCGGCGCGACGTACCTCCGTTTGGAACCAGTGATATTCGTTATCGATCATGAACTGCGGCGCTCCTAACTCGATAAGCCGAAGTAACCTAGCGAGACGAACTCTTGTTTCATCAAAGGCTTCTAGAGTGAGATTTTTTCGCTCTGTCGCGTTGCCACCCTGCAAGTCTTGCTCCATTGTTTCCATACCTCTCATCCTTGATAATTTAGCTATCCTAGATCGACAACTGCAAAATACAACCGCAAACTATCACGCACCTGCGACAAATAATGTCGTCCGGTTCTACGCTGCCCCTCTCCCCTGCCCCGATCCAAGATCCTCTACGACGGGGCACATGGGAACCCCCGATTCCTCGTCGGAGTGCTACAAAAACAAAGAGATCGTCAAAGGCACCGTGATGTTCGCGCCATCTGTTAACAGCGCCCGACCAGCAGACAAAGAGCGCGGCTTCGCAAATCACGCCGCTCATAATGGCGGGCTTTGAGCTTCTCTTATACCAGATCCACTTTGAAACCAACCCGTGCGACATCCTCTGACGCACTTGTCAGGTATCCTCTGCAACCTCTGTGAAAGTATAACAAAACCACGGAAAACTCACGCATATCCCATGGCGGTGAATAAGCTAGTCGCGGGACTTTATGGGAGGCTCAGCAAGATGAAGGATTGGTTAACCACCGAAATACAAAATCGCTTAGATGCAAGTAACAGTCTGCCATTGCAGGAGATTTTGGCAGATTCTCTTTTCTATCCTGCCGCAGGCGTTGATGGCAGCCCAGTGCGTCACGCAAAGCGCCTCGGGGTTAATAGTTTTGTGTATGTCGATACCATAACCTCCGTGGAAAAATTGGACGAGACGTTCATACTCGAACCATTTCGGGGTTATCAGATCTTTGGTCAGCGGCGCTTGGTTAAGGAGGATTTGATTCCAAATGGTTGGGCTCCACGCCTACCTGAATCGTTCCATCCGGGGTTAATGGAGCGATACAACTTCGCCATGCGCCTAACGAATGCTAACCCCATTACAGCATTCGCAACGTGGTTTATTCTGAAACGCGACCAAGAGCTCGACGACACACATGGTCCCGCGTCATTCAGCCTGCTCTATATTCGCGGTGAGGGTGTAGCTACCTATCAGGCACTGTATATCGAACAGAAAATACTGCCGAGGATTGTCGCGATCATCCGCCCAGGAACTGGCTTTGGCGGAAATTATGGCGATTTTGAAGAACTATTCTTTGACGTAGCAGCCATACATCCAGAAGGCATGCCGCTACGATTACTGGAATGGCATAGCGTGAACCACCCAAACCGAAACGCCGATTCACCATGGGTAAAGCACTATCCGACTCATTTGCTCGGGCCGCTACCCAAGGATGGTGAACCCGACTTCGCCTTGTCATTATACGGGGCTGTTTGAGCCTCGAAGTTGGATTTGATGGGCCTATGTGTTGCGACCTGAGTAATCATGTACTTCCAAGGAGTTATGCTCTGTTTCGAGCCCGCTTCGCGGGGAGAGACCTGCTGGAGCAATCGAGAGCCGAAAACCGAGGAGGTTTGTGATGTCGGGAGCCACCATCCACCCCGCCTAATCCACCAGGCGGTGATTTGGCCTGGCTGACTGGACTGTTCATGTGCCGATCGCCTTCGTTGCTGAAGCCGGTGGCGGGTTCATCGGTCCCGAACCGGGTGCGAGACCCGCTGAGCAGCCTTAAAAAAGGCTCTCGAAGCCGGTTGGCCACGCTGCGGACGAGCGCCCTCATCGCCGGATTGTTCCGGTGCCTCGAGGATGGCTTTTCGAGTTGAACCGGACGCCGTCATGCGGCCAGTCGCCATTGGTGACGCCGCCCCAGGACCTTGCGCCACAGCGTCGCGGCGCGACGCTCCAGGATCACATGCAGCCGGCGTGCATGGCGCTGGACGCGGGCGGCGGCCTTGAGCATGCGCTCGCGCAGCCGCTGCAGGCTCCAGCCACGGCCGGTAGGCGCCTCCATTTGGGCGCCCAGCAAGCGCAGCTTCTCAGCGCTGGTGAACTGCCGCTGCGTGCGCCGCTCCAGCGTGGGCTCCGTGGGAACCTCGTTGGACTCTTCGTTCACGTGCTCGTACTCCCGTTCAGTGCGCTTTTGTTATACAGGAACCCCTTCGGTCACTGTCGGGTACAAGGTTGACACTCAGGGTCGGGCCTTGCCATTGCTGATGCACTCGACCTCCGGGGCGTGGAAGGCGTAGAGCTTGTTCTTACTCTTGGTCTTTTGTTCTTATGGGCTCGGCACGTTGGGCCATCTGATCCGGGGTGGCCTTGCGGTCTATGTCGCGCAGCAGCCAGCCAACAATTGTGCGCTGGCGTTTGATCACGCGGCGCATGCGCTTGTACTGCCGGGCGTGGGCATAGCGCCCAGCCTGGCGGTTGAGCCGCGTGACAACGCCAACAAAATTTGACCGTTTGGGGGTGCGGTGTTTATGCGCACGCCCAAACCGTTCGGCGAGGCTGGGTTAACGCCGGCCGAGGGCGGGGTCAGTGGTGAGGAAGCTCGCCGTTACTCCACATCCGCCCAATACTCCGCCGCCCATTCGATAAGCTCATTTTCGCGGGCCTCGATCTGTTCAAGGCCCCAACTATCGTGACTGGCGATTTCATCGGTGATGGCCAAACCGGTTTGGCGATAGGTTTTACGCTTAACACTGAAATCGGAATTACTCGCTTGGCTGTTCAAGGGCTTGGGCAGTAACACCAGATTTCCAAGACGGTTACAGACACTCTCGGCTTTCACGCCGGATGCCCTTAGCAGTTCTGCCCAGGCACTGTCCGTATCCGGCGACTGCGGGAGAATGTGCTCAATGGTACGGCTCGCGCTTTCTGCCCAGATCTTATTCCATTGTGCTGAAGCAACAAGGCGGCCGCTTTGCTCATCCAGCCAGCGCTCGCGGGCGTAGAGAAAGTAGCGCAGGGATTCCTCCCAGCCGTCGTAGCAATCGGTATTGCGCAGCGCTTCTGCACCTTCTCGCGCGGTGAATTGACTGTCGCTTCCTGCCAACGCTTTGATGGCTTGCATGCATTCCGCGTACGAGGGCTCGCTCCCGTCACTGCCAAAGATCGAACGGGCCAAGCGGACGTATGCGCCGACGCCGGTGCGCGAGTCCCGCCGAAACAAACCGAAAATGCGAAAAGAAGTGTGCTCCCATTGTTTCAATAGCCGCTGCTGTTCTGCGCCGGAGAACCGCAGTTCAATGGCTACCGCCAGAAGGCGGGCATGGGCGATTTTGGTAACTGCAGACTTTTGGGTATCCGCTAGTAACTCATCAACTGCACCAGCAACTTGCTCAATAAATCTTGAAACCGCCACCGTGTTGTTTGGATTACCAATGGCGGCGTCGCGGAACACTTCAAGCGCATCCGCATCGGAGCAGACTTTGCTTAGCGAGTCGGAGGACCACAGCGTGGCAGCAAATCGCAGCGCCTCAGAACTCAGCGCTTGACGCACACCAACCTGCTTGTAAATCCGTTGCCAAATGTCGTGAAGCTCCCGAATCATTTCAGGAGGATTCAGCGCCTCTTCAAACGCAATTCCCATCAACACGGCTTTGCACCGATCTAGCCAAGCGACAGGCAACCCACGGGTGTTAAGGATCTCAAAAACGGTGTAAACCATGCGCTCATCGTCCAGCGCGTGGAAGATAAACCGCAGCCGGTTTTTAACTGAACTCAGAAGCGTCATCAAAGGCTCTCTGGTCTCGCGCTGCCATCGCGCCACGAAACTTTCTGCGCTTGTAATCCCCTCAACGATGTTTCTATCCGCTGCGCTGGCAAAGTCCGTAACAGTGGTTCGCTTACCGTGCCGCATATAGTCAATAAAAAATCCCGAGTAATCGTGATTGGTTTGCAGCAATGCCAGCGTGCTGTCATCACTTTTGACAAGCTGTGATTCCAGCTTTTGACGCTCTGGATCGTCATTCGCCAAAGCCAGCGCAATCGCCTTGAGCAAAAGAATTAATGTTGTCAGTCGCTGCTGGCCGTCAACGATGTCCACCACCTGGTACTCATCTGTGCCGAGAACCCGCTGGCCATTGTTAACACCCACCACCGTTGCCATGAAGTGGAAATCCTGGTTCTTATCATGCAGTGTCAGCAAATCATCAAACAATTCCTTGCGCTGCTGGTTTTGCCAACTATACGGCCGCTGGTACTCCGGAATACGGAACAAGCGCCCATGCAAGAGCTGGCTGAGTGTCAGGTTTTGGGGATTTTTCATAAACTTAATCCTTAACGAAAGGGGTTCTTACCGGCTGACAACAAGGGCGATCGCTACGCGATTAACGCGAGTAGATTATAGGTCCTGATGATTACGAAGCTGCCGAAAACAGAAAGAAATTGCACTTGCGAACTCGACCATTTTTCAGGGACGTTACCTTTCGATCTCAGCTCTATCTCGACCATACCGGACCCCCCTCTCAAGTTTCATTACTAAGACCGACTCCGTTTTTTACGTCCCTCACGCGGATATTATGCTTGATTAACCTAGCGTTAGGACTATAGTCTGAGCTCCTACCTTGCGGCATATCCATTCTTAGGCCGATATCTTATGTTTTCGCTCTACTTTCATTAATATGGACTATCTTGAGATTCCTTTCAAGCAAATCAATAACCCGTGAATCATCACAATCTTCATCGAGAATCATATTGAGTATCTGTCAGGTTCCGGATGATTACGCGGCTGGCGATAATACAATTCGGGGCGCTCAGCGTCACAGTTTGTCATGGCCTTAATCGGTGCGGCCGAGGGCTTTTTGCGGCAGGTGGTGATTGTAGAGTTCACATACCGCTTGAGCGTCTTCTCCAAGCTGACCCGGCTGTCAAAGTGGTGGGTGGCCAAAACTTGGCTGATCCGGCCGTTGAACCGCTCCACCATGCCGTTGGTCTGAGGCGACTTCGGCTTGGTCAGCCGGTGTTCGGTGCCCAGGGCCTCACAAAGCTGGTCGAACTCATGGGCCCCGGCGGGCTGCCGCGCCCGGGAGCCAAACAGCCGGTTGGTGAACTCCTTGCCGTTATCGGTCAGGTTGGTCCGAATACGGACCGGACACACCTTTTGCAAGTGGCGCCGGAAGCGACGTGCGGTTGCCGCAGCCTTATCATCGCAGAGCTCGACGTAGACCCAGCGGGTGGCGTGGTCGATGGCCACAAACAGGTACCGCCGGTGGTCTTTATCGACCATTTGCGGGAGGTATTTGACGTCCACATGGAGATACCCCGGCTCATAGGCCTTGAACGGCTTGGCGGGGGCCTTGGGCAGCGCTGCCGTGGGCAGCCTCGAGAGCCCGTGGCGTTTCAGCGCCCGGTGGACCGCCGAGCGCGAGGCCTTCTCACAGATGAACTCACGAGTGACCGCCAGCAGGTCCTCGAGCCGCGACCACAAAGTCTTGCGCACGGCCACCACCACCGCTTCCTGTGCCGGCGTCATGGTCGTTTGCAGCCGATGCGCAGTGAGCGAACGGTCCTCCGTCGTCTCCCGTCTGCGCCAGCGGCGGATGGTGCCCTCGGAGACCCCAACCTCCCTGGCCACCTCCCGGACCGGCTTGTCCGACGTCTGTATGGCCGCCCGTCGGGCCGGAGTCGTGGTGGCGTTCTTGTGCAATCGTATCTCCATCAGGCGTGGCCCCATAGCTCGTCCACAAACTCTTGCATTACCGCTCCACGCGCGATCAACGCCCGACGCGTCAGGTCAATGCAATTGTCGGGGACCTAACACCTTTCCGACTGATCTCGCTCAACAAAAGTACGCACCGGGTTTTGTCTGCATTAAATCGGCTACCCAATGTGTCAACATGCAAAAACAATTGGGCCCCGTTTCGATTTATCTCTCCATTCGCTTTGGATCAAAGCCTCCAATCAGCATCAGGCACTTATCCGCAAACCTCATTCGTAGAACTTGAGATAAATAACTAGAATTTTTTGGGAGACGCTGTGCAATTACCTTTTCCGCTCTATTATTACTACAAAGTGCTTCGTGGAATTTCATAAATAATTTGAAGTACTGCGAATAATCGTGTGCCTCGATATCATCTTCAAAAAAAGCCCCCAGCCCTTGCCGCCCAAATTGGTCATATGGCGGAATACTCCCCGGAAATAAAGAGAACACGAACTTTGATGCAAGACTAGTCTGACGAGTTGGGCTAGCTCCGTTTTCTTTCAACGCAGTAGATAATTTCCCAACAGCCTTAGGCAGATCTCTTGCGCCGGTATTTCTTAGCTCTTCACGAGCTTTCTGCAGTTCCCGGGCGAGAACTTCCCGGTAAAGCAAAGGATTAACCCGCGCAAGCTTCCATTTGGTGAGCCACTTCCTTAGACCCTGCTCTGATATGTCAGGAGCTGATTGGAGCCATTTGGCCAAGCGCCCTTCGTCCCCCTCCCATTGGTACCTTGCCTCTTGAGCGGCAAGCTCCAACCATCGATCATCAAGCTCCAACCGTCGATCATTTAAATCTATTTGTACCATTATGCACCTTACATTTTATACAAGACCATTGGGATTTTTAGCATAATTAATTCAGGCTACCATCGCTTCTCTAAAGCTTTTTAAAACTGTCAAAAGAGATGGAATATCTGGGATATTACGATATTTTTCATCAGGCTTTAACCAGGAATATTTTCGACCCGCTTTTGCTTCGCTCAACTCTAAGCCAATTTTATCCTTGAGATTATTCAAGGCGTTTTCATTATCATTCGGATCTCGCGTATAAATATATTGGATACTGAATTTCAATTTCTTAGTGAATTGAACATTGAAATCAATGCCGCCAATGTTGACGATTACCGCAAGATAGCCGTTGGATTCTCCGGGGTGAAAATACTGGTCGCCAGGGTTATCGAAATCACGCCATAAAAACGCATTCTCCGTTAGAATCTGTTGGAGTTCCGCGAGTGTGTCATAGGCACTTGCTTCTTCTAAACCCAATATTTTTTGATTTCGGTATTCGTTAGTACGAAGTCCTGTGACTTTTTCCTCATCAACACCTGCTTTTCTTGGGATATTTTCTTGATCCCGTGCATTTTTTACAATCTCTTCAAATTCTTCTTTGGTTCGGATGTAACGGTGGCGACGCCCGCTCGCAATATTGGTTAGAGAACTTTTTCCATATAAAAAATGCAAAAGCGTCGCCTCCACGGCGAAGGCCTCTTGCTCAGTCTCATACCGACCCACAATCACTTCCAGCGGCTTTTTTCCCGCCTCTGCAATCTTGCGGACTACAGCCTGTTTGCTCGTCAGCTCAGCCTTGGTCAACTGGTCTTCACTTTCCTGAGCTAGTTGCTTGAGCAATCGGTTTACATCGTTGTAATGGGCGCCAGCCCGCTGCCCAGTACCCTTACCCACGTAGAACACACGGTTACGGGCTAAAGGATTGAGAAGTAGGTATACGTAATAAGGAAGCAACGGCTCCGTGCGTGACTCTGTAAACTCATTATTCACTTCATTTTGCATTAAATTCGCTCCCCGAAAGTAAGTTAGGGCGATAATGATTTCGTATCTTCATGCCCTACTAAAACATACTGATAGGTTATGTCTTGCTTAAATGGGCGGCGCGTTTCCCCAGCAATCACCAGGGACCTGACGCCTGTGGGATTGCCGGTTCCAGACCCCCTTAGGCCGTGAGTTCCTCACCCGAAAAAATCGCCCACATACGAACCATCGCATAGGTATCCAACTTACAATATTCCTCTAACTCCCGCTCAATCTGCGCTTTCCGTGCATCGCTGGTTGTCGGGTCCAGTGCCTCCAGGAACCTGGCCATGGCCATCGCACCGTCCTGAACGCCATCAAGATCGTCGTAGCGCAGGTCAGGGCAAAGCGCGGGCAGCACATGCTTAATACTCCAACTCCCCTGCTGGCTGGGGTGGTAATAATGCGATCGCGCCAGCGGCAGCAGATCCACCACACGCGCGTTCAGGCCCAGTAACGGCTCGGCGAGATGCGGAAGACGCTCGGCAAGCTCGCAGATAACCCGTTTTTCAAAGCCCTCGTTGTAAACATAGATGGGCCCGGTATCCCCACAGGCCGAGATCAATGCCTCGGCGAATCCGCTCGATGGCTCATCGCCCGAGAGATCGAGGAACCCTTCATGGCCCAGTTTTTCTGTCGGTGACAGGTAATGGACGCTGAACTGGAAGGGGATCTTCTGGTAGGGGCGGGTTCCCTTCCAGATCGGCACAGCGAAATCGATGGTTTCAAAATCCATAAAATAGGCCGGCAACGAATGGGCGGCAAGCGCCTCGCGTGTTGCCTGCTGGTCGAAATAGGGGTCGCCGGACACCGTGACCGTTTTGATGCGCTTTTGTTTTTCGTTGAGCAAATCATCGGGAAGATCCCGCAGTTCCGTGAGCGAATTCGCCTCGATGTGTTGCTTGAGATCCTTTTTTAAATGGCCCGGCAGCCAAGCGATCGGGTGCTCGGCACTCGGCGTCTGGCTTTGACAGTGGTTGATAAAGCCACAGGCATAGGGTTTTGTGCACTGCGGACCCATGGCTGTGTTGGGCGCCTCCGGCAGGGCCACAATCTGTTGGGCCTCGGCAATCCACCCGCGGACTTCAGCCTCGCGCTTGAGCGACTCTTGCGTCAGATCAACTTCGCGCAAGAGGCCGCGATAATCACCATCACCCGGATAGATCCAAGTATTGTCAATATGCGCCAACGCCACTTCGGTTAAGGGCACGTCTGAGTTGCGTGCGACAAAGGATTGGATGGCGACATCGTCACGGTGGTAGTCCTTCACCGAGGTTGAGGACTTGACCTCAACCATCCGCCAGGCAGCTTTGCCACTTTCTTCCATCGGCAGCATTACATCGGCAAAGGCTAGGGCGCCTTCGGCCCGAAACCCGGCTTCAAAAATGGGTAGCGACGACTCCAGAAGGTCAGCAGTTCGCTGGAACGCTGCGGCAAAACCTTCAGTGTGTGGGTCGATCAGAGCGCCGACCCCATCCGAGTCGTAGAGCTGCTGCGCAATGTCCCCAACCTTATCCCCGACGGCGAACCTCGCCTGAGTAGCTGCCGAATCCTGACTCAGCCCAGGAGAGTGAACCTCCAGCCACAGCCGTTTGGGGCACTGCCGATAGGCAAGGATTTTGGACTTAGAGAGCGCAGTCGTTTTGCTCATAAGATCATTATGCTCCGTCGTGGTAGCTAATCCGACATTCTAAAACCACCCCGCGACGAAGACTGTCGCGATGCCCGCTACGCCTTTCGTAGAATCAGCGTTCTAGCATGGTTCTCTTCAACTATCCTATGGATCCGCGATTTCCTCAGTTACCGCAAACCCTAATTGTCGCCTGATTCCTGCATCGAGAATTTTGAGTAGAGCCGACTTCCTTTGCGCAACTCCGCACCCACTCTGGCCCGGAGATCCTCCGGTTCAATCACTTCAATATTTGCACCGGCTGCGAGGAGCCAGCGCCACAGGGACCCGGTGGATGGCAGCTTGGCGCTGACACGGATTTCGAACTCGGGGTCGTCCGGTTCCGACTCAAGCGTTTGGTCTGCGGTAAGCGGGCACGCCTGAAGGATCTCAGCGATGTACCCTCTTGCACGAATCTGGAGGTCGACGGAATCGCCCTGACCGAAGTCGCCATGGCCTTGGGCGATGTGCTCCTGAAGATCAAAATTCGGGAGTCGAATCCCGGTATCCTCCGCAAGCACTGTGAGGTTTTGCATTCGATGAAGCGGAAAATGCTTGATGATTTCCCGCTCCCCATCCTTGATCGCTAAGAGGTAGGGAATCGGTCCTCGCTGAATGAGAGCTTGGGGATGAAGCTTGCCCTCACTCATCTCACCACTCTTTTTTTGATACCTTGCCTCTACCGGATGAGATTCGATGAGTGCTGATACAACATTATGGAGGATGCCTGCCGGTATACGAACTTGTTGTAGCTGCAGGTGATCAGGGATCACCAGAAGTTGCTCCCGGGTGAGCAAGCCCATCTGCTGATCGATGAGAACACGATGCCAAACCTCTTCGAGCCTGCCAGAGCGCGATGCCTCTTCGAGGAGTGGAAACAGCAAACGCGTCGTATCGCTCCGCCGAATTCTGGAATCGTCCCAGAGGTCATAGCGGGCCCGACGATAGCGCCAGGTGCCACCCTGCCGCTGACCTGCCTCCGCATCGCCGGAGTCAATGAGCTCCTTGATGTCTCGCTGGAGCTTACGAAGACCCGCCGAGTTCGCGTAGTGGTCAGGAAACGCCTCTTGCAGACGCCGTATGGTATGGCAATCCGACCAACTCGTTCCTGGCGGTTTTAGCAGCGTTAGAAGATCTGTCCGACGCTGAAGTGTTTCTAACTGCGCTCCGGGCATACCGACCTCCCTGTCTCACGGGCCGAAGAACCGGTTCCCTGGCTCTCGCCGATGTGCCGATATTACCCGCTGGAGGCAGACCGCGCGATCCTCATTGTTAATACAAAGGACGCGGGAAGCCCGCGTCCTTTTACCGAAGCTCTCAACCCTCAGAACTCTTGCCTGGGGATTGAGTTTTCTCCATGTGCCTTCTTCAGCTCCCATTCGGACCGGAGCCTGCGCAGGAACTGTTCGGGAACCAGCGCCTCGTTAAGCACCCGGCGTTGACGACAAACATTTGCAACATCGCCGAGCGTGAGCCCTTCAAGCCCCGCGAGCAGTCGTGCAGAGGTTTCAGGTACCGGCGCTTCCGGGTCGCCAAACGCCTCCTGTGCAAAAACCCGGCGACGCTGGCTTGCATTCATCGGCCGAAACATCAGCTTGATATCAAACCTGCGCAACGCGGCAGGATCCAACCCATCCATCAAGTTCGTGGCCGCGATAAAAACGCCGGGGAAGCGCTCCATCTGCTGCAACAGTTCATTGACCCGGGTTCGCTCCCAACTCCGCTGCGCGTTTCGGCGATCTTCCAGAAAGCTGTCCACCTCATCCAGCAGCAGCACCGCATGCTCAGGATCTGCAGATTCGAACAATTCCGCCAAGTTTTGCTCGGTCTCACCAACGTAACAGTTCAAAATGTCGGAGGCCTGGGCGACAATCAGTTCACGGTCCAGAGCCTCAGCAAGAATTTCAGCGAACTGCGTCTTACCCGTACCGGGTTCACCGTAAAGGCACAGGCGCCCCTGGCCGCTTCCCTGGATGCCACGAATCACCGTCTCCGGTGACTCTGTACCTTCGATGTTCAGCAGCTTCAGATCCAGCGTGGTATCCGAGCGGCGAACGCGTGGCGTCGATCTTCCGCGCACCGCCTGACGCATGTTCATCAACACGTGCCGAACCCGCGCATCGACGTTCGCCCCGGGGCTTAATCCAACCACCCGGCGCGCGTTATCCAGAACCGCCGGCGTAACCGCGATGTCCGACGCTACCTCCTTGATCAAACTATCCGTTGCGCCACTGTCACCGAGTATGCGGCCAGCAATCGCTTCTCGAACCGAAAGGGGAGGTGTCCGAAATTCCACTGGCAGCAGAAAGCGCCGGAGCACTGCCGGATCCAGCGACCACCGGTCGTTCGTAATCCAAATGGTCGGCACCGGATTTGACTCGAGGGCCCGGTTGAACCATCCCTTCTCCCGAGTTGGCGAATAGCCGGTCATACGGGAGAGCATCAGTTCCTGGGTGCTCTGAAGATCCTCCATCTCATCAAACACCAGCAGCGGAGCCTGCGCGCTACCCATCAACGTCTGGGCCAGTTGATAGCCTCCGAGACGCCCCTCCCGACCCATCGGCTCACCGCTTTCATCGGCTGATCGGACCGAATAGGCCTGGACCGCCAGCTCTTTGGCGATCACTTTGGCCAGCTCGGTTTTTCCAGTGCCCGGAGCGCCATAGAACAGGGCATTGACGCCACCGGCGCAGGTCTTGCCCGCTTCACCCAAGACCTGCTTCAGGACCGTTACCTGAGTTTCGAGATGTGAAAATGCGTTCTCTTCAACCTTGGCGCGCCCAAGTGGCTCCAGAAATATGCCTAGCAGTTCTTCCCGATCGCGTGGTGCATAAGCGATTGCCTTTTCGAGCACTGGACCTGGCTTTAAGCAGTCTTCCAGATCTGAATGCTCATCGACTTTCACGAGTGCCAAGGTTCGAAGCTTGCTGTTAGAGCGCAGCGCCCGCTGAATGGAGTCCTCTGAGAGATCCAGCGCTGCGGCGAGCCGTTTGGTGTTGACCGGCAGCGTACCCGTGCTGGATGCCCGACAGATATTGCGTAAAGCGCCCGAAGTCAGTAGCAGTTCGACAAACAGCAGCAGTTCCTGCTCCGTTTCATCGAGCTGTAGTAAGCTCACGAGGAGCTTGGTGACCTTCGTCAACAACGCACCGACGTCCCTCGTCTGCAGCTCCTCCTGCACATGACTGGGAATGCGGTTGAATAAATGCTCTAACCCTGAAAGGTGATCTTCCTCTTCATCATCGTCATCTTCCGTATCAAGGCTTTCTAGGAGCATCTCCAATTCATTCTCATCATCAAATTCAAGATCCATCCCTTCCTTGTCTTTCAAACGATCCTCAATAACGGGTGCCAGCAACCTCCAAGTGGCCCTGGTGGATCGATGAGCGGCAAGTTTTGCTTCCCCATTAACCGCTGCTTGGTATAAATTAATAGCCAGTCGTGCGAGCTCCCGTTCTTTAGGAGTGACGTCACTCAGATCCGTACGCCAGCACTTCTGATAATTCGGCATAAACACTCCTCAGCCAGATTGGTTCTATGTACGCGGCAAGCGACAACGCGACCGGGTTCAGCCCTTCAGTTGAACATCAAGCCGCGACATAGTGCGTCGTATGGATGGCCTGAACTTACTCAGGCCGGGCGAAAGGGATTCACCACCTCACCGGCAGTTCCGCTTTGATTGCACTGTACTGGTCACCGGCGCGCCGCATAAAACGCCGAACCGCCTTTGAATAGCCGCGCTTGCGTGCCGCGAAACGTCGCTCCTGAACCGCTGCCGCTTTTTTGCGATCTTTGATCATTCAAATCCTCCGCTGGAGAAAGGAAAAGTCATCAGTTCAATTGGCGCGCACAGAGACACGCCAGATGGGCCTGAAGATCAGGCTTCTGGTGGATAAGGTTTTGGATAATTGACGGTCGGGAAGATACCACTCGGTCGCGACAATGGGTGTCGCGTGGGGTCTACCCATAGCTGCGGACACATTTGAAAAGCTTCATCATGGGAAGCAGGAGGTGTCCCCAGATCTGGGGCAGACCCCCGGAGAAAATCGCCGGCTCAGCGCTGTTCGGATTGCTCCGCGCAGCTGATGCAGATAGGCGTGGCAGGGTCGGCCCGCAAGCGACCCGCAGCTATCGGTTCTTCACAACGAACACAGTCTCCGTAGGTGCCCTCGTCGATGCGGCGCAGCGCCGTACGAATCCGCTGCATCTGTCGCAGCGCTCGGGCTTCCGTCGCCTTTGCCATGGCCTGGCCCTGAACCGCATCCATGCGTGTCAGGCGACCGGTTCGGGTCTGATCAAGCTCCACGGTCTCCGTTCCCGATTGACGTGAATCGGCGCCCCGCTCAAGAGCGGCAAGATCCTGTTGCAGCCGTTCCTTCAAGACTTGCAAATCATCGTTGCTCAACATCGGCACGCCTTAAAACGGAGAACACTATTCCATGGGTGGAAGATGCCGTTTCTGATCCTCTGCCAACTCCACATCGTGGTCCAACAGAACGCTCTTCAGCCAGCGTGGCTGACCATGGCCATCAACTCCGCCACCCGCTCGCGAATCTCATCGCGGATACGGCGGAATTCTGCCATGACCTCGTCCTCGGAGCCGGTGGCCCGGGCGGGGTCTTCCAGCGGCCAGTGCCGCTTCCGGGTTCCCGGTGGCAGCAGCGGACAGTGTTCATCGGCATGACCGCAGACCGTGACCACCAGATCCGCCCGCTCCAGCATGGCGTCGGTCAGCCGCGTGGACTCCTGCGCGGAAATATCGACGCCCACCTCCTCCATGACCGCGATAGCCCGCGGGTTCTTGCCGTGGGCCTCGATACCCGCCGATTCAATTGCGACGCTGCCCGCCGCGAGGCTGCGGGCGAAGCCCTCCGCCATCTGGGAACGACAGGAGTTTCCGGTACACAGGAACAGGATGTTCATGCCTTCTCCAGTTAATCGCCAGCTTCAGTGCCGCGCCGCCACGTAACCCGCATAGTCTCCATCCATGATTCGGCCGGTCGGCGATACGTGTCGATTGTACTGATAGACCTGGACGGATAGTGCGTCGCCGGTTGCTTCCAGCCAGGCGTTCGAGGTAACTCGTACATAGAGGGAGCCCTCAGGATCATCGGGATCGTAGTCCTCGAATCTGTCCAGTGCGGGCAAGCGATCGGCGTCCACCCGGCAGACTTCGCCGTGGACGAGGCCATCGCCAGGTACAAGGCCCGGGAACCCACCGAGGTCGTAGAGCTGTCCCACCACGGTCGCTGCTCCGAGCGACTGGGCGTTCCCCAGAAGCTCTGCGCCTTCGAAGCCGGGCCTCAGGAGACCGTAGACAAATATCACCATCATGATCTCCCGGTCAGGACTACGCCGCGGCTGTAAAGTGCTTGGCGCGACGCATCACCGGTATCGGCGTCCCTTGGATCGCTATAGCGCTTCTTCCACCGCGGCATCGATTTCCTGTGACCGGGTTGGCGCATTGCCGCGAACTGCTGAGCGCACCTCGGCCTCGCGCTCGGGAGCAGCGGTGGCCGCGGCGACGGCCACTTCAACCGCCGCCTCTGGCACTTCGACAGACACCGCCCCGGCAATGGCCGCCGCTCGATCCGGATTGGATTCGACCGCGGCCGTGGTCACCTCCACGGCTTGCGCGGGAGCCGCCCGTGTCGCGGCGACAGCCGCTGTCTGCGCCTGTTCCGGGACCGCGTTGGCAATATTGCGTGCGACATCCGGCGCTGCCTCAGGATTAATGCCAACGGCGCGGTTAACCACCCGCCCCATCACGATGGACAGAGTCTCCGGGGTCGCTTCAAGAATCTCGTCCCGGTCTTCCTCCGAGACTTCCAGGCCGGCCTCCTCCAGCGCATCGATGACGTCCTGAATGGCCATGGCCGGCATGGCCACGAGCGTCAATGCAAAGGCGAGGCTGAAGCCAATGGCCTGTATCCGCGCGAGCCATTTGCCGCCAACTGAGTGAACCCTGTTCATACCAGCATGATCCTTTCTTGGGCGTTTCAAGAGAAATCCTTGGGCGGTAAACCTACGCGACGGGTTGCAACCCTTATAAAAGCCGCGTGAGTTCATTGTCGCACACCTCGCCCCGAGCAACGGTGGCCACGTTACTGAGCGTGACCTCGGCGATTTGCGTCATGGCCTCCTGGGTAAAGAACCCCTGGTGCCCCGTGATCAGCACGTTCGGGAAGGTCAACAGGCGCGAGAGCACGTCGTCGGCAAGAATTTCGTCCGACAGGTCGCGGAAAAATACGTCACTTTCCTGCTCGTAGACGTCCAGGGCCAGGTGCCCCACTTTCTTGGATTTGAGCGCTTCGATCACCGCCTCGGTATCCACCAACCCCCCGCGGCTGGTGTTCACCAGCATTACGCCGTCTTTCATGCGGGCGATGGACGCCGCGTTGATCAGGTAGTGATTAGATTCGGTCAGCGGACAGTGAAGACTGATGATATCGGCCTGGGCATACAGATCATCGAGCTCCACGTAACGGCCACCCAGGGCCGTGAAGGCCGGGTTTTCGTGGACGTCGTAGCCGATCAGTGACACACCCAGCCCGTAGAGCACGCGGGCGGTGGCGACACCGATCCGCCCTGTGCCAATGAGGCCCACCGTGCGGCCATTGAGATTGAAACCCAGCAGGCCCTTGAGGTTGAAGTCCCCCTCCCGGACCCGGGCATAGGCGCGATGGGTGTTCCGATTCAGCGTCAGAATCAGGGCCAGCGTGTGCTCGGCGACCGCTTCCGGGGAGTAGGCCGGCACCGAAACCACCGCCAGTCCCTGACGCTTGGCCTCGGCGAGATCAACGTGATTGAACCCGGCGCACCGCAGGGCCACCGTGCGCACCCCGGCGTCAGCCAGCGCTTGCAGGCAGGCGGCGTCCAGGGTGTCGTTGACGAATGCGCAGATGACCTCCGCCCCACTGGCCAGTCGGGCCGTGTCGGCATTCAGCGGTGACTCGGTGAAAGCCAGATCAAAGCCATGGGCGGTGTTCGCCTGTTCAAAGAAGGTCTGGTCGTACTTTTGCGCGCTATAGAAATAGATGCGCATCGCTGAATTCGTCATTCGTTTTTCCTGTTCACGGCCGCCGGAGCAGCACGGTGAGGTAGCACTCCCTGCAGGACCTCAAGGATGGCTTGCCGGTTGCGCGCGGCGGCCGGACTCTGCCGGCGGGCATCGGTCATTGCGGCGTCCTTGCAGGCACCCAATCACCCCGACGAGCCGAACCGCTCCTCGAGATACGCGATGATGTCGTCTGATTCGTAAAGCCACTGCACGCGGCCATCCTCCGCCGCGATCCGCAGGCAGGGGACCTTGATCCGGCCGCCTTCCCGCTCAAGGGTCTGCCGGTGTTCGCCGGGCTGGAGGGCATTGCGCAGCTCGACGTTCAGCGACAGGCGATCCATGACCCGGCGGACCTTGATGCAGAACGGACAGGCGGGAAAGTGGTACAGCGCCAACCAGCCGGTACCCTCATCCACGGCACGCTGGTCCTCGGCCGTTCGCTGAATGCCCCGGGGCCTGGACAGATGATAGCCCGCAATCATGAACGGGGTGAGTACCCGGCGCAGGGTGCGAAAGAATATTCGGATTAGGAATCGCATAGTCGTAGAGTGTGCCACAGGGACCCCTTGCGAGCCGACAGGGGCGCAAGTCACCCTTAACTGCCGCCCTCACTGCCAAAACTGGAATTTAGCCCATGCCACAGAACACCCTCATATTTGCCGTACTGCTCATGGCCCTCGGATTCGGCGCTTACCTTGCTACCGGCACTCAGACCGCCCTTCTGCCGGCCTATCCCGGGATCCTGCTCGCTGTCCTGAGCGGCCTTGCGCTCGTCTTCAGCAATGCGCGGCGGCATTTAATGCATGCGGCTGCGGTGGTGACGTTGCTTGGCGCCCTCGCCCCCGCGGCCGCACTGGCGGTCCGGGCGGCGGATATGAGCCCACTGGCCTTATCGATCAACGTGGCCATGCTCGGGCTTTGCGCCATCCTGCTGGTCCTGATGGTTCGCTCGTTCATTGCCGCACGCCGGTCCGCCTAGTGCGAACGGGCCTGCTACTTATCATGGCAGGCCTGCTTTTGACGGGCTGCGCCGGGAACGTCACCCCGCTGGATGAAACCGCACTTGACGACCCCCGCCCGGCCTTCCTGGTGGACCACGGGCGCCACACTACCCTGGTCCTTACCCGGGAAGACGACTCCCTCGTCCGCTATCTCTATGGCGAGTGGCGTTGGTATGCCCTGGAGGAGACCGGGTTCATCCGGGGCTGGTCGACATTGCTATGGCCAACTCAGGGCGCGCTGGGACGCCGGGAGTTGACCGGGCCGCCGGCCCCTCAACGCATCCGGCAACAGATTCCGGTAGTCATCCAGACCATCCACGAACTCCCGGTGGAAGCCGAACAGATCGATGCGCTGGACCGCCGACTTGAGGCCCGGTTCGACGACGCCATTGAGACCCGACATTACAACCCGGTTTATGACCTGGAATTTGTCCACGACCCAAGGGACTACACCCTCTTTTACAACTCCAACCATGTGGTGGCGGACTGGCTGCGTGAGTTGGGTCTGGAAGTCCAGGGGGACCCGATATGGGGCGTATGGCGAGTCGACTAGCTCGGCCCCGCTGCGAAATCGCTCAGCAGGTGGGTGCTGAACCCCATTTCCCGGGCACGCTGCATGATGCCGTCAACACCGCGGGGTGGCACCTCGGGGGAGTTTTCCGGCAGAAGCTGGATCAACATCAGATCGCTGGAGTGACCCGCCCTGACCAGGGGCAACAACGCCGGGTTGGCCACATAGCCGCCGTCCCAGTAAAACCGACCATCGATCTCAACGGCCTGAAAAAGTGTCGGGATACCGGTAGACGCGAGCAGCGCGCGCGCCCTCCGGCCCGTCAGCAGTCCACCCGGCCGCAAGGGCGGCCGCGTTCAATGCGCCAGCACTGGTCCCGCTCAACCCGCCCGGCCGTATGCCGGCTTCCAGAAAGCGGTCCAGCACGCCCCAGCTAAAGGCTCCGTATGACCCGCCGCCCTGTAGGGCGAAAGCCAGGGCTGCATGATCTCTCACAGGCGGAAATCACCCCCGCTTCCGCTGCCGAAAGCATATCACCGGGCTTTTACCCACCCTAGCCAAGGGTTTCGGCCCCGGCCAACAACAGGGTGTGCCAACCGGTGTAGACAGCGATAATCGCCAGCAAGGCGATGAAAGCGATACGCGCGGCTTTTGCCGGCACATGCCGTGCGTAATATCGCCCACCCACGAGGCCGAGGGTTCCCGCGACGACAAAAGTCGCCAGAAGGCCGGGGGCCATCAGATCCGGCGCTGGCCCGACCAGCTGCCCGCCCAGGCCTATCAAGCAATTGATGGCAATCAGCGCAAGGCTCGTGCCCACGGCCCGGTCCAGGCCAAGCCCGCCGAACCGAAGCAGAGCCGGAACCAGCAGAAACCCGCCGCCGACACCCACAAATCCGGTCAATGCACCAATGCCGGCACCGGCGACCATGGCCCGCGGCCAGGGGCCACAGCCGGGGTAGGCGGCCAGTGTCAATGAGGCTCTCGCGGTGGTCCAGGCTGCCGCGACCACCAGCACAGCGAACACGCTCATTTGCAGCCAGTCCGGCGCCAGCGGTGCGAAGGCGCCACCCGCCGCGGCGCCGACCACACCCGGGATGCCGAAGAGAACCAGACAGCGACGCTCCACAAGCCCCCGCCGGGCCGCCATCATCGCACCGAAGCCGGCGATGGCGCCGACGATAATCAGTGAACTGGCAATGGCGGTTTTCTCCGGAATGCCAAGCCCGAACACCAGCACCGGAATGGTCAGTATGGATCCCCCGGAGCCGAGGATACCCAGGGCAATGCCGATGACGGCGGCACCAACGAGGGTCGTGATCACGTCGGATCGCTAAACAGATCACACACCACTGGCATGAGCTGGTGAACGCGTGGCTCTGCAATACGATAGTAGATGGTCTGCGCTTCCCGGCGGGTGATGACAAAGCCCTCGCGACGCAGAACAGCCAGGTGCTGAGACAGCGCCGACTGGGACAGCGGTACCCGCTGATGCAGCGCCCCCACCGTTAACTCCCCATCGTTCAAAGAGCACAGAACCATCAGCCGATTTTCATTGGCGAGCACCTTCAGGAAGCGCGCCGTCTCATGCGCCCGCTCGCGGTCGGTCAGCGCCCCCATGGGATTGTCTGCCGGTGTGGCCATGGGCAATTTCTCCGCGGTCTGGTAACGAGAGTCATCTGTTTGTTTAGACTATTCTAAATTAGGGTTGTCTAAAATAAAATAACTCCCTAAGCTGGAGGTGTACTGGTCATTGCCGGAGCGTGGAGTTTTGCCATGAAGCCCGAAGTCCGCTGCGTATTGCATGAGCCCAGCAATACCTTCTCCTATGTTGTCTGGGATCCGGTGAGCCGCCGAGCGGCGATCATCGACGCCGCCCTCGACTACGACCCGCATTCCGGGCGGAGCGGCACCGACACGGCCCAAAAGCTGGTCGACATCATCGAGGCGGAGGGGCTTGAAGTCGAGTGGATCCTGGAAACCCACGCCCATGCCGATCACATGATGGCCATTCCTTTCCTTCGCTCGCATTTCGACGCACCAACCGCCATCGGCGAACACATCACCGGGGTGCAGGAGCGCCTGGTCTGGCTATTCAATCTGGGCGCGGATTTTCCCGCTGACGGCCGCCAGTTCGATCGACTGTTCGCCGATGGGGACACCTTTTCGGTGGGTGAGCTGCCCGCACGGGTCATTTACACACCGGGCCACACCAGTGATCACATTACATACGTCATCGGCGATGCCGTATTCGTCGGCGATACCCTTTTTATGCCGGATGCCGGCACCGCCCGTTGCGATTTCCCCGCTGGCGATGCCCGCCAGCTTTATCGCTCCATCCAGCACCTGCTCAACGAACTGCCGGCTGACTATCGCGTGTTTGTGCTCCACGACTATGGGACCGAGAACCGGGGCTTGGCCTGGGAAACCACCGTGGGCGAGCAAATCCGCGACAACATCCATGTTGGCCAGGGCGCCTCGGAGGACGATTTCGTAGCAAAGCGCGAGGCCCGGGATGCCACACTGCCCATGCCCGTGCTGATCCTGCCCGCGGTGCAGGTGAATATCCGCGCCGGGCACTTCCCAGCCCCGGAGGACAACGGCCTGCGTTACCTGAAAATCCCGGTGGATGAATTCCGGGCTCATTGGCAGTTGCCGGCCTCGGCGAACCGCAGCGCCTGATCCGCGACTGGCCGCGGCGCTAGCCGTCTCACGCTCGGATGTACTGCCAGCCCTGCGCCTGCAGCCGCGCCAGCTCGACCACCGCGGCGCCCACCTCCGCCAGCTGACGATCATTCCGCAACCCCTGCCGCTGCAGGGTGTTCCGGCACAGGAACACGAACCCGTCGGTGGCCGGATCCGGATTGTCCAGGGCCGCTTGCACCGCCCCGCCGTTGACCACCAGGCGCAGTTCCGCCTCGGGCTCAATAGCCTGAAAATTCACCAGGTTCCGTCGGGCGCGGTCCAGCGCCTGGGCTGTCGGCGCGTGAAAGACCACCTGGAGTGACGGCATCGCGAAGTTCCTTGTCTTTTCTTCGAAAACGCTAACAATTCAGAACCGACATGGCGACCGCGCGCTGCCTAGGCCATTGCCGCCGCTCCCTCATTCGCCGATCATCAGGTCATGAAAACCCGACTGCCCCCGCCTGTTGTACTGCTGATCGCCGGCGCCGGCGTCTGGATCATCGACCGGATTTTTCCGGCCCTTCGCATTGACCGGGAGGGCCAGGCCGCCATGGCGGTGGTGGTGGCCCTCATCGCCGTTGGGATCATGCTGGCGGCAGCGGTCTGGTTCTTTCGATATCAAACCACCGTCAACCCGCTATCGCCGGAGCGGGCCAGTCGACTCATCACCCGCGGGCCGTTTGCGCTCAGCCGCAATCCCATTTACCTCGCCGACGCGCTTTTACTGGTGGCCTGGATGGTCTGGGTCGGCAACCCGGCGGGCATCATCATGCTGCCGGCCTTCGTTCTCTATCTAACCCACTACCAGATCCGTCCCGAAGAACAGGCGCTGGCCAGTCGTTTTGGCGAACCATACCGGGCTTATTGCCGGCGCACCCGCCGGTGGATCTAAGGGTCGCGATCACGACACAATACACGCTGTGAAAGCCGATCTCCTGAACCGTCTGGCGGACTATCACCCCGTGGTGATTGAAGGCATGGGGGGTTATGACCCCAGGGAGCCTGCTGAAGTCGCAGCGCAGGTGGCAACTCGCCTGCAGGCCCACTGGCAGCAAAGCCCGTCTTCCAAACCACGGTTATTGATCATCCAGGGTGATCCACTGGAGGCCCGTGGCATTGCCGCCATCACTCCCCGGGTCGCCGCCCGGTTTGGTCTGGGCCGCGCTCTGGTCTGTCTGGACGAGTCCATCGCCGCCTATCATGCCCGCGACGCAGACCGACATAACGTCATTCTTGAGTACCGCTATTCCCAGCTGGAGGAAGTGCTTCGATCCCATGACCAGGGGGTCATCCCGCGGCTCGAAGCAGCGGTGGATCAGGCCATCCATGAGCGCAATCGCCGCCGCCATGCCCTGGGCAAACCCCCACTGAAGGACTGGTTCCGGGATTTTGCCCTTCTCCAGGAGGTAACCAAAGCGGCGTCCCGGCGGCTGTGCGGGGGCATCACCGTGGCCCACACCGCCAGTGACATCAGCGAGTTTTCGGTGACCAGTTTTTATCGCGTGGGCCTTGAGCTGGGCCTGCTGGATGCAACTGACATTGTCAGTTACGGTCGGTAGGTCAAAGCTATTGTGATCATCGATCGCTGAGGAGAGAGAGATGACCGACGCAACCCATCTGGTCCAGCGCCTCGAGTCCATTGCTGGCAGTGACCACGTGCTCACCGACCAGGAGGCCACCCGTCCCTACCGAACCGGCTATCGATCTGGCTCCGGCGAGGTGGTCGCGGTGGTGCACCCGGGCACTCTCGTGGAGCTCTGGCAGGCCACCCAGGCGGCGGTGGAGGCCGGCGCCGTGGTGATTCCTCAGGCGGCCAATACCGGGCTCACCGAAGGATCGACGCCGAAAGGCGAGTATCAGCGACCCGCGGTGGCCATCAATGCCATGCGCATCAAGGGCCTGCAGCTGCTGGGTGGGGCACGACAGGCGATTGCCCTGCCGGGGGCGACGCTCTTCGAGCTGACTCAGACACTGGCGCCCCACGGTCGTGAACCCCACTCGGTGATCGGCTCGACGTCCCTGGGCGCCACGGTGGTGGGTGGTGTCTGCAACAACTCCGGCGGCGCACTGTGCCGCCGCGGGCCGGCCTACACCGAACTAGCTTTGTACGCCTGGGTGAATGAGTCCGGCCAGCTCGAGCTGGTCAATGATCTGGGCATTGACCTCGGCGAGACCCCGGAGGAAATCCTGGGCCGCCTGGAGCGCGGTGAATACCAACCCGAAGACATTGACTGGAACGCCGGCAAAGCCTCCGACGACGGTTACCCGGAAATCATCCGCGGCGCTGACGAGCCCGGTGCCGCCCGTTTCAACAACGACCCGCGGCTGCTCCACGGGGTCTCGGGCAGCGCCGGCAAGGTGATGGTGTTTGCCGTGCGCATGGACACCTTTGAGCAGGAATCCGACGTTCGAACCTATTACATCGGCAGCAATGACACGGCACAGATGGCGGAATTTCGGGCCCGCTTCCTGCGGGAGGCCTCCAAACTGCCCATTACCGCGGAGTATCTGCACCGGGAGCTCTTTGACGTCGCCCGGCGTTACGGCAAGGACAGCTTCCTGCTGATCAAGTGGCTGGGTACCGCAAGACTGCCCCGCGCCTTCGCCCTCAAGAACCGAATTGATGGCGCATTTCGGCGACTGCCCATGCTGCCCGCCCAGATCACCGATCAGGTGCTGCAGCGCCTGTCCTACCTGGCCCCCAATCCGCTGCCGACCCGGGTCCTGGAATGGCGGGAGCGCTATGAGCACCACCTGATCCTGCGGGTCAACGGTGACATGGCCGAAGAAACCGAAGGGTTCCTCGAGGCCTGCTTTCCGGACGCCTGGTTCCGGTGTACGCCGGACGAGGCCGAGCGCGCCATGCTGCACCGGTTTGCCGCCGCTGGCGCCGGCGTGCGCTACCAGACCATCCATCATCGGGAGGTGGAGGACATTCTGGCGCTGGACATCGCCCTGGCCCGCAACGACCGGGACTGGTTCGAGGAGTTGCCTGAGCATATCAACCGCGACCTGGTTCACCGGCTCTATTACGGTCATTTCTTCTGCAATGTCTTCCACCAGGATTACGTCTTTCGCCGTGGTGCCGACGTCGAAGCCCACAAAGCGGAGATGCTGGAGATTCTCGATCGTCGCGGCGCCGAATATCCCGCGGAGCATAATGTCGGACATCTCTATCCGGCCAAGCCGCCGCTGGCCGCGTTCTATCGCCAACTGGACCCCACCAACACCTTTAACCCGGGCATCGGCAAGCTGCCCCGGGGTGCCGCCTACGCCGAAACCGCCTAGGCGGCGGCATTACCCCAGCGGCTCAATCAGCCCGGCATCGTCATTGGCCGGCCGATTAACCCGCGGGTCCACGGGCCAGGCCCGGAGGCGGGCCGGCGGCAGTGGACGCGTCACGGCCTTGACCGCTTCCCTCTCCTGCCGGGAGGGATCCAGCCAGTCCCGCAGACAGCCCGGATCCAGCACCAGCGGCATGCGGGGGTGGAGATGGGCGATGGGCCGGGCCGCTGGCTGGGTGATAATCGCAAAACACCCCTCGCTGTCCGTCCGGGGCGGGTCGTAGATGCCCGCGAACCACATGAGATCCGAGTCATTGGTGACATAGTGGGGTTGCTTGTCCCCGTCACGATTCTGCCATTCGTACCACCCGGTGGCGGGGATCAGGCAGCGGCGCCGGGCAAAGGCATCCCGAAAGAACGGTGATCGAGCGACCTTTTCGGCACGGGCATTGATGGGCCGCGGTGCGTCCTCGCCCGCCCACGGGGGCCGAAATCCCCACCAGAGCGCCTCAAATCGAACCTTGAGATCATCGTCGAGGCAGGCCACCAGCTGATGGGTACCCGGCGGAATATTGAAAGAGGCGGTCGACTCCGGGATGTCGTCCGCCTCCAGGGCCCGGGCGATCTTCTCACCCGAGGCATTTAACGCGAATCGGCCACACATGGACTGCCTCCACGTCCTGTCAGTATCGCCGGGAATCCACCCCGACTGTGTGAGTACTGCCAACTGTTGGGTATGCTGGCACGCTCATTTTGTAAATGCAGGTCAATTCAGTGCGTGAGGCCTTACCGACCCTGCCGGTGACCGTGCTGACCGGCTTTCTGGGTAGCGGCAAAACCACCATCCTGAACCATCTGGTGAACGATCCGGCCCTGTCCCGCACGCTGGTGCTGATCAACGAGTTCGGTGAGGTGGGTCTTGACCACGACCTGGTCACCCGGGGCAGCGAGGACGCCACCTTTGTGGAGATGAGCAGTGGTTGCCTGTGCTGCTCCATCCGCGGTGATCTGGTGCGGACCCTGCGGGAGGCGCCGGCGCGCTTTGCCCGGGACGGCGTGTGCTGGTTTGATCAGGTGCTGATTGAGACCACCGGCCTTGCCGACCCGGCGCCGATCCTCCATACCCTGATGGCGGAACCCGCCATCACCCGCCGCTACGAACTCGCCGGCGTGGTTACGGTGGTGGATGCGCTCAATGGTTTGTCGACACTGGAAACCCAGCCCGAGTCGGTCAAGCAGGTCGCGGTCGCCGATGCCCTGCTGGTGACAAAAACCGATCTCACCGAAGGCACCATTCCCGAGGCGCTGGGCCAGACGCTGGCCCGACTCAACCCCGGCGCGCCGCCGGTGGTCGCATCAAAGGGTCGGGTGGATGCCCAATGGCTGTCCCGCATCGGGTTGTATGACCCGGAGACCAAGACACCGGATGTCCGCCGCTGGCTCCAGCAGGAGGTGCCCCAGGAGCATGGGCATGGGCATGGGCATGGGCATGGGCATGGGCATCACGATGCCCACGACCATGACCATGACCACGACCACGATCACCACCACCACGACGTCAATCGTCACGGGCCGGACATTCGGGCGTTTTCGGTGGTACGCGATGAGCCCCTGTCGCTCATGATGCTGGAGAACTGGCTGGATATTCTCCGCTCCACCCTCGGGGAACAGCTGCTACGGGTTAAAGGCATCCTCAACGTGGATGGCTATTCCCGTCCGGTGATCATTCACGGCGTCCAGCATGTTCTCCACCCCGTGGATGTCCTCGACCAGTGGCCGGACGAGGACCATCGAACCCGTATTGTCTTCATCACCCGTGGCATCGCCAGGGAGAGCATCGAGGGCATGCTGAACGCGTTTTCTACGGCGTCACCCACTGCCCCGACCAGCCGTCCGACCGACTGAACCGGGCCCGCCGGTGCCGGTGGCCGAGGTGGAGCACCTCCATGTGCTGGAGGGTCAGTTCCAGCACCGCCAGGCTGTCGGCGGAGGGCTGCTTGTCATAGGCCAGGCCGTCGTCAATGGCTGATCCCGACGCCGGCGAAAACCCATAGCACTGCCGGGCATGATCCGAGAGCTGTGCCCAGACCGGCTCGACCGCCGGCCCGATCAGTACCTCCACTGACGCGATCAACCGAAGCTGGAGATGGGCGACGTTGTCCCAGACGTGAACCGTCGCTTTGGGCGTGAGCTGCACCTCGTCCACCTTGTCGGCATGCCGGTCGGTGTAGACACGAAGCCGTGCGGCCTTTGGATCGGCGGCGCGCAGCACCACCGTCCGCGCCTGCGGTGTCCCTTCGGCATCTACGGTAGCCAGTGTCGGGTGCCGACAGGGCGCGCGGCGATCGGCCACGCCCCGTGCCAGACGTTTCCAGGCCTGATCATGCAATGTGTCCAGGGACTGGGCCCACTCATGGGTTTCAGGGGTCATTACGCCTCCGGGGCCGGATCAACGAACGGCCGGCCATTCTAACCCGGCAGGGCTGACCGGGGGTTTAAACCCGGCGGGTTCTGCCGGGATTAAGGCGATGGGTTAAACTCTTCGCCCGTTAGTTCGGGTTGGCCTGACCGGATCGTCCGTCAACCGCCATAACGGGAGCATTCATGGAAGGCACGCTGGCCATCGCCGTCAACAACCTGACCTCTCCGATCATTCTTTTCTTCGTGCTGGGCATGGCCGCTGCACTGGCGCGATCGGACCTGTCCATTCCCGAGGCTATTGCCAAGGGCCTGTCGATCTACCTGCTGTTTGCCATCGGCTTCAAGGGCGGGGTCAGCGTCGCCGATCATGGCGTGGATCTGACCCTGGTGCTGTCGCTGCTGGCGGGGCTGGTGCTTTCTCTGGCCCTGCCCTTCATCGCCTTCGGTCTGCTCAAGGGCATGACTCGATTGTCGGTGACCGATGCGGCGGCCCTGGCCGGTCACTACGGATCCATTTCCATCGTGACCTTTGTGGCAGCGACTTCCGTGGCCACATCCGCCGGATTCCAGCCAGAGGGCTATATGGTGGCCGTGGCCGCGGTGATGGAGGCACCGGCCATTCTTTCGGCGCTGTGGATCGTGACCCGATTCGGTCGCCAATCCGCCGAGATGGAGGAGGATGTCCTGCGCGAAATTCTCCTTAACGGTTCCATCGTCCTGCTGGTGGGCGCTTTCATCATTGGCTGGATCACCGGTGACGAGGGCATGGCCATGGTCGCCCCGTTCATCGATGCGCCGTTTCAGGGGGTCCTGTGCCTCTTTCTGCTGGACATGGGCCTGCTGGCCGGTCGCGGCATCCGCAAATCCCGTGGGGTACTGACACCCGGGTTATTCGGCTTTGGCGTATTGATGCCACTGGTGGGCGCTTCAATCGGCGCGCTGACCGGCACGCTGCTGGGATTGAGCCCGGGCGGCGTCATGACATTCATGGCACTGGCGGCATCGGCGTCCTACATCGCGGTGCCGGCGGCCATGCGGGTGGCGCTGCCCGAGGCCAACCCGGCGGTTTATCTGACCATGTCCCTGGCGGTCACCTTTCCGTTCAATCTGACCCTGGGCATACCGCTATACTTGATCATCGCTCAGTGGCTGAGTGGAGGCTGACCCCATGCAGACCTATGCGGCAAAACGCGTCGATATCGTCATTGAGGCGGTAATGGAAAAGCGTCTGGCCAAGGCGCTGATTGAAGCCGATGTCACCGGCTTTACGGTGCTGCCCGTTTTGAGCGGATCCGGCCGCTCCGGCCACTGGAGTGGCGAAGGGGAAGTGGGCCGGGCCAGCGGCATGGTCAACTTCTCGTGCATCGTCCGCCCGGAACGGGTAGATCCGCTCCTCGAGGGCATTTTCGAAATCCTCCACCGACACATTGGCGTCGTCAGCGTGGTGGATTGTGAAGTGCTCCGTGCCGAGCGTTTCTGACGCGAACTACTCGATGGTGTATTCAATCAGGATCGCGTCCGGAACCGGCGCGTTCAGCTGGGCGGAAAACTCGCCATCCATGATATAGACGAAATCCTCGGCGATCTGCCGTCCGGTGTCATCATCGAATAGCACAAACTCCATGCGTGCCTGGGAACAGGTGGCCGTCCCTTCGATGAGCAGCCGGCCGTCCCGCTCAGTAAAGTCGAACTCGTCGATTTCGCAGTCCTCTACCATGCCCTCCTGGGCGGCGGCAGGGATGGCACCGAGCGCCAGCGTCATGACAATCAGCGACGCCAGGAAGATACCCCACGGGCTGCGGCTTCTGTTCCGATCAAGGTTCATTGCATTTTTCCGTGTGTAAAACATTATGAATGCTGGGGGCGGTGCCCCCAGCGTGACTTCATGGCGCCAGGATCAGTTCATCTTCGCCTGAATCCGCTCGGCGAGCTCCATGTCCTGCGAGGCAGCCTGGGCAATCTCGCTGTAGGTCTCGACGGTGAGCCCGGTGTCCTCCACGGCCTCCACCATCATCTGGTTGGCCTCCTGCTCCAGTGCCATGGCCTCGTCGCGGTCATCAGTGGCTTCAATCCGCTGCACATACTCGTCACGGATATCCATGACGTCATCCTGTGCCGACACGAACTGATCCAGCTGCTGGTCCGAGAAATCCGTCTCCTGGGCAACCGCTCCCAGGGAGAGGGTCAGCAGGGCAGCCAAACCAAGCGGGGCAAGCAGTGTTCGAAGTCGCATCAATTTCTCCTGTTTGAACAAATGTTACCTTCCATCATGGAAGCACCTGTGAGGGTGCAAGGACGATGCCAAGTGGTGATGCGGCGGCCCGGAGCCATCCCCGCCACCATCACCCCGTCAAACTGAGCCGAAATGACACAGGAACTGCCCGGATGACACTGCCAATTCGACCCACTTCGCTGCCGCTGCTCCCGGCCCTGCTGCTTGGTGTCGTTCTCCCCATTACGCTGGCCGTCGGGGTCATCGGGTACCTGTCGGTGTCGTGGCTGGAAAGGGAAGCCGAAGCGCGGATGCGCGAAGACATCGAGCTCATCGCCCGGTCATTGCAACAGCCACTCAACCAGGCCATTCGCACCGGCGAGCCGGTGCTGCTTCAACGATCGTTGCGATCGGCCTTTTCCTTCGGTCGAATCTATGGCGCTCACATCTACGGACGGGACGGCGAACTGCTTGCTGGCGCGGGCGTCGGTGTGCGTCGCTTCGCTGATGAACGGGCCGAAGCCTTTTCCGTGCTGGACCCGCAAAGCGAGGGCTATGCCGCGTTGGGCGATGAGCCCACCCATGTCTATTTCATGCCCCTGACCACGTCCGGTGGCCGCATTGCCGCCATCCTGCAGTTGACCCGACACCCCGATGAGCTGCGGGACACGCTGGCACTCATCCGCACCGCAGGCGGCGCCGGATTGGGTGGAGTGGCCCTGCTGCTGTCCCTCATTGTGGTGGTCGGGCATCGGCGGGCCATTGGCAAGCCGTTAGCCGCCCTGTCCTCGGGGATGAAGGAAGCCGCCGAGGGCCGCCTGGACCATCGGGTCAACCCCAGCGGCCCCCGGGAAATCCGTCAATTGAGCGAGGGGTTCAACACCATGCTGGAGCGCATCGACACGGCCACCGAGGAAATCGCCCAGCGCCGCACCCGGGAGAGTGAGCTGCAGGCGGACCTGCAGGCCTCACGAAAACTGGCGGCCATTGGCGAACTCTCCGCCGGCGTTGCCCACCAGCTGGGCACGCCGCTGGGGGTTCTGGATGGCCGTGCCCAGAAGCTGCTCCGCCAGCAGGAACTGTCACCGGCGGTGCGTGACGCCCTGGAAGGCATGCGCGATGAGGTCACCCGCATCAGCCACACCGTGCGGCAGCTGATGGACTTTGCCCGCACCCGGCCGCTGCAGCGACGCCCCAGCGATCTTGGCGAGATCGTCGACAGCGCCGTTCATCGCGCCCGGGATGACGTCGCATCGGGCCACGCACAAATCGACCTGGACAACGCCCTCCAGGGTGACCAACTGCTGGTGGATCCCCCGCGCATTGAAGAAGCCCTTTCCAACCTGTTGCGTAATGCCGTTCAGGCGGCACCGTCGGGCCGGGTTCAGGTGACTGCCCGGCGCGACGGTGACGAGTACCACATCATGGTCGAGGACGATGGCCCAGGCATTCCCCAGGCGGAGCAGGCTCGTCTGTTCGAGCCGTTTCACACCACCAAACCCGTGGGCAGTGGCACCGGCCTGGGGCTGGCCGTGGCCCATGGCATCGCCCGCAGCCACGGCGGGTCATTGCAGCTTGAGAAGCCCGGTGAGCTGGGCGGCGCCCGGTTCTGCCTCCGGCTGCCACGCACCGAGACGGAGACCGGCGCATGAGCCAGACCCCCAGCCCCCGAATCCTGGTGGTGGAGGACGACGCCAGCATGCGCAATCTGGTGGCCGAGGAGCTCCAGGAAGCCGGCTATCAGGTGATGACCGCGGCCTCCGTGAGTGACGCCCGCGACCGACTGATGGAGTCCACGCCGGACCTGGTGGTGAGTGACCTGCGCCTGCCCGACGGCAGCGGCATCGATCTGCTCGAACATGTCCGGCGTCAACCCGCCGGACGCACCCTCGGATTCGTGCTCATCACCGGCTTCGGCACCATCGAACAGGCGGTGAGCGCGCTCAAAAAGGACGCCGATGACTTTCTGACCAAGCCGCTGGACTTTGATCACCTGCGCCTCAGCGTCGGCCGAGTGCTCGAGAACATCCGACTGCGGCGCGAACTTCATGGCTACGAGGCCCTGCATGGACGCGAAGGTTTTCGGGGCATGGTCGGCAACAGCCCGCCCATGCAGCGGCTCTACGAAGCCATCGAGCGCGTCGCCGTGACCGAGGCGCCGGTGCTGATTCGCGGTGAAAGCGGCACCGGCAAGGAGCTGGTGGCGCGGGCCATTCATGAAGAGAGTGGTCGGCACCGGGGGCCATTCATCGCGGTGAACTGCGCCAGCGTGCCGGCCGACCTCCTGGAAACCGAATTCTTTGGCCATCGGCGCGGCGCTTTTACCGGCGCGGCTCATGATCGGGTGGGTCTGGTGGCTGCCGCCGATGGCGGCACGCTGTTTCTGGATGAAATCGGCGAAATGCCCATGGCCCTCCAGGCCAAACTCCTCCGAGTGCTCGAGGATGGGTCGCTCCGGCCCGTGGGCGCCGATGAAGAGACCCGGGTGGATGTGCGCATCGTCGCCGCGACCCACCGTGACCTGGAGCGGGCGGTAACGGATGGCGACTTTCGTGAAGATCTCTATTACCGGCTCGACACTTTCACAATCCCGGTGCCGCCGCTGCGGGACCGGGCCGAAGACATCGGCACGCTGGCGGCAGGGTTTCTGGCGGCGGGCGCGAAACGCCAGGGGCAGGAGCCCCCGGACATCGCGACGGACGCGATGGAAGCGCTGCAGTTGCATGACTGGCCAGGCAATGTGCGCGAGCTCGCCAATGCCATGGAGCGGGCCCTGGCCTTCTGCGATGGAACCGCCATCCGGCAGCGCGATCTGCCGGGCCGAGTTGGCGAAACCCGCCTCGGCGCCGAGCCCCAGGACCCGGCAGGCGAGCGCACCCTGGGGCCACTGGCAGACGTAGAAGCCGCCCACATTCGTCGGGTTCTCCAGGCAGTAGGCGGCAATCGCCGCCGCGCCGCGGAAATTCTCGGGATCGGCCGACGGACCCTGTACCGAAAACTCCAGGAGGACGGGCAATAACCGCCTGGGGCGGGTCTAGCCGGTATCCCGGTCCGGCTCGCCCAGGGCATGGCGCTGCAAGCGCTTGATTTCGTCACGCAACCGCCCCGCTTCCTCGAATTCCAGATTGCGGGCGTGCTGATGCATCTGCTGCTCCAGCTCGCGAATGCGCTTCACCGCCTGGGCGGTGCTGAGGTCGGCGTAGGCACGGGCCTCCTCGGCGACCTCGGCATAATGCTCGGCGGTATCCGGCGCACTGGCGCCGCCGCGCTCCATGACATCCGCAATCGCCTTGCGAATTCCCTGGGGCGTGATGCCGTGCTCGGCATTGTGGGCCAGCTGCTTTTCACGCCGCCGCTCCGTTTCGTCCATGGCCCGGCGCATGGAATTGGTCACTTCGTCCGCGTAGAGAATGGCACGGCCATTCACGTTGCGCGCCGCTCGGCCGATGGTCTGAATCAGTGAGCGCTCGGCCCGCAGGAAGCCTTCCTTGTCCGCATCCAGGATCGCCACCAGGGAGACTTCCGGGATATCCAGCCCCTCCCGCAGCAGGTTGATGCCGACCAGCACATCAAACTCGCCCAGGCGCAGGTCCCGAATGATCTCGGTGCGCTCTACCGTGTCGATGTCGGAGTGCAGGTACCGGACCCGGACGCCGTTTTCAGCCAGATACTCGGTCAGATCTTCGGACATGCGCTTGGTCAGGGTGGTCACCAGTACCCGCTCGCCCGCGTCGCTGCGCTCCCGGATCTCGCCGAGCACATCGTCCACCTGGGTGCCGGCGGGTCGCACTTCCACCGCGGGATCCACCAAGCCGGTGGGCCGAACCACCTGCTCGGCCACCACCGCCGAGTGGGTCTGCTCATAGGGTCCGGGGGTGGCAGAAACATAGATGCGCTGCGGCGCAATGACGTCAAATTCCTCGAACTTGAGCGGCCGGTTATCCAGCGCCGAGGGCAGCCGGAACCCGTACTCCACCAGGGTCTCCTTGCGGGCCCGATCGCCGCGGAACATGCCCCCCACCTGACTCACGGTGACGTGGGATTCGTCGATGAAGAGAATGGCGTCTTCCGGCACGTAGTCGAACAGGCAGGGTGGCGGCTCGCCGGGTCCGCGGCCGGAGAGATAGCGCGAGTAGTTCTCGATGCCATTGCAGTAGCCCAGCTCCTGCATCATCTCCAGATCAAACTGGGTACGCTGCTCCAGCCGCTGGGCCTCCAGCAGCCGCCCGGCCTGGCGCAACTCCTCCAGGCGTTCCTTAAGCTCGCCTTTGATCTGGTCAATGGCGGCGAGCACGGTCTCCCGGGGCGTGACGTAATGGGACTTGGGATAGATGGTCAGACGCGGCACGCGCCGGAGGATCTCGCCGGTCAGCGGATCAAACCAGGCCAGGCTTTCGATCTCGTCATCAAAGAGCTCCACCCGGACCGCCTCATCCTCGGACTCCGCCGGGAAGATATCGATGACATCCCCCCGGGCTCGATAGGTGCCGCGGGAGAATTCCACGTCGTTGCGGGCGTACTGAAGCTGGGCGAGACGGCGCAGGATACGGCGCTGATCCACCTGCTCGCCCCGGGCGAGGTGCAATACCATTTCGAGGTAAGCAGTGGGATCCCCCAGGCCGTAAATTGACGACACCGAGGCGACGATGATGGTATCCCGGCGCTCGATAATCGCCTTGGTGGCGGACAGTCGCATCTGCTCAATGTGCTCGTTCACCGAGGCGTCTTTCTCGATAAACGTGTCCGAGGCGGGCACATAGGCCTCGGGCTGGTAGTAATCGTAGTAAGAGACGAAATACTCCACCGCGTTGTCCGGGAAGAACGCCTTCATCTCGCCATAGAGCTGGGCGGCGAGGGTCTTGTTGGGCGCCAGAATCACCGCCGGGCGCTGCTCCCGGGCAATCAGGCTCGCCATGGTGAAGGTCTTGCCCGACCCGGTGACACCCAGCAGTGTTTGATGATCATGGCCGGCCCGGAGGCTCTCGGCGAGGGTCGTGATCGCCGTGGGCTGATCCCCCGCCGGCTCGAATTCGCTTTTCAGATTGAAGTGGTGGTCATTGCTCATGCCAATGCAGCCCTGTTGCCGATTCGCGTATCATTCCCCGCCAGGGAATCATTAATGGAGGCCATCCTTGGATATTCAACTTGCCGGCCGGGTTCAGCGCGTCAAACCCTCACCGACCATGGCCGTGACCGCCCGAGCGGCGGAGATGCGGGCCGCGGGTCATGACATCATCGGGCTGGGCGCGGGCGAGCCCGACTTTGATACACCGCAGCATATCAGCGAAGCCGCCATCCAGGCGATCCGCTCGGGCCAGACCCGCTATACACCGGTGGACGGCACCCCGGCGCTGAAGCAGGCCATTCAGGCCAAATTCGAGCGGGACAGCGGGCTGCACTACGAGGGCAACCAGATTCTGGTGTCCAGCGGCGCCAAGCAGAGCCTCTATAACCTGTTCACCGCCCTGCTGAACGAAGGCGACGAGGTGGTGATTCCGGCGCCATTCTGGGTGTCCTATCCCGACATGGTTCTGTTGGCCGACGGCGTACCCAGGATTGTCGAGGCCGACCAGACCCAGCGATTCAAAATCACGCCGGAGCAGCTCGCCAACGCGATCACCGAGCGCACCCGCGCGGTGGTGCTCAACAGCCCGTCCAACCCCACGGGCAGCGCCTACTCCCGGGCGGAACTGCAGGCTCTGGGCGAGGTGCTGCGGGGCCATCCCGACATTGTCATCGTCAGTGACGATATCTACGAGCACATCCTCTGGACGGAGGAAGGATTTTCCAACATCGCCATGGCCTGCCCGGATCTGGCGGACCGCACGGTGCTGGTGAATGGCGTCTCCAAGGCCTATGCCATGACCGGCTGGCGCATCGGCTATGCCGCGGGTCCGGCTCCCCTGATCGGCGCCATGAAAAAAATCCAGTCCCAGAGCACCTCCAACCCCAGCTCCATTTCCCAGGCGGCCTCGGTGGCCGCCCTGGACGGCGATCAGGGGGTCATCGAGCCGATGCTCAAGGCCTTTCGGGAGCGGCATGACTATGTGGTGGAACGACTGAACGCCATGCAAGGGGTCAGTTGCATCGCCGGGGACGGCACCTTTTATGCTTACCCCGACGTCAGTGGCGCCATGAAGGCGCTGGACGCTGTGGACACCGACACCGAACTGGCTGAGTACCTGATCGGGGAGGCCAACGTGGCCCTGGTGCCCGGGACCGCTTTTGGCCTGTCAGGCCATGCGCGGATCTCCTATGCCACCAGCATGGAGAATCTCGAGAAGGCCATGGACCGGCTGGAAGGCGTTTTCGGCCGCGACTGAGGCCCGGCGACCCCGGGCCGCGCCGGTTGACGACGCGGCCCGAATCGCTACACTACGCGCTTCGGCCAATCAGCAATTCCCCGGTAGCTCAGCGGTAGAGCGAGTGACTGTTAATCACTGGGTCGGCGGTTCGAATCCGTCCCGGGGAGCCAATAAAAACAACCACTTAGCTAGCGCCGCCCGACAACCCGAAACGCATTAGTCACAACTTAGTCACAACCTAGAATGCCGCACTACATCACCCACAAGAAAAAGGGTGGGCGGTTCTCAGGCGACTTGCCCACCCGTGAGCATGCCGAAGAGGGGCTCAGGATTTACATCGACTACCTCGTGTCCGAGGGGCATGGCACTCGTGAGCAGCTTGCTCGTGAGTATCGGGTGGCGGTGTCAGGGCATTAAAAAACCCCCGCAGCCATAAGCCACGGGGGTGCCGCTTTCATTGGGACCGGCGCGCCGACGCCGCAGAGCAGCGCGCCACGTCAGCCGAGCAACGCCTCGATGCGGTAATCGAGCGCCTCGGCACGCCCAGTGATATCACCGGCCTGCGGACTACCCAGGGCTGGCTTTACCTCGCAGTGGTTCTGGATCTGTGCACGCGCAAGGTGATCGGCTGGGCGACCAGCACGCGCATCGACGCTGAGCTTGCCTGCGCGGCGCTGCGAGCGGCGCTGGCCCGGCGTGGCGAGCCGAGCGGTGTGATCATGCACACCGAGCGTGGCAGCGTTTACTGTGGCTGGGACCATCGCAACCTGATCCGTCGCTACGGGCTGATCGCCAGCATGAGCGGCCGTGGCAATTGCTACGATAATGCGGTGGTGGAAAGCTTCTTCCACAGCCTGAAGGTCGAAAGCATCCACGATGTGTCGCTGATGCACCCCGATGCCGTGCGCCAAGCCCTTTTCGAGCACATCGAAGTGGAGTACAGCCGAACCCGTCGCCATTCTGCCCTCGGATACATCAGCCCCGATGCGTTCGAAGCCCGGATAGCGACTTAATCGAGTGTCCACTGTTACTGGGCAAGATCACCGTTTCTCGCATATCTCCACACCGAAAAGCTTTGTAATATCCCTAATGTTTATCGGTAAGATTCGACTTTAAACAATAGTTGACGCCTCCAAAGGAATGCGACATATTCTAAAAAACGGAGAGATCCATGTAAGCATCGTTTTTTTAAGGAAGACATAAAACCATTGGGGATAGTAGAAATGAATAGAGCGAAAAAATTGGCAACTGCTTTTTCAGGTCTTATTTTGCTGGGTTTTGGTTCGTCCGCGAATGCAGATTTCACCGGTGCTTATATAGGTGGCTCCACTGGTCTGTTCACATCTGCTACCATTGAAGAAGACGCCGACGGCGATGTTCTTAATCTCGGAATCGAAGATAGCATATTCACCAAGTTGGATGTAATCGCGGGCTACGGTGTGCAGCAAGGCCAGTTTTATTTCGGAGCGGAAGGTCAATATACGCTTACAAACAATCTCGACGGGCGAGTGGCCAATATTGACGGAGACCGGGTTGATGCAGAGACTGGAGACGGCTATGCAGTAGCAGCGAGAATTGGCTTTGTTCCAAATCCAGGGCTTCTGATATACGGCAAAATTGCATATGGCGAGAGGGAATTCGAATTATCGTTCGACGACGTTGGTAGCGGGGATGAAGACTTCACTGGAGTCGGCATTGGGCTTGGAGTTGAGTACATGGCCTCTCAGAATATCGGCCTTCGGCTAGAAGCCATGCGCTATGATTATTCCGACGAGACAGTCGATGACGTAGATTTCGATCCGATTGAACAGACCGTTGATCTCGGTATCGTTTATCATTTCTAAAAATAGGGCATGGCTTTGTTTGAGCATCAGGGCTGTGCTAGGCATTAAGGTACATGCTAGAGGGCCAGCCCGAAACCTTCGGGTTGGCCCATCCTATAATTGATCGGCCTTGTCTCAGCAGGGCGGCGCCCTCGGCGCGGTGGCAACTGGCCGTCATAACGAAGGGCCGGATTGCTGGCTCAGTCATCGGTTCGGAATGCACGCATTGCTGGTCACCATGTATTGAGTTTGTGAATCCCGCTAACTCGAGGCGCTGCCACCAGCGCCCCTGCCGCGGCGTTTGCAACGTCATCACTCCCGTTTCGGGGGTGGTCCACGCTGTCCCTGCCTCCGGTTCTTGTCCGTCGCTCGAGCGACGCCAACTGACTCACCAGCCGGTCATGCTCCAGCAACTCCACCTGCCCCGCCGTCATCATGGGCAACAGGTCCAGATACAACTCCGAGCGATTCTTCTCGCTTGGCTGGTACTTCACGCCAGCCGTGCCGAATGCCTCCGTCACCCACTCGCCCGCGTAGCGGTCGCCAGTAACTTCGCGCAGCCGGTAGCGCTGAATGTCCTCCGCGCACCGGGCCACCACCTCGGTGGGGTTGAATGGCGGTCGAACCTCACGCACCAGATCGAGCATGGCGGTCTGACCTTTGTTGTGCGCTATGGCCCATGTAAACGAATCGCCTCGCCCACCGGACACGTCAACAAAGGCCCGATAGCGATGCCCCCGCTCTGGCGGGCGCTCGGCCACGTCAGACACAAGTGACTCCACGAGTGTGCGGTCTACGAAACTGGCGAGGTCATCTCGAAACTCGGCAAGGTATTCGAACCGCGCCGCCGGCTCATCCTCCGCCAGCGCGTCATCCACCAGTGACTGCGGCAGTCGCGGGTTCATCGTCGTGCTCGGTGCCTGAATCACCAGCGCGGGCGCATCGTCGCGGCCCCAGTTTCGCTGGTATCTGGAGTACAGCACGCCGTCCCGCCGGTGCGGCGTCGATATGCCCAGCAGCAGCCCATCCGTCAGCGCCAGCGCGGGCTCCGCAGCGCGAAGGATCTCAACGTCCGGGTTCATGCCATCCGCCTGCCAATGGGCCAGCTCATCGGCGATGAGCACCGCGAATGATCGCCCCCGGATCGACCGATGGGATGCCGTCATCACCGCCAGCTCGACACCACCTGCCAGATCCACGGACTCGGTGGTGGTGCGCTCGATCATGCCCCTGAGCACCGGACTGGCCTCGAGCCCGCCAACCATGTACCGCATGGCCTGCCCAGCCTGCCGCCGGTCTGCCGCGACTACCGCGCCCACGATCCGCTCGCCCGGTGCCGCGAGTGCGGACCAGTCCCGCAGGCACGTCTCATAGATTGCCAGCGCGGCGCTGATCGCGGTTTTCCCACCACGTCTGCCCGCCAGCGCATACGCCTGCCGGAGCGTCTGCTCAGGCGGCTTTCTGCCCGTTAGCTGCCGCCAGCGATCCGCATCTTCGACGGGCATCCCATACAGCCCGCGTACAACATCCAGCCACGCATCCCACGATCCCGAATCGACGCCCGGTAGCATCGGAGCTAGTAGCTTCGGGTCCGTGAGTGCCGTAATCGGGTCGCACATTGCAGGCGCGGGGTGATTCACGAGGCGCGACTCCGCAGGTATTCCGCCGGAGTCAGATCTCGGGCCCGCCGATCGAGCCCGATGGTTTTGAGCAGCCCGATCAGCGTGTTGGTCGCTTGAGTTAACTGCCCCTGATCCACGTCCTCGCCACGCGCAATGGCTGCCTCACGCTGCTCAATTAGCGCCTCCATGAAAATGGCCCGCTTGGCGAGACTGCGCCGCTGATAGCTCAGCGAATCCCCGCCGCCCATGTCAGCCTCGAGACGTTGCAGGCGATCGCGAACAGCGCGGGCCAGACTCGTGCGCTGGTCGAGGGACTCGATCCAGTCGTGGGTATAGCGGGGTGGTAGCTCATTTTTCTTGCCCATGTGTGATTATCTCGTGACTAATACCGGATTAAACTGCCTTTATGTGGCCGATTTTATTGGCGTAACAATTAGTTAAATTCCCGTTGCCAAGTGATTTGCGATCACCTTGGCCTCGAAAAGGGTACGGGGTGCCGCGAGGCCGGTCTCTGTCGTGCCCCCCTTAACCCCATGCCCGTCGCCACTGGCGAACCCGTGCCAGCGTGTGCATGGCATCCACCAGCGCCAAGAATGAAACGCGACCAGCCCTGAGAGCAGCGAGGTCATCCGCGAACTCAGCCGCCAGCACCTCCAGCGGCTCGGCGACGTCCGCCTCAGAAGCCGCCGCCAGTAACATCCGCTCCACCCGTTTTGAGGTTTGGGGGTCGCTATCTGGACAGATTCATTTGAATCAGGAGAGAGAGAATTAACCTCACGATGGTTTTTCATATGTGCCCCCTTAACCCCCATTAACCCCAGAACCCCGGATTAACGTCATACGCCAACGATGGCCGGCCCGGCTTGCCGATCGCCTGATCGGCCTCGCGGATATAGCTGCGATCCACCAGCATCGCGAGCACCGGCTCAAGGTCGGACATAACCGGATACCGGGATTTGTGGTTTTGGTAGCACTGGCGGGCGGTGAATGTGGTCAACCCGTGACGGCGTATCCAGCGCAGCACCACGCGAGCCCCCTCGATCAACGGATCGGCTTGCATAGCGTCATAGACCGCAACCGCATGATCCGCGAGTGCGCGGATGGTGTCGGCTGCCGCGTCCATGTCATCGGCGCTGATCTCGTGCATTGCCAACTCGCGGCCATGACGAAACGCATGAAACAGCGCTGCCAGCCTTGCCGCTGCGCCGGGTGCCTTACCTGCCCAGTCGCGCATGTGCTCGAACCGCTCGCCGGCCTTCATATCGGCCTCAATCTCGGCCCATAGCGCCTGCCACGTCTGGAACGCATCGGGGGTCAGGTGGACCGTCACGGGATCGGCGGTCTGCCCGTAGTCGATCAACTCACCAACGGCGGCCACATACTGGTCGAGAACCCATGCGTTCATCGCTGGCCCGTCGCCATCACGATCGCCGAGGTTCGACTCGGGCACGGCATAAAGGAATCGCCCCAACAGCCCGCGACCAAGAAACCCCGGCTTGCTGGAGAGTGCGCTCAGCACGTCCGGCTGGACCGCGAGGCAGACCGTCAGGCGCGGATCATCCAGCATCACCGGCTGCCGACTTCCGCGATCAACGCGAACGGAGTCACCGGCATGACCAGACAGATACAGGTCGAAATTGGGAACCTGATTGCCGTAGCGCCCGGCCATCGTCTCAAACAGCCCACCCTCGGCGTTCATGACAGCCACCGCCTCCCGCTGCTCCGCCATCATCGTGCCGAGGTGCTCGGTGGTGACGTCGCCAGTGAAAAGCCGCGCCGGCTTTGGGATGGTCGGCGCTTTCGCCTCGAGGTCCGCAACCTGCTGGGCTAGATCCTCGGCTTCATCATCGTCGGTGGCCTTGGCGGCTCTCTTGCGAAGCTCTGAGACTCGCTGATTATGCGTCGCGAGCTTGGACTCAGCCTCGGCCCTTTGCTCGTCAGTCGATTCCCTTTGCTTCGCCTCCCAGCGCACTAGCGGGCGGCTGGCTCGCTTGAACTCTTGGCTTTTGCGGGTGCCCGGCGGCAACGCCACGGCGATGAACAGGTTGGCGGGCTCGGCGTAGCCCGGTTTTACCTGCACCGACAGCACGCGCTGAACCGCCGCTGAGATTGCACCCACGGCCAGCATGGCGGGCAGCGCCCGTGGCGTCTCGGTTTCTGCCGATGCACCCTCGACGTAATCGAACAGCACGCTCGGCCATTGATCGACGGGCAACTCCGGCGGCGCTGCATGATGCAGCGGCACGATGTCAGGCCACCGGCTCGCTATATGCTCGACTTTTCGCTCGAGGTTAGACGTCATAGCCCACCTCCCGCGCTGCATCCCGGAGTGTGGCGGCGGCTCGCGCCAACCGGTCGCGATCAGTTTCGTCGAGGGTCTCGCCTCTCGTGACCGCCTCAGCGGCCAACATCGCCACCAGCGCCTCACGGGCAACGGCGGCGAGCACATCGCGGGGCACCCAGCACTGACCAGGGCGGGTGGGTGCCCGCTCCGGCATGTTGTCCGGGAAAAGATCGCTGAGACTTAGCCCAACAGACTCCAGCACCGCAGTCGCCGAGCAACCGGCGAAACAATGCACTAGCAGCGTGCCATCGCCCTGCTCACGGATCGACAGACTCGGCGACCGATCGCCATGCGCCGGGCAGCAGGCGGTCCAGCGGCCATCACCACGAGGCCGGACTCCCTCCAACTTGCTGAGGAGCGTCTCGGATGGGTTATAGTTAAGATTGTCACCATTTAGGCGCCAGTTTCCGGCTGGCGCTTTTCCTTTTCTTTCCATCACGCCACCCCTTTCTCGCGAACTGGGTTATGGCGATTCGACTCTAGCCACTGCTCGGTCAGGTCGGATGGATAAAGCACCTGCCCATTCAGGCGGAAATAGCTCGGCCCGATGCCTTGATGGCGCCAGCGGATCAGCGTCCGCTCGGATCTACGGAGATATTCCGCGAGCTCGTGAGTCGTCCGATTGGTACGGTTTGGCATTTACTTGGCCCCGTCTGACTTTGAATGTCAGGGCCAAGACTCGTGGCGTAAAAATTAGGGGGAAAAGCTGCGGGCCTGTTCCTCGGCTTCTTCGAGCGTGATGCCGGATCGCGCCTCAATTTCTTCGGCGCTCAATTCGTAGCCGAAGCGGCGGGCGAATCGTTTGCGGGTCAGATAGTCGGCATATATTGACGCGCCATCCTCACCGGTCCGCTTCGACTCACTCCATGCATAGCACATTGCCTCGAGCTCAAGATCGCAATCGGCGCGGAATCTGCCATCGCGCCTGCGCCGTATCTGTGCCTTGTTCCAGATCGTGCGGATTGTGTCGCTGCTCACGCGCCGATCCTGCCAAGGCCACTGCATCGCACCGTCCGCAATAAGATCGCCCTGCCAACGGCGTGCCACGCGGTCACAAGCCTTGCGGCGCCCCCGCTCTCCGCGCCGCCAGCGCTCGAACTCTACCGCCAGCCATGCCAGCTTTGAGACTCCGCGAACACTAGCGGACTTCCTCCGGCCCGCTCGGCTCTTGCGGGGTGCCCGCTGGCTTTGGCGTCGCGGCACATGATCGCCGGCTAGTATCGCCTCTAGCTTGTTCATGCCCCTGCCCCTATCAACGGCACGACATTCTCGTGATCTTCTCCGGTCACAATCGCGAGCAAGTGCCGCTCCCATGTCTCAAGGGCAGCTCGCTTTTCCTCGGCGTATGCATGCTGATCGTAGACGGCGATGATGCCCTTGCGGGTGTGACCGATTACCGCCTCGGCCACCGACTCTGGAATGTGCGCTGCACTCAGTCTCGTGCGGCATGTGCGTCGCAGGTCGTGGGGTCGCCAGTGACCGCCATCCTGAACCTCAACATTGCCGAGACGGGCTACATGGCGCTTTACGGCGCGGTCTATCGCATTAACGGTGATCGGCGCACCCGGACGTGTCTCAAACACGAACCCGCTGCTACCAGACCGGCGGCGCTTGTCCAGACGGCGCCCCTCTTCACGAGCCTCAGCGAGTAGGTCCATCGCCGTGCTGGTCAGGGGTACAAGGTGACTTGTGTCCGTTTTTCCTCGACGCGATGCCGGGATAATCCAAACATTCCCCTCGACTTCATCCCATCGCATGCCGGCAACCTCGCCGGGTCGCTGGCCGGTCAGTAGGACCATCTTCAACGCGATAGCCGTTAGACGTTGCAACGGGCTGTCATCTACGCCATTCCATAGCGCCTTAATCTCAACATCCGTGAGCACTCGGCGTCGCGGCGCTGATTTCATGCGCGGGTCGATCTTTTGGGGTTTCAACGTCGCCACTGGGTTCGCTTCAATGAGCTCCCTGTCCTCAGCCCATGAAAACACCAGCTTGATATACGCGAGCAACATCGCTGCCTGCCGGGGGTAGGTTGCCGCCAGATCCTCCACGATCTTGATCACGTCTCGCCGGCGGACTTCGTGCAATTTGTAATGCTTGAACTTGGGCAGCAGGTACATCTCCAGCGCCCGCTGAACCTTGTGCCCATTTTTTTGGCGGTGGGCATGACGCTGGCAGTACTCCCTTACTGCATCGGCGACAGTCGGCTCACCGTCCGCTCGTGCCCGCTCCGCCAGCGGGTCCGTGCCAGCATCAACCTGACGGCGTACCTCATGGGCTTGCAGACGCGCTGCCTTGAGACTCCATGTGCCACATTCGCCGATCGTCACCTCACGGTCACGGCCAGCGGCTCGATACCTGAGCACGAACACCCTAGCGCCCGACTTTGCGACTTTGAGCGTGAATCCTCGAGGCGCGTCTCGATGCTGATCAGCGATCAGCCGCCGGCCTTTGGTCGGGGGTTCGATTTCCTTGATTAGTTTGCTGGTCAGCTCGGTCATTCCGCCCCTCGCTTTTGTGATTAGTCACAATATAGTCACAACGTAAACGGGTATGGAATGGCTGTCAATGTCACTTGATGTCACCCCGTAGGCGATCACAAGTCTCTGTTTTTTATGGTTTATATTGCCGGAAATGGCACTGTGACTAGCTTTCAGGAAAATGGCAGGAAGAGACTGTTAATCACTGGGTCGGCGGTTCGAATCCGTCCCGGGGAGCCATTAAAAACAATGACTTAATCGCCCCCCACTGAGGCTGCAGTGACGCTGGCCACCACGTCCTCACTTTCCGGGTCGAAAACCACGGCACCCAACTCCTGCGCCTTTTCGCGGCGGGCTGGGGAAATCTCCGCAGCATAAATGGCGGCCGCCCCAGCGGCCTTCAGTGCTTCGATGACCATAAGGCCAATCGGACCGGCTCCGAAAACCACCGCGGTATCCCCGGCCTGCAGACCGCACTGCCGCACCGCGTGCAGAGCGACGGCGGCCAGCTCAACTAGGGCGCCTTGCTCAAAAGAGAGGTCTTCCGGCATGGGATGAACCATGTGCTCGCCCAGCACGGTGTACTCCGAGAACCCGCCTCCGCCACCGGAGAGCCCGTGGAAGCCCAGCAGCGGAGTTAGGTTGTACTGATCCATCACATAGGCCCCATCCCGGTTGGGCGAGAGGATAGGCTCGATGGTGAGAGCTACAGGCTAAAGGAGAAAACCGCCGGCTGATCGCCGGCCCCCGGGTCAAAGTTAATGTCCGTACGGGGGGTCAAAACTGATGGCCGTTGACACCACTAATCGGATGCAGCTCTTCAACCGGCACGAAAATCGGCCCGGCGGCATATTCATGCAAGTCGCTACCGCAGATCCCGCAGGCAGCGACCTTCACCTTGACCTCGTGCGGATCGTCGATCGTGGGCACATCGACCTGCTCGATGCGAATATCCTTTGCTTCGTGCCATACCGCGAAACGCATGGTGTGTTGCTGCGTGAGGCTCTACTCATCAGCCTGCGAAATCACACCGATGGTGCATCAGTCGCCGCGGTGACATAAACAGCGCTCACCAATCATCGGGCGCCCCGATTAGCCGACAAGGTGAGATCCGGGATCAACCGATGACCATTGATTGCGCCAATAAACTGTTGACGCAACGAATCTAGACCGCTGGTTTTACTCATCCTGCAGCACCACTATCCCAAGCTGCATTGACTTGCTTCAGTTGCTTCTGCAGTTGCCTTGAGATTGCTACTTCTCCAGTTTTGACGAAGCGCTCATGGTTTTTTTCAACGGAATCGACAACATAACGATAATTAACCATCATCCCAAAGGAAGCGTCGAGTCGCGTTGAAGAACTGTCCGCGAAGGGCGCGACCTGCTCGAGACGTGCGCCGTTGCTGAGGTGAAATCGAGCAACGGAATCAGCCACGCTTCCACGGCGCCGGACCCTTGTGAGGTAAGCAAGCACTAGACGGGACAATGGTTCCTCAAGCACTACGCGATTGCTCAAAGGATCGTCCAGCAACTGATACAGCGCGTCTACCGGATCAGCTACACCGGCTGTCGAGCACAAAGTTTCCGCATATTCCTGAATTAAGGCAGCTATACGGTCACGTGTGAACCCATCCTCGTAATCGCCCTCGACTCGCAGGGCGCAAGCGAATCCAGGAACAGGGGAAAGGGTGGCATATCGCTGTACGTGGGGAAACTCACTAATGAGTTCGCCCATGACCTGTTTCAGCAGGAAATTACCGAAGGACACACCACGCAGCCCCACCTGACAGTTACTGATAGAGAAAAAAATGGCAGTATCGGCTTGGGCGTTGTTCCCAACAGGTGCATCTGGGTCGAGTAACGACACGGTTTGTGTCGCCAGTCCTTCGACCAAGGCCACCTCCACGAATATAAGCGGCTCATCCGGTAGCGCCGGGTGGAAAAAGCCGAAGCAACGTCGGTCGCCGGATAGACGTCGCCGCAGATCCTCCCAACTCTGGATGGCATGCACCGACTCATACTGAATCAGCTTTTCCATCAATAGGGCTGGACTGCGGTCCCAGCTGATTCGACGCAACTGCAGAAAACCGGGGTTGAACCAGGATTTCAACAGATGCTGCAGGTCGCTGTTCACCGTTTCCAATTCGGGGTGAGCCCGGAGTTGGCGCACAAGGGTCTCGCGCAGTCGCACCAGAACACGGGTGCCGTCCGGTGCTCCGTTCAGGCGCCGGAACACCTCCTGACGGGGAGGCTCCACTACCCGTAGAAGCTCCTGCAGGTCCGCCCTTCCATCGCTATTCCGAAAGCGCTCAGCCGCGGCCAGCACGGTGTTCCGATCCGGACCGAACCGCTCGGTCAGGAGCTGGAGGAACCGGGTCTTACCCGTCTCGTCCAGTTCATCGACTGCGCGAGCGACCTCGCGAGCCAGGGCAACACCGGAGGCCTCGCCGCGGCTGGTGAGAAGCGCCCGACAATTCTCCTCTAAACGTTTCATTACATCTGGGTTCTGGTTGGGCTTGGAAAGACCTAAGCCTCGGTCGGCTACCTGATTAACCAGACGATTCCACCACCGATTTCTCATCGCATCGGCCCCATAAGTGCATCCGGTATTCCCGTCGCTATCCACGGGAAAAAACTCAGTATAACGATAGCGAACAGCATTAAAATCATGAAGGGCAGCGACCCCCATAATATTTTAGATAACTTCACATCGGGAGCGATGCCCTTGAGAACATACAAATTTAATCCAACCGGCGGAGTGATTAATCCTATCTCCAAGTTTATCGTCATAATTATGCCGAACCAGATTGGATCAAATCCTGCATCTAGAATGATCGGCAGAAGAATGGGTGCTGTCATAGGGATAACGGCCACCGGAGGAAGAAATAGCCCTGCTATTAACAAAAAGATATTAATGAGCCCCATCAAAACCCAAGCGTTTACATCCAGACCGCCCACAGCACTGGCGATGGCCTGGGTGACATAAAGCTGAGAGAGCATAAAGCCGAATAGCCCTGCGCATCCGATGATCATCATGATCATCACCGACTCCTTGGTGCTCGTGCGCAGGATCCGCCACAATGCCCGAGGTTGCCATACTTTATAGATGGCAATCACTAACAGCACACAGAACACCGCGCCGACGCCGGCTGCCTCGGAGGGAGTCGCTACACCACCATAAAGCGCCCACATGATGAAGGCGATTACCATGAAGAACGGCAAAAGCTTGGGCACCATAGACATGCGCTGCGCCCAGCTAAAGTACGTATCCGCATCCATCCGGGATAGGGCTCCGTCCCGCCAGGAGTAGTAGACGGCCCAGGCCGAGAAAAGCAGGATGAGCAGAATGCCAGGACCAATGCCGGCGAGAAAAAGCCGGCCGATGGAGGTCTCAGTGCTGACCCCATAGATAATCATGGTGACGCTGGGCGGGATAAGAATGCCCAAAGTGGACCCTGCACCGATAGCACCGCAGGTCAGGCCTTCAGGGTATCCGCGCCGGCGCAACTCCGGAATCCCCATTTTCCCAATGCCCGCGCATGTCGCCGGAGAGGATCCGTTCAGCGCCGAAAATAGCCCACAAGCCCCTATATTCGATACTAGAAGGCCACCCGGCAGTTTATACAGCCACCGATGCAGTGCCTCGTAAAGGTCAGCTCCCGCTCGGGACGAGGCAATCGCTGCACCCATCAGAATGAACATGGGTATGGACAGAAGCGTGAACTTATTCATTGATGCGTAGAGCATCTCGCCAACCATTTCTAGAGCGAAGACACCCTCAAAGAGAAAGAGGAAGAGCACCGCGGTCGCTCCCAAGGCAAAAGCCACCGGAGTGCCGGTAAGCAAAATCACCATCAGGACCGCCAAAATCACCAATGCGAGAGTAAACTCGTTCATTTTTTACCCCCACCATGACTCTGGGTGAGATGGCCCATCGCTGTCTTACTCGAAAGATTTTCCCTGTGATGCTTTGCATTCGCCTCAGCCTCAGACTGCTCCTTGAGCAGTTGCTGAGCCTCCATGCTGAAGGGCTCCTCTATCCCCATGACGATGGCAGCAGTCTGAGCGATGTATTGTAGGGCGAGCAGAATCATACCCACAGGTAGAAAGGCCATGGGTATCCAGAGCCTCGGCGCCCATACCGTGTAGGAGCGCCAGCCAGTCGAGTAATACTCCAACCAAAGTAGAAGTCCCGTGTAAGCCGCCACGACGACAAAAGCAAAAGCTATAAAATTGCCGATCAAGACAAGGGCCAGCTTGCCTCTGGGTCCGAGGAGCATCGGCAACAGATCTACATTGACGTGACCACGCTCATGCAGGACGTAAGGACTGCCGAGCAATGTGGCACCTATCAGCATGAATGTGACGAACTCCGTCTGCCAGTAGGTGGAACCACCCAACACGTAGCGCACGAACACCATTTGGCAGACGACTAATGCCGCGACAACGAACATAATGGCGGCTATTGCAGCGGCGGCCCGGGAGGTAGCGGTAACCCCACGAATAAACAAAAACATGATTCTCACCACCGAGTGAGGGTTCCGTCTTCGCGACGGCCCTGTGGGCCCACTTTTCATTCCTTAAGCCCTGCCGGGCCCAGAGGACCCGGCAGGGATGTCATGCAAAGGTTGCTATCACTCGACGTCGAGGGCCATATCGAGGAGTTCCTGCCCGCCTTCAACATCATCGACAAAGTTAGCGTATGCACTGCGCTCAGCAATCTCGCGCCATGCTTCGAAGTCCTCCTCCGTCATGTAGGCGACCTGCCGACCATTCTCCTCATAAACCTCTGCGAAGCGCTCGTCCGCCTCAATTGCGGCGTGATAAGCGAACTCTTGAGCTTCGGCACCGGCTTCAAGCAAGACGGCCTGCTGCTCTTCATTGAGGCTATCCCAAATTTGCGTGGACATAAGGATCGGCTGATACATAAACCAGAGCGCGTAGTCCCCCGGAGGAGTCACACACTCGAGCTGCTCGTATAATCTGAAAGATACGAAGCTCGCCGAGCTGGTATTTGCGGCGTTAAGAACTCCAGTCTGCACACCAGTGTAGATCTCAGAGCTGGGCATGGAGGCGATGGATGCTCCGGCTTCAGACAGCATTTGTTCGAACGCGGAACCCGCTGCGCGAATGTCGATGCCGTCGGCGTCATCCGGATGGACAATGCACCCTTCAGTCGAGCCGAAACCGCCTGCCAGCCACGTGTGAGCGAGCACCTTCACGTTGTGTCCCAACATGATTTCTTCAAGCCTTTCCATGAAGGGAGACTCGTTAATGCGCTGGGCGTGATCGTGGTTACGGACTAAGCCAGGCATGAGCGTCAGATTGACCTCAGGTACCCGACCTCCAACGTAAGCAAGCGGTAGGGCGGTGATAGCCAAGCGACCTCGGGACAACGCCGGCCACTGCTCGAGCGGCTGGTACAGGGACGCGCCGGGGTAAACCCGCACTTGCAGTCCGACATCGGCTTCTTCCGCCCGGTCAGCAACGATTTGCACCATCTGATCGCGGACATCGCCTTGCCCTCCTGGCCACTGATGAGAGGCGTCAAGCCGTGTTTGCGCTTCCGCACTCAACGGCCACACGATGGAAGCAGCCATCGCAAACATCGCGAGAGTCACGGCAAAGGCCCAACGGGGCCGGATAGTTTTCTTCTGAGACATCGGTTCTCTCCTCGACTTCTTTTAGTTTCACCTAATACCGAGGCATATCTCTATTGCTCTAGCACATCGGCGATAGGTGCGCGGTGATGCTTATTTTTTTCGGAGCCAATTAGCCTTGTGGGACCCTCCAGCCGTGTAGCATGTCAACCGTTTTTGCCACACAACCACGGACCATGAACCATCTACACAGGTCAGTGCTTTACCGCAGTCTCGGTCTCTAGCGTCCGGCCCTGTTCAAGTAGGTGATACCTCATCTGTTTTTCGGCAGCCTCAGGATCTTTATTCCGAAAGGCGTCCATCAGACCCCGATGCTCTTGCAAAGAGTTCTGAAGCCGACCAGGAGCCTTAAGTTGCCGATGCCGGGCAAGAATCAGGATCCGGCGCAGGTCCGCTGCCGATCTTTGCAAGTAGGGGTTGCCGCAGAGCTCCTGCAGCCGCGTATGAAATTCGTAGTTGTGTTCGTAATATCGGTCGATATCTCCCTCCTCTGCGGCGTCCTCAAGGTTTTGATGGATTCGCTCCAGGTTTTTAAGCTCCGTTGCGTCGCTTCGGATGACTGCTTGGTTGGCAATCAATCCCTCCAGCACTGCCATCACGGGGAATAGCTGTTCCAAGTCCTCTCCATTGAGAACGCGAACGCGGCAGCCGCGCCTCGGTTCCAGCGTGACCAGCCCGTGAGCATCCATGATTTTCAGCGCCTCGCGGACCGGGGTACGGCTGACACCCAGTTCCTCAGCGAGGCGAACTTCGTCAATACGCTCGCCTGGACGGAGTTCCTGCTGAAAGATCCGTTTCCGAACCAGATCTGCAACCTGGCTGTAAAGCGCTGGCGTCTTTAGTGAGGCCATGATGATGCGTCTTCACTCCCGCTGACGTTGATTGAGCCTATGGATTCTTAATGTATAATTCATAATGCAAGGCGTCAAGCAAGATTGTTCCTACTCCGGAGGCGCCCTACCGATCTGATAAAGCCGGGAACAGGACAGACCACTGTGTTGGAGAAAAATCACATGGAATCGGCCGCACCGAACACGCCACAGCCTGAAAGCTTCTATAGCCTGCTGCATCAACGTAGCCAAGACTACGAGGATCAGGTCTGCATTGAGCTACCGACAGGACAGACCTGGACCTACGGTCAGATCCACCAACACACAGCGCTGATGGCTGGCCTGTTATCTCAACTTGGTGTGACAGCCGGCGATCGAGTTGCGGTTCAGGTGGAAAAAAGCCCAGAGGCAGTCATACTATACTTGGCATGCCTGCGCGCCGGCGCCATCTTCCTCCCGCTCAATACCTCCTACACACCCTCGGAGCTTGAGTATTTCTTAAAAGACGCGGAGCCGGCTTTGGTCGTAGTGGACCCTGCAGGTGAATCGACTATGCGTGAGCTCGCGGCAACTCACCGGAGAACGCGGGTCGAAACCCTTGATAGCGGTGGTAATGGAAGCCTGGCGCAAGGTCTGGTCGAGCGGGCGCCGGAGCCACTTGCACCTTACCCGGTGAGTGGCAACGACCTGGCTTGTATCCTCTACACTTCCGGTACTACGGGCCGACCCAAAGGAGCGATGCTTTCCCACCGCAATCTGTCTTCGAACGCGTTGGCGCTTGGATCCGCCTGGGACTGGCAGAGTAGCGATGTGCTGATCCACGCCTTACCAATATTTCATGTGCACGGACTCTTCGTGGCACTTCACTGCGCAATGATGAAAGCTTCCAAAATTCTTTTCCTATCTAAGTTCGACGCCGATCAAGTGATCAGACTAACCCCGCATGCCACCGTGCTAATGGGCGTCCCCACGTTCTACACCCGTCTTTTACAGCACCCAGAATTGGCCCCGGAGCTCTGCAGGAACATGCGGCTGTACGTTTCCGGCTCCGCGCCCCTTCTGGAGGACACTTTTGAGGCATGGTACGAGAAAACTGGGCACCATATCCTCGAGCGTTACGGCATGACCGAGACTGGCATGAACCTTTCGAACCCCCTGCAGGGGGAGCGCCGCCCCGGTACCGTTGGGTCACCATTACCGGGTGTCCAGGCCCGTATCGTGGGCGAAAATGGAAATGAGCTCCAGCCCGGCGAGGTGGGCAGCCTTCAAGTCAAGGGCCCAAATGTGTTCGCCGGATACTGGCGCCTGCCACAGAAAACGGCTGAGGAGTTCACCCATGATGGCTATTTCGTCACCGGCGACTTGGGCACGGTGAGCGAGGACGGGTACTTCGCTATCGTTGGTCGAACGAAGGACCTTGTGATCACTGGCGGGTACAACGTCTATCCTAAGGAAATAGAGGTCGCTATCGATGCGTTGGATGGGGTGCGCGAATCTGCAGTCATCGGGCTACCACACCCAGATTTCGGCGAGCAGGTGGCCGCCGTGGTGGTACCAGAAGACTTAAATAATAGAATAAATGAAGAGGAGATCGTCCTTAAGCTGAGGGAAGAGCTAGCAGGCTACAAAGTCCCCAAGGTAATCTTTGTCGTCGATGAGTTGCCTCGAAATACCATGGGCAAAGTACAGAAGAATGTGCTTCGAGAGCGATATGCGGAGTGAATAAGGACGTCGGGGTACTCCGGAACCCCGACTACTTAGTTGACCCTGAACATTCCGCTATGCGGCCGCTGATGCGAGATCTGATCGGGCAGTAGTGCCACCCTGATCCAGCAGCTGCAGGACGCCGGATAATATCCAGCGCCAGAAAATCACCAGCCAGCGGATGTCAAACCCGGCGGCGGCCAGAAGCGGGGTCATTGCTCGCCGAGGGAACCTTTGAGGAAGTCCTGGCGCACCCCGACTGTCAGACTACTTGTCGCCTCGATTTTGTATCCTCTTAAGTTCAGAGGGGCTGAAGGAGACGACGAGTTATGCCTCGATACAGTCACGAGCGCTAGGAGGCGGTGCTGGCGAAGCTGCTGCCGCCTTACAGCCTGACGGTGCGTGAGATCGCCCTGGAGTTCGGGATTAGCGAAGACACCGTTCGCAGCTGGCGCGCCCGGTACAGGGTCACGGACCGCTCGCACACCGGGCATCGGCTGCAGACCATGAGGTGATCCCGGTTATCCGATCACGACACAGAAATGCTAAGGTGCCAATCCTTTGAGGATGCCGATGAAGAGAACTTGGGGTTCATACGCCCTCGTGGCTGGGGATTTATAGGGATACCTGACAAGGAAACAAGGAATTGAGCGCATCCATCAGAGGATCTGTTTCAAGGGCGGGTCGGCTGCTCGCGGGCGCTTTGTATCGCCGGGTTGCCGCGGCAGCCACAAACGCCTCACAGGCTTCCCCGGGGGCGGGTGGGTTCTCCGCTTTGAAATGCGCCACTGGCTACAATCAGCATGGGGGTTACTGCGTCCCGGCCTCATCGTTTCATCGCCCCGCTGCAAAGGCAATCCTGGCGGGAAAAGTTTATGAGCCGAATACTGTCGACTACCTCAGGGCCAATTGCGGCGGGCGGGACGTTGTTCATGCCGGCACATTTTTCGGAGACTTCTTACCCGCCCTCTCCCAGGCAGTCGGTTCCGATGCGCTGATATGGGCATTTGAGCCGAACAGAGAGAACTACCGCTGCGCTCGCATGACCCTTGAGATGAACAACATCAGTAATGTCCGCCTGACTCGGGCCGGCCTTGGCGCCAAATCGCAGCGGCTGTTTGTTCAAACCGCAGAAACCGGTGGGCGGTCGCTCGGTGGCGCGTCTCGTATCGTCAATGAGGACTGCGAAGCCCAGAGCAAGGACCCTGTTGACATCGTTGCGATCGACGAAGCCGTTCCAGCGGACCGGAACGTTGGCATTGTGCAACTTGACGTTGAAGGATACGAAAAAGAGGCTCTGGCAGGCGCGCTTGCCACGATCCAGCGTTGCTTGCCGATCCTAATTCTCGAAATCCTCCCGAATAGCAATCTCATAAACAGCGAATGGTTCTCGGCGAATATTTCGAGCCTCGGGTACGCGAACATCGCCAGGCTGCATGGCAACCTGGTCTATTCGTGCCGAACAACTCAACGATGACTCGACAATAAACCAACCGGCCTCTCCGGCGGCCACCGCTCCCGCCTGTATCGCCTCAAACAGCCAACGGCACAATCTGGTGAGGTGACTCACCCCCCTACCGTGACTCCACCTCCCTCCACAGCTGCTGCATGAAGCGCAGATCCTCGCCCAGCAGGCTTGGTGTGAACTCAAGCACTTCCATTTCCTCATCGGTGGGGGTCACCGGCGGGTTCTGGAGCACCTCGTCCAGCATTGGCAGCGCCGCTTCGTTGGGGCTTGAGTAGTAGGTCCAGTTGGAGAGCTGCGCCCCCACCTGGGCATCCAGAATGTAATTGATGAAAGTATGGGCCAATGCCGCGTTGGGGGCTTCCGCCGGGATCATCATGGTGTCCACCCAGAACTCCGCCCCCTCTTCCGGGATCACGAATTCGATGTCGGCGTAGCCCTCGGGATCATCGGTCTTGAAGAAGAGGTAATCCCCGTTGTAGGTGATCGCGGCGCTGACCGACCCCCGCACCAGCTGCTGGAGCACCGGCGTGCCCTGAATGAAGCCCGCAAAATTGCGGCGATCCTTGGCTTCCAGCACCAGGCGGGCGGCCTCCTCCAGCTCGTCGCGGTCCGTGCAGTCATAGCCGTGGCCAAGCCAGGCACAGGCCACGCCCAGGGTCACCTGCCCGTCTTCCGGCAGGGCAAACGGCGCATCGGGATTGACGGACTCGTCGAACAGCACCGACCAGCTGGCCGGCTGCTCACCCAGGGCGGCGCGGTCGTAGACCAGTCCGGTGGTGCCCCACTGATAGGCCGCGGAGAACTCGCTGTTCGGGTCGTATCCCGGGTCCCGGAACTCTTCCATCAAGTTATTCAGGTTGGGGATCCGGTCATGGTCCAGTGGCTGCACCAGTCCGGCCTCGATGAGCCGCGGCACGAAGTAGTTGGACGGCACGATCACGTCATATTGCCGAACGCCGCCCGCCTGGAGCATGGAAAACAGCTCGCCATTGGAGTTGAAGAAATTCTCCACGACTTCGACGTCATGCTCGTCTTCAAAGGCCTCAATGAGGGCCGGATCGATATATTGGGACCAGTTGAGCAACACCAGGCGATCCGACTGGGCGCTGGCGGTGCTGGCAATCACCAGGGCGCCGGCAGCGAGGACACCAAAAACGGAAAAACGCGACAGCATTGGGCAAACCTCCAGGGTAGTCAGAAACGGACGGTCAACGGCGACGCAGGACCAGACTCAAAAGGGCGAACAGAAATACGCTGACAATCATCAGCGTGGCGATGGCATTGACCTCGGGGGTCACGCCTTTGCGAATGGCACTCCAGATGTAAATGGGGAGTGTGGTGCTATCCGGGCCGGCGGTAAAGAAGCTGATCACAAAATCGTCGATGGAAAGGGTCAATGCCAGCAACACACTGGCCGCCAGCGCCGGCCCCAGCACGGGAATGATGAAAAACCGGGCCCGTTGCCAGGGGCCGGCATACAGGTCGGCACAGGCTTCAAACAGCTGCGCGTTCAGCGATAGCAGCCGAGCGTAAACCAGCAGTGCCACGAATGGCACCTGGAAAGTCACGTGGGCAATCACCATGGTCCCGAGGCCCGGGCGCAGAATGCCGAGCAGCCGATCCAGCGTGACAAAAAAGGTCATCTCCGAAATGCCGAACACCACATCCGGCATCACCACCGGGAGATAGATCAGCCAGATCAGCCAGGCCAGTCGACGGTGCCGATGCCGGTAGAGCCCGTATCCCATGAGCGCGCCCAGCGGCACGGCAATGGCGGTGGATACCACGGCCAGCACCGCGGTGTTGGCCAGCGCCGAGAGAATCGCGTCATTGGCGAACAACCGCTCGTACCACATCAGCGAAAAACTCTCGAAGCGCGCCGAGGAGTTGATGCTGTTGAACGAAAAGAACACCACCACCGCCAGTGGTGCGTACAAAAACACCATCAGCGCCACCCAGAAGACGCGCAATCCCCGCTGGAACGACCGGCTCAAATCACCACCTCCCGGTCTCCGCCAAGGCGTCGGCCCAGACGGCGGAGCACCCAGAGGCCCACCAGCGTGGCGATGATCATGATGATGGCGCCGGCCGCCCCCAGCGGCCAGTTGGTGGCCCCGGTGAACTGCCGCGCCACCAGATTGCCGATCATGGTGGCCTTGCCCCCGCCCAGCAGTTCGGTGACCACGTACATGCCGAACGCGGGAATGGCCACCAGCACCGTGCCCGCCATCAGCCCCGGCAGGGTCTGCGGCAGTACCGCATGGCGAAACACCCGCCACGGCGAGGCAAACAGATCCCGCGCCGCCTCCACCTGGGCATGATCCAGGCGCTCGAAGGCGGCATACAGCGGTAGCACCATGAACGGCAGAAAGTTGTAGACCAGGCCCACGATTACGGCGAACTGGGAGGGAAAGAGCCCCATGCGGGGATCGGTGAGGCCCAGAATCACCGCCAGATCGGACATCGGCGTGCCCGGCGCGAAGATATTCATCCAGCCCACCGAACGGATCACCTGGTTGGTCCAGGAAGGTACCACCACCGCCAGCAGCAGCAGGGGCCGCCAGCGGGCGGGACGGGTGCTGATGTAGAAGGCCGCCGGGTAGGCGATCAGAATCACCAGCACGGTGGCCAGAAACGTCTGCCAGAAGGACCGCAACAGGGTGTAGAGATTACCGGGACTCCAGCCCAGGAATCCGAAGCCGGCGAGCTCCCGAAACGCCTCCAGACTCAGCGGGCGCGTGGGCAAGCCGGTGGTGTCGGTGCTCATGAACGCCATGCCCATCAGGTAGACGCTGGGCATCACCAGAAACACCAGGATGCACAGCGCACCCGGTGCAACGGTCACCAACAGGTGGAAGCTGTCCCGCTGCAGCCGACTCAATCCATCGGGTCCTGATCGCGAAGGGTGGCAGCGGCTTCCGGGAGGACTTCCAGCCATACGGAATCCCCGGGGCTCGGCTGAGCCTGACCGTAGTTACTGGCCCGGACTGACAGTATCTGATCACCGCACCGAAGCCGATAGTCGGTAAACGGCCCGCGGTAAAGCCGCTCCTCCACCCGAGCCGGAAAGCGGTGATCGCCCGCCTCCTGGTCCGCCGGCAGGACCCGCAGTGCCTCTGGGCGCAGGAGCAGATGGCTGCCCGACTCGAGAGCCGCTTCCAGACGCCCCAGCACGGTGGTGACGCCGACCTCGTCCCGCTCGGTGATGGCCAGCAGGTTTTCATGGCCCATGAAACGGGCGACGAACAGGGTCTGGGGGGATTCATAAATGTCCCTGGGAGTGCCCACCTGGGCAATGCGGCCGTTGTTGAGCACCGCAATACGATCGCTCATCACCATGGCCTCTTCCTGATCGTGGGTCACGAACACAAAGGTGATCCCCAGCCGATGCTGCAGCCGCTTCAATTCCACCTGCAGCCGCGTCCGCAACCCGGCGTCCAGAGCGGACAGGGGCTCATCCAGCAGCAACACGTCGGGCTCGTTGACCAGCGCCCGGGCCAGTGCCACCCGCTGCTTCTGCCCTCCGGAGAGTTGCTCCACCGAGCGATTCAGCAGGTCTTCGATGCCGATCAGCTCGGCGATGGCGCGAACCCGCTCCCGGGTCTCGGCCGCGTCCACGCGACGCATTTCCAGTCCGAAGGCGATGTTCTGATAGACATTGCGGTGGGGAAACAGCGCATAGGACTGAAACACCGTATTCACGCTGCGCCGATGCGCCGGCACCTGCTCCATGGGCCGCCCACCGATGCGAATTTCGCCGCTGTCCGGCGTATCCAGCCCGGCCAGCAATCGCAGTAGCGTGGTCTTGCCGCAACCCGACGGCCCCAGCAGGGTGAAGAACTCGCCGGCATGGATATCCAGATTCACCCCATCCAGGGCGGCGACCTGGCCATCAAAAAACCGGGACACATCCCGAATGGCAATGGTGGAAGCAGGCTCTGTCTTTTCCGAAGCGCCTCCCCGGGCGGATTCGACAGCCATCGGCAACATCTCCAGAAAGACATTAGCCGGGCATTATAACGAACCCCTCAGCAGGATTGACCCCCCGCCGGGGTGACCGATGCTAGCGGCGCTGGCTCAGGTACTCGGCAAACGCCTCACCCAGCTCCGGATGCTGCAGACCGTATTCCACCGTGGCCTGCAGATAGCCCAGCTTATCGCCACAGTCGTAGCGCGTGCCCTCGAACTCATAGGCCAGGACGGGCTCGTCCTGACGGAGGGCGTCAATGGCGTCGGTGAGCTGAATTTCACCGCCGGCACCCGGCCGGGTCTGCCGCAGCTTGTTGAAGATGGACGAGTTCAGGATATAACGCCCCACCACACCCAGATTGGACGGGGCCTCGGCCGGCTGAGGCTTCTCGACAATGCCCTGCAGGCGCCCGAGGCGCTCGGCGATGGGCTCGATGTCCACCACGCCGTAGCGGTCCGTGTGGGCCTCCGGCACTCGCTGGACCCCCAGGATGCTCGCGACCTGCTCGTCGTAACGGGCCACCATCTGCGACAGGCACCCGCCGTTGTCGCCGTCGTCAATCAAATCATCGGCAAGAATCACGGCGAAAGGCTCATCACCCACCGCCGGCTCGGCGCACATGACCGCATGACCCAGCCCGAGGGCTTCTGACTGACGAATGTAGATACACGCGACATGGGAAGGGATGATATTGCGTACCGCCTCAAGCCGCTCGAGCTTGTCCTGCTGCTCCAACTCGGTCTCGAGCTCGTAGGCTTTGTCGAAGTGGTCCGGGATGCTGCGCTTGTTCCGGCCGGTGACGAAAATCAGCGTCTCGATGCCCGCGCGCACCGCTTCTTCGGCGGCGTACTGAATCAACGGCTTATCCACCACCGGCAGCATTTCCTTGGGATTGGCCTTGGTGGCCGGCAGAAACCGGGTACCCAGACCCGCGACCGGAAAAACTGCCTTGCGTATACGCTTCGCCATCTGCCGTCACACTCCCTGAAATCGGCGATTGTCGATGGCGGCAATATAACCCGGGGCGGCCCACCTGTCAGGTCAACCGCCCCCGGCTTTTACTCGACGATGACTTGATCCTGCATCCGCTCCAGGGTGGCTTCACCAATGCCATTGACCCGGGTCAGCTCGTCGATGGACTGGAACTCGCCGAGCTGGGTGCGGGCCTCGATGATGGCTTCGGCGGTGGCGGGACCCACACCGGTTAGCGTCTGAAGTTCATCAAAATCAGCCTCGTTAACGTTGACGGTAGGATTGGCGGTGGCACCCGCAGCCGCCACCATCAGGCCGGCGGTGAGAAGGGAAAGAGCGATTCGATGCATAGCAGCCTCCAGATTGCCTCAGTGGGAACCCGGAAACTAGCGAAGCCATCAAGACGGAGGTGTGAACCCGATCTCAGCATTGATCGCTGCCAATGCCGTCACCGGATCAGCGGCCGCCGTAATCGGACGACCGATCACCAGATCGGTGGCACCCGCTTCCAGGGCCCGCCGGGGAGTCATGACCCGGGTCTGATCCCCGGCATCAACACCGGTGGGACGAATCCCCGGGGTTACCCGCCGGAACGGCTCACCGAAGGCCTCACGCAAAGCCCCGGCCTCGTGGGCAGAGCACACCACCCCGTCCAGCCCGCAGTCAGATGCCAGCTCAGCCAGGCGGTCCACCGCCCGGGGCATAGGGGCGCGCAGGCCCACCTCGGTGAGCGATTGTTCATCATGGCTGGTGAGGAGTGTTACCGCCGTCAGCAGTGGGCGATGGTTGCCATCATCCAGCCCCCGGCGAGCCGCCTCGAGCATTCGGGCACCGCCCAGGGCGTGGACGTTCACCATCCAGACACCCAGATCCGCAGCGGCCCGACAGGCGGCGGCAACGGTGTTGGGAATGTCGTGAAACTTGAGATCCAGAAAAACATCCCAGCCGCTGCGGACCCACTCGTCCACCAGTGACGGGCCGCCGCGCACGAACAACTCTTTGCCCACCTTGAGCCGGCACGATCCCGGCTCCAGACGCTCCACTAGCGATCGGGCGGCACTGACACTAGCAAGGTCCAGCGCGACAATGACGGGTTGCTTGGCCATCGACCTATTCTCCCTTGAGGCCCCGTACGGGCTTGATCGTGGCCCAGGCCCGGCAGCCGGGGCACTGCCAGTGCAACTGCCTTGCCTCGAACCCACAGTCGATACACCGATAAGGCGGAGTGTCCACCTGCAATGCCTCAAGCAAGTCCCGAAGGACATGCAAGTCCCGCTGCCGGCGCCGGTCCGGATCCTCGTCGTTGATATTCAGCCCGATCAGCCGGTTCAGCCCGCGAACCGAGGGCCGCTCCCGAAGCTGCCTGGCGAGAAAATCAATGGCGGCCTGACGGCCCTCCTCGGCCTCCATGATTTCGGCGAGCTTCATCACGACGGAAACGCCCGGATAACTGGCCAGCAACCGCTCCAGCTCGGCCCGCAGCTGACGGGGCTGGTTAATGGCCCGGTAGCAGGCTTCCAGCCGCGGCAGAGCTTCCGGAATATAGTCCAGGTCCTGGGATTCCACCCGCTGTGCCGCCTTGATCGCGGGCCGCCAGCGCCCTTCCGCCTGCTCCAGGTCACTCAACAAGAGAGCCGCGCGCACACAATTGCGGTCGTAGCCGAAGGCCCGTCGCAAATACTGCCGGACCGTGGAGGCGTCTCGATGGCGCTGCAGGTGCATCTCGGCCTGCTCACAGGCGAACTGCGCCATAAGCGGCCCATAGCGCTCCCCGGTCTCGCGCTGAAGGGTGCTGGCGGTCTGGATCGCCTTTTCCCACTCTTTCTCCCGCTGGTAGATGTCCAGCAGAGCCCGCAATGCCAGCCGCCGATGACCGGCAAACTCGCGGACTTCCAGGAACAATGCCTCGGCCCGATCCAGCAGCCCGGCGGCCAGATAGTCCCGGCCCAGCTCCAAAAGTGCTGCCGCTCGTTGCTCCGTGGCCAGCGACGGCCGCGCAATCAGGTTCTGGTGAATGCGGACGGCCCGGTCGGCCTCGCCCCGGCGCCGGAAAAGATTCCCCAGCGTCAGGTGCGTCTCGACGGTGTCCTCATCCAGTTCCACCATGCGGGTGAATACCTCGATGGCACGATCCGGCTGTTCATTAAGGAGATAATTCAGGCCCTGGAAGTACTGACCGGCGAGTTCATTGCGGGGGGCCGGGGCGGGAGCGCGACGGCGACCGATCCACCAGCCTGACAAGGCTGCCAGAGGAAGTAGCAGCCAGAGTAGCTGAAGCATCGTCAGTGGCTGTTCCGGATCGGCAGCTTGCGAAGTTCGGAAAGCTCACTCCGGGATGTCTCAGCCTCTTTGCGCAGACGGGCAATCTGCCATCGCTGGCGAACGATGACGCCCATGGCGGCACCCATACCAAGCAATGCACCCAAAGCCAGGGCGATCACTAGCCATAAGGAAATAGGGAGCGTCAGCTCGCCAAAATAGAAGTCGAGCGGGGCGTCACCCGGGTTGAGCATGGCAAAGCTTAGCCCGATCGCAATCACGATCAGCACCAGCAAAAGCCACACGAACCGCTTCATCCGCCGGACGCCTCCCGTTCGCGTCCCTCGTCGACCCGTTCACGCATCTGCTTGCCGGGCTTGAAATGGGGGACATGCTTGCCCGGCAGAGAGACCGGCTCGCCGGTTTTGGGATTGCGCCCGATTCTCGGGGGACGATGGTGGAGGGAGAAACTGCCAAAACCCCGGATCTCAATGCGCTCACCGGAAGCCAGCGCCTCGCTCATGTGCTCGAGCACGGTCTTGACCGCCAGCTCGACATCCCGGTGTGGCAGGTGTTGCTGACCCCTTGCGATCAGGTCAATCAGCTCGGATTTGGTCATCTGGCACCACCCGTGAGATCCCACCGGCGCCTTACGCCGGTGGGAGCATTACGCCTATCAGTCCTGATCGCGGTCGCCCATCTGCTCTTTCAGCAGATCGCCCAGCGTGGTCGTCCCGGCTGCACCACTGGCACCGAAGTCTTCCATGGCCTCCCGCTCATCCTGCTGGTCCTTGGCACGGACGGACAGGCTGATCATGCGGTTGCGGCGATCCACCGCCATGAACTTCGCTTCGACTTCGTCGCCTTCCTTGACAACGCTGCGGGCATCTTCTACCCGATCCCGGTCCAGGTCGGACACGCGGATGTAGCCCTGGACGCCATCGCCGAGGTCAACCACCACGCCTTTGGCATCCACTTCCTGGGCCGTGCCCTTGACCACGGAGCCCTTCGGATTGTCAGCCACCCACTGGGAGACCGGATCCTGGGCCAGCTGCTTGATGCCGAGGCTGATGCGCTCCCGCTCGGGATCCACCGACAGCACCACGGCCTCGACCTCTTCGCCCTTCTGGAAATCGCGGATGGACTCTTCCCCCCCGTCGGCCCAGGAGAGGTCCGAGAGATGAACCAGTCCGTCGATGCCGCCTTCCAGACCGATGAAAATGCCGAAGTCGGTAATCGACTTGATCCCACCAACCACTCGGTCGCCCTTGTTGTGCTTGGCAGCGAACTCGTCCCAGGGGTTGGGCTGACACTGCTTCATGCCCAGCGAAATCCGGCGCCGCTCCTCGTCGATGTCGAGGATCATGACCTCGACCTCGTCGCCAATGGAGACCATCTTGGCCGGATTGACGTTCTTGTTGGTCCAGTCCATTTCGGAGACGTGAACCAGGCCCTCGACGCCTTCCTCGATCTCGACGAAGGAACCGTAGTCGGTGATGTTGGTGACCTTGCCCACCACCCGGCTGCCTTCGGGATAGCGGCGGGCGATGGCCTCCCACGGATCCTCACCCAGCTGCTTGAGGCCCAGGGACACCCGGTTGCGCTCCCGATCGAACTTGAGGACCTTGACGTCGATCTCCTGGCCCACTTCGACCACTTCCGACGGGTGCTTTACCCGCCGCCAGGCCATGTCGGTGATGTGCAGCAGGCCGTCGATGCCACCCAGGTCCACGAAGGCACCATAGTCGGTGAGGTTCTTGACGATACCCTTGAGGGTCTGGCCCTCCTGCAGCTTCTCCAGCAGCGCCTCGCGCTCGGCGCTGTACTCTTCTTCCACCACGGCACGCCGCGAGACCACGACGTTGTTGCGACGGGCGTCCAGCTTGATGACCTTGAACTCGAGGTCCTTGCCCTCGAGATAGGTGGTGTCGCGAACCGGGCGGATATCCACCAGGGAGCCCGGCAGGAAGGCGCGAATGTTGCCAAGGTCGACGGTGAAGCCACCCTTGACCTTGCCGCTGATCTGACCGTTGACGGTTTCGGAGCCCTCGTAAGCGGCCTCGAGGACGCGCCAGGCGCGTGCCCGCTTGGCTTTTTCCCTGGAGAGCCGGGTCTCACCCGAGCCGTCTTCCACGGCGTCCAGGGCTACCTCGACCTCATCACCAATGTTGACTTCGACATTGCCTTGTTCGTCACTGAATTGCCGCAGCGGGATGACCGCCTCGGACTTGAGGCCGGCGTTGACGATGACGTCTTCGCCATCAATGGCAACAACCTGCGCCGTGACAATGGATCCGGGACGCATGTCGGTCTGCGCCAGGCTCTGTTCGAAGAGTTCTGCAAAGCTTTCGCTCATGGGCTGATCTAATCCGGGACCGTCAACCGATCCAGTGGTTGGTTAAAAAAATGCGCCGTTCTACGGCGCCCCTGCATCCAGCCCCGCAATCACGTGGCTGAGAATCTGTTCGATGGCGGCCTCCACGGTCAATTCCGTGGTATCCACCGCAAACGCATCGTCGGCGGGCACCAGAGGCGCTTCGCTGCGGTTCATATCCCGCCGGTCGCGCTCCCGCATCTCCTGCAGAAGATCGGCGAGATTAGCACTGACACCCTGCCCCATCAACTGCTTATGGCGCCTGCGGGCGCGTTCCTCGACGCTGGCTGTAAGGAAAATTTTCACCGTGGCGTCCGGGAAAACCACCGTGCCCATGTCGCGGCCATCCGCCACCAGCCCCGGGGGCTGACGGAAGGCCCGCTGGCGCTGCAGTAGCGCCGCCCTGACCGCGGGCTCGGCCGCCAATACGGAGGCCTGAGCCCCGCAGGCCTCCGTGCGGATGGCGCGACTGACGACTTCGCCGTCCAGCAATGTTTCGCCGGCCTGAGCGCCAGTCAGCGGAAATTCCACCTTCAGGGACTGGGCCTCGGCCGCCAGTGCCTCCCCATCATCCGGTTCCAGACCGCTGCGGATGAGATGCAGGGCGAATATTCGGTAAATGGCACCGCTGTCCAGAAAATGCCAGTTGAAGTGCCGGGCGATGGCCTGGGCCATGGTGCCCTTGCCGGCGCCACCAGGCCCATCCAGGGTCACCACGGGGATGGGCTCATTCATGGCTGGCATCCTGATCCGTGATGCCCAGGCCTGCCTGAGCGGCCATGGCCACAAATCCCGGGAATGACGTATCCACCTCGGCGCATTGACTGATTTCCAACGGCCCGTCAGCGGCGAGCCCGGCCATGGCAAACGCCATGGCAACCCGGTGATCGCCGTGGGCGCGGACCTGTGCGCCCCGCAGGCGTCCGCCCACAATCCGTGCGCCGTCGGGCCGGGTATCCACCTCAATGCCCATGGCGGTGAGACCGTCGGCCATGACGGCAATGCGATCGCTTTCCTTGACCCGGAGTTCCTCGGCGCCGGACAGAATGGTCTCGCCATGGGCGCAGGCCGCCGCAATAAAAATGGCCGGAAACTCGTCGATGGCCAGTGGAACCAGATGACGCGGAATATCGATGCCCTGAAGATCCGCCGAGCGGACAGTCAACCGCCCCACCGGCTCACCGTCGCCGTCGCCCAGGGGCTCCACCTCGATGGACGCCCCCATCTGCCTGAGAATTTCGATGACTCCGGTGCGGGACGGGTTGAGGCCCACCTCCTCCAGCACCAGTTCAGAGCCAGGTGCAATGCTGGCTCCAACCAGAAAAAACGCCGCCGAGGAGATGTCCGCCGGCACTTCGATGGTGCCTCCGTTGAGCCGTCCGCCCCCCTGCAGGCCCACCACACCGTCGGCCGCATTCACCGGGTAGCCCAGTGCCGCGAGCATCCGCTCGGTGTGATCCCGGGTCACGGCGGGTTCGGTGACCCGGGTGCTGCCCCGGGCATACAGCCCGGCGAGCAATACCGCGGATTTGACCTGGGCACTGGCCACCGGCATGTCGTAGTCCAATCCCTGCAGGCCACTGACTGGCTCGATGCGCAGCGGCGCCGTGCCATTCCCGGTGGTGTGGATGGACGCCCCCATGCGCGCCAGCGGGTCCGTCACCCGGCGCATGGGCCGCCGCATCAATGAAGCATCGCCGCGCATCTCGGTGGGAAATGGCTGCCCTGCCAGCAAACCCGCAAACAGCCGCATGGACGTGCCGGAGTTCCCCAGATCCAGTGGTCGGGCAGGCTCGGACAGGCCGTGGAGTCCGACCCCATGAATGGTGAGTTCGCCGGCGGTCGGGCCGTCGATGCGGACCCCCAGCGCCCGCATGGCGGCGAGGGTGGCCATGGCGTCCTCGCCCTCCAGGAAGCCGCGCACCCGGGTTGTCCCCTCGGTAATGGAGCCGAGCATCACCGCGCGATGAGAAATCGATTTGTCCCCCGGGACGCGAACCCGGCCCGTCAGCCTGCCTTCGGGTTGAACATGAAATTGCCGATCCCTACTCGCCGTCATCCGTCCTCTCTCCGGTGGCAGTGCCCTCGAACCACTCGAGATAGGCGTCCCGGGTGTGTTTGGCATTATGAAAAATGGCTTCCAGGCCCTCGGCGTCGGCCTGTTCCACCTGCCGGGCCAGCACTTCAAGATCTTCGCGGTAGGCGTGCAGCGCATCCAGCAGCGCCTGGCGGTTCCCCAGACAGATGTCCCGCCACATCACCGGATCGCTGGAGGCGATGCGGGTGAAATCCCGAAAGCCCCCGGCCGCGTATTGCAGAATTTCCTCGTGATCCGGGTTGCGGGAGAGACTGTCCACCAGGCCGAAAGCCAGCATGTGCGGCAGGTGCGAGGTGATGGCCAGCACCCGGTCGTGGTGGGCCACGGACATGGTGCGCACTTCGGCACCCACCGCCTGCCACATGGCCCGCACCCGCTCGGTGGCCCGGGGGTCGGTTTCCGGCAGTGGCGTGAGGATCACTCGCCGGTCCACGAACAGATGGTCGAAGGCGGCCTCCACGCCACTGTGTTCAGTCCCGGCAATGGGATGGCCAGGCACGAACCGGCACAGGGCTTCGCCAAGCCGTGACCGAGCTGACTCCACCACGCACCCCTTGGCACTGCCCACATCGGTGATCACCGCATGGGCCGGCAGATGGTCGCGAATGGCCTCGAAAACCGCGTCCGTCGCGCCCAGTGGCACGCCGAGAATCACCAGATCCGCGTCACTGACGGCGTCAGACGGCTCCAGGGCATAGCGGTGAATGGCCCCGCACTGGACCGCCCTGGCCAGACTGGCGGCATTGCGCCCCAGTCCGACCACCTCGCCGGCGAATCCCCGACGCCGCAGGGCCTGCCCCAGTGAGCCAGCGATCAGCCCGACGCCAACCAGGCAAACGGTGGGTTTGCGGTCGTCCATGAAGCCGGGTCAGGTCACCGACCGCGGATAGGAGCCCAGTACCTTGAGCAGACTTGCCAGCTGCTGCATTTCGCCCAGTGCCCGCTTGAGGTTGGGGTCTTCCGCATGTCCCACCAGGTCGATGAAGAAGACGTACTCCCACATGCCCTCCCGGGACGGACGCGACTCCAGCCGGGTCATGTTCAACCCGTAACGCGCCAGCGGCGCCAGCAAACCCGCCAGGCCGCCGGGACGGTTCTCCCGGGCGATGACCAGTGATGTCTTGTCCTCACCGGTGGGCTCGGGGCTCTCGCGGCCCAGCACCAGAAAGCGGGTATTGTTGGCGGTTCCGTCCTGAATGGACGGCTGCATCACGGGTAGTTCATAGCGATCGGCCGCCGCCTCCGAGGCGATGGCCGCCGCGCCATTGTCCTCGGAGGCCAGCCGGGCTGCTTCGGCCGTGCTGGACACGGCAACGCGCTCGGCGTGGGGCAGATGGGTATCCAGCCACAAACGGCATTGGGCCAGGCCCTGCTGGTGAGAATAGACCCGGCGGATTTGATCCATGGCCGCGGCCCGCGAAGCCAGATGCTGAATGATGGGCAGTTCCACTTCGCCGACAATCTGCAGCGGCGAGGACAACAGACGATCCAGGGTGTGGGTCACCATGCCCTCGGTGGAGTTTTCCACCGGCACCACGCCGTACTCGGCCGCGCCGGTCTCCACCTCCCGAAAAACCGGATCGATGCCTTCCAGCGGGAGGCTGCGGATGGAATGGCCGAAATGCTTGAGCGCGGCTTCCTGGGTAAAGGTTCCTTCCGGTCCGAGAAACGCCACCCGCAGTGGACGCTGCAGAGCCAGACAGGCGGACATGATTTCCCGGAACAGGCTGATGATGTCCTGGTCGGACAGCGGCCCGGGGTTGGCATCCCGCAGCCGCCGCAGCACCTCCGCTTCCCGGGCCGGCCGGTAGAAATCTTCCTGGCGACCCTCCGCCTGCTTGACGGCGGCCACCTCGCCGGCCGCGCTCGCCCGCTGGTTGACCAGTTTCAGTATCTGGTCGTCGATGGCATCGATTCGCTGCCGTATGGCCTGAAGTGACTCCTCGCTCACTGGCCTGCCCCCGTGTTACTCGATCACCCTGACCGCCAGAACGCCTTCCGTGTCGCGCAGTCGCTGCACCACCGCCGCCGGCACTGATCCGTCAATGTCCACGACGCTGTAGGCGAGCTCACCCCGGGACTTGTTGTACATGTCCGCGATGTTGAGATCTGCCTCCGCCAGCGCCGACGAAATTTGCCCCAGCATATTCGGCACGTTGGCGTTGGCCACGGTAATGCGGTCGCCACTGCCGTTACGCGGCAGCTGCAGCTCCGGAAAATTCACCGAATTGGTAATGTTGCCGGTTTCCAGAAAATCCCGCACCTGCTCGGCGGCCATGATCGCGCAGTTTTCCTGAGCCTCGTGGGTGGACGCGCCGATATGCGGCAGCGCAATGACGTCGCTGCGGCCCGCGAACTGTTCCGCCGGGAAATCGCAGACGTACATGGACAGGCGGTCCTGGTCCAGCGCCCGGACCACGGCATCGGCATCCACAATGCCCGCCCGGGCGAAATTCAACAGCACCTTGTTGGCCGGCCCGATGGCCAGACGCGCCGCGTTGATCAGCCCGCGGGTGTCCTCGGTTTCCGGGACATGCAACGTAATCACGTCGGAAGCGGCAATGACTTCGTCGACACTGTGGGCCCGGCGTACCCCGGATTCCAGGTTCCAGGCACTGCGCACGGTGATCTGGGGGTCAAAACCCACCACCTTCATGCCCAGCCCCACGGCAGCATTGGCCACGTTGACGCCAATGGCGCCCAACCCGATAACGCCCAGGGTCCGGCCCGGCAGCTCGAAGCCGGTAAACTGCTTCTTGCCGGCCTCAGCGGCGGCATTCATGGCCGCGTCGTCTCCCTCCAGCCCACGAGAGAATTCCCAGGCCTGGCAGACGTTGCGGGCCGCCAGGAACATGCCGGCCAGTACCAGCTCCTTGACCGCGTTGGCGTTGGCACCCGGTGCGTTGAAAACCGGGATGCCCCGCTCACTCATGGCCGGCACCGGGATATTGTTCACGCCGGCGCCGGCACGTCCCACCGCTTTCAGGGTGGGGGGGATATCCCAGTCATGCAGCTTCGCCGAGCGAAGCAGGACTGCGTCCGGGCGCTGGGTGTCGGAGGAGACTTCAAACCGATCCCGGGGGAGCTGGTCCAGACCTTTCGCGGAAATATTGTTCAGAGTCAGTACGTTGTACATTATTCTTTAGCCGTTTTTCCGTTCGAATTCCGCCATGAAATCCACCAGCGCATCGACGCCGGCTTCGGGCATGGCGTTGTAGAGGCTCGCCCGCATGCCGCCCACGGACCGATGGCCCTTGAGGGTCTTGAGACCGGCCTGACTGGCTTCTTCCAGAAACTGCTTGTCCAGGCGGTCATCCGCGAGCACGAAGGGCACATTCATCCAGGAACGGGCATCCGGGGCCACCGGATTGCGATAGAAGTCGGATCCGTCAATGGCATCGTAAAGGCGCCGCGCCTTGCGCTCGTTGCGCTCGCCCATGGCCTTGAGGCCACCCTCGCGCTTGAGCCACTGGAATACCAGGCCGGCGATGTACCAGCTGTAGGTCGCCGGCGTATTCAGCATGGAATCCGCCTCGGACTGCCGATGGTAGTGCCACACGGCGGGCGTGCGTGAACTCGCCCGATCCAGCAGATCACTGCGCACAATCACCACCGTCAGGCCTGCTGGCCCAAAGTTTTTCTGGGCGCCGGCGTAAATCACGCCAAAGCGGGAGACATCGAGGGGGCGGGACAGAAATGTCGAGGACATGTCGCTCACCAACGGCACATCCCCCACGTCGGGAATGGCCGGGAACTCCACACCGGTGATGGTCTCATTGGCGCAGTAGTGGAAGTAGGCCGCCGATGGATCACACTGCCATTCGCTGCGGTCCGGGATGGCCATGGGATCGCCCTTGCCACCCTCGGCAACCACGTTGACCTGAGTGTACTGCTGCGCCTCGGCAATGGCCTTCTTCGACCAGCTGCCGGTGTTGATGTAATCCACACTCTCGGCGTCGCCCACCAGGTTCAGCGGCACCGCCGAAAACTGGGCCGTAGCGCCGCCCTGGAGAAACAGCACCCGATAATCATCCGGCACGTCCAGCAGTTCGCGCAGGTCAGCCTCGGCCTGCTCGGCAATGGAAACAAACTCCTTGCCGCGATGGCTCATTTCCATCACGGACATGCCGGTGCCCTGCCAGTCGAGCATCTCGGCGGCGGCCTGTTCGAGCACCGGCTCGGGCAGAATTGCCGGTCCGGCGCTGAAGTTATAGACACGCGTCATCGCGGCCTCCAAAAAGGTTGAGAAATGTTCTTGAAGCGGTTCAGGCGGAGCCCGACGGGGGCATGCCATCGACAGCATCGCCGTCGCCGTCTTCCTCCCCCAGGGACTCGATTCGGGCCAGCCCCACCACATGCTCATCATCACTGAGGCGGATCAGTCTGACGCCCTGGGTGTTGCGACCCAAAATGGAGATTTCAGAAGCCCGAGTGCGAACCAGCGTGCCGCCATTGCTGATCAGCATCACTTCGTCGTCTTCAGTGACCTGGATGGCACCCACCACCGGGCCATTGCGATCCGACGCCTGGATGGAGATCACCCCCATGCCGCCACGGCCCCGCAGCGGGTAGTCATCCACCGGCGTGGCCTTGCCGTAGCCGTTGGCGGTCACGGTGAGCACATTGCCACTGTCAAGAATCAGGCACTCGATCACTGACTGTGCCGGGCCCAGCCGGACACCGCGCACGCCCGCGGCGGTGCGACCCATGGGCCGGACCTGGCTTTCTTCGAAACGAATGGCCTTGCCCGCGGTGGTGAACAGCATGATGTCCCGATCACCATCGGTGATGCCTACATTGACGAGGCTGTCGTCCTCCGCAAGGTGCAGCGCAATGATGCCGCTGGAGCGTGGCCTTGAGAAATGTGACAGCGGTGTCTTTTTCACCGTCCCCTGGCGCGTGGCCATGAAAACGAAGTGATCCTCATCAAACTCGCTGACCGGCAGCACCGCGTTGATGCGCTCATCCGCCTCCAGGGGAAGCAGATTGACGATGGGTTTACCCTGGGCGCCACGGCTGCCGTGGGGCAGTTCATAGACCTTCAGCCAGTAACATTTACCGTGACTTGAGAAGCACAGCAGGGTGTCATGGCTGTTCGCCACCCAGAGTTTGTCGACAAAATCTTCATTGCGCATTCGCGTAGCGGCCTTGCCCTTGCCGCCACGACGCTGGGCCTGATAGGAATCCACCGGCTGAGACTTGGCGTATCCGCTGTGGGACAGGGTCACCACCACGTCCTGCTCCGGAATCAGGTCTTCCATGGTGAGATCGAGGCGATGCTCCAGAATCTCGGAACGGCGCTCGTCGCCGTAACGCTCGCGGATCTCCAGCAGCTCCTCGCGGATGACTTCCATCAGCCGCTCGGCGCTGCCGAGAATCATCAATAGCGATTCGATCCGACCGAGGATCTCCCGGTATTCCTCGACGATACGATCCTGTTCGAGACCGGTGAGCCGGTGCAGCCGCAGGTCGAGGATGGCCTGGGCCTGAGCCTCGGTCAGGCGGTAGACCTCACCGATCAGACCCACCGAGTTGCCCAGCCCCTCCGGCCGGGAGGCTTCCGCTCCCGCGCGGCTCAGCATGTCGCTCACCACCCCTGGCTCCCAGTCCCTTGAGGTCAGTGCGACCTTGGCGTCCGCCGGATTGGGTGAGGCCTTGATGAGCTGGATGACCTGATCGATGTTGGCCAGCGCCACCGCCAGCCCCTCGAGCACATGGGCGCGATCACGGGCCTTGCGCAGTTCGTAGACAGTGCGGCGGGTCACCACCTCGCGGCGATGCCCAATGAAGGCCTCGAGGACGTCCTTGAGGTTGTGCTGGCGCGGCTGACCCTCGAAAAGCGCGACCATGTTGATGCCGAACACCGTCTCCAGCTGGGTATGCTGGTAGAGGTTGTTCAGGACCACTTCGGGCACCTCACCGCGCCGCAGCTCGATGACCATGCGGATGCCGTCCTTGTCGGACTCATCCCGCAGTTCGGTGATCCCCTCGATGCGTTTTTCCTTGACCAGCTCGGCGATCTTCTCGAGCAGCCTCGCCTTGTTGACCTGATAGGGCAGCTCTTCGACGATTATGCTGGTCTTGCCGCCGGAGTCTTCGTTTTCGAAACGACACCGAGCGCGCATGACCATGCGTCCACGACCCGTCCGGTACGCTTCACGGATCCCCTCGGTACCGTTGATGATCCCGCGGGTGGGCAGATCCGGCCCCGGGATATACTCCATGAGCTGCTCGATATCGAGGCTGTCGTCTTCGATTAACGCCACGCAGGCGTCGACCACCTCGCAAAGGTTGTGAGGCGGCACATTGGTTGCCATACCCACGGCAATGCCTGATCCGCCGTTGACCAGGAAATTGGGAATGCGGGTGGGCAGCACCTGCGGCTCCCGCTCCGAGCCATCGTAGTTGTCGGCAAAATCGACGGTTTCCTTGTCGATGTCGGCCAGCAGCTCATGCGCGACCCGGGCCATGCGCACTTCGGTGTAACGCATGGCGGCGGCGTTATCCCCATCGATGGAGCCGAAATTGCCCTGGCCGTCCACCAGCGGGTAGCGCATGGAGAAATCCTGCGCCATTCGAACAATGGTGTCGTAAACCGCACTGTCACCGTGGGGGTGATATTTACCGATCACGTCACCGACCACACGGGCGGATTTCTTGTAGGGGCGGTTCCAGTCATTGCCCAGCTCACGCATGGCGAACAGCACCCGGCGATGCACGGGTTTGAGGCCATCCCGGACATCCGGCAACGCCCGCCCCACAATGACGCTCATGGCGTAATCCAGGTAGGACTGGCGCATCTCGTCTTCGAGATTGACCGGGAGAATTTCCTTGGCAACGCTTGACATCAGACGGTTCTCGACTGGCAATGGGATATCAGGAAAAACAAGCCGCTAGCATAGCATGCCGGCGCCGGACGCCGTAGCGGACGCCGGCGGCGAAATCAGCTGCGGATTACTGCCCGTCGGCGCGGTAGGCCCGCTCCACCACCACCGGTTCCATCGGCACGTCGGCCATGCCGCCCCGCCGACCGGTGTCGCCGGCGGCAATGCGGTCCACCACATTCATGCCGTCAACCACTCGCGCGAACACTGCGTAACCGAAGTCCCGCTCACCGTGATCCAGGAAGGGGTTGTCCGCCAGGTTGACGAAGAACTGCGAGGTAGCGCTGTCCACCACCTGGGTGCGGGCCATGGACAGGGTGCCGCGCTCGTTCTTCAGGCCATTGTCCGCTTCATTGGTGATGGGGTCGCGGGTGGATTTCTGGGACAGCTCTTCGGTAAACCCGCCGCCCTGAATCACAAAGCCCGGAATCACCCGGTGAAAAATGGTGCCCGCGTAAAAGCCGCTGTCCACGTATTCGAGGAAATTCTCGACGGTGACCGGGGCGTCGTCCGCGTAAAGCTCGAGACGAATGTCGCCGGCGCTGGTTTCGAACACCACCTGCGGATTATCGGCGCTGGCCATTCCCGAGCCCACCGCGGCGGCCAGAGCGATTCCGAGAGGAAACAGTTTCATGATGATGGTTCTCCTGTGAAACAAGCCCGTAATTGTCGCACACTGCCCGGCCAGTTGAAGCCACGGGATCCCCCCATGCAATCCGTTGACCAGATCCTCGCTCCCCAGTGGATCATCCCGGTGGAACCCGCCGGTGAAGTCCTGGAAGACCACCTGATCGTCATCGACGATGGCCGCATCGTCGACGTCGGGCCCGGCGAGCAACTGCATCAGGCCTATACCGCCAGGCAATTGACCCCGCTGCCGGACCAGGTGGTGGTGCCCGGGCTGGTGAATGCCCATACCCATGCAGCCATGACGCTCCTGCGGGGATACGCGGATGACCTGCCGCTGATGACCTGGCTACAGGAGCACATCTGGCCCGCGGAACAGGCCCACGCCCGGGAGGCGTTCGTGCGTGCCGGCACTGAGCTGGCCATGCTGGAGATGCTGCGCGGCGGGGTGACCTGCTTCAACGACATGTACTTCTTTCCCGAGGTGACGGCGGAGGCCGCGGCGGCCGCGGGCATGCGGGCGACGGTGGGCATGATTCTGATCGGCTTCCCCACCGCCTATGCCGCCCACCCGGATGAGTATCTGGAGAAAGGTCAGGCGCTGCATGCGAGCTGGCAGCAGCACCCCCTCATTGACACGGTCATGGCGCCCCACGCGCCCTACACGGTCTCCGAACCCGACCTGGTGCGCGCCGCCGAGCTGGCGGAGTCTCTGAACCGGCGCATTCACATGCACATCCACGAGACCCTGGGGGAGATCGAGGACAGTCTCGAGAAAACCGGCGAGCGCCCGCTGATGCGCCTGGATGCCATGGGTCTGGTTGGGCCCCGCCTGCTGGCGGTCCACATGACCCACCTGGATGAGCGGGAGCGGGATCGGGTACAGGCCACGGGCACCCATGTCATCCACTGTCCGGAAGCCAATCTGAAGCTGGGCAGCGGCATCGCCCCCATTGCCGATCTCGCCGCCCGGGGCGCGGCGATCGCCATCGGCACCGACGGCGCTGCCAGCAACAACGACCTGGACGTGCTGGCAGAGATGAGAACTGCGGCCCTGCTCGCCAAGGGCAGCGCACGGGACGCGACGGCTCTGCCCGCCCACCAGGCCCTGGAAATGGCCACCCTGGGTGGCGCACGGGCCCTGGGCCGAGAGGCGGAGATCGGCAGTATTGTCGCCGGCAAGTCCGCGGATCTGGTGGCCTTTGACCTGTCCGGGCCAGAGAGCCAGCCGGTTCACAACCCCCTGTCCCAGCTGGTCTATGCCACCGGACGCAGTCAGGCCCGACATGTTTGGGTGGCGGGTCAACAGCTGTTGCAGGATGGCGAAGCAACCACCCTGGATAGCCGGCGGATCGGTCAACAGGCCCGTGAGTGGCGTGATACGCTTTCCGCTCATCAGTAGTAGCGCATGGATACCCAGGGTCCGATGCAGGGCGACAACGCGAGTCAGTCTGAAATCGCCAAGTTCGATTCGGACGCCAGTGCCTGGTGGGACCCGGCCGGCCCATTTGCCCCCCTGCATGACATCAATCCCCTGAGGCTTGACTACATTGAGCGGCGGATCGGGTCGCTACGAGACCGGACCGTCGTGGACGTCGGCTGCGGCGGTGGGCTGTTATCCGAGGGCATGGCGGCCCGAGGCGCCCGGGTCACCGGCATCGACCTCGCTCCCGAAAGCCTGGAAGTGGCGAGCTTGCACGCGTTGGAGTCCGGTCTGGAAATCGATTACCAGCAGGTATCGGCAGAGTCCTTCGCGGATAGCCACTCCGGCGAATTCGATCTCGTCACCTGCCTGGAACTCCTGGAGCATGTCCCGGACCCGGCGTCGGTGGTCCGCGCCTGCGCCACCCTGGTTCGCCCCGGGGGCTCGGTTTTCTTCTCGACCATCGATCGCAATGTACGCGCCTGGCTGTTCGCGGTGGTGGGTGCCGAGCATCTGTTACGGCTGCTGCCCCGCGGCACCCATGATGCGCGGGCGTTCATCCGCCCGGCAGAGCTGGGGCGCTTCGGCCGACAGGCGGGTCTGATCATCGAAAACATCACCGGTCTGGGTTACAACCCGCTGACCCGTCAATACCGGCTCGGGGACGACACCCGGGTCAACTACCTCATGCATTGCAGGCGACCCCGATAGCCATGAATCGACTGTCCCTCGCCCGCGGCGTCCTGCTGGATCTGGATGGCACCCTGTTCGACACCGCACCGGATCTGGTGGCCGCCCTCAACGCCCTGCGATCGGAGCAGGGACTGCCGCCCCTGCCCGCGGCGCTGCTGGCCAGTGCCGTCGGCCATGGCAGCGTCCCGATGATCGCCAGAGGCTTTGACCTGGCCCCCAGCGATCCCCGTTTCGAGCCGCTCCGGGAGCGGTTCCTGGCGCTCTATCACGACAACCTGAGCGAGCACACCCGCCCTTATGACGGCATGGAGGGGGTTCTGGACCACCTTGAGGCGGCGGACATTCCGTGGGGCATCGTCACCAACAAGCCCGGCTGGCTGACTCATCCGCTGATGGAGGCACTGGGGTACCAGCATCGCCCCAGCTGTGTGGTCACCGGCGATGACCTGGCTCGGCGAAAGCCGCATCCGTTCCAGATCGAGACCGGTTGTCAGGCCATCGGACTGGCACCGGCCGAATGCCTGGTTGTGGGGGATGCCGAGCGGGACATCCAGGCGGGTCGACGGGCCGGCACCATGACCCTGGCCGCCACTTATGGCTATCTCTCCGGCGATGACCGCGTCAGCCGCTGGGGCGCCGATGGACTCATCATTCAGCCCGGGGAAATTCTCCGCTGGGTGGCCACCGCCTCCGCCGCCGCCCTCGCACCCGAATCGTTGGCGGTTTAGCCATGGACCCCCTGGAATATTGCCGCAACAAGGCCGCGCCGGAGGGATCAAGCTTTTACTACGCGTTGCTGTTCGCACCGCCAGCGAGCCGCGACGGCCTGCTGGCCCTGGCGGCCTTTCGAAACGAGGTTCTGGAAATTCCGAGGGAGGTCAGCGACGCCGGCGTGGGCGCGGTCAAGCTGAATTTCTGGCAGGAGGAACTGGAGCGTCTGTCCCACGGTCAGCCCCGCCATCCCGTGACCCAGGCCCTGCTCCCGGCCATTGAGGAATACCAGCTGCCCACCGAGGGGCTCAGCGAGGTGATCGAGGCCGCCCGGATGGATCTCGAGTACGGTCGTTATCCGACCCTGAGGGAACTGACCCTTTACTGTCACCGCGCCGGCGGCGCCGTAGCCGATATGGCCTGGCGCCTCAGCCCCGATACCGGACAGGACGCCGCGCCCTTCGCCCACGATCTCGCCATGGGCCTGGAGCTCACCCGAATGATCCGGCACCTGCGGCGGGATCTGCGGGCCGGGCGCCTCTATATTCCCGAAGACGAGCTCAGCCTGTCGGGCCTGGATAGCACCAGTCTGATGACCGAAGAACAGGCATCCAAGCGCACTCAACTGCTGCAGCGTCAGGGCGACCGGGCCCGGCGCTTTCTCGACAGCGCCATCGCCCAACTTCCCGATGGATCAAGACGCCACCAGTTGCACGGACTGGTGTTGGCGGTGCTGTATCGACAGCTACTGGATCGCATCGCTGCCGACGACTATCCGGTTCTTACCCGGCAGCACCACCTGACCCCGTTACGAAAGCTATGGCTGGCCTGGCGAACCGCCAGACGGCCAAAGAGCGTTCGCCCCCGCACCGGAGAGTCCACCCAATGACCGCATTCGTCCCGCTGCAAAAGTCAGCCAATCCGCCGGGTAATCGGTTAAAGGGCCAGCGACTGCTGGTGACCGGTGCGGCCGGTGGGCTCGGGCAAACGCTCTGCGAACAGGCGGCCGAAGCCGGTGCAGAACTGGTGCTGCTGGATCGGAAACTGGAGGCCCTGGAGGCGCTGCATGACCGTATTGAAGCCGCCGGCCATGGTCAGCCGGCGCTCTACCCACTGGATCTGCTGGGGGCCGGTCCGGACGATCACGTCGAGCTGGCCCAGCGCCTTGAGGAGGCCATGGGCGGCATTGACGGTCTGGTTCATGCCGCCGCGGATGTGGGTGAACCGGCGCCTCTGGAGCTCTACGACCCGGAGACCTGGCTGCGCACCCTGCATGGCAACCTCAACGGCGCGTTTCTGATGATTCGGGCCTGCCTGCCCCTGCTGCGACGCAGCGCCGGGCGGATCGTCGTCATCAGCGACCACTGCGGCCGGGCTGGCACCTCGGCCATGGGGGCTTACAGCGTCAGCAAATGGGGGCTGGAGGGGTTGGTTCAGCTGATTGCGGCCGAGTCATCCGCCGCCAATCCCGTCGCGGCCTGTAGCGTCGATCCCGGGGTCATGAGAACGGCGCTGAGACGAACCGCCTATGCCGGGGAAATGGCCGACGAGGCGCCGCCGCCGGATGCCGCCGCCGCGGCGATATTGCCACTGCTGGACCCAGCGGAGCCCATAATTAATGGCGGACAGTATTCCGTCACTCCGTAACACGTATGTCATCCTAGACAGTCATTAATTGATTTGGAGTAGCCAGGATGGGATTTGCACTTTCCTCGATGCAGGTGAGCAGCGCCGCTTTCGGCATGCACGAAACCATCCCGATTCGTCATACCGGGGATGGTGATGACATCGCACCGCCGCTTCAGTGGGAGGGTGCGCCCGAAGGCACCCAGGGCTTTGCGGTGATCTGCCACGACCCGGACGCGCCGCTCATCAGCCCGGGCAACTATGGCTTTGCCCATTGGGTGTACTACAACATCCCCGGCGATATCACGGCGCTGGAGGAAGGCAGTGAGGCCTACACCAACGGGGTCACCGACTTTGGCCGTCAGGCCTGGGGCGGGCCCATGCCACCCGAAGGCCATGGGGTTCATCATTACTACTTCTGGGTGCTGGCGCTCGATCAGTCGCTGAACCTGGAGCCGGGCCTGTCCCTGTGGCAGTTCCTCGAGCAGGTGGAACCCCATGTTATCGGCATGAACCGCCTGATCGGCACCTACCAGCGCTGAGTTATGGGCGCCGCCGTGCCGGTCGGCGCGGCGGTCGCTTGCCGGCCGGTCGACGGGATGGTTGGCGCGCCTTTGTCTCGGCGAGGCCGACCCGCTCGGCAAGCTGGCGGACGGCCGCCGATGGCAGTTCCTCGAAACGTCCCTCCCGAAGGCCTGCTGGCAGTTCCACCGGTCCGTAGCGCACCCGCATCAACCGGCTGACCTGTAACCCCTGGGACTCCCACAGGCGACGAACCAGCCGGTTACGGCCCTCCAGCAGCCGCACCCGGTACCACTCGTTGGCGGCACGACCGCTGTCAACCGGGACAATGGATTCAAACGCGGCACGACCATCCTCGAGATCGACCCCCGCCAGCAGCTTCTGGCAGACGGCCTCGTCCACCCGCCCATAAACCCGCACGGCGTAATCCCGCTCGAGCTCATGGCGGGGATGCATCAGGCGGTTGGCCAGCTCACCGTCGGTAGTGACAAGCAGCAGCCCCCCGGTGTTGATATCCAGCCGGCCGACCGCAATCCAGCGTCCGCCCTGCACCTTCGGCAGGCGCTGAAAAACCGTGCGACGGCCCTCCGGGTCGTGGCGGGTCACCAGCTCACCCAGCGGCTTGTGATAGGCAATCACCCGCCGGGGAGTCGCCGACAGGGCGGAGGAAAGCACCGGCCGGCCATCGACACTGATCCGAGCCTTGGCATCCACCCGATCACCGAGGCGGGCCACCTGGCCATTGACGCGCACTCGACCCTGAACAATCCACTGTTCCATTTCACGCCGGGAGCCCAGTCCGGCCTGCGCCAGCACCTTGTGCAGTTTTTCAGTGACGGCAGCCATCAGGGTTGCGGCAACTCAAGATCGAGTTCCGGATGCTCCGGCCCGGGCTCGCCAAGACTGACCAGGCTGGGCAGATCCTTAAGGCTGGCCAGGTTGAAGTGGTCCAGGAACTCCCGAGTGGTGGCGAAAACCGCCGGCCGTCCCGGCGCATCCCGATGCCCGGCAACGCGAATCCAGCCCCGTTCCTGCAGCGTGCGCATGATGCCACTGCTCAGACTCACGCCCCGGATCTCCTCAATTTCGCTGCGGGTGATGGGCTGTCGATAGGCAATGATCGACAGCGTCTCCACCACCGCCCGGGAATAGCGCGCGGGCTTTTCCTCCCAGAGACGGGCCACCCAGGGAGCGAAGGTCTCCGGCACCTGCAGCCGATAGCCGCTGGCCACCTGATTGAGCACCACGCCTCGACCCTGAAGGGCCTCACGGAGATGTTCCAGGGCCGTTTCCAGGGCCTGTCGAGACGGGCGCTGATCATCCGGGAAAAGGTTGAGCAGCTGTTCCGTCGACAGCGGTTCACCGGCGGCCAGCAGTGCCGCCTCGAGAATGCATTCCAGTCGCGGTTCACTCATCGTCAATCCCCCGCCAATCCGCCCTGATCACCCCGCAGATACAGCGGGGCATACGGCTCCGCCTGCACCAGCTCGATCAGGGAAGCCTTGAGCAACTCAAGGATGGCCAGAAATGTCACCACCACGCCAGCCTTGCCTTCCTCCGGATCCAGCAACTCGTCCAGGGACAGAAAATCGTCCGACTGCAATCTGGAAAGGGTCTCGGTCATGCGCTCGCGCACCGACAGGCTGTCCCGGCGAATCTGGTGATGGGTGAACATATCCGCCCGCTCCAGCACCTCGCCAAACGCCACCAGCAGTTCGTCCAGGCCCACCGCCGGCGGGACCGCGGCCACCCGCAGGTCCGGCGATGCCGCGAATGCGGGAAATACATCGCGTGCCACCCGGGGCAGCGCATCCAGCTCCCGCCCCGCTTCCTTGAACTGTTCATATTCCTGCAGCCGCCGGATCAGCTCGGCCCTCGGATCGATGTCGCTGTCTTCATCCGTGGACGGTGGGCGGGGCAGGAGCATGCGCGACTTGATCTCCGCCAGCATGGCGGCCATCACCAGGTACTCGGCGGCGAGCTCCAGCCTGAGCTCTTTCATGAGCTCCACATATCCCATGTATTGCCGGGTGATTTCCGCGATGGGGATATCGAGAATGTCCAGATTCTGGCGCCGAATCAGATACAGCAGCAGATCCAGCGGCCCCTCGAAGGCCTCCAGGAACACTTCGAGGGCATCCGGTGGAATGTACAGATCCCGGGGCAGTTCACCGTAGGGCTCGCCCTGAACGCGGGCGGCGACCTGGGTATCAAAAAGCGCCGGCGACTCGACGTCGGTCATCGCTGCCGGTAGTCCAGTCCAATGGCCGAACGAACGTCGCGCATGGTGTCACGGGCGACCTCACGGGCGCGCTCACAGCCCTCGCCGATGACCTGTCGCACATGCCCCGGATCCTCCTCCAGGGCCTCGGCGCGCTCACGGATCGGCCCCACTTCTGCCTTGACCGCATCAATCAACGGCCCCTTGCAGTCGAGGCAGCCGATTCCCGCCGAACGGCAGCCCTGATCGGCCCACCGTCGGGTTTCGTCGCTGGAGTAAACCCGATGCAGGTCAAAGACCGGGCACTTGTCCGGATCCCCCGGGTCCGTGCGCCGAACCCGGGCCGGATCCGTGGGCATGGTGCGGATCTTCTTCTCCACCTGGTCGTCCGACTCGCGCAGCGCGATGGTGTTGCCGTAGGACTTGGACATCTTGCGACCGTCCAGTCCGGGCATGCGGGGGGCCCGGGTCAGCAATGCCTGGGGCTCGGTCAGCACGGTGCGACCGCCGCCCTCCAGATAGCCGGCCACCCGGGCCCGGTCTGCCAGGGTCAGGTTCTGCTGGTTTTCCAGCAGTGCCCGCGCTTCGCTGAGCGCCTCGTCATCCCCTTCCTCCTGGTAGCGACGGCGTAACTCGCGATACAGACGGGCCTGTTTTTTGCCCATTTTGCCAATGGCCGCCTCGGCCTTGTCCTCGAACCCCGGCTCCCGCCCGAACAGGTGATTAAAACGGCGTGCCAACTCCCGGGTCAGCTCCACATGGGACACCTGGTCCTCGCCCACGGGCACGCCGGCGGCCCCGTACACGAGAATGTCGGCACTCTGCAGAACCGGGTAACCCAGAAATCCGTAGGTGGCCAGATCCCGCTCGCGAAGCTGTTCGATCTGGTCCTTGTAGGTGGGCACCCGCTCCAGCCAGCCCAGGGGCGAAATCATCGACAGCAACAGATGCAACTCGGCGTGCTCCATCACCCGGGACTGAATGAACAGCGTCGCCAGGTTGGGATTCACCCCGCAGGCCATCCAGTCCACCGCCATGTCCCAGACATTGTCGGAGATGACCTCGCGCTCTTCATACGCCGTGGTGAGCGCATGCCAGTCGGCAATGAAGAAAAAGCACTCGTGACTCTGCTGCAGCTCGACCCAGTTGCGCAGCACGCCGTGATAATGGCCGAGATGGAGACGACCCGTGGGCCGCATTCCGGACAGGATGCGATCCCCCTGGGCAACCGAATTGCTCAACGTAACCTCCGATGATTCAGGGCTGTTCGGGGGGCCATCATAGCCGATCAGGACTCGAATACATCGGCATCGCCGGCACCGTGTCGAAGCACCTGTGGCGCCTCGCCGCTCAGATCCACCACGGTGCTCGGCTCAAGGCCACCCGGCCCGGCGTCAATGACCGCATCCAGCTGGCGACCAATGCGGTCACGGATATCCGCCGGATCCGTCATCGGGTAGTCCTCGTCGGGCAACAGCAGCGTACTGGTGGTCAACGGCTCCCCCAGCTCCGTCAGAATCGCTCGCGCCACCGGGTGATCCGGCACCCGAATGCCAACCGTCCGCCGCCGGGAGTGCTGAAGGCGTCGGGGGACCTCGGCGGTTGCGCGCAGCACAAAGGTGTAGGGCCCCGGGGTATGGGCTTTCAGCAACCGGAAGGCGGTATTGTCCATGCGGGTGTAGCTGCCGATGTCGGAGAGATCCCGACAGGCCAGGGTGAAGTGATGCCGCTCGTCAAGCTGGCGCAGCGCCCGAATCCGCTCCACGGCGGCCTTCTCACCCAGACCACAACCCAGCGCATAGGTTGTACCGCTGGGATAGGCCACGAGACCGCCGGCACGGATGATTTCCACCGCTCGACGAACCAGCCGCGGCTGCGGTGTCTCCGGGTGAACTTCAAAATACTGACTCATGGTTCCGATTCCGCTGCTTGCGATTGTGGCTCTATGGTAGCGTTTCGAGTTGATTTCAGCAGACGGGCCAGGCCCATGTACTACGCAATCATCAGTGAAGACACCGAAAACAGCCTCGAGAAACGCGCCGGGGCCCGACCGGATCACCTGGCGAGACTGGAGATCCTGCGGGACGAGGGACGACTGCTGCTGGCCGGGCCACATCCCGCCATCGACAGCGAAGACCCGGGGCCCGCGGGCTTCACCGGCAGCCTGGTGATTGCCGAATTCGATTCCCTGGAGGCCGCCCAGGCCTGGGCAGACGCGGATCCCTACGTGGACGCCGGCGTTTATCGACGGGTCACCGTGAAGCCATTCAAGCGGGTGTTGCCATGAATGCGGCGGATATCCCCAAAAGCGAACGCCCGGCAATGATCCGGGCGCGTCTGGAGCAGAATCTGCCGGTCCAACGTCTGGAAGTACGGGATGACAGTCATCGACACGCCGGCCACGCGGGTGCCAAAGCCGGCGGCGGGCATTACCATGTGCGGGTGGTGAGCGAGGCCTTCAACGATCAGAGCGTGTTACAGCGCCATCGCATGATTTACGATGCGTTGGGAGACGCGATGCGCAACGACTGCATCCACGCCCTCAGCATTGAAGCCTTGACCCCGGACGCGGACCCTACCCCAGCTGCAGACCAACGATAAATTAACCCGGAGAGATATACGTGCCTATCAAACGCATTCTCAACCCCATGAACCTGTTGATCGCAGGCCTGCTCGGCACCATGACGACGGTTGCCATCGCTCAGGACTCCAGCGAGTCCCCCGTGGTGGCCGAAATTAACGGCGAAGTCATTACCCAGACCGAACTCAATCAGCTGATCGCGCAGCAGACCGGTGGCGGGACGGATCTGCCCCCCGTTCAGCGGCAGCGCTTCCTGGACGAAACCATCAACCTGATCCTGCTGGCCCAGGCGGGCGAGGCCGAGTCCGTTGAGCCCACGCCGGAGGCTCAGGCCCAGCTCACCAACAGCCGCCGTCAGGCGCTTGCCCAGGCCTTCGTGCGCAGCTTCGCGCAGATGGACCAGATTTCCGATGACGCCCTGAGGGCTCGCTATGAAGAGGATTACGGAGCCGGCGCACCGCTGGAGTACAGCGCCCGGCACATCCTGGTCAGCGAGCGGGGTCTCGCGGAGGAGATCATCGAACTGATCGAGGGCGGCGAAACCTTTGCCGAGATGGCCAGCCAGCATTCCCAGGATGGCAGCGCCGAGGACGGCGGCGACCTCGGCTGGTTCACCCGGGGTGACATGGTGGCGTCGTTCGCCGACGCCGTGGTGGCCCTGGAACCGGGCGAAATGACCACCGAGCCGGTAGAAACCCGTTTCGGCTGGCATGTCATCCAGCTGGACGACACCCGCGAGGGGAGCGTGCCCGCCTTTGAAGCGGTGTCACAGCAACTGGCCATGACCATGGTCAACGAGCGTATCGAAGCAAGGCTCGACAGCCTGCGTGAAAGCGCGGATATCGATTATCGCGCCGACTGGGCCCAGTAGCCCCGCGGCGAAAATCCCGAACGGTCAGCCGAGCATTGCCTGGAACCCGTCCTCGTCGAGGACGGGTACGCCCAGGGTCTCGGCCTTGTCCCGCTTGGAGCCCGGGTCGCTTCCGGCCACCAGGTAATTCGTGCGCCCGGAGACGCTACCGGTCACTTTGCCGCCCCGGGCTTCAATGGCCGCTCGGGCTTCGTCCCGGGTGAGGTTCTCCAGAGTGCCCGTCAGCACGAAAGTCAGCCCCTCGAGGGTCCGCCCGGCGTCATCGGTTGCATTCTCCTGGCGCCCCGTCGGATCGTCCCAGGTGACGCCCGCGGACAGCAGGCCCTCGATAACCTGCCGGTTGGTGGTTTGCTCGAAAAAGCGGGTGATGGACTGCGCCACAACCGGACCAATGTCGGGCAACGCCACCAACGCCTCTTCGTCGGCATTCATGACCGCGTTCAGCGAGCCCAACTCCCGGGCCAGAACCCGCGCGGTTACCTCGCCGACCTGGCTGATGCCGAGGGCGAACAGAAAGCGGGCCAGGGTGGTCTGCTTTGAGGCCTCGATGGAGCGCAGCAGGTTGCCGGCCGATTTCTCACCCATGCGCTCAAGGCCCAAGAGGTCCGAGCAGCTCAGCTGATACAGGTCGGCGGCGGTCCGGACCCGTTCGGTCTCTACCAGTTGACGGACGAGCTTTTCGCCCAGGCCATCGATGTCCATGGCCCGACGGGAGACGAAGTGCATGAGCGCCCCCACCCGCTGAGCCGGGCAGAACAGCCCGCCCATGCAGCGATGGGCCGCCTCATCATCCAGGCGAACCACCTCGGAGCCGCAGACCGGGCAATGCGCGGGCATGGACCAGGCTTCGGCACCCGGCGGACGTTTCGACGTCACCACGCTGACCACTTCGGGAATCACGTCGCCCGCCCGGCGGACCATGACGGTGTCCCCCTCCCGGACGTCCTTACGGTGCACCTCGTCCAGGTTGTGCAGGGTGGCGCGGCCGACGGTGACGCCGCCAACATTGACGTCCTGCAGCGCCGCCACCGGGGTAATGACCCCGGTGCGGCCCACCGAGGGAAGAATCGATTCCACCACGGTAGTGGCCTCCCGGGCGGGCAGCTTGTGGGCAAGTGCCCAGCGAGGCGCTCGGGCGGTGGTCCCCAGCTCGGACCACGCCGCGATGTCATTGACCTTGTAGACCGCGCCGTCGATTTCATAATCCAGGTCATCGCGCTCGGCCACCAGGCGGTCATGGTAATCCAGGAGGCCGTCGGCCCCCTCGACCCGCTCCACCCGCTGATTGACCCGAAACCCCCAGTCTCCCAGCACCCGCAGGATCCCCAGATGATCCTCCGCCAGGGCTTCACTGGATGCGCCAATGCCAAAGACAAACAGCGTCAACGGCCGGGCGGCGGTGATCCGCGGGTCCAGTTGGCGCAGGCTACCCGCCGCCGCGTTGCGCGGATTGGCAAACGGCCGCTGGTCCCGCGCCAGCCGCTGGCGGTTGAGCGCCTCGAAATCCCGCCGGCGGATCACCACCTCACCGCGCACCTCAACCCGCTGGGGCGGATTGTCCGTTAACAGGATCAGCGGGACGCTGCGGATGGTGCGGGCGTTTGCCGTAATCTGCTCGCCGACCTCGCCATCACCCCGGGTGGCGGCTTCCACCAGCCTTCCCTGCTCATAGCGCAGATTGATGGAGAGGCCGTCGAGCTTGGGCTCGCCCACATAGGTCAGTGCGTCAACCGCCAGATTGCGGCGCAGTCGGCGATCGAACTCGACCACGTCCTCGCGGCTGAACGCATTGGCGAGGGAGAGCATCGGGCGGTCATGTTGCGAGGGCTCAAAACCCTCCAGCGGGCGGGAGCCCACGCGCTGGGTGGGCGAATGAACGGAGATCAACTCCGGGTGTTCGGCCTCGAGGCTGGCCAGTTCATCCATCAACCGATCATATTCGGCGTCCGCGATTTCCGGATCATCCAGCACATAGTACCGATGATTGTGGTGCTCGATGGACCGCCGGAGCGCTTCGGCCCGGGCAGCCGCGTGGCTTGCACTGTCCGCCACTGCAGTCAGGCCCCACGCCGGCTGGCGAGGTGCGCGCGACGCCGGTACTCCAGTAATTCCTCGCGGATATGCTCGATGGACTGGGTGGTGAGATCGCAGCGACGTCCATCCAGCACCACCCCGCCCAACTGCTCAGCGGTCCGCTGCGCCGTGGTCAGCATCTGCTCGAAGGTGGCCAGGCCGTCAAACGGGCCCGGCAGCTGCATGATGAGTGCAATGCCCGGGGTGGTGGCGGTCTCCAGACTGTCCGGATCGAAGGTGCCGGGCTCGACGATGTTGGCGGCGGTGAACAGCGCCACCGTGCCCTGACCCGTATCCAGTCCTCGTCGCAATACCCCTTGCTCAGTCAGACGGAGCCCCGAACTCTGCAGCACCCGGACCAGATCCTGGGCCGAAAACCGGGTGCCCTTCGGTGCCATCACCGTCAGCACCACAACCTTGTCACCGCCGGCCGAATGGGCGACCTGATCCCCGGCCACTTCCGGTTCGCTCTCGGTGGCCTCTACGGATGCATCGTCAGTCGCCGAGATCTCTGGCTCGCCGGCCGGCACCACGGACTCCGGTTCCTCAGTCGCCGAAACCACCCGGGCCGGGCCGACAATGTCGTTGTCCTCGGGATCGTCCAGCAAAGGATCCGGGCCGGACAGGTCAGGCTCGGCTTCGTTCGCGAACGGTTCGCGTCGCTGACTGCTCCGCTTCCAGGGCGTACCGTCCTTCCGCCAGTCCTGCAGGCGACTGTAGCCATACACGCCGGCGACAATCAGGGCGCCCAGGATCAGTAATGTCCAGCGCAATTCATCCATTGCGGCTTCCGTTTTTCCCGTTGGTGTCAGATTGCAATCTCCGGGAGGTCAACTCAAGCATCCGCCTCGGTCATGGCCGCTGCGGATTCGATGTCCACCGCGACCAGTCGGGAGACCCCCGGCTCCGCCATGGTAACGCCAGCCAGATGGCTGGCGGCTTCCATGGTGGCCTTGTTGTGAGTGATCACGATGAACTGCACCCGCTCGGACATCTCGGAGAGAAGATCGCAGAAACGTCCCACGTTGGCTTCGTCCAGCGGTGCATCCACCTCGTCGAGCATGCAGAAGGGCGCCGGATTCAGCTCGAAGATGGCAAAGACCAGCGCCACCGCCGCCAGCGCCTTCTCGCCACCGGAGAGCAGATGAATATTGGTGATCCGCTTGCCGGGAGGCCGGGCCATCAGCGTAACCCCGGTTTCCAGCAGGTCATCGTCGGTCATTTCGAGATAAGCCTGACCCCCACCGAACAACCGCGGAAAAAGCCGCTGTAGGCCACTGTTGACCTTGTCGAAGGTGTCACGAAAGCGGCTGCGGGTTTCCCGGTCGATTTTCTGGATGGCGTTCTGCAAAGTTTCCAGTGCCTCACTCAGGTCCGCCTGCTGGGCATCCAGATAACTTTTTCGCTCCGAAAGCGTTCGGTGCTCGTCAATGGCGGCCAGGTTAATCGGTCCCAGCCGACGGATCCGGTTATCCAGGCGCTCGAGTTCTTTTTCCCAGTCGGATTCGGTGGCGGTTTCCGATAGCTTTTCGGCCACGGCCGCCGGATCGACCTGCAGGCTCTGCAACTGCTCGGTTTGCGTCTGCAACCGCGCTTTCAGTTCATAATCGCGGTAGCGGGCCGACTCCGCCGCCTCCCGCAGCTCGACAATGGCGGACTCGGCTTCACCCCGGCGGATATCCAGGGTGCGTAGCGCCTCGTCGGCCTCTCCCAGCGCCCGCCGTGCGGCTGCCAATTCTTCCTCGACCGCGGCGCGTTTTTTAAGCAGTGCCTGGCGCTCCGCCTCCAGGCTGTCATCCGATCCGGACACCTCGTTCAGCGTCTGTTCAAGCTCGGCGTTACGGGCGCTCAGTCCGGTTTCCTGACGTTGGAGTCTGGCAATGGCCTCCTCAAGGGATTGACCCGCCGTTCTGGCCGTTTCCAGGCGCAGCGCCACATCCTGACGCTGCTCGCGGAGCTGGTCTGCCGCCAGCCGTGCCGCTTCCACGGCCTCCCGGGCCGAATGACAGTCTGCATCCAGCGGAGCCATCGCCGCCTGCGCCTGCTCACCCGTGGCCAGTGCCGACTCCAGCTGCTCCCGGGTGGTGCGAATATCCCGATCACCCGCCTCCAGCGCCTCCTGCAGGGTCTGCTGCTCGCCCAGCAAAGTCTCACGCCGCTCCCGCCGACGCGCCTGTTGCTGTTCGGCGGCCTCGAGCCGCGCCCGGGCCGCGGCCAGCTCACGATCCACGCCACCGCGCTCGTCGGCTCGCTCGGCCCTCTGCTCCTCCAGTAGTGCAACCCGCTGCACGGCCTCCTGGTAAAGCGCCTCGCGCTGAGCCATCGCTTCATCCAGTCGAGCCACTTCATTGCCGAGGGCCTCAAGGGCTCGGCCTCGAGCCAGGACGCCCTCCTGATCATCACTGGCCGCGGCCTGAATCCTCAGCCAGCGTCGACCGAACCACTGCCCCCGACGGGTCACCACGGACTCCCCGGCCGGCAGGGAAGCCAGCCGGCTGAGTGCCTGCTGCTCGTCATCCGCGACATGCACACCCGCCAGCAGGTCCTGGAGCGGGGCCGGCCCCTTCACTCGGGTCAAAAGCCGATCGTCACCGGCAGCATGGGCGCCGAATCCAGACTCGGTGTCACCGGCGGCGTCCGACCGGTAGAGCATCACGGCACCACCGCCCAGCTGCTCGGCCTGCCCACCCAGCCGGCCGAGATCGTCCGCCGCCACGGCCTGAAGCGCATCCTGAAGGACGACTTCCACCGCGGTTTCCCATCCGGCTTCGACTTCGAGGCACTCGCCCAGACGCTTTCCGTCCCCGAGACCCATGGCTTCAAGCCACTCGCCGGCGCCAGTCTCCGCGCCCAGGGCCGCCTCCTGCAGGGTCTCCAGCGATGTCTGTCGGGCTTTGAGCTCCGAGCGCCGCTCCCGCAGCGCGTCCAGCTCGTCCCGATGCTCGTCCCGCTGACCCGCTTCGAAGCCAATCTGCTCATCCAGATCCGCGATACGCTCGTCAAACTGATCGCGCTCCTGCTCCAGCACGCCGATCCGTGACGCCACGTCGGCCACGTCGCCGTCGCCATCGCTGTCCAGTTCGCCGAGTTCCGTCGCCAGTTGTTCCGTGCGTCGGCGACGATCCAGTTGCCGCGCTTCCAGCTGCTCGATCCGTGCCCGCTCCACCTCGGCCTGCCGGTCGGCGTCCGCTTGTCGCCGTGCCTGCTCATCCCGGGCGGCGCGGGCGGCCTCCAGGCGCTTGCCGGCCTCCTCCAAACTCACGGTTGAGCGGGTCAGTGCTTCGTCCAGGGACTCGATTTCGGGATTCAGGGTCTGCAGGCGCTCCTGCAGCAGCCCGAGCTTTTTCTGGTCTTCGGCCAACTCCGCCTGCACCCGCTCCAGAGCCTCGTTATTGCGGGACAGCTCCCGAGCGCTGGTTTCACGCAGCTCGCGGCGATGACTGATGCGCTGCTCCAGGCGGGCGATGTCCGACCCCACCTGGTAAAAGCGTCCCTGGATTTCGTTCAGGGCATCGCTCTGCTCAGCGTGACTCGCGCGCAGCGCCTCCATCTCCCGCTCCACCCCCCGCTGATCGGCGATGCGGGACTCCAGTGCATTGTCGCGCTCTGCCAATTCCTGCTGCAGTGTCGCCCGCTCCTGTTGCAACCCGCGGGTTCGCAGCAGCAGCAGTTCGGCCCGCCGCTCCCTTTCCTCGGCCTTGAGGGCTCGGTAGCGCTCCGCGGTCTCGGCCTGCTGCGAGAGTTTTTCCAGCTGCCGACCCACCTCATCCCGGACGTCCTCCAGACGCTCGAGGTTCTCCCGGGTGTCCCGCATCCGCCGCTCGGTCTCCCGACGGCGCTCCTTGTAAAGGCTGATGCCGGCGGCTTCCTCCAGATAGCCGCGAAGCTCCTCAGGCTTCGCTTCGATGAGCCGCGAAATCGTACCCTGCTCGATAATGGAATAGCTGCGGGGACCCAGTCCGGTGCCCAGAAAAACATCGGTAATATCCCGCCGGCGGCAGCGACTGCCGTTGAGGTAGTAAGCGGACTGACCATCCCGGTTCACCTGGCGGCGAATGGCGATTTCCGCAAAACCCGCGTACTGCCCGCCGAGCGCCCCGTCCGAGTTGTCGAACACCAGCTCAATGCTGGCCTGGCCCACGGGCTTGCGGCTGCGGGAACCACTGAAAATGACGTCCGCCATGGATCCGCCGCGCAGATGCCGGGCGGAGCTCTCGCCCATCACCCAGCGAACTGCATCGATAATGTTGGACTTGCCACAGCCATTGGGCCCGACGATGGCTGTGATGCCGCCCAGTAACGGCACGGGGGTGGCATCCACAAAGGATTTGAACCCGTTCAGGCGGATCTTGCTAAGGCGCATTGCAGGCCCGGAATCCCCGTGGTGGCAAAATGGAGAAAATACCGGTTTTTTAGCAGACTGGAAAATGTGCCAGGGCTCAAAACCGTCAACCGCGCCGCAGGCGCCGGTACAGCGTGCTGCGACTGATCCCCAGGGCCCGAGCCGCGGCCGCATAGTTTCCCCCATGGGCTTCAACGGCGTCGCGCATGCAGCGTTCTTCAGCTTCCCTCAGCCCACCGGTCGCTTCTGACGGCTCACCGGCTACAGCCATATCGGATGCACGGATCGGCTCCGGCAAGTCCAGGATTTCGATAGGCCAACCGGGCTTGGCAAGGGCAAGGGCCGTGCGCAGCGCATTCTGCAGTTCACGCAGATTACCGGGCCAGGGGTAACGAAGCAGGCAATCCCGGGCCGCCGGTGCGATTCGCGCACTCGGGTCTTCTACCGCCAGCATCCGGCTGATCAGGCCCTCGAGGTCGGCGCGGTTCCGCAGCGCCGGCAAGGTGACACGAAACCCACAGATTCGATAATAAAGGTCCGCCCGAAAAGCGCCCTGTTCCACCCGTTGCGCCAGATTCTGGTGGGTGGCGCTGACCAGCGAAAAATTCACCGGAATCGGGTCGGTGCCGCCAATTGGGACAACCGCGCGCTCCTGGAGGACCCGTAGTAACCGGCTCTGAATGGACAGTGGCATGTCGCCGATTTCATCCAGGAACAGGGTGCCACCATCCGCTCGCTGCACATGCCCCGCCGCACCCTCCCGGCTGGCGCCGGTAAAAGCGCCGGGCCGATAACCAAACAACTCCGCTTCGGCCAGGGAATCCGGGATGGCGGCACAGTTCACGCTGATCATCGGCCCGGCACCTCGTTCACTGCAGTCGTGCAGCCGACGAGCCACCCACTCTTTGCCTGTGCCGGTTTCCCCCTCGAGGACCAGCGGAATGCCGCGATTGAAAACCTGCCGAGCTCGCCACATCAGGTCCACAAACCCCGGATCGCCGGCATGCAAAGCGGGAAACGGGTCATCGACGTCAGCCGCCCGCGGCTGGCCTGACCGCCGACCCATCGGCACGCTGACCCGCTCACCCCGCGACGCCGGTCCCTGAATCCGTGCCGTGACATTCAGTCCGTCCCGGGTGCGCAGGATGATCCACTCGTCGCTCCGCCCGGCCAGTTCATCGAAACTCGATTCCAGCAGGCCGTCCAACTCAGCATGGACCGTCAGTGCGCTCATGTGCCGGGAGGCCACTTCGTTAAATGCCAGCACCCGCCCGGATGGCTCCACTGCAACAATGCCCTCCCCCAGGGTTCCCACCAGTTCCGGGCGGACATGGAAGTGGAGATAAATGGCGTCCGGGAACTCGGTTTCGAGCATCCGGTTTTCGATCATCCGAGCCCCCATACGCACCAGACCCAGCGCGTGCAGCTGCCTTGCCGGCTGGTCGCCGGAGACATCCAGAAGACCCGTCAACTGGCCGTTAACGTCCCGAATGGGCGTGGCCGCACAGGTCAGGAAAGTGTTGCAGGCCAGAAAGTGCTCCTCGCCGTGAACCGATGCACTCCGCTGCTCGGCCAACGCCAGGCCAATGGCATTGGTGCCCCGCGCCGATTCCCCCCAGCAGGCGCCCGGTTGCAGCGCCACCCGCTGGCTCCGGCGGCTGAACGCCGGATCACCGTGACGTTCGAGGATCACGCCGTTGGCGTCGGCCAGTAATACCGCGCTGTTGGTGCCGGCGATCTGGTGCCGGAGGTTCTCAAGCTCGGGCAGGGCAAAGGCGATCAAGCGCTGGTTTCGCTCCCTGACCAGGGCCAGTGCCGCCTGCTCGAGCATGGCATCCGCGGCGCTGCGCTCCGGCGTTAAGCCGTTTTCCCGGGAGCGCTGCCAGGAGCGCCCCACGCCTTCCGCAGCGCCAGCGGGTGATTCTGCGCCATCAAGCAACTGCCCGCGGATCTGCCCAGCGGGGCGTTCGACGCTGTCTCTGCGACCCATAGGACTCTCCTCCCCGTCGCAATTCCGGACACCCCGTCCCGCCGTGGCACAGCAGAGCGGTGGTGCCGTCTGTCTGCAGACTGCCCCGGCGGGCCCGGGATTGCAAAGAATTCATGAAGATAGAAAGGCGTGGCGGTTTCTGGCCCGGATTTTGCTGATAGCTCTCGTGCCGTGCTGTGGTACTGGTTAAAAAAATACCCATGAGGAGAGATCATGATTTACGCTCCCCCTGGCAGCTCTGATGCCGTTGTCAGCTATAAGGACCAATACGAGAATTTCATCGGTGGAGAATGGAAACCGCCGGTGGATGGACAGTATTTCGATAACCCAACGCCGGTCACCGGGCAGACGTTCTGCCGTATCCCCCGATCCACCGCCGCCGATATTGAACTCGCGCTGGACGCCGCCCACGCCGCCAAGGGCGCCTGGGGCACCACCCCGGTGGCAGAACGGGCGGTCATCCTCAACCGGATCGCCGACCGCATCGAGGCCAATCTGGAAAAGATCGCCGTGGCCGAAAGCTGGGAGAACGGCAAGCCGGTGCGGGAGACCCTGGTGGCGGACATCCCGCTGGCCATAGACCACTTCCGTTATTTTGCCGGCGTCATCCGCGCCCAGGAAGGCACGGTGGGCGAGCTGGATAACGACACCGTGGCCTACCACATTCACGAACCCCTGGGGGTCGTGGGTCAGATTATCCCCTGGAACTTCCCGATCCTGATGGCCACCTGGAAAATTGCTCCGGCCCTGGCTGCAGGTAACTGCATTGTCCTCAAGCCCGCGGAACAGACCCCCGCCAGCATCCTGCTGGTGATGGAGCTCATCGCCGACCTGCTGCCGCCGGGTGTCCTCAACGTGGTCAACGGGTTTGGAGCCGAGGCGGGCAAGGCACTGGCGTCCAACCCGCGGATCGCCAAGGTCGCCTTCACCGGCGAAACCACCACCGGGCGACTGATCATGCAGTACGCCTCGGAAAACCTGATCCCGGTCACCCTCGAGCTGGGCGGCAAATCCCCGAACGTGTTCTTCGCGGATTGCTTTGCCGAGGACGACGGTTTTCGCGAGAAGTGCCTGGAAGGCTTTGCGATGTTTGCCTTGAATCAGGGCGAGGTCTGCACCTGCCCCTCCCGGGCGCTAGTCCAGCAGTCGTTCTACGGGGATTTCATGGACGCCGCCCTGGATCGGGTGGGACGCATCAAAGCCGGTAATCCGCTGGATACCGACACCATGGTGGGTGCTCAGGCCTCCCAGGATCAGTTCGAGAAGATCCTGGCCTACGTGGATATCGGCAAACAGGAGGGCGCCAAGGTGCTCGCCGGCGGCGAGGCCCTGGAACCCGGGGGAGACCTTTCCGGCGGTTTCTACATCCAGCCAACGGTCTTCGAAGGAAGCAACGCCATGCGGATCTTCCAAGAGGAAATTTTCGGGCCTGTGGTCTCGGTTACCGGCTTCTCTGACATGGACAATGCGCTGGAAATCGCCAATGACACCCTTTATGGGCTTGGCGCCGGTGTCTGGTCGCGCAGTGCCCATACCACCTACCGCATGGGCCGCGGGATTCAGGCGGGCCGCGTCTGGACCAACTGCTATCACCTCTACCCGGCCCACGCCGCATTTGGCGGATACAAACACTCCGGTATTGGACGCGAGAACCATTTGATGATGCTGGCGCACTACCAGCAGACCAAGAATCTGCTGGTCAGTTACAGCCAGGCACCGATGGGTTTCTTCTGAACCCCGGGGGCGAGGGGCTGGTGAAGCCAACGGTGACCCGGCGAAGCATTGATGACATCAACACGATTTTTGATGAAATGCGTGCCGGCACCATCGACGGCCGGATGGTGCTGGTCATGATCAACTGACATCATTCCTGACAGGGTGGCCGGCCGATCCATGATTCGGTCGGCCACCGCTGACTCAATGGAGGAGAGCCATGAATCAGTCTACAACACGGGTCAGCGCCACACCGGAGGCCGAGGCCCTTGTCGCCGAGCTGCGGGAGCGTCATGGACCGCTGGTTTTTCATCAATCCGGTGGCTGCTGTGACGGCAGCGCCCCCATGTGTTATCCGAGAGAGGAGTTCCGCATTGGGGCACGGGATGTCTATCTCGGCGACATTGGCGGAGAGCCGTTTTATATCGGCGGCGCCCAGTACGAACGCTGGTCCCACACCAATTTGATTATTGATGTGGTGGTCGGGCGAGGCGCCGGGTTCTCGCTGGAAGCGCCGGAGGGCAAGCGATTCCTCACCCGCTCGGAGCTCTGCAATCTGGCCGACTAGGCACCACCCCGCAGGTGCCGGCGAATACGCTCAACGGCAGTCGCCAGGCGGTCCAGGTCGGTGGTGTAGGCAAATCGAACATGGGCTTCGGGCGCCGTGCGCTCAAAATCGATGCCCGGCGTGACCGCCACATGCGCGGCCTCGAGCAGGGATGAGGCAAAACTTGAGCTGTCGCCGGCCAGTGCAGAAATGTCGGCGTACAGGTAGAACGCGCCGGCTGGCGTTCCGGGAATGCGGAAGCCGATGTCGCGAAGGGCGGGCAGCAGGAAGTCCCGGCGCTCGGCAAATGCTGCCCGGCGCTCTTCGAATATGGCCTCGGCGGATGAGGAGAAACAGGCCAGTGCCGCATACTGGGCGGGCGTCGACGCGCTAATAAAGAGGTTCTGCATCAGCTTCTCCGCCACCGGCACCCAGTCGTTCGGCACCACCATCCAACCCAGACGCCAGCCGGTCATGCCGAAGTATTTGGAAAAGCTGTTGACGACAATGGCCTCCGGCGCGTGCTCCAGTCCCTGGGCCGGGGGATCGCCGTAATGCAGGCCATGATAAATTTCGTCGATGATCAATCCGACGCCCCGGACCTGGGCCAGGCCAGCCAGTGACCGTAGCCCGTCCGCGGTGGCCAGTGTTCCGGTGGGATTACCGGGGGAGCCCACCAGCATGGCCGCGGTGGCCTGATCCATGGCTGCCTCGGCCCGTTCCGCCGTGAGCTGATAATCGGTCTCCGCCGTGACCCGAACCGCGCGGGGCTCTGCGTTCACCATCTCCACGAAATTGCGATTGCAGGGATAACCCGGGTCCGGCAGCAAAACGTTGCGCCCCGGATCCGCCAGCAGTGCCAGTGCAATGACCAGGGCACCGCTGGCCCCGGGTGTGATCAGGATGCGGCCGGGATCGAGATCAACGCCATGCCGGCGCTGGTAGTGATCGGCGATGGCCTCGCGAAGGGCCGGTAAGCCGGCGGCGGGCAGATAGCCCGTCCGGCCGTCGGCCAGCGCCTGACGCCCGGCCTCCACCACCGGCTGAGCCGTGGGAAAATCCGGCTCGCCGATCTCCATGTGCACCACATCGCATCCGGCGGACTCCAGCTCCCGGGCCCGGCCCAGCAGCGCCATCACATGGAATGGCTGGATGCGATGAGTCCGGGCAGCGAGTGGGACCGGCATGGGCGAGACTCCGAGGACTAAAGGCGGAGAGTCTACCAAGCCCTCGGTCTGGCGCCGAACCCGGGGGTAGGATAGCGGCATGACCCGCACACCCGTCATTGGCCGCTTTGCTCCCAGCCCCACCGGCCCGCTACATCTGGGATCCATGGTGGCCGCCATTGCCAGCTTCGTTGACGCCAGGGCGGCCGGCGGCCAGTGGCGATTGCGAATCGACAACCTGGACAGTACCCGCTGCCGACCGGCGTGGGCGACGAGCATCTGCTCGACCCTGGAGGCGTTCGGACTGCACTGGGACGGGGCGGTACAGAACCAGGACAGCCGCCGGGGCTTGTATGCCGAGACGCTGGACCAGCTGATTGAGCGGCGGCGAGCCTACCCCTGTGGCTGCACCCGACGCGAGGTGCAATCGCTGGGCCGACCCGGTCCCGCCGGGCTGATCTATCCCGGCACCTGTCGCGGAGGTCTGCCACCCGGCCGCACCGCTCGCAGCTGGCGCTTTCGAGCCGAATCGCAACCGGTGGCTTTCCTGGATCGATGCCACGGCCATCAGACCGTCGCGGTGGACGAGTTGGTGGGCGACTTCCTGCTGAAACGGGGTGACGGTCTGCATGCCTACCCCCTGGCGATGGTGGTGGACGATGCCGAACTGGGAGTGACCGATATCGTCCGGGGCGCGGACCTGCTGCCGGCGACGGCGCCCCAGGTGGCTCTGCAGCGGGAGCTTGGCCTGCCGACGCCCCGCTACCTGCATGTGCCAGTGGCGACGGATGAGCTCGGCCGCAAACTGAGCAAAACCAACGCCGCTACCGCCGTCGATCCGAGACAGGCGTCGGCGATCACGGCGGCGGTTCTCGCATTTCTGGCTCATCCCCCGCCGGCAGAATTCGACGGAGCGCCTCCCGGCGAATTGCTGGAATGGGCGGTGCGTCACTGGCGTCCGGTACGGCTGCAATCCCGGCCGGGCGAAGAGGCTTTCCTCCTGCCCCATCCCCTGTGATACCTTCGGTAACGTCAATGGGGAGGAGAGCCCATGATTGGACAGAATTCCCCCGGGGGTTCCGTCGGCCTGTTGCTGCTCATGGTCGGGCTGCTGCTGTTCGTTTCGCCACTGGCCTTATGGTGGGCTGACGTCGGTCTGTCCTGGCATTTCCCTTTTCTGCTGTGGCTGGGTTACATCGCGCTGGTGGCGCTGACCACCCGCCGCGGGAGCCGCCATGGTCTTTAACCCCGCCACCCTGTTCCTGGCCGCCGTGGGGTACCTGTGCCTGCTTTTTCTCATTGCCCATGCCACGGAGCGCCGCTGGATCCCGGCGGCGGTGGTTCGCCATCCAGCGGTCTACGTGCTGTCACTGGGCGTCTATGCCACCACCTGGAGCTACTACGGCAGCGTCGGCTTTGCCAGCAGCTCGGGGCTGTTGTTTGCCACCATCTACATCGGCGTCACCATCGCCTTTGCGATGACGCCCCTGTTGTTGATGCCGTTACTGCGGCTGGTCCGCCGTCATCAGCTCACCTCGGTCGCGGATCTGTTCGCTTTCCGCTTTGACAGCCGATTGGCCGGGGTGCTGGTCACCCTGATGATCCTGACCGGCAGCCTCCCCTACATCGCCCTGCAGATCCGGGCGGTGGCCGAGTCGACCCAGATCCTCAGCACCGACACCGCCACCGAGCCCGTGGCGGTGGTGTTCTGCATCATCGTCACGGTCTTTGCCATCGTTTTCGGCGCCCGCCATGTCACGCCGCGGGAAAAACACAGCGGCCTGGTGGCCGCCATTGCCTTCGAATCACTGGTGAAAATCGCCGCCCTGCTGCTGGTGGCCGTGATTGCGGTGTCCATGGCTTTCGGTGGCTGGCAGGGGCTGGGAGACTGGCTGGCTGCCAATCCCGAACGCCTGGAGCACTTCATGGCGCCCGTGGCCGGTCAGGAGTGGACCGGGCTGTTGTTCCTCGCCTTTGCTGCGGCCTTCCTGCTGCCCCGGCAATTTCACATGCTGTTCATCGAAAACCTCGGTGACAGCGGCCTGCGCACCGCCAGCTGGGCCTTCCCGCTTTTTCTGCTATTGCTGGCCGCCGCGGTTCCTCCGCTGCTCTGGGCGGGCCAGGCGCTGGCCCTGAACGTGCCCACGGATTACACCGTGCTGGGTATTTCCCAGCTCACCGGCAATCCGGCCATCGCACTGTTCATCTATCTGGGGGGCATCTCCGCGGGCAGCGCCATGATCATTGTCTCGACCCTGGCGCTGTCCTCCATGTGCCTCAATCATCTCGTCCTGCCGCTGATGCGCCTGGCACCGCTCAATGACCTCTATGCCACCCTCCGCTGGGTTCGCCGTGCATTGATTGCCATCATTATCGCTGCGGGCTATCTGTTCTATCTGAGCCTGGACCGGACCGAAGCACTGGTCTCCTGGGGGCTGATCGCTTTTCTGGCCATGGCTCAGCTCATCCCCGGGGTGCTCGCCATGCTCTTCTGGCAGGGGGCCACCCGAGCGGGATTTCTGGCCGGGCTGATAGCCGGCGGTGCCATCTGGGGGATCGCCGGGCTGTTCCCGGCCCTCGTGACGGTGGGGCCCATTCAGCTGATCGGTCTGGATCTGGGTGCTGCCCAGACCGCCGGCCACTTCGGACGGTTGACGTTCTGGACGGTGAGTGTCAACGCCGTGGTTTTTGCGGCGGTGTCACTGCTCTCCCGGCAGGACAGCGGCGAGTCCGAGGCGGCCAATGCCTGTCGCGGGGTGATCACCGACGTTCCCTCGGGCGCATTGGTGGCCCGGTCGCCGGCGCAGTTCGTGGAGCAACTGACCCCGGTCACCGGCGCGCCCGCCGCGCATGGAGAGATCGTCAAAGCGCTACAGGATGCCGGGCTGGACTGGACAGAAAGCCGCCCGGACCGCCTCCATCAGCTCCGCGATCAGGTCAAGCGGAATCTATCCGGCATGATGGGACCGGTGCTGGCCCGGGACATCGTCGATCAGTGCCTGCGACTGGATACCGATCACCGAACCGCGTTGGCTCAGAACGTCCGCATCATCGAAGAACGGCTGGAGCGGCACGGCGGCGGTCTGCGGGGCATCGCCGCGGAACTGGACGCGCTGCGCCGCTACCACCGCCAGATACTGGAAGACCTGCCCCTCGGCGTCGTGGCAGTGACCCGGCTGGGACGAATTGCCCGCTGGAATCCGGCGGTCCGGACCCTGACCGGCCTGGGCGATCATGCGGTACTGGGGCGCCACCTGCGGGAACTCCCGGCCCCCTGGGGAGCACTGCTGGAGCAATTCCTCAAGGAGCCGGTTGACCAGGCTCACAAGCGCCCGGTCAGCCTGCCCGCCGGGGAGCGCTGGCTGACGTTGCACAAAGCCATGATCGGCGAGCCCGATGGCGACGAGAACGCCGACCGCCTGATCCTGCTGGAAGATGTCACCGATGTGCAGCGACTGGAGCACGAGCTGGCCCACAGCGAGCGGCTTGCTTCTATCGGCCGCCTGGCCGCCGGTGTGGCCCACGAAATCGGTAATCCAGTGACGGCCATTGACTGCCTGGCCCAGGAGTGGCGGGAGGAACACACCAACGACGATCGCGCCACGGAGATCCTGCAACAGACCCAGCGGATCACCCACATTGTCCAGGCGCTGGTGGGTTACGCCCACGCCGGCCCGCCGACGGGCAACGGCGCCGTGGAACGGGCCTCACTGGCGAGCGCCGCCGAAGAAGCGGAACGCCTGGTGCGATTGAACCCACGGGCCAAAACGCTGCACTTCAGCCGCGATATTCCCGCGACGTTGAGTGTTCTGACGGGACACCAGCGTCTGGTCCAGGTGTTCGTGAACTTCTACACCAATGCCATGGACGCCTGCGAACCTGGCGGAAAAATTGCTCTCAGCGCCCGCCGCCAACGCGGCAATGCGGTCATCCGGATGGTTGATGATGGCCATGGCATCGATCAAGCCATCAAAGACAAGGTCATCGAACCCTTTTTCACCACCAAGGCACCCGGCAAGGGCACGGGTCTCGGCCTGTCGCTGGCGTGGGCCATCATTAGCGAATGCGCCGGCGAGTTGAGCATCCAGCCCCGTCGTGGCCGGCAAAAAGGCACCCAGGTGGTGCTGCGCCTGCCCCTTGCCACCGAAACGGAGGCAGTACCCGCCAGTGGCTAGCGTCCTCATCATCGAAGACGAAAAAGTCATCCGGGAAGCCATCGTCCGGCTCCTGGTCAAGGCGGGTCTGCACGCCCAGGGTGCCGAGTCCGTGGAAGCGGCCCTCCGCGACGGGCCGCTCGGCAACCATGACCTGGTACTGGCCGATCTCCGGCTACCCGGGCGGGATGGCATGGATATCATCGACCTGGCTGGCGACACGCCGGTCATCATCATGACCAGCTATGCCAGCGTCCGGTCGGCGGTGGATGCCATGCGACGTGGCGCGGTGGATTATATCGCCAAGCCCTTTGATAACGACGAACTGCGCCTGACCGTGGAGAGAGCGCTGCGGGAGTACGCCATGCGGCGACAGAATGCGGCCCTGCGCGCCCAGATCGATGAGGCCTATCCGGTTCACGGAATCATTGGTCATTGCCAGCCCATGCAGAAAGTCCTCCAGCGGATCCAGCGGGTGGCGCCCACGGACACCACGGTGCTTATTCTCGGGGAGTCCGGCACCGGCAAGGAACTGGTTGCACGCGCCCTCCACGAGGAGAGCCCCCGTCGCGGCGGTCCGCTGATTGCGGTCAACTGCGCCGCCATTCCGGAGTCCCTCATTGAAGCCGAGCTTTTTGGCCACGAGAAAGGCGCATTCACCGGTGCCGATGCCCCTCGCAAAGGGCTGATCGAGGCGGCCAGTGGCGGCACCCTTTTTCTGGACGAAATTGCCGAATTGCCAGGCAGTGCCCAGGCGCGGCTGTTACGCGCCCTGCAGGAATCCGAAATCCGCCGGGTGGGCGCCGATCAGGGCCGCCGGGTGGACATTCGCCTGGTGGCCGCCACTAACCGGGATCTCGGCGCACTGGTGGAACAGGAGGGCTTTCGAAGTGACCTGTATTTCCGGATCAATGTGATGGAAATCGAGCTCCCTGCCCTGCGCGAACGAATGGATGACCTGCCCGAGCTGGCACAGTTTATGCTCGAAAAATCCTGTCGACGCCTGAATCGACCGAGCATGACGCTCACCAATGACGCCATGGAGGCCATCCAGCACTATCCGTGGCCGGGCAATGTGCGGGAGTTGGAAAACATCATCGAGCGAGCCGTCATCCTCAGTGACGACAACGAGGTGTCGGTCGAGACCCTGGCCCTGCCAGTGAATGGCAATCGGGCAAGCGCCCGGTCGCTTAGCCTGTCACTGGAGGAATATTTTCAGGAGTTCGTTCGCGCCCACGAGGGGGAACTCACCGAAACAGAACTTGCCCGACGCCTCGGTATAAGCCGTAAAGCCCTGTGGGAGCGACGCCAGCGAACTGGTCTGCTCCGCAAAACACAGGCAGGGTGAAGGGCCTGAGAATCAGTATTCAAGCAATGGAGACCAAGGAGGAGTGACACGATGTCTGCAAGTAAAATCTATCCGGTACCCCAGGGAGTGGCTGATAACGCTTTGCTCACCCAGGGTGAATACGAGGCCATGTATCGGCGCTCTCTGGATGAACCCGAGTCTTTCTGGGCCGAACAGGCGGATCGATTCCTGACCTGGTTTCGCAAATGGGACCGGGTCAGCAACAACGATCTGAGCAAAGGCCAGATTCGCTGGTTTGAGGGTGGCAAGCTCAATGTGAGCTACAACTGCCTGGATCGACACCTGGAGACCCATGGCGACCGTCATGCGGTGATCTGGGAAGGCGATGAACCCGGCAACGTCCGGCGCATCACCTACCGCGAGCTGCACGAGGAGGTCTGCCGGCTGAGCAATGTCCTCAAAGAGCGCGGAGTGGCCAAGGGCGACCGGGTGTCCATCTACATGCCGATGATCCCGGAAGCCGTGGTGGCCATGCTGGCCTGCACGCGGATCGGCGCAGTGCATTCGATTGTCTTCGGTGGATTTTCGCCTCACGCGCTCCGGGACCGCATCGAGGATGCTGACTGCAGAACAGTGATCACCGCCGATCAGGGGCTGCGCAGTGGCAAGCCGGTGCCCCTGAAAGAGAACGTGGAAAAGGCCCTGGATGGCCTGGATTCCGTACACACCGTCATCACGGTCCGCCACACCGGTAACCAGGTCCCGTGGAATCCGGATCGGGATGTCTGGTACCAGGAGGCGATCAGTGAGGCGTCGCCGGAGTGCGCGCCGGAAGAAATGGATGCCGAGGACCCGCTGTTCATCCTCTACACCTCCGGATCCACGGGTAAACCCAAGGGCGTGCTGCACACCACCGGCGGGTATCTGCTACAGGCCTCCATGACCTTCAAGTATGTCTTCGACTATCACGACGGTGAGGTCTACTGGTGCACCGCGGACGTGGGCTGGGTCACCGGGCACAGTTATATCGTCTACGGGCCACTGTCCAACGCCGCCACCACACTGGTTTTCGAGGGGGTCCCCACCTACCCCGATGCCGGCCGCTTCTGGCAGGTCATTGACGACCACCAGGTGAACATTTTCTACACCGCTCCCACGGCCATCCGCTCGCTGATGGGACTGGGAGAAGAACTGGTCAAAAAGCACTCCCGTGCGAGCCTTCGGATCCTCGGGACCGTCGGCGAGCCCATCAACCCCGAAGCCTGGGAATGGTACTACCGGGTGGTGGGCGACGAGCGGTGCCAGATCGTGGATACCTGGTGGCAGACGGAAACCGGCGCCATTATGATCTCCGCCCTGCCTGGCGCCATCGACCTGAAGCCGGGATCCGCCACACTGCCCTTCTTCGGTGTTGAGCCACAGCTGGTGGACAACGAGGGCAACGTGCTGGAGGGCGCCACCGAGGGCAACCTGTGCATTGCCCGGGCCTGGCCCAGCATGATGCGCACCATCTACGGCGATCATGAGCGCTTCATGAACACCTACCTGACCACTTATTCCGGCAAGTACTTCACCGGTGATGGTGCCCGCCGGGACGAGGATGGGTACTACTGGATCACCGGCCGGGTGGATGATGTGCTGAACGTCTCGGGCCATCGCATGGGCACCGCCGAAATCGAGAGTGCACTGGTGCTGCATGACGCCGTGGCAGAAGCCGCCGTGGTGGGTTACCCCCATGACGTGAAAGGCCAGGGGATCTATTGCTATGTCACCCTGGTGACCGGCGTGGAACCCAATGACGGCTTGCAGAAGGAGCTGACCGACCTGGTGCGGAAAGAAATCGGTCCCATCGCCAAACCGGATGTCATTCAGTGGTCACCCGGCCTGCCGAAGACACGATCCGGCAAGATCATGCGGCGCATCCTTCGCAAGGTGGCCACCAACGAGCTGGACAGTCTGGGGGATACCAGCACGCTGGCGGATCCCTCGGTGGTGGATGAGCTCATCAGCAACCGCGCCAATCAATGATGGTCACGGGTAGCGGCGGCGGACAGCCGCCGTTACCCAACCACACAGCGGTTGCTACGATGGGTAACGCCCCCCTGGGTGATCAAGGCTGACGACCGCCGGAACCCTTGGAGCTCACCTGTGCATGATTTTTGCATATCAGTTGGGTGCACCGGATTGGACCCGGTCACCACGATAAAGTCCAACTGCGGAGAATGGAGGAGAAACCATGGCTGAGAGCAATCAGCAACAAGACACCGGCCGCCGCGAATACTGGCGACGAAACATCCGGGTCATCACCATCCTGCTAACGATATGGGCAACGGTATCGCTGCTCCTGGGTGTCCTGCTCGGACCAACGCTCAATGCGCTGGGCTCGATCGGGGGCTATCCCCTGGGGTTCTTTATCGCCCAGCAGGGTTCCATCTACGTGTTCCTCGCGTTGATTTTTTTCTACGCCTGGTACATGAACCGACTCGATCGCGAATTCGACGTCGACTAATAATAAAAAGGGGAGACCACGCAGATGGATGCACAGCAACTTCTTAATCTGTCGGTGGTGGGGCTGACGTTCGCCCTGTACATCGGCATCGCGATCTGGGCAAGAACCAGCAGCACCTCCGAGTTCTACGTGGCTGGCAAGGGTGTTCACCCGGTGGCCAACGGCATGGCGACGGCGGCGGACTGGATGTCGGCGGCCAGTTTCATCTCCATGGCGGGCCTGATTGCCTTCCTGGGCTACTCCGGTGGCGCTTACCTGATGGGCTGGACCGGCGGCTATGTGCTGATGGCCCTGCTGCTCGCGCCTTACCTCCGGAAATTCGGCAAGTTCACGGTGCCCGAATTCATCGGTGACCGGTTCTATTCCAAGGGGGCCCGGATCATTGCCGTGGTGTCACTGCTCGCCATGTCGATTACCTACGTGATCGGGCAGATGCGGGGCGTGGGCATCGCCTTCTCGAACATCCTCGAGGTGCCCCTGGAGATCGGCCTGATATCCGGCATGGCGGTGGTGTTTATCTACGCCGTGTTCGGCGGCATGAAGGGCATTACCTACACGCAGATTGCTCAGTACTGCGTGATGATTTTTGCCTACACGGTCCCGGCGGTGTTTATCTCACTCACCATCACCGGAGTGCCGATACCGCAGATCGGTCTGGGCGGTACCACCGGTACGGGCGAGCATCTGATCACCGCTCTGGACAAAACACTGGTGGAAATCGGCTTCGCGCCCTACAGCGAATTGGGCGGCATGACGATGGCCAACATGTTCCTGCTGACCCTCTCATTGATGATCGGTACGGCGGGCCTGCCCCACGTGATCGTCCGTTTCTTTACCGTGCCCAAGATGAGTGATGCCCGCCGGTCCGCCGGCTGGACGCTGTTCTTCATTGCCATTCTCTACACCACCGCGCCGGCGGTGGGCGCCATGGCCATGTGGAACACGCTCAATACAGTCATCGCGGAGCCCACGGAGATCTGGGATAACCGCGAGGCCCTCGCCGAGCCGGATGCCTGGCTGGCCGAAGAGAACCAGCCGGACTGGATGCGCCACTGGGCAGCCACTGGCCTGCTGGACACCACCGATCTCAATGATGATGGCTTCCTGCAGTACTACAACGAAGATGATCCGGAGATGGCCGCCTTTGCTGAAGAGCAGGGCTGGCAGGGTTCGGAGATGATCGTTGACCGGGACATCATCGTGCTGGCCAATCCGCAAATCGCGAATCTGCCAGCCGTGGTGGTGGCCCTGGTGGCCGCCGGTGGCATCGCGGCCGCCCTGTCGACGGCCGCCGGCCTGCTGTTGGCGATCGCCTCCGCCATCTCCCATGACCTGCTGAAGGGGGTATTCAAACCCAATATCAGCGAACGGGGAGAGATGCGGGCGGCTCGCCTCAGTATGGCGGGTGCCATTCTGTTCGCCGGTTACCTGGGTCTGAACCCACCCGGCTTCGCGGCGCAGGTGGTGGCACTGGCGTTCGGTCTGGCGGCAGCCAGTCTGTTCCCGACGCTCCTGATGGGCATCTTCATGCGCACCATGAACAAGCAGGGCGCCATTGCCGGCATGCTCACCGGCCTGTTGGTCACGCTGGTGTACATCTTCACCTACAAGGGTTACTTCTTCTTCCCGGGCTTCCCGGGGTTCCTGACCCTGCCGGATACGGCCGAATACTGGCTGTTCGGCATCAACCCGACGGGCTTCGGTGCCATTGGCGCACTGTGTAACTTCGTGGTGGCGTACGCCGTCTCACGGGTTACTGCACCGCCGCCGAAGGACATCCAGGATCTGGTGGAAAGCATTCGCGTGCCCCGATCCTGAAGTCTGCCTTGACCACTGGCACCCGAATCGGGTGCCAGTCCCAAAAAAACCCGGTGGCCATGGCCCCGGGTTTTTTCATGGTTGGGTTGAAACGGGATCAGAGCTGATAGCGGACTTCCAGCTTTTTCTGCAACCGGCGGGCCTCACGGAACGCCTCCTTGAGGATGCGCCGATCCATGGGGTTGAGGGCGTCGGGATCAAGCCGATTGCCCATGGTCTCACCCGCTGCCGCCTGGCGCTGATGCTCACGCATCCGCAACAACTGAATGAACGCAAACGAGCGCTCGAATGCCCCGGCATCCTCCCGTGTCAGGAAGCCCGCCTCGGCGAGGCCACGCAGTCGATGGGGAGTGTTGGATTCGGCGATGCCCGCCTCAAGGGACAGCACCCGGGCCGAGTCCACAAACGGCGTGAGACCACGCACCTTGATATCCAGACGATTGACGCCATCGGCGTCCTTTTCGGTGGAGAAGTCCCGAAACATGCCCAGCGGCGGCTTGATCGCCATGCTGTTGCCCGCCATGGTCTTCAGGAAAACCCGGTTCCGGGAGGCCATTTCCACCACGCGGGTGTGCAGTGCATCCCCGGCCGTCAGATCCCCCCACACGGATCGGAAGTCAAAATAGATGGTGGACTTGAGCAGATTTTCCGGCGTAGCACTGGCAATCATCCGCCCGAAGGTTGACTCCCACTCGTCAAAACTCAGGCAGAGAGCCGGGTTGCTGGCCATGATGTTGCCGGTACACAGGCTGAATCCGCAGCGATCCAGCACTTCATTGATCTCCCGGGCCAGCGGCAGCAGCCGCTCCCGGACGCTATCCGCGAACTCACTGCCCGGGTCAAAGAGAATGGCATTGTCCTGATCGGTCACCCGGGTCTGCTCACTGCGCCCCTCACTGCCAAAGGCAATCCAGGTAAAGGACACATCCGGGTCGCCATGGTCGGCCAGGCACAACTCAATGGCGCGGGTCACGGTCCGGTCATTAAGCAGCGTGATGATGCGGGTGATCTGCTCAACACCGGCGCCGTGGGCCATCATGGTGTCGATGAGCGGCCCCACGTCATCCCGGGCCCGCACCAGCGACTCGACGTCATCGGCACTGGTGATGGCCCGTGCCAGATGAACCAGGTTGATGCGCTGGAGCGCGAAAATGTCCCGCTCGGAGATCACCCCGGCGAGGCGTCCCCGCTGATCGGCGATCACGATATGCCGAATGTGACGCCGGGCCATTTCCACCACGGCTTCAAAAGCATAGGTATCGGTGGTTAACACACAGGGGTCAGGGGTCATGACCTCGCCGATGTTCGCCCCCAGATCGACACCCTGGGCGATGACCGTCCGCAGATCGTGGAGGGTGAATATCCCCAACGGCGCACCGCGACCGTCCACCACCAGCATGCTGCCCACCTTGCGCTGATGCATCCGCTCCACCGCATCCCGAATGCTCAACTCCCGGGTGCAGGCCACGGGGTCGGTATGCATCATGCTGCCAAGGGGCGTATCCAGTGAGGAGTCCCCACCCAACGTTCCTGCCGCGTGTTGCTGGATATCCCGCTGCATCTGGTCCAGCAGGCTGCTGACCCCCCGCAGGCAGTAATCGCGGAATTCCGGGCTCTGGCCGAGCAGATACTCAAAGGCCGCAGCCGGCAGCCGCAGGCAGGTGACATCGGTGGCGGCGGTGTACACGGTGCGGGTGGCCCGCTGCCCGAGCAGCGCCGCCATGGGGAAGTTGTCACCACTGTCCAGCTCGAAGCGCTCTTCGCCGGCCTCAGTCACACCCGGGCGCTCCGCCTTGACCCGGCCCTCCACCACCAGAAAGAAATACCCGACCCGTCCATCCCCGGGTTCAAGAATGGCCTCGCCCCGGTTGAACCGACACACCTCACACTGGTCGAGAAAGTAGGACTTCAAGCGACGGGTGAATCGATCGAAGGGGGACTGGGAATCCAGAAAATCGCGGGCGATTTCGGACCGACCGGTGTCGGCTTCAGCGTGGTCCATGGGTTTACTCTGGCTTTTCCTCGAGGATTTTCAGCAGATTACCTCGACAAACCCCCGCGGGAATACCCTATACTGGGAAGAAAATGAGGAGGAGGCGATGCCCCGGGCATCGAAGCGTCAAAATGTATAAAAATATTCTGATCGTCGACAGCGAAGCCAACATCAGCGCCTGCCTGGGTTTTCTTCTGGCACACTCCGGTTTCAATGTTCAGACCGCCTGCAGTTTTCGGGAAGCCCTGGACAGCGTCGAGACGTGTCAGCCGGACCTGGTGCTCCTGGATACCGCGCTGCCGGACCGCAGCGGCTATGAGCTCTGCCAGGCCCTGCTGGCCCTGCCCCACTGCAGTCATCTTCCGGTGCTGATGCTGACCACCCAGGAGTTGGCCATGGAACGCCAGAAAGCGATTTCCCTTGGCGCCATGGATTTCATCGTCAAGCCTTTCAATCCCACCGAAGTCCTGGGACGGGTACAGGAGCTGGTCCGAGAGGCCGCCTGAACCATGAGGGCGTTCCGGCTGCCACGCCTGCGACGACGGTGCTGGCTGGCCATTGCCGGAGCGATCTTTCTGCAGTGGGCGATTACCCTGGGTGCGTGGGCCTGGCTGCCAACCGGGCCGCCCGTGCCAATTGCCTGGCTGGGCGTCGCCCTGGGATTGCCCACCGCCCTTCTCCTGATCATTGGCGTGGTGATCGACCGGCGTCTGGCCAAACCGCTGGTGGCCACCATCCGTGGCGCTGAAATCATGGCCGGCACCAACCCCGGTCACCGACTGGAACTGAGCGGCAGCCACTGGCTGGAGCGCCTCCCGGATACGCTGTCCACGCTGGCCGCTAGCATCGCCCGCTCGCGACGTGACCTGGAAGCCGCTGCGGCGGCATGGACCACCAAGGTTGAGGCCCGCAAAACCCGGCTGGAGACCATCCTTCGCGAAATTCGGGAAGGCGTCATGGTGTGCGACACCGAGGGCCATATTCGGCTCTACAATCGAACCACCCGCGACCTGCTCTCCACCGAACCCGCCCTCGGTCTGGGACGGCGGGTGGGTGAAGTGCTCAACGAGGGTCCGTTGCGCCATACCCTGGATCTGCTCACCAGCGAGGGCGCTGCCAGTGATGCCGAACTGGTCTGCGCCACCGCCAGTGGCGAGCGTCTTCTCCGCTGCCGGGTGGCCCGACTGATCACCGAGGATCCGGACACCTCGGGGTTTGTGATGACCCTGCAGGACGTTTCCCGGGAAACCCGGGAGTCCCTGCGTCGGGAACAGGCGCTCCGGGCGGCCGTCGAGAGCCTGCGTAACCCGCTCACCAGTCTGGGCGCTGCCACGGAGAGCCTGCGACTGGCCCATCAGCATGGGTTGCAGCAGGAGGTCGGCCAGTTCACCGACATCATCAGTGAAGAACGGGACAAATTGACGGAACGGTTTGCCCACCTGTCCCGGGAGACCTCCTCAGCCCTGACGGCGAACTGGCGCCTGGAAGATGTTCATCTTGGCAGCCTGGTCAATGGCATCCGTCAGGCCGGAGGCCCGGAAAGCCTGCCGCGCCTGCAGTGCCGCGCCGATGTCTGGTTATCGGCGGAGCCTTACCTGCTGTATCAGGTCATCGAAGCGCTGTTAATGCGGCTACGCCGCGATCTGGGGGTCACGGCGGTGGCCCTGTCGGGCCGTGAGGAAGGCAGTCTCGTGTACGTGGACATGAACTGGTCCGGCGATGTGGTCTCTGCGGATCACCTGGATGAGTGGCTGGATGCCGGGCTCGATGATGTGGGGGGCACGGTTACGCTGCGGGAGGTCTTGCAGCGCCACGACACCACCGCCTGGAGCCAACCGGATCTGTCACGGACCGGCCGGGCGTTGCTTCGACTGCCTCTGCCGGGGGCCCCCGAAAAAATGGAGTCGCAGGCCGTGGTCCCGCCCCGCCCGGAGGTTTACGACTTCGCCATGGACGAAGACACCCGTCCACTGGGCACGGCAAAGGAAACCCCCCTTCGGGATCTGGACTTCGTGGTGTTTGACTGTGAAACCACCGGCCTCGAACCCAGCCAGGGCGATGAAATCGTCTCCATCGGCGCGGTGCGAATCCATCGGGGCCAGGTGATGCACGGCGAAACCTTTGAGCTGCTGGCCAATCCCGGCCGGAGCATCCCGGCGCTGGCCAGCAGCATTCACGGCATCCACGAAGAAGATGTGGCGGAGGCGCCTCCGGTGGAAGAAGTCATCCGGCGTTTCCATGCCTTCGCCGGCGATGCCGTTCTGGTGGGGTTCAACATCGCCTTCGACATGCGTTTTCTGCGCCTGAAGCAGCGCATCTGCGGAATCACTTTCGCCAACCCCACCCTGGACGCCCTGCTGCTGTCCATTATGCTCCACGACCACACCGGTGAGCACACCATGGAGAGCGTGGCCGCTCGGCTCGACGTCGGGGTGGGCGGTCGGCACACCGCCCTGGGCGATTCCCTCACCACCGCCGAAATTTTCATCCGACTGCTGGCGCTTCTTCCGGGGGAGTCCATCCATACCCTCGGGGACGCCGTGGCTGCCCAGGAGCGGATGATCGAATTCCGCCGCCAGCAGCGGGCCTTCTAAAAAAAAACGCCCCGCAGAGCGGGGCGCCTGGATCCGGAACTCGGCCGGATCAGTCTTCGGTGGCCTCTTCCAGCGCCTTGATGCTGAGCCGGATCCGCCCCTGGCGATCCACCTCAAGCACCTTGACGCGAACCGCCTGACCTTCGCTGAGCTCATCGGCCACCGTCTCCACCCGCCGGTTGGAAATCTGGGAGATATGCACCAGACCATCCCGGCCGGGGAGAATGTTCACGAAGGCACCGAAGTCCATCAGCTTGATGACCTTGCCCTCATACACCTGACCCACTTCGACATCGGCGGTCAGCAGCTCGATACGGCGGCGCGCCTCCTCGCCGGCGGCCTTGTCCACCGAACCGATGGTGACGGTGCCGTCGTCGGTGATATCGATGGTGGTGCCGGTCTCTTCGGTGAGCTGACGGATGGTCGCGCCACCCTTGCCAATGACATCCCGAATCTTCTCCGGGTCAATGCGCAGGGTGATGAGCCGCGGCGCATAGGCGGACATCTCTTCCCGGTGCTCGGCGATGACGTCGTTCATCCGGCCGAGAATATGCAGCCGGCCGTCACGGGCCTGAGCCAGCGCCTGCTCCATGATCTCCCGGGTGATGCCCTTGATCTTGATGTCCATCTGCAGCGCGGTGACACCGTCCTCGGAACCGGCGACCTTGAAGTCCATGTCGCCAAGGTGATCCTCGTCACCCAGGATGTCGGTTAGCACGGCGAACCGGTCGTCATCCTTGATCAGGCCCATGGCAATACCGGCCACGGGTGCCTTGATCGGCACACCGGCGTCCATCAGGGAGAGGCTGGTTCCACAGACACTGGCCATGGAACTCGATCCATTGGATTCGGTGATCTCCGAGACCACCCGCACCACGTACGGGCAGTCCTCCGGCGACGGCATCACTGCCTGAATGCCCCGCTTGGCCAGTTTGCCGTGACCGATCTCGCGCCGCTTGGGGCTGCCCATGAACCCCGTCTCGCCGACGCAGTAGGGCGGGAAGTTGTAGTGCAGCATGAAGGGCTCGCGGCGCTCACCCTCGATGGCGTCAATGATCTGCGCGTCGCGGCCGGTCCCCAGGGTGGTCACCACGATCGCCTGGGTCTCGCCTCGGGTGAAAATGGCGGAGCCATGGGTCCGCGGCAGAGTGCCCACCTCAATATCGATGGGGCGCACGGTGTGCAGATCGCGGCCGTCGATGCGCGGTTCGCCGGCCAATACGCGGCCCCGCACGATGGACTTCTCGAGAGTCTTGAAGGCGTCACTCACCGCTTCGGCGCTGTAGCCCTCCCCGCTGTCGTCTTCGGAGACCAGCTCCGCCTGCACCCGCTGGCGGACGGTGCCAATGGCATCCTGACGGGCCTGCTTGTCGGCCACGCCGTAGGCCGCGGTCAGATCACTCTCCGCCAGGCTGCGCACCCGCTCCGCGAGGGTCTCGTCCGCCGGCGCCGGGGCCCAGTCCCAGCGCGGCTTACCGGTCTCGGCGGCCAATTCGTTAATGGCATTGATGGCGGTCTGCATCTGTTCGTGACCGAACAGCACGGCGTCGAGCATGGTCTGTTCCGGCAGGCGATCCGCTTCGGACTCCACCATTAGGACGGCGTCCTGCGTACCGGCCACTACCAGATCCAGCTCGGAAGTCTCGACCTGGCTGAAAGTCGGATTCAGCAGGAATTCGCCGCTGCTGTAGCCCACCCGGGCCGCACCAATGGGGCCTTCGAAGGGCACACCCGAAATGGCCAGTGCCGCCGAGGCACCCAGCATCGCCGGGATGTCGGCGTCCACTTCCGGGTTCATGGAGATCACCGTGGCAATCACCTGAACCTCGTTGGAGAAGCCCTCGGGGAACAGCGGACGGATGGGCCGGTCGATAAGCCGGGAGACTAGCGTTTCCTTTTCGGAGGGCCGACCCTCGCGCTTGAAAAACCCTCCCGGGATCTTGCCCGCCGCGTAGGTTCGTTCCTGATAGTTCACGGTCAGGGGCAGGAAGCTGCGTCCCGGCACCTCTTCGCGCTTACCGACGACGGTGACCAGCACCACGGTGTCGGACATGTTGACGAGCACGGCACCGGAGGCCTGACGTGCAATTTTTCCGGTTTCCAGGGTGACGGTCTGCTCACCATACTGGAAGGACTTTTTAACGGCGGTTGGAGTCACTGCGTTCTCACCCCTGGTCTGTTGATCGGTGGCCTTACTTGCGCAGGCCGAGTCGCTCGATGACGGACTGATAACGCTCGAGGCTCTTGCGGTGCAGGTAATCGAGGAGCTGCCGGCGCTGGTTGACCAGCTTCAGCAGGCCCCGGCGGGAATGGTGATCCTGCTTATGAGTACCGAAATGCTCGGTCAAATGCTGGATGCGGGCGGTCAGAAGGGCGATCTGCACCTCCGGTGATCCGGTATCGCCATCGGAGCGTCCGTAATCACGGACAATCTCCTGCTTCTGCTGGGCGCTGAGTGACATCAATGACTCCTGGTTAACTTGCTGATTTAACAGAATGGGGCATTCTAGCCCTCGGGGGTTCGGTGAACAAGCAATCGGCGGGGTTTGAGCCAATGATCGCCGGCCCATTCGCCCACTCCCAGAAAGCGGCCCTCCGATTCGAAGACCGCCACGATGGAATCCGTACTCGGATGGGCCGTCGCGGCAGCGTCGGGGGATGCCGTCACCTCGACCGCCTGGCCCTGCTGAAAACGCCGGGTTCGCGGGCCGTCCAGCGCTACCGAGGGGTGCTCGGATAGTGCCAGATGGATGGGCAGGAGATGCCGCTCGACGCTCTCCACCGATCCCGCCTTGGCCACCTCGGCCTCCAGCACTTCAGGACTCTGCATTGCCGGATCACGGAACGGCCCCAGTCCGGTGCGCCGCAGCGTCTCAACGTGAGCGCCGCAACCCAGCTTTTCACCGATGTCCTCCACCAGGCTGCGGATGTAGGTGCCTTTCGAGCAGCGCACTTCCAGACGGAGCTGGTCAGCGGACAGCGGTTCACCGCGCAACTCATGGATCACCACCCGACGGGGTGGCCGATCCACGGTCTGCCCGGCTCGAGCCAGTTCGTGCAGGCGTCGCCCGTCATGCTTGAGCGCCGAGAACATGGGAGGAATCTGCTGTTGCTCGCCACGGAATCCGGCAAGGATTTCCTCGAGTGCCTCGGCAGCCAAAGGTGGAACGACTCGCTCCTGGAGTGGCCTGCCATCCGCGTCGCCGCTGTCCGTCGTGACCCCGAGCCGGGCCGTGGCCACATAAGTCTTGTCGGCATCCAGCAACCAGCCACTCAGCTTGGTAGCTTCGCCGAAGCAGGCCACCAGCAGGCCGGTTGCCAGCGGATCAAGGCTACCGGTGTGCCCCGCCTTGCGCGCATCCAGCAACCGACTGACACGCCTCAACACCCGGTTGGACGTCTGCCCCGGGGGTTTGTCCAGCAACAGAATGCCGTGAACGTCGCGTCCACTCTTGCGTGCCATGGCCGGGAGGTTCAGTCCGGGTCGCGCTGACGGTCGTCGTCGTCGGACACCGCCCGGTCGATCAACTCATTCAGACGGGCGCCCTGGTTGAACACCGGATCGTAGTGGAAGTGAAGCGCCGGCACCGTGCGCAGGCGCAGGCGACGGGACAGCTGTTTGCGAAGAAAACCGGCTGCACCGTTCAATACCTCGGCCATCAGCCGGGAGTCGGCCTCCGACTGTCCCAGGCCGGTGACATAAACGTTGGCATGGGAGAAATCGCGGGTGACGTCCACTTCGGACACGGTCACCGACCTCACCCGCGGGTCGCGGACTTCATCCCGAATGAGCTCGGCGAGTTCCCGCTGTATCTGGTCAGCGACCCGGCGACTGCGTGGAAAATCATTGCCCATGACCGACTCCGGCGCTTACAGGGAGCGCTCGATGGTGACCCGCTCGTAGCACTCGATCTGATCCCCGGCCCGAACATCGTTGTAGTTGCGCACTCCGATTCCGCACTCGGTACCGGACTGAACCTCGTTGACGTCGTCCTTGAAGCGGCGAAGGGACTCCAGCTCCCCCTCAAACACCACCACATTGTCCCGCAACACGCGAATCGGGTTGCTGCGACGGACCACGCCATCCACCACCAGGCAACCGGCGATCTGCCCCAGCTTGGAGGAACGGAACACGTCACGGACCTCGGCGGTGCCGATGATGCGCTCCTGAGTCTCGGGTTCGAGCATGCCGCTGATGGCCGCCCGCAGCTGGTCGATGGCGTCGTAAATGATGCTGTAGTAATGCAGTTCGACGCCGTTTTCCTGCGCCAGGCGACGGGCCTTGGCATCGGCTCGCACATTGAAACCGATCAGCAGCGCTTCCGAGGCCAGGGCCAGGTTGACGTCGGACTCGTTAATGGCGCCCACACCGGTCGCCATCGGAGTAATCCGCACTTCGTCATTGGACAGATTGGTCAGGGACTGGGTGAGCGCTTCCACCGAGCCCTGCACATCGCCCTTGACCACCAGATTGACGGTCATGACGTCCTGGTCCTGCATGCGGGAGAACAGCTCGTCCATCTTGGCCGCCTGCTGGGCCTGAAGGCGCTTGTCGCGGCTCTTCTCGCGCCGATGGTCCGCCAGCTCTCGAGCCCGGCGCTCATCATCCACCATGAGCACGTCGTCGCCCGCCTCCGGCAGCCCCGAGAGCCCCAACACTACCACCGGCGTTGACGGACCCGCTTCCTTGATCCGATCACCCCGCTCGTCGAGCATGGCCCGCACCCGACCAAATTCGGTCCCGGAAATGATCGTGTCGCCCTGGCGCAGGATACCGTTCTGAACCAGAACCGTAGCCACCGGGCCGCGGCCCCGATCCAGGCTGGACTCCACTACGATGCCCGAGGCCGGGCATTCGCGGACCGCCTTGAGCTCGAGCAGCTCGGACTGCAACGCCACCGCTTCCAGCAGTGCGTCCACGCCGTCACCCTTCAGGGCCGAGCAGTGGATGAACTGAGTATCACCGCCCCACTCCTCCGGGATGACCTCGAAGGCCGCCAATTCGTTTTTGACCCGGTCGGGATCGGCATCTTCCCGGTCCATTTTGTTCACGGCCACCACGATGGGCACGCCCGCCGCCCGGGCGTGTTTAACCGCTTCCTCGGTCTGCGGCATGACGCCATCGTCGGCCGCCACCACCAGGATGACCACATCGGTCACCTGAGCGCCCCGTGCCCGCATCGCCGTAAAGGCCTCATGGCCGGGGGTATCCAGGAAGGTAAGGTCGCCCTTCTCGGTTTGCACCCGATAGGCACCGATATGCTGGGTGATGCCACCGGCCTCACCCGCCGCCACCTTGGCCCGACGGATGTAATCCAGCAGCGTGGTCTTGCCATGGTCGACGTGACCCATAATGGTCACCACCGGAGAACGCGGTTCTTCCTTACCGGCCGGCTCGACGGCCTGCCCCAGCACCGCTTCCTCAAGGTCGTCCTCGCGCACCACCCGCGGGCGATGCCCCATCTCTTCCACCAGCAGCACCGCGGTGTCCTGGTCGATGGCCTGGTTGATGGTGGCCATGACGCCCTGCTTCATCATTTCTTTGATGAGATCCGCCGCCTTGACGCTCATGCGCTGGGCCAGGTCACCCACGGTGATGGTTTCAGGGACGTCCACGTCGCGTACGACAGGTGCCGTGGGCTTTTCGAATTCCTGCTGCAGCGCGGAACTGGCTGCGCCCGCGGCACCCCGTCGCGCCGAACGACCGCCGGCCTCGGCCCGCTTGCGTGCCTTGCCCTTGCCCCGGGCGGCCTTACGCCGAGCCCGCTCCTCGGCCTCGCGCTCCCGCTTGGCTTCGGCCTCGAGGCGCTTGCGCTCCTTCTCGTCCTCGATTTCTTTTTTGCGGGCCGCCTCGGATTCCGCCTTCTGGGTCTCCGCCTCGAGGTCGGCCACGGTCGCCGCCGGCTCCCCGGCGGCCTCGCTGGTGGACGCCTCCGCCGACTCATCCGCCGCCGACTCGGTCGCTGAGGTTTCAGACTCCTGAGCGACCTGGGCCGCTGCCTCGGCTTCCCGCTGGCGCTGAGCCTCGGCGGCCTCGGCCTCCGCCCGGGCGGCCTCCGCCGCCTCCAGGTCGGTTTTGAGTGCCCGCTCCAGAATCTGCGCATCCTGTTCCGCCGCTTCCGCTTCGACGACACTGCGCTTGACGTAGGTCCGCTTTTTGCGCACTTCGACATTGACGGTCTTGCCACTGCCCGCTCGGGTGCCCCGGGCCCCTCGGCGTTCTCCGCCACTGGATGGCACCCGAAGCTGGCTGTGACTGCGTCGCTTCAGCGTGATCTGCGACGGGGCGCCGTCGGCTTCATCGCCGCTCTTGCGTCCATGGGTCTGCCGGATGTGCTCCAGCAGAGCCGACTTGTCCGCCTCCGCGAACTCGGCGTCGGGATCATCCCCATCAATCCCGGCTTCACGGAGTTGCGTCATCAGTCGCTCAAGGGGGACTCCCGTGTGCTCTGCAAACTCTCTGACCGTGTTCTGCGTCATATCCATTCCTCCGTCCCGGGCACCCGGACTCAGGCCCGATCGCCTTCGTCAGCGGCAAACCAGGGCTCACGGGCCTTCATGATGAGCGCGCCGGCGCGCTCGGCATCAAGCCCCTCAACCTCCAAAAGATCATCGACGGACTGCTCGGCGAGGTCTTCCATGGTGCGAATCCCCTGGGCCGCCAACCGTCCTGCCGTCTCGGCATCCATGCCCTCCATGGTCAGAAGATCCTCCGCCGGTGCATTCTCGGCGGCTACCGCCGCCTCCCGCTCGGCAAGAACATCCCGCGCCCGCTGTCGCAGCGCGTTGACCAGGTCCTCATCAAACCCTTCGATCTCCAGCAGCTCAGCCGTGGGCACGTAGGCCACTTCTTCGACGCTGGAGAATCCTTCTTCGACCAGCAAAGCCGCCAGCTCCTCTTCGGCGTCGAGGTTGCTGATGAACATTTCAACCAGCTCGGCCGCTTCGGCTTCGCTCTTGGCCTCGGCTTCTTCAGCCGTCATCACGTTCAGTTCCCAGCCGGTCAGCTCACTGGCGAGACGGACGTTCTGCCCACCCCGGCCGATGGCCTGGGACAGCTGTTCCTCGCCCACGGCGATGTCCATGCTGTGGCGATCCTCGTCAACCACGATGGACTCGACTTCGGCCGGAGCCATGGCATTAATGACGAACTGGGCCGGGTTTTCATCCCAGAGGATAATGTCGATGCGCTCGCCGGACAGCTCGTTGGAGACGGCCTGTACCCGGGAGCCTCGCATGCCGACACAGGCACCCACCGGATCAATTCGGGTGTCCAGGGCGTTCACCGCGATCTTGGCCCGAAGCCCGGGATCCCGCGCCGCCCCCAGGATTTCGAGGAGATCCTGGCCGACCTCGGGCACCTCCAGCTTGAACAGTTCAACCAGAAAATCCGGTGCCGAACGGCTGGCAAAAAGCTGAGGGCCCCGGACCTCTTCCCGGACTTCGCGCAACCAGGCACGCAGCCGATCCCCCGGCCGCACCGCTTCGCGATTGATCATTTCCTCCCGGGGAATGTAGGCCTCAGCGTTGCTGCCAAGATCCAGATAAACGCTGCCGCGCTCCACACGCTTGACGATGCCGGTGATGAGTTCTCCGGCCCGGTCTCGGTAGGCTTCGATCACCTGGGCCCGCTCAGCCTCGCGGACTTTCTGGACAATCACCTGTTTGGCGGTCTGGGCGGCAATGCGACCAAACTCCACGGATTCCATGGGCGATTCTATAACGCTGCCGACCTCGAGCGTCGGATCACTCTCTTTTGCCGTGGTCACCGGGATTTCCTGATCGGGCCACTCGATCTCGACGTCATCCTCGACCACGTGCCAGCGGCGGAAGGTCTCGTAGTCGCCGGTGCGCCGATCGACAGCCACGCGGACATCGATATCACCCTCGTGCCGCTTCTGGGTCGCTGACGCCAGTGCGGCTTCGATGGCCTCGAAGATGACCTCCTGCTCAACGCCCTTTTCATTGGCGATGGCATCAACAACCAGCAGAATTTCCTTGCTCATCGTCTATTTGCTCTCCCGATGGCCGCCCGTTTCGGGCTCCAGCTCCAGATGCGCGCGATCAATTTCCGTCAGTGGGACGGCAATCTCCTCGCCCTCTTCGTGAATCACCACCTGATCATCCCGCAACCCGACCAGCCGGCCGTGATGACGCCGCCGGCCGTCCAGCAGTCGACGCAACCGCAGATGGACGGTCTCCCCGGCAAACCGGTCGTAGTCTTCGGTCTTGAAAATCGGCCGATCCAGCCCGGGTGAAGAAACCTCCAGCAGGTATTCGCCGGCTATCGGATTCTCGACGTCGAGGACACCACTGACCTGATGGCTGACCCGTGCACAGTCATCCACCTCGATCCCCTCGGGCCGGTCGATGTACAGACGCAGCGTCCCCTGGCGCCGACCCGGATGAAACTCCACCCCGACCAGCTCGTAGCCAAGTCCCGTGACCACCGGCTCCAGCAATTTGGTTACGCGTTCAGGCGCTTTCATGCTTTCCGCTTCCGGCTCCGGCCGGAACAAAAAATGGGCCATAGGCCCATTTCCCTTGGCCAGCCCCCTTCCGGGCGCCGGCAAAAAAAAAGGCCGCAAGCGGCCTTCTCGAAGATGCCTGTTTGGTAGCGGGGGCAGGATTTGAACCTGCGACCTTCGGGTTATGAGCCCGACGAGCTACCGGACTGCTCCACCCCGCAACCGACAAGCGACAGGATAGGGGGCGACCCGGTTTTTTTCAAGAGGGTTTGCGGCGTCGACGCTTAATCAATCGCCGCCGCAGGTCATGGCGGTACACAAACCCGGGAAGCGCCAAAACCGCAAACAGACACAGGACGATGACCCAGAACTCCCACCCCTGGGGCTGGAGCTGCCCCTGGGCCTGCATCTCAAGCCCGGCGGCGATCAGCGCGACCACGCCAAACATGCCGAGCCACTCCAGAAGCCGGACCCATTCCGACTTGGATCCGCTGCGGGGCTCGCGCACAAATGCCACCTTCTCGGTGACCCAGGGCAGGTTGGCAGCCACCAGACTGATGACCAGCAACAGGGGGATGGCAATGCTGTTACTCATGGCCGAATTATAGACCGAACGCCGCCCGGCACAGGGTGATCAGCGTGTCCGGAAACAACCCGAGCAGCAGGACCAGCCCGCCGTTGGCGGCAATCAGGACCTTCGGCCCGGCCGGCGTCTCCAGCGCGACGGGCGCTTCGTCGGAACGGTCAAAATAGACGGCCTTGAGCACCCGCAGGTAGTAGAAAGCGCCAATGACCGCAAAAACCACGGCCAGCACCGCCAGCCAGATCAGGCCGACTTCCACCAGGGACTGGAGCACCAGCCATTTGGCGTAGAAGCCGACGGTTCCCGGAATCCCCGTCATGGAAAACATCAGCAGCAGCATCACCAGGGCAAAGCCGCTGTGGCGCTCGTTGAGCCCACGCATATCGTCGATCATCTCGGCCTCGAACCCCCGCCGGGACAGCAGGATGATCATGCCGAAGGCCCCCGCGGCCATGATGCCGTAGCTGATGGCGTAGAACAGCGCCGCCGCGTAGCCCTCGTCGGTGCCTGCAATCAGCCCGAGGAACAGAAAGCCGATGTGGGACACCGTTGAGTAGCCCAGCATCCGCTTGAAATTGGTCTGGACGATGGCGAACAGGTTACCCACCGCCAGCGAACCCACCGCAAGAATGATCGCCATGACCTGCCACTGGTCATGAAGATCTCCCAGCCCCTCCGCCAGGAGCCGGAGAAACAACGCCAGTGCGGCGATTTTGGGCGCGCTGCCCAGAAAGGCGGTGACTGCGGTGGGCGCCCCCTGGTAGACATCCGGTATCCACATGTGAAATGGCGCCGCGCCGAATTTGAAGGCCACACCCACCAGGGCGAAGGTCATGCCAAAGGCCATCAGCAGCTGATTCTCACCGGCCGCCGCCGACGCGGCGATGTCCGAGATCAGCAGGCTGCCGGCGGCGCCATAAATCATCGACATGCCGTAGAGGAGCATGCCCGAGGAGAGCGCCCCCAGGACGAAATACTTCATGGCCGCTTCAGAGCCGATGCGGCTCTCGCGGTTGAAGGCGACCAGCGCGTACAGACTGAGAGACAGAAGCTCAAGACCGATATAGAGGACCAGCATGCTGGAGGCTGACGCCATGACCGACATGCCCAGCGTGGCCATCAGAGCCAGCATGTAGAACTCGCCCTGCAACAGCGATCGCTGCCGCAGGTAGTCGCGGCTGTACCCGATGGTGATCGCCGCCAATGCGGCAATGGCCCCTTTCAGCAGTCCCGCCAGGCTGTCGGAGACATACATGCCGTTGAAGGTGATCTGCGCCTCACCCCCCCAGTGGGTGAAGAACGCCAGCACAATGGTCACCAGCAGGGTCAACTGAGTCAGCAGGAAAGCAAGACGCGCTTCGCCACTGCGGTCAAACAGGTCGGCCACAAGCACTACGCAGACCATCACCCCGAGCCAGATTTCCGGGGCCGCCAGTGCGAATTGAGGCATCTCGAAGGTCATGTTCGTCCTCGAACCGGTGCTAAAGGGTCGCCATCACGATGCTGAACAGTGCATCGAGGGATGGGGTCATGACATCCACCAGCGGTGCCGGGTGAATGCCGAAGTAAAGGATCACCACCGCCAGCACGCCCAGCAGGAAGAGTTCCCGCCGGTTGACGTCCTGAAGCTCTGCCACGGCATCACTGCGGACTTCGCCGTAGACCACGCGTTTGATCATCCACAGGGTATAGGCCGCCCCCAGAATGAGCGTCAATCCGGCCACAAAGGCATACCAGAACCCGGCCTGGAAGCTCGCGAGAATCACCATGAACTCGCCGACAAATCCCGAGGTACCCGGCAGGCCGGCATTGGCCATGGCGAAGAGCACAAAGAACCCGGCGAAAATGGGCATGCGATTGGCGACTCCGCCATAGTCCGCGATCTTGCGGGTGTGCATGCGGTCGTAGAGCACACCAACGCACAGGAACATGGCCGCCGATACGAACCCGTGGGAAATCATCTGCACCATGCCGCCTTCCAGCGCCAGCAGCGCCCCTTCGCGGCCGCCGCCATTGGCAACGATGCGGAAAATCAGGAAAAACCCGAAGGTCACAAACCCCATGTGGGCGATGGACGAATAGGCGATGAGCTTTTTCAGATCCGTCTGCACCATGGCCACCAGGCCGATATAGACCACGGCGATCAGCGACAGACCGATCAGCAGCCAGTCCAGAGCCAGGCTCGCCTCTGGCGCAATCGGCAGGCTGAAGCGCAGGAACCCGTACCCGCCGATCTTGAGAGTAATCGCGGCCAGAATGACCGAGCCGCCGGTGGGTGCCTCCACGTGGGCATCCGGCAGCCAGGTGTGAACGGGAAACATGGGCACCTTGACAGCAAATGCCGCCAGGAACGCGAGGAACAGCAGGACCTGAGTCTGCAGCGGCAGCGCCAGGCCATAGAAATCCTGGATGGCGAAACTGCCGGCCTCGGTGCGCAGATAGATCAGCGCCACCAGCATCAGCACCGAGCCCAGGAACGTGTAGAGGAAGAACTTCAGCGTGGCATAGATCCGGTTCGGCCCGCCCCAGATCCCGATGATCAGAAACATCGGGATTAGCATGGCTTCGAAGAAAACGTAGAACAGAATGGCGTCCAGGGCGCTGAACACCCCGATCATGATGCCTTCCATGATCAGGAAGGCCGCCAGGTACTGGGCGGGCTTGTAGCGGACCACCTCCCAGGCGGCGATGACCACCAGCAGCGTCGAGAACGCGGTCAGGACCACCAGCGGCATGGAAATCCCGTCCACGCCCAGGTGGTAATGAATATCGAAGGCTTGGATCCAGAGTCGTCTTTCCTCGAACTGGATGGCGGCGATCCCCGCCTCAAAACCACCCCAGAGGGCCAGGGCGAGCACCAGAGTCAGGCCGGCAACACCCAGCGCCGCCCAGCGGGCCCGATCCGCATTGCCATTGCCCACCGCCAGAACGGCCAATCCCCCCAGAATGGGAATCCAGACCAGCAGACTCAGTAAAGGCAGTCCCTGTAGCGCCATCAGAACCACCCCCGCCAGTTAGCGACGAAAATGGTTAACAGCACCAGCAGGCCGATGATCATGACAAAGGCGTAGTGGAACAGATAGCCGGACTGAAAGCCGCGGATCAGACCGGCCACTCGGCCCACGGTGCGTGCCGAGCCGTTGACGATCAGGCCGTCGATCAGGCCCTGGTCACCAATCCGCCAGAGGGCTCGTCCCAGGCTCCGCCCGCCACCGGCAAACCCGACGTTATACAGATCATCAAACCCGTATTTTCGCTCCAGAACCCGCACGACGAGACCCAGGCGCTGGTTGATCGCCGGCAACAGATCCGGGCGGCGAATATAGAAATACCAGGCGGTGATGGCACCGGCGAGGGCCAGCCAGAACGCCAGGTGGGTCACCGCCGCCAGGGCGAAGGCGGTCGGCCCGTCAAAATGCCCGGCCACATTGACCAGGACGTCATTGCCGGGCGCCACATGGATAACGCCTTCAAAGAAATCACCGAACAGCATCGGGCCCATGGTGAAGTAGCCGATCACCACGGAAGGCACCGCCAGGACAATCAACGGCCACTGCATCACCGGCAGCACATAACGCGGCAGATGCTGCATGTGCTCGCGGGCGTGGGGGTCGACCCGATCCTCGCCCCAGAACACCAGGAAGTACAAACGGAAGCTGTACAGCGACGTAATGAAAACCCCCAGAAGAACCGCGACATAAGCAAACCCGGCGCCGGCGCGATCAGCGTAGTTGACCGCTTCGATAATCGCGTCCTTGGAGTAGTACCCGGAGAAAAACGGCGTTCCGACCAGCGCCAGGGTGGCCAGCAGCATGGTGATATGGGTGATGGGCAGATAGCGGCGCAGGTTGCCCATGCGCCTCATGTCCTGCTCATGATGCAGGGCAACGATAATGGCGCCGGCTCCGAGGAACAGAAGGGCCTTGAAAAAGGCGTGGGTCATCAGATGGAAAACCCCTGCCGCATAGGCCGAGGCGCCCAGGGCAACAAACATGTAGCCCAACTGCGACAACGTCGAGTAGGCGATAACCCGCTTGATGTCTGTCTGCACCAGGCCGACCAGCCCCATGAACAGAGCGGTGATCGCACCCAGCACCAGAACCAGCGATAGGGCCGCTTCGGACATTTCGAACACCGGCGACATCCGGGCCACCAGGAAAATACCGGCGGTCACCATGGTGGCAGCATGGATCAGCGCCGAAATCGGCGTCGGGCCTTCCATGGAGTCCGGCAGCCAGACGTGCAGCGGAACCTGGGCGGACTTGCCCATGGCACCGATGAACAGCAGCACGGCCACCACGGTTGCCACCAGCGCTTCGGTGCCAAGGATGGACATCGTGGCCTCGGGGTCGGCCGCCGCGGCCTGGAAGACCTCGGCATAATCAAGACTGCCATAGAAATACAGAATCGCCGCGATACCGAGCAGGAAACCGAAATCGCCCACCCGGTTGACCAGGAATGCCTTGAGGTTGGCGAATATGGCGGTTTCCTTTCGATACCAGAAACCGATCAACAGATATGAGACCAGCCCGACGGCCTCCCAGCCAAAGAACAGCTGCAGGAAATTGTTGGCCATCACCAGCATCAGCATGGCGAAGGTGAACAGGTTGATGTAACTGAAAAACCGCTCGTAGCCGTCGTCGTCATGCATGTAGCCGATGGTGTAGACATGCACGGCCAGCGACACCGTGGTCACCACCACCATCATGAGCGCCGTCAGGCGATCTACCAGGAAACCGATTTCGACAATCAGCCCACCCAGGGTGCCCCAGCGGTACAGGGCCTCGTTGAACACCGGGGCGCCGCCCCAGACATGCTGATACAGCACCCAGAGCGACAGCGCCGCGGACAGCCCCACGGCACCGACGGTGATGGCGGCGGAAGCGCTGCGCCCGATCCGACGACCCATGAGGCCGGCGATAATGGCACCCACCAGCGGTGCGAAAACGGCCAGGACGTAGACAGACTTCATGCTCAACCCTTCATCGAGTCCAGATCGCCAACATTGATGCTGCCCCGGTTACGGAAGAGCACCACCAGGATGGCGAGGCCGATGGCGGACTCCGCCGCCGCCACGGTGAGGATGAAGAACACGAACACCTGTCCGTGGATGTCTCCGAGAAAACTGGAGAAAGCGATGAAGTTGAAATTCACCGCCAGCAGCATGAGCTCAATGGACATCAGCAGGACAATGACATTCTTCCTGTTCAGAAAAATGCCCGCCATGCCGATGGAAAACAGCAGGGCGCTGAGTATCAGATAATCTGAAAGCGCTAACATTTATGCCCCGGTTTTAAGAGTCTTTTTTTCTATCGCTCGGCATTCGCACCATGCGTAGCCGGTCTTCCTTTCTGGTGCGCACCTGGGCCGAGATGTCCTGATGCTTGGTGCCACCCCGACGGCGATGGGTGAGCATGATAGCCGCGATAATCGCCAGTAGCAGCACCATGGCCGCCAGCTCGAAGGGATAGACATAAACCGTGTACATCACGTTGCCGAGCATGCGGATGTTGTTGGTTTCTCCATCCGCTGCCGCCGTGGCCTCGGCCGTCATGGCCGACAGGTCCACCTCTGCCGAGCCCAGCACCAGCAGCATCTGCAGCACCATGACCACGCCCACTATCGCCCCAAGGGGCAGGTAGCGCGCAAAGCCTTCCCGCATGACCGAGATATTGATGTCCAGCATCATCACCACGAACAGGAAAAGCACCATCACGGCGCCCACGTAGACCAGGACCAGCGCGATGCCCAGGAACTCCGCCTCCGCCATGAGCCAGAGTGCGGCGCTAGTAAAGAACGCCAGTACCAGCGCCAGTGCCGAATGCACCGGGTTCCGGGCAGTGATCACCAGCATCGCCGCCAGCAGCAGGATGGCGGCGAACACATAAAAAATGACTTTTTCGATCACGGTGTGCCCCGATCCCCTTTCAACCTAGCGATACGGCGCGTCGGCCGCCCGATCTTCCGCCAGTTGCGCTTCGTACTTGTCCCCAATGGCCAGCAGTTCCTGCTTGTTGATGATCTGCTCGCCGCGGCGCTCGAAATGATATTCGTGAATCCGGGTTTCGACGATGGAGTCCACCGGGCAGGACTCCTCACAGAATCCGCAGTAAATGCACTTGAACAGGTCAATGTCATAGCGGGTGGTGCGCCGGGTCCCGTCATCCCGCTGTTCGGATTCGATGGTGATGGCCAGCGCCGGACAGACGGCTTCGCAGAGCTTGCAGGCAATGCAACGCTCTTCGCCGTTCGGGTACCGCCGCAGCGCATGAAGGCCGCGGAACCGCGGTGACTGGGGCGCTTTTTCTTCGGGGTACTCCAGGGTGTATTTGGCATCAAACATATGCTTGCCGGTCAGCCGCATCCCTTTAAGCAGCTCGGTGAGCATGAAGGTGCCGAAAAATTCCTTGACCGCTTGCATCGTCAATAACCTTCTTGAATCAGAACCAGGGGCCGACTTCGCCGAGGATCAAGCCGGACAGGACCACCAGCCAGACCACCGTCACCGGAATCAGCACTTTCCAGCCCAGACGCATGATCTGGTCGTATCGGTAACGGGGGAACGTGGCCCGGAACCAGATGAACAGGAACAGGAACAGGCAGGTCTTGAGGACGAACCAGACAAAACCTGGCACCCAGTCGAACATCGGGCCCAGCAGTGGCAGGCCGTGAAATGGCGAATACCAGCCACCCAGGAACAGGATGGCCGCCAGACCCGAAATCAAGATCATGTTGGCGTATTCGGCGAGGAAGAAGATGGCGAAAGCCATCCCGGAGTATTCCACGTGGAAACCCGCGACGATCTCCGACTCGCCTTCGGCCACATCAAACGGCAGGCGGTTGGTCTCCGCCACACCCGAAATCCAGTAGACGACAAACAGTGGCAACAGCGGCAGCCAGAACCAGTTCCAGATCGGCCCGGCCTGGGCGTTGACGATCTCGGTCATGTTCAGACTGCCCGCCGCCATCAACACCCCCACCAGGGCGAAGCCCATGGCGATCTCATAGGACACCACCTGGGCGCCGGCACGCAGGGAGCCCAGCAACGCGTACTTGGAGTTCGATGCCCAGCCCGCGAGGATGATCCCGTAGACACCCATGGAGGTCATGGCCAGCACATAGAGCAGACCGGCATTGATATCGGCGATCACCACCCCTTCGGCCAGCGGGAGCACCGCCCAGGCGGCCAGCGCCGGCATAATGGACAGCATCGGCGCCAGAACGAACAGGAATCGGTTGGCGTTCTGGGGCAGCACCACCTCTTTCATCAGCAGCTTCAGCGCATCCGCAATGGGCTGGAGCAGACCGTTCCAGCCAACCCGGTTGGGCCCTTTGCGCAGCTGCATGGCACTGATGACCTTGCGCTCGGCATAGGTCATGTAGGCCACCGCCAGGAACAACGGCACCACCAGCGCCGTTATCTTGGTGACGATCCACGCCAGTTCAATGAGGGCGTTCATTCACCGCCCTCGACCGGCTCGACCTCAATGGCGCCGATCAGGGCGCCCAGACCCTCGCTGCCGGACACGCCGCCGGCAATCCAGACGCTACCGGCGGGAACCTGATCTCCCACGCGCGCGGGGAGCTCCACTGCCTGATTGCCCTGGGACACCCGCACTCGGCTTCCATCGGCAACGCCCAGCGACCGGGCATCCTCGGCATTGATTAGTGCCTCGGCATCCGCCGCATGGTCGGTCTGCTGAAGAGCCGAAGCATGTCGGCACAGCGGATCCACCCCGAACATGGCCGGATAGCCAATGCGGGTCAGGGAACCCGCCGGCGCTTTGACCGGCTCCACCACCTGAAGCGGCCGCGCCGCGCCCGAGTCGCCGGCCATTGACTGAATTTCGGCGTGAATCTCGTCAGGGGCCTGGTAGTCAAAGCCATCCAGCTCGAGGACGTTTGCCAGCACCCGCAGCAGACGCCACGCGGGACGGGCGTCGCCCTGAGGCTGTCCAACGCCGGCAAAGCTCTGCCAGCGGCCCTCGGCGTTCACCAGCGTGCCGGCGGTCTCGCCCAGGGTGGCGATGGGCAGCAGGATATCCGCATGGGCCCGCAGCGACGGCGAGTCATAGGCCGCCACCGCAATCACGGACTCGGCTTCGGCCAGCGCGTTGGCGGCCAGTACACCGTCATGGAGGTCGTGCTCCGGCTCTACACCCAGCAACAGGTAACCCTTGCGGGGTGTATCGAGCATGGCACGGGCATCGAGCCCTTCATTGGCCTGCCCGTCGGCGCTTCGGCCCGGCACCGCGCCGGTGATCCAGCCGCCGGCGGTGTTCGCGCCATTGGTGAGCTCGTTGTAATCCGCGCCAGCCAGTGCGGCGATGCTGCCAGCCAAGTAGCGCAGTTCGGCGCCCGCCGGATGCGCATCGGCGAGACCACCGAGCAGAACGGCGCCCCGGTCTGCATTGCTCAACGCTTCGGCGATCTCCCGTGCCTGATCGTCAATGGCGACGCCAGTGAGCCAGCTTTCCAGCCCAGCCGGTTCCGACTGGCCCTTCAACTCGGCCAGAGCCCTCACTACGGCAGCCAGCCGGGCAGGCAATTCGGACACCGGGGCCACACCATCCACCGCCAGCGGGATGTTCCAGTCGAACTGGCGGGGATTCAGGGCCATGATCCGGCCGCCCCGCAGCCCGGCCTTGCGCAGCCGGTGATTGATCAGTGGCTGCTCATGACGGGGGTACCCACCCACAATGAGCGCCGCGTTCAGGTTTTCCAGCTCGGCAATGGGTGTCTCCAGCCCGGGGAAACCATTCGCCAGCACGCCATCCCTGAAATCGCCACGACGCAGTCGCGTGTCAATGTTGCCGCTGCCCAGCGCGCGCATGATGCGAGCTGCCAGATACATTTCCTCGAGGGTGGCCGACGGCGAAAGCAATGCCCCCAGGGCATCGCCCCCGTGTTGATCCACCAGATCACGAAACCGGTTGGCCACCGCCTCCACGGCGGTCTGCCAGTCGACACTGTGCCACTCGCCGTCCTCCTTGATCTGCGGAGAAAGCAGGCGATCGGTGCTGTAGACGCCCTCGTAGGAAAATCGGTCCCGGTCACTGATCCAGCATTCATTGACCGCTTCATTATCCCGGGGCACCACGCGCTTGATGGCTCCGCGAACCTGGTGAAGGTCGATGTTGGAGCCGATGCAGTCATGAGGGGAAACCGAGGAGTGAGCCAGCATCTCCCAGGCCCGAGCCGAGAATCGATACGGCCGCGCCGTCAGCGCTCCGACCGGGCAGAGATCGATGACGTTACCGGAGAGCTCGGAGTGAACCCCCGTCCCGACCAGTGTGCTGATCTCGGTGTGCTCGCCGCGGAACATGGCGCCGAGCTCGCTGGTGCCGGCAACCTCGTCAAGGAAGCGGACGCAGCGTGTGCAGTGAATGCAACGGGTCATCTCGGTGGCGATCAGCGGCCCCAGGTTTTCATCCTTAACCACGCGCTTGCGCTCGACGAACCGGGAGACGCTTCGGCCGTAGCCCAGGGCCAGATCCTGGAGTTCGCACTCGCCGCCCTGATCGCAGATCGGACAGTCCAGCGGATGGTTGATGAGCAGGAACTCCATCACGCCGCGCTGGGCTTTCAGGGCCCGCTCGGAGGTGGTGCGCACCACCATGCCGTCCGCCACCGTGGTGATGCAGGCCGGTAACGGCTTGGGGGCCGGCCGGCCACCCATCTCCACATCCACCAGGCACATCCGGCAGTTGGCCGGCGCCGAGAGCTTGCGGTGATAGCAGAAGCGGGGGATATCGATCCCGTGCTCGTCGGCGACCTCGATGATGGGGGCCCCCTTGGGCGCCTCGATGGACCGGCCATCAATCTCGATGGTCACGGTCTCCGGATTGGCTGTTTCGACCTTTGCGCTCATGCGGCTGCCTCAACAATCGATCGCTTGTGCTCGATGTAGTATTCAAACTCGTGCCGCCAGTGCTTGAGCACGCTCTGCACCGGCCAGGCCGCCGCCTCGCCAAAGGCGCAGATGGTGTGACCGGCAATCTGTCCGGCGGCGGATTCCAGAAGCTCCAGGTCTTCGGGCCGACCATGTCCTTCGTAAATCCGCCGTATCACTCGGTACATCCAGCCAGTGCCCTCGCGGCACGGGGTGCACTGCCCGCAGGACTCCGCGTAGTAAAAGCGGCTGACCCGCATGATCGCCTGAACCATGTCCGTGGTCTCGTCCATCACCACCACGCCGCCGGATCCCAGCGCCGTCCCGGCCTTCATGAGCGAGTCGTAATCCATGTCCAGCTCGAGCATCTGCTCACCCGGCACCATGGGCATGGAGGAGCCGCCGGGGATAACGGCCTTCAGCTGGCGACCCTTCCAGACACCGCCGGCCATCTCCAGCAGATCTCGGAATGGCGTGCCCAACGGGATTTCGAAATTGCCCGGCTTTTCCACGTGGCCGGACACCGAAAAGATCTTCATCCCGCCGTTGTTGGGCTTGCCCAGTTCGAGGAACCAGTCTGCGCCGTTGCGGATAATCGCCGGCACCGAGGCCAGCGTCTCGGTGTTGTTGATGGTGGTGGGCCGGCCGTACACCCCGGCCTGAGCCGGGAATGGCGGCTTGTTCCGGGGCATGCCCTTCTTGCCCTCCAGCGACTCCATCAATGCGGACTCCTCCCCGCAGATGTAGGCGCCGGCTCCCACGTAGTTGTGGATCTGGTAGTCAAACCCGGACCCGAGGATGTCCTCGCCCAGGTAACCCGCCTCACGGGCCTCCCGGACCGCCTGTTCCATGCGCTGAAACGGTTCCTTGATGAACTCGCCGCGCATGTAGTTGAACCCGGTGGTCACCCCCATCGCATAGCTGGCGATGATCATGCCCTCGACCAGGGCGTGGGGGTTGTACCGGAGAATATCCCGGTCCTTGCAGGTGCCCGGTTCGGACTCGTCGGAGTTGCAGAGCAGGTATTTCGGGCCGGGTGCACTGCGGGGCATGAAGCTCCACTTCATGCCCGCGGGAAAGCCGGCGCCACCGCGCCCCCGCAGGTTTGACGCCTTGATCTCTTCAATGACGTCCTCCTGGCTCATGCCCTCGCGCAAAACCTTTTCCAGCGCCTGGTATCCACCCACCGCGCGGTAATTTTCGAGGGTCCAGGGCTCGTCGAATTGGAGCGTTGTATAGCAGACGTTGGTCATGACTACTCCAGGCCGTCGATGATTCGGTCGATCTTCTCGGGCGTCAGATCGGTGTAGAACTCCTCATCCACCAGCATCATCGGAGCACCGGCGCAAGCGGCCAGGCACTCCTCTTCACGCTTTAGCGTGATCCGGCCATCGGCTGTGGTCTCATCCAGCCGGATGCCGAGTTTTTTCTCGACATACTCGACGATCTCGTCGGAGCCGCGGAGCATGCAGGAAATGTTGGTGCAGATATTGATCTTGTGACGCCCAACCGGTTTGACATCAAACATGCCGTAAAAGGTCGCCACCTCGTAGACCCGAGCGGGGGCCATGCCCAGGTAATCCGCCACCGCATCCATTCGATCCCGCGGCAGCCAGCCCCCGCAGTGATGCTGGACGACATGCAACGCCGGAATCACCGCCGACTGACGGCCGGCCGGGTTATCCGGGAACCGCTCCAGCCACTGGTCGATTTCCTGGCGCTCGGCATCGCTCAAACCGCCTTCAACCGGCTCTTGGGCGCTACTCACCGATCCACCTCCCCGAAAACAATGTCCATGGTGCCCATCACGGTCACCACGTCGGCCAGCATGTGGCCGTTAACCATTTCGTCCATAGCGGACATGTGGGCAAAGCCCGGCGCCCGCAGCTTCAGCCGATAGGGCTTGTTGGCGCCATCAGAGACAATGTAGGCACCGAACTCGCCCTTTGGCGCCTCGATGGAGGCATAAACCTCGCCCGGCGGCGTGCAGTACCCCTCGGTAAAGAGCTTGAAGTGGTGAATCAGCGATTCCATGTCGTCCTTCATCTCTTCGCGGCTGGGCGGAACCACCTTGTTGTCGCTGAGAATCACCGGACCCTCGTTGCGCCGCAGCCAGTCCACGCACTGACGGATGATCTTGACCGACTCCCTCATCTCTTCCATGCGGACCAGATAGCGGTCGTAGCAGTCGCCATTGGTGCCCACCGGAATCTCGAAGTCCATGCGGTCGTAAACCTCGTAAGGCTGCTTCCGCCGCAGGTCCCATTCCACCCCGGATCCGCGCAGCATCGGACCGGTGAACCCCAGCTGCAGGGCCCGCTCCGGCGGCACCACCGCCACATCCACCAGGCGCTGTTTCCAGATCCGGTTATCCGTCAGCAGGGTGTCGATTTCGTCCACGGTGCCCACGAACCGGTCACAGAAGGCCTCGATGAAGTCGAGCATGCTGCCCTCGCGGTCAGCATTCATCCGGCTCAACTGCTTGTCGTTGCGGAACTCCGACTCGCGATACTTGGGCATGCGCTCTGGCAGATCACGGTAGACGCCACCCGGACGGTAGTAAGTGGCATGCATGCGCGCACCGCTGACCGCCTCGTAGCAGTCCATGAGCTCCTCACGCTCCTTGAAGGCGTAAAGGAAGACCGTCATGGCCCCGACGTCCAGCCCATGGGCGCCGATCCACAGCAGGTGGTTAAGAATTCGGGTGATCTCATCGAACATCACCCGGATGTACTGGGCCCGCTCCGGGGGCGTCACCCCGAGGAGCTTCTCGATCGCCAGCACATAGGCGTGCTCATTGCACATCATGGACACGTAATCGAGCCGGTCCATGTAGCCGATGCTCTGATTGTAAGGCTTGGTCTCAGCCAGCTTTTCGGTGGCCCGATGCAGCAGCCCAATATGGGGGTCAGCGCGGCGCACCACCTCGCCCTCCATCTCGAGGACAAGACGGAGTACGCCGTGGGCGGCCGGATGCTGAGGGCCGAAGTTGACCGTGTAACTGCTGATTTCAGGCATCGCGAGCCTCCTCGGCGGTGGGGTCGGCGTATCGGTTGTCCTTGCGGATCACCCGGGGCACCAGCACACGGGGCTCGATGGACACCGGTTCATAGACCACACGACCCCGGTTTTCGTCATACCGGACTTCGACGTTGCCAATAAGCGGAAAGTCCTTGCGAAATGGATGGCCGACGAAGCCATAGTCGGTCAGAATCCGGCGCAGGTCGGGGTGGCCGTTGAACACCATGCCGAACAGATCGAAGGCTTCCCGTTCCTGCCAGTTGGCCGACGCCCACAGCGGGACAATCGAGTCCAGCATCGGGAAATCGTCATCGCCGGCGAAGCAGCGCACCCGCAGGCGATGGTTATGCGTCACCGACAGCAGGTGGTACACGGCGGCGAACCGCCGCCCGGTGTTGGACTCGATCCGCTGTACGCCGTAGATGCCGGTGAGACCGAGCCGACCGGTGCTGAACCCGTCCACGCCCCGGCTGAAACCGGTATTGGTGGCCTGTTCGGTGATCCATTCGTCCTTGCCATAGGCGGCATAATCGACGCCGGCAATGTCCAGCAGCTGCTCGAACCGCAGGGACTCATGGTCTCGAAGTTGCTCCATGGCTGAGTAGAGATACTCGGGAGCAACTTCGATTTCTGCCTCGCCGTACTCGTGGCGGTTCGCCGTCACGGTGTCGCCAAGTACGCCCGTGACCCGTTCGAGAATCGTATCCGCCGAACCTGTCATGTCAGCACCTCAGCGGGCGATGGTGTTGGTGCGCCGAATCTTGTTCTGCAGCTGCACCACGCCGTAGAGCAGCGCTTCGGCGGTAGGTGGACACCCGGGCACATAAATATCCACCGGCACGATACGGTCACAGCCACGCGTCACCGAGTAGGAATAATGATAGTAGCCGCCGCCGTTGGCACAGGACCCCATGGAGATCACCCACTTGGGATCGGGCATCTGGTCGTAGACCCGGCGGAGAGCCGGCGCCATCTTGTTGACCAGGGTCCCCGCCACGATCATGACGTCGGACTGCCGCGGCGAGGGCCGAAAGATCAGACCCATTCGGTCCATGTCGTAGCGAGCCGCACCGGCATGCATCATTTCCACGGCACAGCAGGCCAACCCGAAAGTCATCGGCCACAGCGACCCGGTCCGGGCCCAGTTGATCAGCTTGTCCGCGGAAGTGGTTACAAAACCTTTTTCAAGGACGCCCTCTACTCCCATTCCAGCGCTCCTTTCTTCCACTCGTAAAGGAATCCGACCAGCAGTACGCCAACGAAAATCGCCATGGCTCCAAAGCCAAACAGGCCGATGTCGTCCAGAACGATGGCCCACGGAAAGAGGAAGGCGATTTCCAGGTCGAATATGATGAACAGTATGGCGACGAGGTAATAGCGCACGTCGAACTGCATGCGCGAATCCTCGAAAGCCTCAAAACCGCATTCGTAGGGAGTGAGCTTTTCGTGCTCGGGCCGCCGGGGCGCCAGGATGAACCCCGCTGCGAGCGGCACCACGCCGATCACCATGGCCAACACGATGAAGACCAGAATCGGTAGATAGCTCTCGAGCATCGGGAAACGCCATCCTGATTGCTAAGAAGAGAAGTTGGTTCATGGTGCGGATGGCCGGACTCGAACCGGCACGGCTTTCGCCACTGCCCCCTCAAGACAGCGTGTCTACCAGTTCCACCACATCCGCGTGACTGAGACCAATGACAGAGAAAATGCTAACAGGATGCGCCCCGTGCCACAACGCGGGCGACGCCTCTAATCCGGGGCAGGGCCGGGCTCAGCGCCGTTGGAGCGGCCGTCAATGGCGTCATCCGGCACCGGCGGCAGCTCCTGAGTGGCGGGCTCCTCCACCTCGCGGTCAAGCACACTGTCCGTGTCCGCCGTAAAGGTGCCAGCCATGATGGCCAGCGTCAGGCTGGTGATGAAAAACGCGATTCCAAGCCCCCAGGTCAGCCGACCGAGGAAGGACGCCGAGCCGCGGGCACCAAAAACCGTGCTGGATGCGCCGCTGCCAAACGCCGCACCGGCGTCTGCCCCCTTGCCGTGCTGCAGCAGCACAACACCAATGAGCGTCAGTGCAAGGACCAGATGAATCGCCAGAATGATCGTGTACATGTTTCCTCTGCGTTAAAAATCCGCGGTTCAACCGCGGGGCACGGCGGCACAGATGGCCGCAAAGCCCTCGGCGTTCAGGGATGCACCGCCGACCAGACCGCCGTCCACATCTTCCATGGCCAGCAGCTTAGCCGCGTTATCCGGCTTCATGCTGCCACCATAGAGCAGCCGGCGCTCTGCGGCGCCGTCATGACCCTCAATGGTCGCAAGGCACTCCCGGATGAAGCGATGCATGGACTGCGCCTGTTCTGCGCTGGCCGTACGACCCGTACCGATCGCCCAGACCGGCTCATAGGCGATCACGCCAGCCCCCAGCCCATCGGCGCCGATAAGATCCGTGATGCCCCGGATCTGCGCCTCGACGATGGCTTCACTGCGGCCGGCGTCACGCTGCTCCAGCGTCTCACCCACACACAGAATGGGGACCAGTCCGCTCGCCATCGCCCGCTGGTAACGCGCTGCAATAACGCGATCGTCCTCCGCGTAGTATTCGCGACGCTCCGAATGACCGAGAATGACATGGCGCACCCCAAGGTCAGCCAGCATCTCCGCCGCCACCTCCCCGGTGCGGGCGCCGAGTGCGGCATCGGCACAGTTCTGAGCACCGATGGCGATCGCGGTCCCGGTCAGGGGCTGTTTGACGGCTTCAAGATGAACAAACGGCGGACACACCACCACCTCGACACCGTGGAGATCCGGCAGATGCCGCGCCAGTTCATCGGCAAGGCGCACGGCATCGCTGCGCAGGCCGTTCATTTTCCAGTTACCGGCAATAAGCGGAGTTCGCATGGGCTACTCTTGCGATTCGTTCATGGTCAGCAGGAAAGCGCTCGAGAGTACTCGGCGGGACTCCGAGAATCAATCACCGGTAGCCGCTGACACCTCTGGCTGGCAATAGGCGGCCACTTCCTCAGCCAGCGCCTCGGCGTGGGCGCGAACCTGTGCATCTTCCCGGCCTTCAACCATGACGCGAACCACAGGCTCGGTCCCGGACGGCCGGAGCAGCACGCGGCCTGCCTTGCCCAGACGCGCTTCGAGCGTCTCCACCGCGGCGGTGACCCGGGCGTCGGCCATCGGCTGAGCCCCGCGTCCGACCGGGACGTTGACCATGTGCTGGGGCAGCTTGTCCATGCCGTTAATGGCGTCGCCAAGGGGTACCCCACTCTCGATGGCACCCCCAAGCACCTGCAGGGCCGCCACGATCCCGTCACCGGTGGTGGTTCGATCCAGGCAGACAATGTGCCCTGAAGACTCCCCACCCAGGATCCCGTCCCGGGCATGCAGCATCTCGAGCACGTAGCGATCGCCCACCTGGGCCCGAAGGAAGTCGATGCCCATGCCCGACAGCGCCAGCTCCAGGCCCAGGTTGCTCATTTGCGTGCCGACCACCGGCCCCCGCAGACCACCGGCCTGATGGCGGCTGCGGGCGATTGCCCAGAGCAGCTGGTCGCCGTCCATGACCCGACCCCGCTCGTCCACCATGATCACGCGGTCACCGTCACCATCCAGGGCGATGCCACCATCCGCTCCCGCATCGAGCACCACTCGCTGCAGTTCACTGACACAGGTCGAGCCACAGTCCACGTTAATGTTGAGGCCGTCGGGCTCCACGCCCCGCCGGATGACCCGGGCACCCAGCTCTTCGAAGACCGCCGGCGCCATCTGGTAACCGGCGCCATTGGCACAGTCCACCACAAGGGTGAGACCGTGCAGCCCGACACCGGGCATGAGGGTGTGTTTGCAGAACTCGATGTAACGCCCGGGCGCGTCCATGACGCGGGACGCCTTGCCAAGGGCCGCGGAACCCACCGTCTCCAGTGACCGGTCAAGATAGGCTTCAATCGCCAGCTCCAGCGCATCATCCAGCTTGTAGCCGTCGGCCGAAAAGAACTTGATGCCGTTGTCTTCGTGGCTGTTATGGGAAGCGCTGATCACAATCCCGGCATCCGCCCGCAGGGTCCGCGTCAGGTAAGCAATACCCGGCGTCGGGATTGGCCCCAGCAGTTGAATATTCATGCCAGCCGCCGAAAGACCCGCTTCCAGCGCCGATTCGAACATGTAATTGGAAAGCCGGGTGTCCTTGCCGATTAGCACCCGCCCGGAACCCCCATGTTCCCGAAACACCCGACCGGCGGCCCAGCCCAGCTTAAGTACAAAATCCGCGGTGATGGGCGGCTCGCCGACCCGACCCCGAATACCATCTGTTCCAAAGTAGCGCTTTTCCATCGCTATCGGCCTCCCTGCGCCGTCTCTGCCACCGGACACCCTTCCATGGTGACATACTCCATTAACCTTACTGCATCCACGGTTTCCCGCACGTCGTGGGCCCTGAGCAACCGGGCGCCATTCCATGTCGCCAATGCGGCAGCGGCCACGCTCCCCGCCAGGCGCTCCGGCAGTTCCCGGCCAAGGACACGACCCACCAGGGATTTTCGCGACAATCCCGCCAGAACCGGCAGACCATGGCTGGCAAGTCGGCGCAGACCCGCCAGCAGGGCCGCGTTGTGCGGATCGGTTTTACCGAATCCAAAGCCGGGGTCCAGAACCAGTCGCTCCCGCGGGATCCCGGCGCTTTCGGCCGCCGCAACGCGCTCGAGAAGAAAGCCTTCCACCTCGCCGACCACATCCCGGTACCGAGGGTTGTCCTGCATGCTCGCGGGGGTGCCCTGCATGTGCATCAGGCAGACGGGCAATCCGGTGTCCCGGGCCGCCTCCAGAGCGCCGGGGCGACGCAGGGCCATAACATCATTGATCAGCCCGGCACCGGCGCGGGCGGCCTCGACCATGACTTCCGGCTTTGAGGTGTCCACGGAAAGAGGCACGGAGGTCTCGGAGCGAATCGCTTCCAGGACGGGTATGACACGTCGCAGCTCTTCCTCGACACTGATGCCCTGGGAGCCCGGCCGGGTGGACTCGCCGCCCACGTCGATGACGGCCGCGCCTTCGGATTCCATAGCCAGTGCCCGCTCCAGGGCGGTGTCTGCTCCCATGAAAACACCCCCGTCCGAGAAGGAATCGGGGGTGACATTGAGGACTCCCATGACCTGCGGGCGGCTGAGATCCAGCACCCGCCCGCCACAATCCAGCAGCGGCATCATTCGGTCAGATTAATGCTCACTGGCTGGCTTGCCGGTCGGCTTGCCGACATCTTCACCCGGCTCTTCAGACGACCCGCTCTCCGGCGTCTCCTCGGTCTCGCCTCCCGATGAGGAGGCGGGCTCGGACACGCGGTCCGCTTCCTTGGGCGGCCTGGGGTCCCGGCCTGCCATGATGTCTTCGATCTGATCCCGGTCGATGGTCTCGAACTTCATCAAGGCATCCGCCATGGCGTGAAGCGCATCCTTGTTCTCCTCGAGAACCCCAGTGGCTTCTTTGTAATTCTCCTCGACGATGCGCCGCACTTCTTCGTCAATCGCATGAGCCGTCTCGTCCGAGATGGTCTTCGACTGGGTCACCTGGTGACCGAGAAACACCTCACCTTCATCTTCGCCGTAAGCCAGCGGACCGAGTTTGTCCGACAGGCCCCACTTCGTGACCATGTTGCGGGCAATCTCGGTGACCCGCTGGATGTCGTTCTGGGCACCGGTGGTCACGCTCTCGGCGCCAAAGATCATCTCCTCGGCGATCCGCCCACCAAACAGACCACAGATGGAACTGTTCAGACGGCGCCGGGTGTAGCTGTACCGGTCCTCTTCCGGAAGGAACATGGTGACACCCAGCGCCCGCCCCCGCGGAATGATGGTGACCTTGTGGACCGGATCGTGCTCCGGCACCTTGAGCCCGACGATGGCGTGACCGGCCTCGTGGTAGGCGGTCAGTCGCTTCTCGTCCTCGTTCATCACCATGGACTTGCGCTCGGCGCCCATGAGGATCTTGTCCTTGGCGTCCTCGAAGTCCTGCTGGTCGACCACCCGCTTGCTACGCCGGGCAGCGAACAGCGCGGCCTCGTTCACCAGGTTGGCCAGATCCGCGCCGGAAAATCCCGGGCAGCCACGGGCCAGAATGTGAGCGTTTACGTCCTCAGCGATGGGCGTTTTGTTCATGTGCACCCGCAGGATCTGCTCGCGCCCGCGAACATCCGGCAGGGGCACCACCACCTGCCGATCGAAGCGCCCCGGACGCAACAGGGCCGGGTCGAGCACGTCCGGGCGGTTGGTCGCCGCGATGACGATAATGCCCTCGTTGCCCTCAAAGCCGTCCATCTCCACCAGCATCTGGTTGAGCGTCTGCTCGCGCTCATCATGGCCGCCGCCAAGACCAGCGCCACGCTGACGACCCACCGCGTCCAGCTCGTCGATGAAGATAATGCAGGGCGCCTGCTTCTTGGCCTGGGCGAACATGTCCCGGACCCGGGAAGCGCCCACACCAACGAACATTTCAACGAAGTCCGAGCCAGAGATGCTGAAGAAGGGCACGCGGGCCTCGCCCGCGATGGCCTTGGCCAGCAGGGTCTTGCCCGTCCCCGGCGGTCCAACCATCAGCACGCCGCGGGGAATGGTGCCACCCAGGCGCTGGAACTTGGACGGGTCCCTCAGGAATTCCACC